>NZ_BOQN01000108.1 GCF_018332695.1 Paractinoplanes toevensis
GTCCGGATTTCGACGTCGTAGTCGAGGAACGGAATGAACTCGTTCCACGCGTTCCGCCACAACCGGATCATTGCCGGGTATTTAGTTCCCCATTTCTCTTCTAATTCGTCGAGTGCGGCGAGTGCGGCGCTGGCGTTCGGTGCGGTGTAGATAGGTTTGATGTCCCGTTTGATCGCGTCGCTTTCCTTACGTGACGTCAGCCGGAACGTATTCCGGATCAGGTGGATGATGCAGGTCTGAACAATTGTTTGCGGCCATACCGCTTCCACCACGCCGGGCAGGCCTTTCAATCCGTCGCAGACCAGAAAGAACACATCGGTTACGCCGCGGTTCTTCAGATCGATCAGGACACTCATCCAAAACTTCGCGCCCTCGCCGCCGACACCGGCCCAGAGCCCCAGGACGTCCTTGCGGCCGTCGACGGTGACGCCGACGGCCGCGTAGACAGGCCGGTTCGCGACCTGGCCGTCGCGTACCTTCACGACGATGGCGTCGATGAACACGGCGGCGTAGACGGTGTCGAGCGGTCGTGCCGACCATTCCGTCATCTCGGCGATCACTTTGTCGGTGATCCGCGAGACTGTTTCCTTCGAGATCGAGGCGCCGTAGATCTCCGAGAAATGCGCGGA
>NZ_BOQN01000109.1 GCF_018332695.1 Paractinoplanes toevensis
GGGACTGTGCCACGAACGGTGTTTCTGGCCTGATTCGCCGGATTTTTGTTCGGCGGGATGGGCACTGTGAGTAATGACCGCAGAGATCGTGAGGCGACGGAAGAACGCCCGTGTCGGGGGCCGGAAGCTGTCGCCGGAGCAGGCCGCAGCTGCGGCGATGGTGGCCGAGGCCCGGCAGCGGGGCTTGGAGCTGACCGGCCCGGACGGGCTGCTGAAGCTTTTCACCAAGAATGTTCTCGAGACCGCTTTGAACGAGGAAATCACCGAACACCTCGGTCACGAGAAGAACCAGGCCGACGAGGGCCGCGACTCGACGAATATTCGTAACGGGAGCCGGTCGAAGACGGTGGTGTCGGACGCGGCCGGTGAAGTCTCCATTAATGTTCCCCGTGACCGCGACGGGACATTCGAGCCGCAGATCGTCAAGAAACGGCAACGCCGGCTCGGCGAGGTCGACGAAATGGTCTTGTCGTTATATGCGAAAGGATTGACGACGGGGGAGATATCCGCGCATTTCTCGGAGATC
>NZ_BOQN01000110.1 GCF_018332695.1 Paractinoplanes toevensis
AACTGTGCTAGATTTGCGGCGCGAGGTCCCCCACGGCCCCGGTCACTTCACGTTGACCGGGGCTTTCGTGTAAAACGATCAAGAAGTAAACGACAAGTACTTCACAAGCACGCTCGCAATTGGCACACGGATGGTGGGACCATCGCAGCGAGCCACAACGGCTCGGACCCCACGAAGAAGGGATGTCCCATGAGCTTCGACTGGATCAAGTTCCTGTGGAAGTCAGGCGACTCCGGCAACGGCGACTGCCCCAGCATCATGGAAGTCGACGGCGGCTACGTCCTCGTCGGCAAGGTCCTCGACGAGCAAGCGCTCGCCCAGGTGCACACCGTTGGCCGCGCCAACAACTCCGGCATCGGCGCCGACGAAACCGCAGTGTTCCTGCCCGCCGACGTCATCGACCGCATCCGCAACGCCTGACCATGCGCCGCACGCTCACCAACGCCGAGTTCGCAGAACAGCTGCGCACATACAAGCGGACCGCGTACCGCTTCGAAGTGCAGCCGTTCTACACCGTCGACGGTGAGCAGGAATCGTTCCAAAGGTTCCTCGAGGGACGCCCGGTCTCGCCCTACGACGTGGACGAAGACCGGGCGTGGCTCGAAATGGTCAAACAGCACGCTGCCGAAGGCAGGCAGATGGCACGGGTCCGCGTTCACGAGGATCCGGCTACCGACTACCAGCGGTGGATGCGCTGGCGCGGCGACTTCAACACCGCGGCCGGCGAAACCATCCACTACTTCACGGTCAAGCAAGCCACCGAAGCTGGCCTGCTGTCCGCTGTTGCACCCCGAGACTGGTGGTTCTTCGACGACAGCAGGCTCATGGTCCTCACCCACAACCCGGAGGGCCGACG
>NZ_BOQN01000111.1 GCF_018332695.1 Paractinoplanes toevensis
ACCGTTCGCGTTACGGACCCCACGACCCTGGCGACGGCTGCGGGCGGGGGACAGCGCCTACGGCGTGCCTCGACCGGGTGAGTGCCGCCTTCAGGCGGGGTGCGAGTGGCCGTTCGACGAGATGGTGGATGAGCAGGGCTACACCGGTAAGGGCGACGAGCAGGCCGGCGAGCAGCACGACCGGCGAGGCCGTCAGGTGCTGTCGCAAGGCGTGGACGATGGTGAAACCGGCGACGCGGTGCAGGAGATAGAGGGGGTAGGTGGCGGTACCGAGCACGGTCAGTACTCGCCATCGCAGGCGGTCGAGTTTGCCGAGTGCCAGTAGTGCCAGGACGACGAAGCAGGCGGTGATGAGCGCGCTCGAGGGCGCGTACGAGTGGCCGTGGACGGTCTGCCAGGGATTCCCGGCGTAGTAGTACATCGACAAGGCCCAGCTCGATCCGACCAGGGTCCAGAGGACCGGCCGTGAACCGTAGCGGTGGATGAGGTACAGGGCGATGCCGGCGATGAAGTACTGGGAGTTGCCGCGGATCAGCAGGGCGTCGAGCCAAGGCTGGTGCACCTCGGTTGCGAGCACGGAGGCGATGGTCCAGGCCAGGCAGAACCCGACGACGCGACGGTATGTTGTACCGCGCCGGAGTACGACGAGGAACAGCAGGTAGAACTTCAGTTCGAGCCAGAGCGTCCAGTAGACGTCGTCGACCCGGGGCGTACCCAAAGGGTCCTGGAGCATCGTGAGGTTGGCCAGCAGCGCCCGGAATCCGACGGGGTGGAAGACGTCCGGGTGCAAGATCGTGACCAGGGTGGTCAGCAGAACGCAGGCCCAGAAGGCCGGATACAACCGGACGAACCGGGAGACGGCGTATTCGGCCGGGCTGCGATTCCAACTGCTCATGCAGATGACAAAGCCACTGATCATGAAGAAGAGCGGAACGCCGACCCAGCCGTACGATGCGATGAGATAGCCCACGCCGAAGACGTCTGCGCCGGGGCGGCCCCAGAGGTTCACCAGGCCGTCCTCGCCGCCGGCGACCAGGTGAAAGACGGCGACGGACAGTGCTGCCAGGTAGCGCAGGCCGTCGAGCGCGGGCAGCCGGCGCCGGCCGTCGTTCGCCGGGCCCGCCGACCGTGGTTGCCGATCCTTTTGGTGGCGCGGTTGCCCGTCGGTGACCGGCCGCGGCATCGGCCTCAAGCCGTTGGATGTTGCCAGCATGCGCATCGCCCTTGTGCTGCGTCGGGGATCTTGCTGAAGAAATCGCTGTCGTCGAGCTATTGCCACGACGACGCGTCGAGTTCGGCGAGATCTCCGGCGCGCCCGGTAACGCGGGTCATGCCCACCTGTCCCGGTTTTGTCCCGCGTGGCGAGGGATGTCGGGAAAATTGACACCGAACCCGGGCCCCGCCGGTGGCAATAGCGGGGTGGGAACCACACTCGGGAGGTTGAATGGGCAACGACGTGAGAGCGCCGGGCGGTCGTACGCGATGACGGCGGCCGCGCATGGCTGGATGGACGAACCGGTGACCGCAGTCAGCGATGGCGCGGTGATCGAGGCCTCCTTGACCCACGCCGAGCGTTTTGCCGAGGTCTACGACCGGCACGCCGAGGCGATCCACCGCTACCTGGCCCGGCGGGCGGGTACGACGGTGGCGGACGACCTGAGCTCGGAGACCTTCCTGGTGGCGTTCCGGCTGCGGCGACGCTACGACGTCACCCGGGCCGACGCCCGCCCCTGGCTGTACGGCATCGCCACCAACCTGCTGCGCAGGCACCGGCGTACCGAAAGCGCCGGCTACCGTGCTCTGGCCCGCACCGGCGTCGATCCCCTGGCCGGTCTCGACCACGCCGAGGAGGTCGTGCTCCGGGTGACCGCGGAGGTCGAGGGGCGAGCGGTGGCGGCCGCTCTCGCCCGGCTCACCGCCAAGGAGCGCGACGTTCTGCTCCTGTTCACCTGGACGGGCCTGTCCTATGAGCAGATTGCGGAAGGACTCGATATTCCGGTCGGAACCGTACGTTCTCGCCTCAACCGCGCTCGCGAGCGGCTACGCCGCGTCCTGGATGAGACCGTCACGAAATCTGGAGAACGCTGATGGACGAATTCGATGTCCTGACCCAGCTGCGTCAGGACACACCTGCGATGTCCGCGCGGGCCCGCGCCCAGGGCCGGCTACGGCTGCTCGGCGAGATCGAAGGCCGGCGCAGGGAAAGCCGGTGGCTTCCGGCCCGGCGGACGATGCTCGCCGCCGCGGGCGTGGTGATCCTTACCGTGGCCATACTCGGCTACCAGGTCGTCGGCTCGCCCGACGGGGGTTCCACGGCTGAGGCGTCGACCGTGCTTCAAGCGGCGGCAGCGGTGGCCGGCGTCCCGGCCGCGGTGCCGCGAGCCGAGCAGTTCACCTACGTCGAAGTTGTCCACGTGACCTCCGGAGGGCGCCAGCGTGTCCAGGAATGGAGATCCGTCGATGGATCCCGGCCCGGACTGATCCGCTCCTCCGGATTCCTCGGTTCGACCAGCGGCGCGATCGCCCCGTACGATCCGGCCGCCGGGCTGCGCACCGCGCCGTATGCGGTGCTCGCCAAGCTGCCGACCGATCCCGCCGCTCTGGCACGGGTCCTCGGCGAGGACCCGTACGTCCAGGACAGTGTTCGATACAACAACGTCAGCCGGGATGTCGGGATCTGGAGCCTGGTCCGCGAACTTGTCGAGACGGCCCCGCCGGCGCAGAAGGCCGCTCTGTTCCAGGCCGCCTCGACGATCAAGGGCATCACGTACGTGCCGACTGCCACTGACGCCGCCGGACGAACCGGCGAGGCGGTCGGCCTGGACGATCCCCGCCTCGGCAACGTCCAGTTCCTCTTCGACCGCGACACCCATGCCTTCCTCGGCGAGCGCATCCTCAACCACGGCAGCACGACCAGTATCCAGTTCAACGACGCCATCCAGCAGACCGGCGTGGCCGACACCGCCGGTTCCGTCCCGCGACGGTGACCGTCTGGAAACACCCACCGGCGCCGCTTCGAACTCAACAAACGATCGGACGACTCTGACGTGCGGATCGGAAAGAGCGCCGCCCTGTTCGGCTGCGCTGTCCTGGCGGCCACTCTGGCCGCCTCGTTCATCGTGAAGGCGACGCTCTTTCAGCGCACACCGAGTTCGCCCGGATGCGTCGCCGTGGTGGGCGCGTCCATCGCCACGGGCTACCGAGCCGAACCCGGAGCCGACTGGCCGCACCTGGTCCGGCAGCACCTCGAGCGCACACGGACGCCTCTCTGCCTCGAAAACCGGAGCATCGGCGCGACCCGGCTGTTGCACACCTCGCCAGGGCTCCCCAGTTACCTGGACCGGGAGGCCGCTGTGCTCGACATACCGAATGTCCGCGAGATAGTTCTCACCGACCTCATCAACGACATCCAGGCCCTGCCGCACCAGTACGACCCACAAGTGATCATCGCCGGAATCCGCCGCTTCGTCGCGATCGCACACCACCGCGGTGTACGAGTCCTCGCCACCACGATCACTGCGTACGGCGGCTACCACTACACCGACGATCAGAGGTTCACCGCCGACGGCGAACGTTGCCGCCGAACTGTCAACGCGGCGCTGAGACAAGGGCAGCTCGTCGACGGGTACATCGACTTCGATCAGGAACTGGCCGATCCGGAAGACACCACCAGGCTGCGACCGCAGTACGACTCAGGTGATCACCTGCATCCATCCGCCGAAGGCCAACGAGCAATGGCCGAACTCGGCATAGCCGCCCTGACGCCCGGCCCGTAACAACGCACCGGCATGCCGGTCAAGGCCGGGGGCCCTTCGTCTCCAGCGGCGGCAAGGGTACGGCGGACGCGGCGACCGAACTGAACCAGTTCGTCGCTATCGAGAAGGTCCAGCCCAACGTGCGCAACGCCGCACCCGGCGCAGGCGCGTCAAAGGGCACTTTCACCGTGGACTGCGGCACCAACGGCAACGGCAAGTTCAGCCCGGACAACCCGGTCGCGCAGCCCGGCATCAAGAACGGCGCCGAGCACGTCCACGACTTCGCCGGCAACCTCGCCATCACCGCGAACTCGTCCAACGCCGACCTCGACGCGTCCGGGACCACCTGCCGCAACAGCGACAAGTCCTCCTACTTCTGGCCGGTCGTGCGCATCGACCGAACCGTCCGGTCCGGAGCCGAGACCCAGCGCGCCCTGGCCGCGACGACGCCGATGGTGACCTGCCCCAGCGTGCGGAATCGGCTGCCCGCCGTACCCGTGCGGGCCAAGCGGGCCGTCGACAGCCGGCTGGCCGAACCCGACCGTGGATACGCCGCGGCCAACGAGCGAATGGCAGCGGGCAAGGGCCGCATCGACGCCCGCCTCAACGCGTCCGTCCTGACCGACCTGCGGGAGCAGCGCGCGGAGCTGATCAAGGGGATCAGCGACAGCATCGCCGCGGCCGGCGGTGGCCGCACCACCGGCATGGTCTCGCTCGTGGAGTGCGACACCAACTATGACGGCATGCACGCGGCCATACGCCACACCGCCGCCAGCGTGAAGGCCGGCCTGGTCGCCAACCAGCAGGTCCAGTGCCCGACGGTCCGCGACAAGCTGCCCGGCGTACCCGCGCAGGTCCTCGACGAGGTCAACCGCAACCTCGCCGAACTGGACCGGCAGATCTCGGAGGCCAACGAACGACTGGTCACCACCCGCGGACAGGGCGGGAAGAAATTCGTCGACAACGCCATCCTCGGCCCGGTGAAGGCCAAGCGAACCGCCGTCCTCGACCGCACCGGCATCGCCATCTCCCGCGGCGCCGCCCGCCCGCAGGGGCTGGAGGCACTGGCCGGCTGCACCGTGACCGACCAAGCCCCGAACCAGAACGGCCAGAACGGCCAGAACGGTGGAGCGGCCACACCCAGCTCGCCCGCCGCCCTGCCCGATCCGCAGGGCCCGAATCTGGAGCTGCCGAACAACACCGGCGGGATCGTACGGCCGCAGTCGGTGCTCATCGAATACCGCGGCAACCCGCTCAGCAAGGTCGTGCCCATGCCGAAGTTCCTGCGCGAGCTCACCGGTGACGCCAAACCGACCAGCCGCGGCCCGGCCAACGCCCGCTCCACCTGGACCTGCTCCGGCTTCACCGGCCGTCTCTCCGACAAATACCCGATCTGCCCGGCCGGCCGCCAGGTCCAGCGCGTACAGGACTTCCCCGGCTGCTGGGACGGCAAGAACATCGACAGCACCAACCACCGCGACCACGTTGCCTTCGCCGACCCCGGCACCGGCGCCTGCAAGCAGGGCTTCGTAGCCATCCCGCAGCTGCGCATCACCCTCTCCTACGACATCCCCCGCGACGTGCAGGTCAAGGGCCAGTACGCCCTCGACTCCTTCCCCGAGGAAGACCACAACCCGTTCTCCGACCACAACGACTTCATCAACGTCAACTCCGCCCAGACCATGCAGAAGATCGCCACCTGCATCAACAAGGGCAAGACCTGCCGCTGACGGAGATCACCGAATCGACATACCCGACCGCGCCGCCGAGGTTCATCGAACCTCGGCGGCGCAGTCACCGGTGAAGATCTCACCGAACTTCGACGCGCTCACGTGGCAATAGCCGACGACAGCGTCGAGGTGGAGGTGGTCATGGAGCCGGTGCGACACGGCAGCGTGGCGATGGCCGAGGTAACCGGCTCGCGAGGTGACCAGACACCGGCCAGACGACCGGCACGCACCGTTGCCCGGGTACCGCGGGAGTACTCGACGGTGATCGCCGCAGGGATGCTTCTGGCCGTCGCGCTGACCTGGCCGACGCTGCGGCACCCGTGGACCACGATCCCTGGCGACCTGGGCGACCCGACCCTGCAGGCGTGGCAGATCGCCTGGGCCGGGCACGCCCTGCGAACCGATCCGTCGCAGCTGTGGCAGACCAACGCCTTCTTCCCGGCGGCGTACTCGTTCGCGTACACCGATACCTTGCTCGGTTATGCCCCCGCCGGGCTGATCGGCACCGGCCCGGAGGCGGCCGTCTTCCGGTACAACCTGCTCTTCGTCCTGGCCTACGCGTTGGCGTTCGTCGGAGCGTACGCGTTGGTCCGGCAGCTCGGCGCGGCGCGGCTCGCGGCCGCGGCGGCCGGCGTCGCCTGGGCTTTCGCCCCCTGGCGGCTGGCGCACAGCGGGCATTTGAACGTGTTGTCGGTCGGCGGGATCGCGCTGTGCCTGGCCATGCTCGCTCGCGGGCACGGCTGGTCGCTACGCGCCGGGCGGGAACCCGGCCGGCATCGCCCCGGCTGGGCGCTCGCCGGCTGGGCGGTCGCGTCCTGGCAGATCACTCTCGGATTCGCCGTCGGCCTGCCCCTGGTGTATTTCCTGTTCGTCGCCGGTGCCCTGTTCGCCGCATCGGCCGGCTGGTCGCGGTGGCGGCACGGGCGACTGCCGTACGGGGAGCGGCTGCTTGCCGTGGACGCCCTGGGCGGCCTGCTCTTCGCCACGGCGAGCCTGTTGATGGCCCGGCCGTACCTGCGCGTCCTCGACCTGAACCCGCAGGCCCACCGGGATCTCAGCTGGAGCCGGATGTTCTCGCCGCCGTTGCAGGGCTTCCTCATCACTCCCGGCGACTCCTGGCTGTGGGGTGGCTCGTCCGCCCCGGCCCGCGCGACGCTGTCCTGGCCGCCCGAGATGGCCGTGTTCCCCGGCGCCACGCTGCTCCTGCTCGGCGTCGCCGGCCTGTTCTACTCGGTCTTCCGAGCGCGATACCGGATCCTGCTCGGACTCGGCGTGCTGTGCACCGGCGCGCTCACCCTGGGCAGCAACCTCGGCGCGGACGGAAATCCCGGCTACCTGACACTGTCTCGCCTGCTGCCCGGCTGGGACGCCCTGCGTACCCCCGGACGGCTGATGGTCTGGGCCGGCCTGCTGCTCGCCGTCCTCACCGCCGGCATGATCACTGAACTCGCCGCCCGGGTAGATCGGCACCCCTTCACCGCCGCCCGGCCGGGACGATGGGCGGCCCACGTCGCGCTGCTGATCCCGCTGGCGCTGGCGATCGGCGAGGGAGTGAACCGGACACCCCATCCCGAGGTGCCGCGGTCGCCGGTGGCCATGCGCTCCCTCGCCGCGCCGGCCGTGTTCCTGCCCAGCGACGGTCTGCTCGAACTCAACATCATGTTCTGGAGCACCGACGGCTTCCCACGCATCGCCAACGGGCTCGCCAACTTCGTACCCAACTCCCAGGAGCGGATCCGGCGGAGCCTGACCACCTTCCCGGACGCGGTCAGCGTCGCCTTCCTCCGCCAGGTCGGCATCCGATCGGTGGTGGTCCTGCCCGACCGGCTCGCCGGAACACCATGGGAGGGAACTCTCGGCCGACCGGTGGACGGCCTCGGCATCGATCGGCGGCAGATCGGCGAGGCCATCGTCTATCGCCTCGACCCGCGTCAAGACCCGTAACGTGTCTCCAAACCAAACCGCTACGCAGGATCAAAATTGCTGTGAAGTAACTGTGAGAATTTTTCTTGGCTGGAAATTCGAACAACTAATGAAGACTTAAACAACGTCCTACCGAAAACTTGTTATGCCAGCCTGCCTCGCCTGGTCGCGGCTTGTCGAGATCGGCGGGACGACTCTTGATCATGTCTCTGAGCTGCTGATACAGTAGAAAGGAGAATTGCTCTACGCCCTGTCGATCGTTGCGATAATGCCGCCTTACGTCGAGCAAGTCGACCCTGGATAAATGGTCGCCGCGGAAATTGACTGGTTCCGTCAGGGTGTGCTAACAATTTATGTGCATCGATCAATAGATGAATGCTGACGCCGGATCTGAGGCAATTTCCGCGACGGTTCAGGGATCGGTGCCGACGAAGCCAGGAGGACCGCCAGGGCGCGGTTTGGTGCCGACAGTCAGAAGGACGAGACATGAAGCAAGATCAGAACGAGCCGATGGACGACAGGCGGAAGGTGCTGCGCCGCAGGACTTTGCTGGCGACGATGGGGGCGGTTCCCGTTGCCACGGTCGCGGCGTCGGTCATCAGGGCCACGGATGCTTCGGCGGCGGCGGCGAACATCAACCCGTCGGTCCCGAAGCAGACGATCAAAGGCTTCGGTGCCATGTCCCACGCGGCCTGGATCGGCGACCTGACAGCCGCCCAGCGGACCACCGCGTTCAGCAACGGGGAAGGCCAGCTGGGGTTTTCCATCCTGCGGATCCCGGTCGGCGAGAACTCCTCGGACTGGAGCCGGGACCTGGCAACGGCCAAACGCGCGGTCGAACTCGGGGCGACAGTATTCGCGTCGCCGTGGAACCCGCCCGCCAGCATGATCGAGACGTTCACCCGCAACGGCGTAGCCAACCAGAAACGCCTCAAGGCCGGCTCGTACGCCGCGTACGCGACCCACCTGAACGACTTCACCACGTACATGAAGAACAACGGGGTGAACCTGTACGCCATCTCGATGCAGAACGAGCCCGACTACGCGTCGGAGTGGACCTGGTGGACCACTGGGGAGATCACCAAGTTCCTGCGCGAGAACGCCGGCTCGATCGGCACCCGGGTCATAGCACCCGAGTCGTTCCAGTACGTCAAATCGATGTCGGACCCGATCCTCAACGACGCCGCGGCGCTCGCCAACGTCGACATCATCGGCGCCCACCTGTACGGCACGTCGTACGCGAACTTCCCCTACCCGCTGTTCAAGCAGAAGGGAGCGGGCAAAGAACTCTGGATGACCGAGGTCTACTACCCCAACAGCAACGCCAACTCCGGCGACGCCTGGCCCGAGGCCCTCGATGTCGGCGAGCACATCCACCGCGCCATGGTCGACGCCGAGTTCCAGGCGTACGTCTGGTGGTATCTGCGGCGCAGCTACAGCCCGATGCGCGAGGACGGTCAGATCAGCAAGCGCGGCGCCATGATGGCCCACTTCGCGCGGTTCGTTCGCCCCGGATATGTGCGGATCGACGCGACGGCGAACCCGGCGAGCAACGTGTACGTCTCGGCGTACAAGAACGGCAACAGCGTCGTCGTGGTCGCGGTCAACAAGAACACCTCGGCGGTGAGCCAGCAGTTCACCCTGGCCAACACCACGGCGTCCGGCAGCGTCGCCAACTGGCTGACCGACGCCGGCCGCAACGTCGCCGCCCAGAGCGCGCTCACCATGTCGAACGGCTCCTTCACCGTCACCCTGCCCGCCCGCAGCGCGATGACGTTCGTGACCAGCGTGAGCGGCGGCACCACCACCCCGACCGGGGACACCTACAAGTTGGTCAACGTCGCCACCGGACTGGTTCTGGGCGTGCAGAACATGTCCACCGCCGACGGCGGCCTGGCCGTGGTCTGGGGTGACACCGGCACCGCCGACCACAACTGGGTCCGGGTCGCCGACGGCTCCGCGGTCAAGTTCCGTAACGTCAACAGCGGCAAGGTCCTCGGCGTCGAGAACATGGGAACCGGCGACAACGCCCGCGTCCTGCAGTGGGGGGACACCGGCACCGCCGACCACCGCTGGACCCTGCTGGCCAACAGCGACGGCTCCTACCGCATCAGCAACGTCAACAGCGGCAAGGTCCTCGCCATCCTCAACGGCTCCAGCACCGCGGGCACCCAGGCCGTCCAGTACTCGGACAACGGCAGCGCCAAGAACAACTGGCGCCTGGTCCAGGTCAGCTGAACACCCACCACACGGCTCCGGGCCGGCCGCCCGCCACGGGCGCCGGCCCGCGCTCGCCCGTGGCCATTGGGTAGCGGGCGAGCTTCTGCGGGGTCAGGTTCCGCCGTCACCCATGAGCTGCGCGGCAGCGCGGTTGTCGGCGCCGGGCTCGGCCGCGGTATCGCGGTGGATGCAGTTGCGGCCGTTCGCCTTGGCCGCGTACATCGCGGTGTCGGCGCGGCGCAGTTCGTCGTCCGGGTGGGCTCCGGTGACCGCCCGGATCACGCCGATGCTGGCGCCGATGTACACCGCGCGGGTCGGTGTCTCGAACGGCTCGGCCAGGGCGTCGACGATGCGCAGTGCGACCGTGTCGGCGGTGGCGTCGTCGGTCCACGGCAGGATCACCGCGAACTCGTCACCGCCGAGCCGGGCCACCACGTCACCGGCCCGCACGAGTCCGCTGATCCGGCTGGCCACCGCGACCAGCACCGCGTCGCCCGCCTCATGGCCGAACGCGTCGTTGACCGGCTTGAACCCGTCGAGGTCGATGTAGAGCAGCGCGGTCGGCCCGACCGACCGGCCGAGCGCGGACGCCCAGCTGTCGTGGAACCGGCGCCGGTTCGCGAGACCGGTCAACTGGTCGGTGGTCGCCTGTTCCTCGACCGCGCGCAACGCTCCGGTCAGCAGCCGGACGAGGCCATCGAGTCGGGCTATGACCAGCAGGAACAGTATGGTGCAGCCGGCCACGATGACCGGTACGTCGATCGGCATGCCGCGGATCCACTCGATGGCCAGCACGGCCGGCGCCATCAGGCTCGCCACGGCCAGCACCACGATCCGGCTGCGTGGCGCGGGACCCTCCTCGACCGCCGGGCTCCGGCGGGACAGCGCCGCGACCGACGGGTGCAGAGCCGCGGCGCCCCCCAATGCCTGCATGGCCAGCCAGCCGAGGTCGACGATGTTGCCGGCCTGATAGCCGATGGTCAGCTCGAGCATCGCGTACGCCGAGTCGGCAACCAGCAGGGACAGCACGCTGAACACGAACAACCGGAACGCCGGTGGCCGGTCGCCGCGCCCGGTGACCAGCCGCGCCAGCACTGCCAGCACCAGGATGTCAGTGACCGGGTAGGCCAGCGACACGGCACGAGCCAGGGCACTCATATCTTCCGCCCGGACATACGGGACGATGAGGAACACCCACGACAGCATGGCCGCACCGGTGGCCAGGACCAGCGCGTCGAGCAGGCCGGGCAGGTCCTTACCGGGCCTGCGGGCGCGGACCAGGCCGACCGTGGCAATCGCGAGCAGCACGGCGAAACTGAGGTAGAGCACGTCGGCGTAGCCAGGGAAGACGTCGTGGCCGGTGACCCAGCTCTGGATCCAGTACACGACCTCGGCGAGTGCGAAACACGCCCGGGCGACCGCCATCATGTACCAGGGCCAGCGCACGGCCGGGCGGTTCCGGCGCACCCCGACCACGATCATGACGGCCGAGGAGATGCCGAGCACGCCGACCAACGCGGCCTGCAGCTGCTCGACCGGTACGGCGTAGTAGATCGCCATCACGACCGCGGAGAAGGCTAGGTACAGCTTCCACGCCGGCCAGCGCCGTCGATCCACCTCAACCCCCCGGGGTAACTTCTCGTGACCAGTGAGTTATCGACCGTGACGGGACCGGCCTGAGCAGAACCGGCGCCCCCGACTCGGTGAAGAGGGCCGGCGACCGCCGCCGCCCCGACCAAGTCGATCAAGCTCCTCGAGTTGCGCAACGACGTCGGCATGCTGTCCGAGGAGTACGACGCGGCCGCCGGCCGGCAACTGGGCAACAGGCCCCACTCGCTCATCCTTCGTGCCGACTCCAGTACGGCCCGTCGTGACACTCGCTGGTCTCGGCATTCTGCTACTGGTGCAATGACGGCTTGACTCGTTTACTGACGATATGACCGACGTGCTGAGCTTCGGCCCGGACGAGCCGCCACGACCCGAGCGGCGACGTCGAGTGACGATCGGCGCCATCGTCGTGGGCCTGGTGGGCGCTGCACTGGCAGTCGGCACTCTGGTGGTCACGAGCCGGGAACACGAGCAGTCGATGCCGGGCCCGGTGCCGGCGCCGGTGCCGTCTGTCTCTGGATCATCCAGTGCCGGCCGGCGGATCCTGAGGCCAAAGGCCTGGTCGAGCGGGCCAACGGCTATCTCGAGACGTCGTTTCTTCCCGGCCGGCGGTTCGCCTCGCCGCAAGATTTCAACGCCCAGCTGGAGCAGTGGCTCGTCCGGGCGAACAACCGGATCCATCGCAGCTTGCAGGCCCGGCCGGCGGATCGGATCGACGCGGACCGGGCAGCCATGGTGGGTTTGCCGCCGATCGCACCGGTGGTCGGCTGGCGGCTGACGACCCGGCTGCCGCGTGATCATTACGTCCGCGTCGACGCCAACGACTACTCGGTGCATCCCTCCGCGGTCGGCCGTCGGGTCGAGATCCGCGCGGACACCGGCCGGGTCGAAGTCACCTGCGACGGCCGCAGCGTCGCCGTCCACACCCGCTGCTGGGCCGCGCATCAGAGCATCACCGACCCGCTGCACCGCGACGCCGCCACCCTGCTGCGGGCCGCGCACCGCCTCGCCGCCAGGACGACACCGGTCCGCACCGAGGTCGAAAACCGTGACCTGGCCGACTACGACCGCATGTTCGGCCTCGAGGATGAGGTGGCCTGATGCCTGCCAAAACCAGCAGCCGCAACGTCGCCTCGGAGATCGCCTTCCTGAGCCGGGCGTTGAAAGCACCCTCACTCGCTGCGTCGGTCGAACGGCTCGCCGAGCGGGCCCGGGCCGAGTCCTGGACCCATGAGGAGTTCCTCGCCGCCTGCCTGCAACGCGAGGTCGCCGCCGGCGAATCACACGGCGGTGAGGGGCCGCATCCGCGCCGCGAGGTTCCCGGCCCGCAAGAGCTTGGAGGAGTTCGACTACGACCATCAACGCTCACTGAAACGCGACCAGATCGCGCATCTGGGCACCCTCGACTTCGTCACCGGCAAAGAGAACGTCGTGTTCCTCGGGCCGCCCGGAACCGGGAAAACACACCTGTCCATCGGCCTGGGTATCCGGGCCTGTCAGGCCGGGCACCGGGTCGCGTTCGCCACCGCCGCGCAGTGGGTGTCCCGACTCGCCGACGCTCATCAGGCCGGAACCTTGCAGGCCGAGCTGGTGAAACTGGGCCGGATCCCGTTGCTGATTATCGACGAGGTCGGCTACATCCCGTTCGAGGCCGAAGCAGCGAACCTGTTCTTCCAGCTCGTCTCCTCCCGCTACGAACGCGCTTCGCTGATCGTCACGTCGAACAAGCCCTTCGGGCGTTGGGGCGAGGTCTTCGGCGACGACGTCGTCGCCGCAGCCATGATCGACCGGCTCGTCCACCACGCAGACGTGATCTCGATGAAGGGCGACAGCTACCGGCTCAAAGACCGAGACCTCGGCCGCGTCCCCGCGGCCACCAAAACCAACGACTAGTAGATCAACCAACACGAGGGGGTCCGTTTTCAACCGTCCCAGAGGGGTCCAGATTCAGCCGCCGTTGACAGGTTGATGAGGTCGGATCGGTTGCTGTACTTCGCTGCTGTACAGCAGCCTTGGCCAACGCCGGCCAGACCCAGGTTGACAGCTACGTGTCACGGAAATTCAGACACGTCCTGGCACCACATCACGGCCGGACTCCTGGACGAGAAGATCGCTGACCCCGGGGTACAGCAGGAGCCTTTCGAGCTCATCCAGCAGTTTGCCGCTTGCGTCGTCCGGCAGCGTCAAATCCTTGAGACTGCGCAAACGTTGGTGGACCAAACATGGCAGAGTAAAACCGCATTTTCCCCATTTCAAGGGCCCGTCTGTCGCCGCTCCGGCGGTTCGCTGCCGCGCCGTGCCGACGAAATCGTGAGTGCACCGCACGCAGGTGAGCAGGCGAGCAGGCTTCTCCGCAGGCCGCCCCATTTCGTACCCGTGAACCGCCGCCCGTCACAGGGCTAGGGACACACGGATGCGAGCACGACCGTTAGGCCCGGACGATCGCTACTGAGCCGGAGGAGCCACATTCCTCGGCACTGAGTGCGTACGCGCCCATACCGCGTCCGGAGGAGCCGTCATGACCGTCATCACTCCCGGCAAAGTTGTTCTCGAGCCGGCATCCCAGCAATTCGTCGAGGCGACCGCTCAACCACCTTTCCTGTACGACCTGGAACCGGCCGAGGCCCGGAAGGTCCTCGACGATGTCCAGGCCGCGCCCATCGCGCTGCTGCCCATCGATGAGGAGTGGATCACCGTTCCGGCGGACGTGGGCGACGCGCGGGTGCGAATCGTCCGGCCGAAGGGGACGCTCTCCGTCCTGCCCGTGATCCTCTATATGCACGGCGGCGGGTGGATTCTCGGCAACGCCGCAACCCACGACCGGCTCGTGCGTGAATTCGCGGTCGGCGCCCGGGCGGCCGTCGTCTTCGTGGAGTACACACGATCGCCCGAGGCCCACTACCCGGTCGCGATCGAGCAGGGCTATGCGACCGCTCGCTGGGTCATGCGCGAGGGTGCGGCGCACGGGCTCGACCCGAGCCGGATGGCCGTGGCCGGTGACTCGGTCGGCGGCAACATGGCCGCCGCGCTGGCGCTGATGGCCAAGGAGCGCGGCGACGTCCGGTTCGTGCACCAGTCGATGTACTACCCGGTCACGGACGCCCGGATGGACAGCGGCTCCTACGAGCAGTTCGCCACCGGCTACTTCCTTACCGCCAAGGCGATGCAGTGGTTCTGGGACGCCTACGCACCAGATGTAGTGCGCAGACAGGAGATCACCGCCTCCCCGCTGCGAGCGGAACCGGAGCAGTTGGCCGGCCTACCGTCCGCCCTGGTGATCGTCGACGAGGCCGATGTCCTGCGGGACGAGGGCGAGGCGTACGCGGCGAATCTGCGGGCCGCAGGCGTCGCGGTCACGGCGGTCCGGTACGACGGCATCACACACGACTTCATGATGCTCAACCCGCTGAGCGACACACACGCCACCCGGGCCGCGATCGCGCAGGCCATCGCGGCATTGCGCCAAGCCCTGGGCACCACCGACAGCATGTCGTGACGATCCGACCACACCTTGAGGAGATGATCATGAATATCACCACGACGGGCAAGGACAAGCCCACAATCGTTCTCGTTCATGGCGCTTTCGCCGAATCGGCCAGCTGGAACGGAGTCATCGCCGCACTTCTGGACGACGGTTTCCCCGTGCTGGCGGTGGCGAACCCGTTGCGCGGCCTGGCGTACGACTCGGACTACTTGCGCAACGTCCTGGCCGGGATCGACGGTGACATCGTCTGCGCCGGCCACTCATACGGCGGCTGCGTGATCTCCAACGGAGCCGCCGGGAACGCCGCCGTGAAAGCGCTGGTCTTCGTGGGCGGCTTCGCCCCGGACGCGGGCGAGAGCGCAGCCGAGCTCGCCGGCCGGTACGAAGGCGGCACCCTCGGCGAAACGCTCGCGCCGGTCAAGCTGTCCGACGGCAACACTGACCTCTACATTCGGCAGGACCGCTACCACCTCCAGTTCGCGGCCGACTCCCCGGCAGCCGAGGCCGCGATCATGGCGGCGGGGCAGCGCCCGATCGTCGAGTCCGCCCTGAACGAGGCCTCCGGCGAGCCGGCCTGGAAGACCACGCCCTCCTGGTTCCTCTTCGGTACCGAGGACAAGAACATCCCCGCGGCGGTTCACCGCTTCATGGCGCAGCGAGCCGGATCCCGGCGCACCGTGGAATTGGCGGGCGGCTCCCACAGCGTCGGCATCCCCGAGGCGCCCGCCGTGGTCGACCTCATCCGCGAGGCCGCGGCCGGCTAGGAACGGTTCTCCGGCCGAAGCCCCTGCTGCTGATTCACACGATCCGGTGTCATTGCCTAGAGTTGCCTCGAGGCACCGCCGGACGGGGGCGACATGGCAGCGACTTCGGACGACACACGTTTCGCGCCCCGGCAGCGCACCTTCATGCTGTTGGGGCGCGAGGCGGAGTGCGCAGCTCTCGATCGGCTACTGGCGGCGGTGCGAGACGGGCAAAGCCGTTCGCTCGTGGTCCACGGCGCACCTGGCGTGGGCAAGTCGGTCCTGCTGGACTATCTGACCGGGCAAGCCGGCGACTGCCGTGTGGTGTCCGCGACGGGCATCCAGTCCGAGGCGGAATTCACGTACGCCGCACTGCATCAGCTTTGTGCACCGCTGCTGGACCTGCGCGGCCGGCTCCCGCAACCGCAACGCGACGCTATAGGCACGGCGTTCGGCCTGCGTGGCGGGCCACCACCGGATCGCTTCCTTCTGGGGCTCGGCGTGCTCGGTCTGTTCGCTTCGGCGGCCGACAGTCGTCCGCTCCTCTGCGTCGTCGACGACCTCCAGTGGCTCGACGAGGCATCCGCGAACGTACTGGCATTCGTAGCCCGCAGGCTGGGCGCGGAGCCGGTCGCCTGTGTGTTCGCGGTCCGCGACGCCGAGGACGGCTCCGAGCTTGAACACAGTCGAATCGGTAAGGCGGATCTGCCACGGTTGCGGGTGGGCGGGCTGAGCGATGGCGACGCCCGGACACTGCTGGACTCAGCGGTCCTCGGCCCGTTGGACGAGCGCGTGCGGGATCAGCTCATCGCCGAGGCACGCGGAAACCCGCTGGCCCTGCTAGAGCTCCCGCGCGGACTGACGAACGCGGAACTGGCCGGCGGATACGGGTTTCCGGTCGCTCGGGCGCTCTCTCTTCACATCGAAGCAAGCTTTCTGCGGCGCCTCGCCCAGATGCCGCCGGACACCCGGCAACTGCTGCTGCTGGCGGCAACGGAACGGCACGGCGATCCCCTCGTGGTCTGGCGTGCGGCTGCTCTGCTGGGCGTCAGCGCGGGCACCGCTGCTGCTGCGCCTGCTTCCGACCTGATCCAGTTCGGCACCCGCGTACGGTTTCGTCATCCCCTCGTGCGTTCGGCCGTGTACCGATCGGCGTCGCCACAGGATCGAATGAGCGCGCACGCGGCGCTGGCCGATGCGCTCGACGGTGATGCTCAAGCGGAACGGCGGGCGTGGCATCGCGCCCATGCGACGGCGGCCCCCGACGAAGCCCTCGCCGCGGAGCTCGAGCAGTTGGCGGGACGCGCACGGGCACGGGGCGGCCTGGCCGCGGCGGCCGCCTTCCTGCACCGCGCGGTCATGTTCACCCCTGATCCGGAACATCACGCGCGGCGCGCTCTGGCCGCTGCCCGGGCCTATCACGATGCCGGCACGGCCAGCACGGCTCAGGAACTGCTGGCCGTGGCCCGGAGCGGCTCTCTGGACGAAGCCATACTCGCCCAAGTCACCCTGCTCCGCGCCGAGATCGCCTTCACGACAAACCACGGCAACCAGGCTCCTCCCCTGTTACTCGACGCGGCCCGCCAACTCGCCACCTCCGATGTCCCACTGGCCCGCGAGACCTACCTGCAGGCCATGTCCGCCGCGATGTTCGCCGGTCGTCTCGCCAAGCGCGGCGGCCTGGTGGAGATCGCCCGAGCGGCACGAGCCGCGCCACGGTCGCCTGCCTCTCCCCGGGCGGCCGACGTCCTGCTGGACGCGTTCGCGCTGCTCCTCACCGAAAGCGCTCACGTGGCGACGCCGTCGATGGAACAAGCGCTCCACCTTTTTCAGCAGGGGTCGGTATCCGTCGAAGAGGAGTTGCGCTGGCTGTGGCTCGCGTTCATCCTCGCCATGGCGCGGTGGAACGACGACACTTTGCGAACGCTGGCCGAACGCCACGTACACCTCGCTCGCAGCGCCGGTGCCCTCACGGTGCTGCCGCTGGCCCTCAGCTCTCGCATCCTCCTGTACTTCTTCGAAGGCGACCTGGCCGAAGCCGCCACACTCGTCGACGAGGTCGAAACCATCACCACGGCGACCGGCATGCAGCTCACCAACTACGGCGCCCTCGCTCTCGCGGCGTGGCAGGGTCGCAAAGCGGACGCAGAGCGCTTGGGGACCGAAGCCGTCCGCGAGGCGACAGCGCGCGGCGAAGGAGTCGGGCTGACAAACGTCCAATGGACCCGCGCCGTGCTCTACAACGGCCTGGGCCAATACGCGGAGGCCCGGGAGGCAGCCAGCGCCGCGAGCTCCGACAGTCCGGTCCCGGGCGCGGCGGCCCAGTGGGCGCCGGCCGAACTCGTCGAGGCGGCAGTGCGCTGCGGAGACACCGCGCTGGCCGCGACCGCGCTGGAACAACTGGTGGCGACCACGCAGGCGAGCCGGAGCCGCTGGGCAACGGGAATCGAAGCCCGTTCGCGCGCACTGCTCGCGACGGACAAGGCGGCGGATGACCTCTATCGGGAGGCGATCGAGCGGCTCGGCGGCACCCGGCTGCGGTCGGAAGCGGCCCGCGCCCATCTGCTGTACGGCGAATGGCTGCGGCGTGAGCGGCGCCGGTCGGAGGCACGCGAGCACCTGCGTCGAGCCCACGACATGTTCGTCACGACCGGCATGGAGGCATTCGCCGGCCGCGCGGCGCGCGAGCTGCGGGCAACCGGGGAGAACGCCCGCCGGCGAAGCGTCGAGACCACCAGCGATCTGACGCCGCGGGAACTGCAGATCGCTCGGCTCGCGCGGGAGGGCCTGACGAACCCCGAAATCGCCACCCGGCTGTTCATGAGCCCGCGCACCGTCGAATACCACCTGCACAAGGTCTTCACCAAGCGCGGAATCACGTCCCGCGTCGAACTCGGGGCCGCACTGGCCAACGAAAATCGCGCGCCCGGCTCGGCGGTATGATGACCGGCGCGGCAAACGCCATGACGATGCGGCCACGTGCCAGCGCAATCAGTGGAACCGGACTGACGACGCGGCCACGAAATCTGACGACGAGGGCGCCGGACTCGAGCTGTCACTCGCCCATCCCGGCCGTTCCGGACAGCGCCCAAACCGGCGCGTAGTCCGCCCAGCGCCGTCGTTCGCCAGTAAGCGAGCCCGGCGTGCTGAGCCTCGGTGCACTGGCAATCGCGTCGGCATGAAGATCACCCGTCGCCACCGCCCTCGCCGCCCTCACCGGACAGCCCCACCCACTCGCGACCAGCCTCGACGACTCGGCATCCACACCTGACCGGCCCGCCGGGTCGCGACACGGTGCTCAAGCCGACACCACCGTCTATCGAGGCCGCTGATTCCGCGATAGCCAGTCGAACGTACACATTTGCCGATGACAGTGCGCGGGAACCATGCGGAGTTGAATAAGGAGAACAGTTATGGAAGCCCATCTTCTTCCGCCATGGTCCGGTGCAGCGAAAATGCGACCACGATAGTCGCCACAATTGCAGACGGTTTCCGCCGCGTCCGACTGATCCCGCCGAGTTCGACCAGAACGAGTAGCCCTCTGAGTTCACCTTCGCCGACCTGCCGGCCGGTCCGCCGCCGGTCCGAATAGCGAAACCACGATCCGGAAGTGCTTGTGGCGTGGCTCGGCCGGCCAGGTGAAGGCGCCCGGCTCGACGTGCAGGCCAGGGCAGGCGGGCGGCCGCGGGCTGTTGCCTGTCCAGCCGTTCTGCACACATGCCGTGGCGGCCGACCAAATTCTGCGGACGGACCTATGTGGACCGATCGATCGTCTCCTGCCACCATGGATCGATGCGGGGACGCGGGATTTACTACCTCTACTCGTTGATCGGTGTCCTGCTGTTGGTGGCCGCGTTCGCGCTGATGTACCCGGTCCGGCACGTCCAGGGGTTCGCGACCGACGTGCGGATTAACGTCGGGTCGAACCTCCTGGATCTGGTGCTCGCACTGCTCGTGCTTCAGCCGCTGATTGTTGTGCTGTCCCGCAACGTGGTTCGTCGGCGCAACGGTCTCGACTACAGCGCGGTCATCAGGCGGATCGAGCATTCCACCGACCGGGTGGACGTCTGGAAGCACTGGACCGGCCTGCTCGAGAGCCAGCACGAGAAGGGGTTCCAGCCAGCCATGCATGCTGCCCTTGACCGGGGCGTGCGGTTCCGCTTCATGCTGACCGACCCGTCCAGCCCGGACGCGGCCGAGCGGGCACGGCAGGTGGCACCCACCGACGCGATCGGTCTGATGCGGCAGAACATCGAGCGGCTAACAGCCATCATCCAGGACCTACCGGCCCGGCACCGCGACCTCTT
The DNA here is from genome assembly GCF_018332695.1 of Paractinoplanes toevensis. Classification (GTDB taxonomy): domain Bacteria; phylum Actinomycetota; class Actinomycetes; order Mycobacteriales; family Micromonosporaceae; genus Actinoplanes; species Actinoplanes toevensis. The sequence goes on from NZ_BOQN01000111.1 coordinate 19,771, forward strand.
CGAGGTGCGGATCAGCTCGGTCGGCCCGGCACACGCCTTCTACCGCGTGGACAACTGGCTCTCGTACGGCGTGTTCAGCAATCGGCGAGTGAGCGAAAGCACCCAGCGTGAGGTCCGGGTTCTGGGTGACCTGGGCAGTCTCGCGCTCGAGGCGTTCGACAACCGGTGGACCAGCGCCGGCCCTCGACGCCTCGATGACCACTACCGGCTGGGCGTGAAGCTCACCGTCCGGAATACGAGCGAAGAACACTACCTACGATACGTGCTGCTCGACGGCCAACGCTGGGTCGATGTCAACCCGACAGCAGTCGAACAGGCCGTCGACCCCGAGCACGAGGTGATCGTGCTCGGGGACGGCGACCGGCGCTACGTCCTCGCCGACTCGGAGACTGAGACGCACGATCAAGTGAACGCCTTGTACGCGGCCAAGTACGGCCCCGACGCTGGCGCCCTCCTGCGCTGCCTGATCAGCAAACCAGGGTGAGGCGGGCGGGACGACGCGCACCACTCGCGGCTGGTAGGTCAGCGCACGGTGGTATCGGTGAGCAACCTGGCGCACGGATCGAGATTCGAAGGCTGGTGCCGTAAATCGCAAACCACTCATTCATCTGCCGCCGTCCGTGCTCGAGGCGGACGGCCCGTCGTCACGCTCGGTGGCTGGCGTCCCGTGCCGGTCGGCGTCCTGACTGCCGATGAGGGCGGGCAGTACGGACTGATTTGCCACGGGCCTGGTTGCCTGAGGTCGCGTGAGGGGAATACCCGCCTAGATTAGTTACTCCCTCAAGGGGTCTTTCAACTCGCGAGGTTCCGGTATTCACGACGGTATTTGTCGAGCAATGGCCTGACCTCGGCGGTAGCGATTTCTTCCAGGGTGTCAAATATGCGGCGGTAAGACGCGATGTCTTCACGACCGCGGCTCATCATCGCCGTATTGAAGGCATCTATGACTACGTGCGAGTCATCGAGGAGCTCGAAGCCGTGAATGAGCGGAAACGGAAGGTGGGCGTCAGCTGCAATGATTCTTAGGGAGGTATTATCCTGTTCCGCTACTTGGCGGAGGCGCTCAATTTGGGCCAGCATGTGAATTGGCTCCGCGACCCTACTACTTAAGGCGGACTCCCCCATTGTAAAATGGAATTGGCGGTCAGGCTCCATTAGCACTTCCTGGCGCCGCACGCGGGCAGAGACCGCTTCAGCCACGCTCGTAACTCGGCCCTGGCGCTCCTTACGGCCGTAGACGACATCGATCGAGGACAGCACTGCGCGGGCATATTCACTTGTTTGAGCCAAGCCGACAATCGCGCTCGGCTGGAAGATTCGGAACTCCCGTGTCTTGGCTTCTATCCGAGCGACCTCGGACTGAATGCCTCCGACGGCGCCGGTGGCTTGCCGCCAGTCGGTCATGCGATTCTGCGCGCGTTCGGCTTGGGCGATCAGCCTGTCGGTAGTCTCGCGGGAGACGCCGAGCGCGCGGGCAAGACGGGCGACATCGTCGGGTGACGCAGACGTCTGTCCCGTTTCGATCCGGGAAATCTTGGCCTGGCTCATTTTCACCATTTGGCCGAGTTGCTGTCCCGTGAGGTGAGCCTCACGGCGCATGCGGGCGATGGCCACACCGGGCGGCTCGGACGAGTCGCTGGAATCTTCAGCCGACTCCGTGCTCACGTTCGCCCTCCTCGCTCGGTGTGGTAGTCGCCAACGTTGGAACTGAAGGTCAAGCTGAGGCTGAGTAGGCAGCCACAAGCAACTCTGCCGGGATCTCCACCAACAGCTCGTCCGCAGCAAGCGTCACTCCAGCTTGTTGCGCGTTGACTGCATATCCCTGGATCAGGATCGTTCCTCGGTCAGACTTGAAGATCGTCGGGCAGGTTCCACTCGTGCAGGCGGTTGCCAGCAGTTCGAGTGTTGGACCTGTGGCACCGTTGGCCTCTTTGTCAACGCTGATCATAGTTGTTCCCGCCATCGTTCTACTCGTGCGCATGCTTCGAAGCGCCAGCTGACATTATGCGAGCGTCCCGAGGGGTCAAGCCCCTCAGAACCCGGCCGAAGTAACGATCAGTCATGTGTCTACCTGCTACCTAGCCATTTACGGGGTTTATGTCCGTTATTCGCGTCAGCTGCATATGCACTTGTGGCGCGTGCAGCCGACATTCAGCATGAGACTAAGGGATTCAGGCACGTCGCCTGGTGGGAGGTCCAAGATCAGGATATGGACCAAGCGGACGGAGCCAGAATCCGGTCGCTGCCTCATGTCAAGGCATTGGCTAGGAGGTCTCATGTTCGAGCTCGTTGCAGCCACCACATCTGGCTTACGCCTACCGATCGCGGTCGACCAGCTCGCGATCCCTCTCGCCGCAGTTTGCCTCGCCGTGGCGCTACTCTGCTTCAAACGCGCGGTCGCCCCGGTTGGTCCGCTCGTGCGCGCCCTCGCTGCGGCAGCAACTTCGGCCCTCGCCGTTGGTGTCGCGCTCGTCCTGCTCGTCGCGGTCATGGTTCAAGGACACTGACGTGAACGGCATGCTCGTTGTCGTCGCCTTGATCGTAGTCACGCTGTTTATCGTCACCGAGCTGGTTGCGGCAGTGCTGCCGTTGGTTATCGTAATTTCGCTCGTACCCCCGATGGAACGTCGCGGACTTGCTGAGCTCCTCGCTGCGATCGACAGCTCCCGCCGACTACGGCTTTGGCGCGCAATAAGACTTGCCGTCGCAGCGCGGCGGCGAGTCCGCGGACACGCCAATCCCGTCGGCTGTTCGGCTTGCGACTGTCACGCCTCAGCCAGGCCAGACGGTTCCTTCGCCGCGCCTAAACCGTAGCCGGATCTCGTGATGGCTATTTTCGAACCGACGCCTGATACAACACCGGAATTGGTCAGGTCCGCGGCCGGGATGCGTACACATGTGCGCCAAACCAAACTCGCCGCTCGGCAATCCTGCAACTGATTGGTGGTCTGGCAACCGGCGCGGACACTCCCCGTGGCCCCGCGCCGATTGCGGGCTCACGCCAGTGGAGGTTTCGCGAGGATTGTACGCGCTATTCAATAGACGTGGAGACGGCGGAGCCCCGCTCATCCGCGCAAGAAAAATACGCGAATCGCGGAAGCTGATCCGTGTTAGTACTTCCTAAACGACATCTCCAATAGCTTCGAGCCGCCACAAGTCAGCGCACTGATCTGCCGCGATGAGCGCTCTACATATCGTCACTGCCGTCCGACTCCACGCATCCCCTCCAGTGAATGGGTACCGCTTCGGCTAGTTCTGGGACTTTCGTTCCGGAGGCATCTGCTCACCCAGGCGATGTTGCTCGAGGAGGGCGCCTTCCAGAAACGCTGTGACGATGGGAAGCGGCAGGCCGCTGTTTGTCAGCAGGATCTCGGTGTCGTCGGCATCGGCCACGGAGAACAGCACGGTCACCAGCGCTGGACCTACTTCTCCGTCGACGACCTCGGCCAGCTCGAGTGCTGGACCGTCATGCCGTATCGCGTCGTGGTAGGCCAGAAACTGGAATCGTCGGTCGCCATGCTCGAGGAAGGGCGTCACCGGCAGATCCTCGCACCACCTCGCTCATGAGCCGACGTCCGGGTTTGCCGCAGTTCGTGCGCCCGCAGGTGGAGAAAACTGTGCTGGGCTGGACGATCATGCTCCGCGCGGCGGGATCACGTTTGGCGGAGCGTCTGGAGCTGCCGAATGCGGATCGGGAGTTGACGCCAATACAGCGCCAGCAAGATTCCCCACCAGCTGACGATCTCGTCGGCAAGAACAACACCGTCATCGACGATGCGGGCGTACACCGCCGGTCGCCGGTCCAGGAAACTGGCTGAGGTCTCGAGCAGCCGATCGCCGAGCACGTCGATGTCGTCGGCCAGATCCGGCAATCCGGCTCGGGCGTAGCGGCTCAGGATGGTCGGGTCCAGGCCGCCGGTGTTGTCGTACCGGATGCCGCGCCCGACACCGGTATCGGCCAGCGACTGGCCGCGGTAGCGAGCTCCGGCCTGCTTGTTATAGGCCACCCACATCTCATCGTCCCAGCCCGGCTCGGTAGCGGCGATGGCTTCCGCGGTCACTATCAGCACCTCGGTATTGCGCTTCACGGTGGCGGCGATCCACGCGGCCGGCCAGTCGTCGCTTGGCTCGGCGAAGCCGCCGACGCGCAATTCGGCAGTCAGTGCTCGGTAGCGATGCCGCAGTTGTTCGGGATCAGGCCCGCTGCGTCCTCCGGGATGGACCCAACGCCAAAGATCGTCGTCCCAATCGACGCCTTGGGCGTCGACCCAGATCCGGAAACCCCGGACCTTCCGATCGCGGCGAACCGCCTCGGCAACCTCCTCCAGCATCGCACCCACGCCGGTCCAGACCGCCGGACCAGAACTCCAACCGGTGTGCATCTTCGAAACGCAACCATTCGCGTGCCCGAACCGCAGATCGACAAACAGGGTGCCGCCCGCGTCGTCCCCGGCAACCGGCAGCCATTGAGGAAGGAACCAGCCCGAGCAACCCGTGCCCGCCGGTGCGGCAAGGCATTCGTCGTAGTCGTCAGGTTCGTACCGGTCGGCGTGCGCGGAAACCTCCAGCCAAGTCCGCCGGTCACTCAGCGCTTCCCGCACCGAGTAGGGCGTGTAGCTCTGCGGAATCAGACTGGTGTGTTTCGTCATGCCATCGGCCAGTTGCCACCAGCGGACAAGGTCCGCGGGCAGCGGGCGTCCCAGGGTCTCCTCCGCCAGACGCAGGTCATCGGGTGACGCCGCCGGCCGTATCCAGGCGAGAACCTCCGGGCAGTACCGCTGAAGACCGGCGACCAACACGGCCCAGGACTCGTCGACCGAGCCACCATCGCCACCATCGCGAACAATGTCCTCCACCAACCCATCCTCACGAACAAGTCGTCTACAAACACGAAGTTCAAGAGAATGCGATTGTCCGGATCTGCCGCCGTCCGGGCTCGGGCAACCGCCCCGGTCGTCACCCTGCGTACGCCCGGCCTGAACGAGGGGACGCGCGGTTATGCCGATGAGCGCGCACTTGATCTTGGGACCCGCCTTGGCCGCAGATCAAAGTGCCGTACCCGTCCCAGTGGTCAAAGGCGGCGCCTCGACGAAGGCGGGATGATGGTAGGACGCGGATGAACCCAGCTGTCAATCTCTGCCGGGGCCTGCTGCCTGCTTGAAGTAGCGGCGCCGCAGTCTCGTCTCAAGCCAGTGGGCCAAACTCGTCCGCAGTCGGAGAGGAAGGCGCCGAACAATGGTGAGAAATGGTATCAGTCGCATGTAATCGGCTATGAGCCACGACAAGCTGGACTCGGCTCGTGTGCCAACATGACGCCGCTTTGGCTCGCCGTCGTTCTCCCGTGTCCAGCGCAAGCCCGCACCATCCGTGAACAGCAGAAGGGTACTGGTTCGCTTAGCGACCTGCTCCGGCCGGGGTTCCGCCCCTCGGAAAGGCCAGCGGTGTTTCTCCTGAAAGAGGACCTCTTTCCCGTCCGTGATGTTGCCCGGGATGGGGGACATGGTGACCTCGGCTGTGAACCCGATAGGCAGGCCCGGCATTGCCAGGACTCGAACAGCAGAAATCATTGTTTGACTGTTGTTGCTGATCAAGACGTGAACACCCTGCCAGCCGTCGTCGGGAGATCCGATTGCCGCCGTGACCGACACCAGCACGAGTCTGGCCTGCGCGGCCTCAGCGTCCAGCTTGTCCTCGCGCCTCAACCGCTGATCGTGCCGCCAGACCATGAAGGCGATGAGGATCGCAGCAGCAGAGAAGATCGCCGCGCCGAGCGTCGACCACGCTTCGAGCCAATCGGCGGCGTTCGGGCCATCAGCAGCATAGACAAGCATCGCGATCAGGATACGTGAGCTCTCCATCGCTCGGACGCCGGCTTATCGGCTGCATGGTTCGTCGGTCTAGGGTGGAAGAGTCAGCCCCGGTCATCTCGTCCGATGCCGGCAGGTACTTAGCAAATCTCAGTCGGCCCTCGCCGAAGCACGGTCGCTTTGGGTAAATTTGGTATCCTGCGACCGATGATGCAGGTTGACGGACGCCCCCAACATCCGGACCTAGCCGATGAGCGGGCGCTCGCCCGCCGATCCCGCCGCTTCCACCTTGGTCGCGCAACGCCCTTCCGCGCGCATTTCAAGGAAAATGCTTTTTACCGAGCTGGCGGGACTCCACATTCCTTGAAAATGCGCAGCGGCACGGGACCTGGACTGCAGCGGCGAGGACGTTCGACAGGGCGGCACGCGGCGTCCGGATCTGCCGCCGATAGTTGCGCGGCAGGGAAATACTTGTAGCCGCAGGGTTGGCGACCGGGCGGGAAATCAGGGGCTGGGCAGTTAGCGCGTGCGGCTCCCGTACGTTCGGTCCTGGAGTTCGACGAAGGCCCCGCGCTTCGCTACCCGACCCAACCACCGACCCGGAGGTCCTCGCACGGCTCCGCATCCGGCGGCACGACCGACTCGGCGGACTCCTCCACGAATTCGAGCATGCTGCTTGACCAGCACGGATGGCATTACCGGCACCCGCAGGCGTCCGTCGAGATCGCCGCCTCGGTGCGGCTGTGCACGTCGAGGCTGGCGAACGCGTTCTCCAGGTGCTTGCGGACCGTGTGCGGGGAGACCGCCAGGCGGTGGGCGATCGCCCGGTTGGTCAGGCCCTCGCGGACCAGCGCCAGCACCTCCCGCTCACGCTGGGTGAGGCTCGGCGTCATGATGCGGCGGACGGCGGCGTCCAGGTGGGGGCGTAGCAGGGTCAGCACCAGGCGGTCGTGGTCGGTGAAGCCGGCGCCGGGAGCCCGATCCAGCAGCAGCACGTTGGTCTGGCCGGGTGGGCAGGGGAGCTTCACCCCGATCTCGTATTCCAGGCCGCAGGGGCGGAAGTAGTCGTGGTAGATCGCGGTGCGGTGCCAGGCTCGCTCGCCCAGCAGGTCGCTGATCGAGCAGACCGGCCGAAGCACGCCGGGGCCGTGACAGAGCGGGTGCTCGTGGTAGTGCTCCCAGAACGCCTCGTCGGAGGAGTCGTCGGGAACCGAGGTCTCGTTGTCGAGAACCCGACGGCGGGGAACGTCGAGACGGGACCAGGACACCACGTCGCACGGGATCGCCTCGGCCAGGACGCCGAGGACGTCGGCGATGGCCGTGGCCTCGAACAACCGGCGGAGCGTGTCGTCGCCCAGGTCGATACCCATCGGGGGAGCCTACGACGTACGTCGTATGGCGCCTGTCGGCTGCCGGACCGCAGCGTGGAGGGCATGACGGAGAACAGGACGGAACGCTGGCAGGCCCGCCCCTCGCTCAACGTGGCGCGCGGCGGCCTGATCGGCACGACGACCGGCACCACGTACGCGATCGGCGGCTTCACCTCGGGTTTCGGCGCCGGGCTGGATTCGGTCGAGCGGCTCGACCCGGCCGGCGGCCACTGGCGGTTGATCGCACCGATGCCGACCGCGCGCGGCAACCCGGCCGCCGCCACCGTGCGCGGTGACGTCTACGTGCTGGGCGGCTACGCCGGCGACAAGACCCTGGACGTCGTGGAGATCCTGGACGGGGACCGATGGCGGACGGGGCGGCCGCTGCCCGGTGCCCGCGGCGGTGCCGCCGCGGCGGCGATCGGCGACCGGCTCTACGTGGTGGGCGGCTTCGACGCGGCCGACAACGCGACCACGGCGGTCTCGGTCTACGACGTGCATGACGACGCCTGGCACGACGCACACCCGATGCGCACCTCGCGCGGCCTGCTCAAGGCCGAGGTCCTCGACGGCCACCTGTACGCGATCGGCGGTACCGTCGACGTCCAGGTCTTCCAGGCCACGGTGGAGCGTTACGACCCGGCGGCTGACCGCTGGCACACGGTGGCTCCGCTGCACACCGGCCGCGGCAACCCGGGCGTGGCGGCGGCCGGCGGCCGGCGGATCTTCGTGGTCGGCGGCGCGAGCGCGGACGGTCCGCTGCGCACGACCGAGGTGTACGACCCGCGCGCCGACCGCTGGCGCACGCTGGATCCGCTCCTCCCGGTCGGCCGGGCCTCGTTCTCGGCGGCGGTCCACGACGACCTGCTGGTGGCCTTCGGCGGCTTCGAGCTGACCGCCGGCACCCCCACCGCCAGTTCCCGCGTCGAAGCCCTCCGCATCTAGACACCTTTCGGGTTGGG
>NZ_BOQN01000112.1 GCF_018332695.1 Paractinoplanes toevensis
CCACAACCGTCCCAGCGCAAGAAAAGGGCGAAGCCAAAGGCCCCGCCCTCCCTCAAAAGCTCAAAAATCAGGACATCGTCAGAGCTTTGATGTCGAGCTCTTTCTTAGGATGCCCACCACCGGCAGACGAGGCGAAAGCGCCGTCGTCCCCGGCCTTGACCACTCCCTTGACCAGGTCAAGACCAGTGGTGATGGTGCCGAGCAGCGTATAGCTGGCCGGCAGCTGCGTGTCCTCCGAGCAGATGAAGAACTGCGAACCGGTGCTTCCCGCCTGCCCCGTGTTCGCCATAGCGATCGACCCCGCCGGGTACGGCTTGTTGGTGTCGGTCGGGAGGTTTTCCTCGCCCATTGTGTAGCTCGGGCCGCCCTGCCCGTCGGTTTCGCGGTAGCCCTTGCCGGTGGCGAACGGGTCGCCGCACTGCAGCACCTTGAAGCTTGCCTCGTTGACCAGGCGGTGGCACTTGGTGTTGTCCCAGAACTTCTTGCTCGCCAGGTAGGTGAAGCTGGCGGTGGTGCAGGGGACCTTGGACTTGTCCAGGGTGGCAACGATCTTGCCGAGGTTGGTGTCCATGGTCAGGGTCGCGGTGCCGGTGTTGGGCGCCGTGGTGGGCGGGGTGCCGACATCCTTGACCTTGCCGCCGCCGGTGTCGGGGGTCCACGTGCAGGCGACGGAGCCGGCCGGCACGGCGCTGCCGGCCGTGCTGGTGGTCTTCTTGTCGTCCTTGAGCGCGGTGACGATCCAGACCGCGGCGCCGGCGATGACCACGACGGCGAGCGCCGTGCCGATGATCGCCTGCTTCTGCCGGCGCTTGCGAGCGGCTGCAGCGCGTTCCTGCATCTCCTTCTCGAGCCGGGCCCGCGCCGCCGCGCGTTGCCGGTCCTTGATCGACGACACGGTGTTCCTCCTGCTGTGTTCGGCCTGGGGGACTTAAGACTGTGCGCTCGCCGACGGCGCCGCGGAGGCTGCGGCGGCATCGCCAACGGTGAGACTCTTGATCGTGATCTTCGTCTTGGGCTTGATCTTGTCGCCGGCGGAGTCATCGACGGTGGGGATCTTGCCGATCGTGGTGACGGTGTCCATGCCCGCGGTCACCGTGCCGACGATCGAGTACTCCGGGGACGCCGGCGAGTAGTCCTTGAAGAAGATCAGGAACTGGCTGCCGTTGGTGCCGGGCGGGTTGCCGAGCAGGGCAACCGTGCCCTTGGGGTAGAGCGGGGTGGTGGCCGTGGCCGCGCCGGTGCTCGGCGACGGGTCCGGCTGGGCCGGGGTGTTCTCGCTGTAGACGCTGTAGGTCGGGCCGCCCAGCCCGGTGCCACTGGGGTCGCCGCAGCGGATCGCGCCGTACGTCGTGATCTCGTGGCACGTGGTGTTGTCGTAGAACTTCTTGCCCGCGAGGTACCGGAGGTCCTCGGTGCCGCACGGCGCCTTCTCCTGGTCCAGCGCGACGACGATGGGGTCGCCCTGGTCGGTGTTGATGGTCATCGTGTCGGTGCCGAGCGTCGGGATGTCCGTGGTGGGCGGAGTGCCGACGTCCTTGAGGTTGGTGTTCGTCGTCGCGCTCTGCGGCGTCCAGGCGCACACGTCCTGCGCGGCCGTGTCCGCTTTGTCGTCGGAGTCGAACGCGCCGCCGATCCAGGCGATGCCCGCGACGATCAGCAGGACCGCGACACCCGAACCAACGCCGGCATAGATGCGTCGCCTGCGACGCTCCTTGGCGGCACGCCGCGCCAACTGCCGATCGTGCTTGGCCCGTGCCAGCTTGCGCTGCCGGTCCTTACTGGAAGTCACCGAACGTTGCCCTTCCTCATGTTCCTAGTCACATGCCCGCAAGAGTGTACGGGTACCTCCTGAGAAAGTGGTGTGCCCCCGCCCGGCTAGGCTCGTTACGATTTGCTCCGGATCTGCAGAGAGGTCGTGGCGTGCTCGTCACCGGCGTTGAGGCACAGGCCTTCGGCACCAATTGCTATGTGGTGGCTGTGGGGCCGGGCGAGCAGTGCCTGATCGTCGACCCCGGCATCGGCGTGCTCGACCAGCTCGACGAGCTGCTCGCCGAGCACCGCTTGCACCCGGCCGCGGTGCTGCTCACGCACGGGCACCTGGACCACACGTTCTCGGTCGCGCCGGTCTGCGGCGCCCGCGGCATCACGGCCTACGTGCACCCCGCCGACCGGGAGATGCTGGCCGATCCGTCCAAGGGCTTGAGCATGGACCTGAACCAGTTGTTCGGTGGCCGCCTGCCCTACACCGAGCCGGACGACGTCGCCGAGCTGACCGACGGCGCGACGCTGAGCCTGGCCGGCATCGAGGTCACCGTCGACCACGCACCCGGCCATACCGGCGGGTCGGTGCTGTTCCGCCTGCCGGGGGACGACGCTCCGCTCTGTCTGTCGGGCGACGTCCTCTTCGCGGGATCCATCGGACGCACCGATCTGCCGGGCGGCAGCACGGACACGATGATGGTCAGCCTGCGGGACAAGATCCTGCCGCTGGCCGACGAGACCGTCGTGCTGCCCGGCCACGGACCGGCCACCACCATCGGCCGCGAGCGCGCGACGAACCCGTACCTGCGGGAGTTGACCGCTGCGCCCGGTCGCGGACTCTAGGAGCAACGTACGTGCCTATCTCTGGTTTTCCTGAATGGCTGCCTGCGCAGCGCATGATCGAGCAGCGGGTCATCGACCGCATCCGGTCGACGTTCGAGCTGTATGGTTTCGCCCCGCTCGAGACCCGCTCGGTCGAGCCTCTCGACACACTGCTGAGCAAGGGGGAGACCTCCAAGGAGGTTTACCTGCTGCACCGGTTGCAGGGTTCGGAGGATGAGAAGAGCGAGGATCAGCTCGGCCTGCACTTCGACCTGACCGTCCCGTTCGCCCGCTTCGTCGTGGAGAACGCGGGCAAGCTGCAGTTCCCGTTCCGCCGCTACCAGATCCAGAAGGTGTGGCGGGGGGAGCGGCCGCAGGAGGGCCGCTACCGCGAGTTCCTGCAGGCCGACATCGACGTGGTCAACCGCGAATCGCTGCCGTTCCACTACGACACCGAGATGCCGCTGGTCATCGGGGACGCTCTGAGCGGTCTGCCGATCCCGCAGGCCCGCATCCTCGTCAACAACCGCAAGGTGTGCGAGGGCTTCTACCGCGGGCTCGGCCTCACCGACACCGACCAGGTGCTGCGCACGGTGGACAAGCTCGACAAGATCGGCGCCGCGAAGACCCGGCAGCTGCTGATCGAGACGGCCGGTGCCACCGAGGCGCAGGCCGCGGCCTGCCTGGAGCTGGCCGCGATCTCGGCCGACGACGGCTCCTTCGTGGACGCGGTCCGCAAGCTCGGCGTCAGCGACCCGCTGCTCGACGAGGGCCTGGACGAGCTGCTCCGGGTCGTCGAGACGGCCCGGGAGCACGCGCCCGGCCTGGTCGTCGCCGACCTGAAGATCGCCCGTGGTCTCGACTACTACACCGGGACGGTCTACGAGACCCAGCTGCGCGGCTACGAGCGGTTCGGTTCGATCTGCTCGGGCGGCCGCTACGACAACCTCGCGTCCTCCGGTAAGGAACGCTTCCCGGGCGTGGGCATCTCCATCGGGGTGTCCCGCATGCTCGGCGTGCTCTTCGGCAAGCAGGCGCTGACGGTGTCCCGGTCGGTGCCCACGGCCGTACTCGTCGCTCTGCCGCACGAGGATCAGCGGGTCGCCTGCGATCGCATCGCCGGCGCGCTGCGCCGTCGCGGCATTCCCACCGAGGTGGCGCCGGCGGCGGCGAAATTCGGCAAGCAGATCCAGTACGCCGATCGGCGCGGCATTCCCTACGTGTGGTTCCCGGGCGAGCCGGACACGGTGAAGGACATCCGTTCCGGGGAGCAGGTCGACGCCGACGTCACCGCGTGGCAGCCGCCGGACGCCGACCTGCACCCGTCGATCAGTGGAGAGCCTCGATAGTTCGCGGCCGGGCCGTCGCCGCCTTGAGTTGCGACGGCCCACCGCACAGAGCGGTGATCAGGAAGTTGGCCACCGCTTCGTCGATCGCGGGATTGACGTAGAACGCCATGCTGTGCGCGTACGACACCTGGCGCTGCCCGTCCGGGCTGTGCCAGGAGATCGTCTGGTGCCCGATCGTTCCGCCGTCGTGCCCCCAGAAGCGCCCGCACGGCAGGTCGACCCAGTAGAGGCCGAGTCCGTAACCGCCGGCCGCCGGCTCCTCCGGGAACTGCGGCACGGTGTTCTGCATCTCGGCCAGCAGGGCCGGCCGGAGCAGCCGCCCGCTCAGCAGCGCCCGGTAGAAGACGTCCAGGTCGTGCGCGGTCGACACGATCTCGCCGGCCGCCCAGCCCCAGGTCATGTTGTAGATCGTGAAGTCCTTCAGGGTGCCGTCGATCCACGGCACGTACGCGTGCATGTGCGGCCCGCGGATCTTCGGGTCGGCCCCCTCGAAGTAGGTGCCGGTGAGGCCGAGCGGCCGCAGGACCCGCCGGCTCACCTCGGACTCGTAGCGGTTTCCGGTGACCCGCTCGATGATCAGCCCGGCCAGGATGTAGTTGGTGTTCGAGTAGGACCAGGTTTCCCCGGGTGCGTTGGTCGGGCCGGCGACGAGCCCGAGATGAACCAGCTGCTCGGGGGTGTAGATCGTCCGGCCCATCGTGATGATGTCTTCTTCGGTCTTGATGATTTCGCTGGTGTAGTTGCCGATGCCGCTGGTGTGCTGCAGGAGCATCCGCACGGTGACCTGCTTGGACAAATCGGCCGGGACCAGGCCCCGGGGCAGATAGCGCCCGATCGGTGCGTCCAGCGCGACGCGGCGTTCACCCACCAGCTGCAGCATGGTGGTGGCCACGAAGGTCTTGGTGATGCTGCCCACCCGGTGTCGCATGCCGTCCCGCACCGGCGCACCGGTGGCGACGTCGGCGACGCCGGCGGCCGGCGTCCAGGTGCGGCGGCCGTCGCGCACCTCGGCGAACACGCCCGGCATGCCGGCGGTGTGCACCGCGTCGAGCTGTTCCTGCAGGGTCCGGCCGAACGTGTCGGTCTGGGCCGCCGCCGGCCCGGCCGGGGCGATGACGACGGCTAAAATGGTCAGAACGGTCAGGGCGCGTCGCAACACTGCTGCCTCCCAGGTCGTTTGAGCCATCCATGATGGTCTACGCGTGCCACTGGAGAGTCAGCTGTGAATTGCGTGCCCCGTTCGGATACCGGCGGGTAAGAGGTTACGGTTGCGTAGGTTACGCAACCGTAGGGGAGTGAACGTGGACCAGACCGCCCTGCTCATCGAGCTGGAACCCGTAGTGGCCGCCAACCTCGACCGGCACCTGTCGCTGGCCAAGGAGTGGTTTCCGCACGAGTACGTGCCGTGGAGCGAGGGCCGCACCTACGACGGCCTCCTGAACGGCGAGCCCTGGAAGCCGACCGACTCCCCGCTGCCCGACGTGGCGCGCACCGCGCTGATCGTCAACCTGCTGACCGAGGACAACCTGCCGTCCTACCACCACGAGATCGCGACGCTGTTCGGCCGCGACGGCGCGTGGGGCACCTGGGTGCACCGCTGGACGGCGGAGGAGGGCCGGCACGGCATCGCACTGCGCGATTACCTGACGGTCACCCGCGCGGTCGACCCGATCGCTCTGGAACGGGCCCGCATGGTCCACATGCAGGCGGGCTACAACAACGACCACCCCGAAGAAATGATGCACTCCATCGCCTATGTGGCGTTCCAGGAGTTGGCCACCCGCATTTCGCACCGCAACACCGGCAAGGCCACCGGCGACCCGATCGCCGAGCAATTGCTGGCCCGGGTGGCGGCCGACGAAAACCTGCACATGGTCTTCTACCGAAACCTGCTGGCCGCCGCTTTCGACCTGGATCCCGACCACGCGATGCAGGCGGTGACCGACGTGGTGGCCGGCTTCCAGATGCCCGGCGCCAACATCGAGGGTTTCCAGCGAAAGGCGCTCTCCATCGCATTGGCGGGCATCTACGACCTGCGTCAGCACCGCGACGAGGTGCTGCAGCCGGTCCTGCGCCAATGGAACATCTTCGGCCGCACCGACCTGGGCGCCGAGGGCGAAAAGGCACGCGAGGAACTGGCCGCCCACATGGACGAACTCGAAACCCAGGCGGCCCGCTTCGAGGAAAAGCGCGAGGCCCGGCGCCTACGCCAAAATCGCTGACCGTACGGGCATCAAAACGGTCCCGTTGTTCGCGGCCACGCCGGGCGGTGGGTCGCGGCCGTTCCCGGCTTCCGGCCCGGCCCCGGTGGTCGCGCTTTCTTTCACTACTGTGCCCGGGATGGGGATCTTCTCGTTCGATGTCTCGGTAGGGCGGCCGGTGGACGCCTACGGCAGCGTGGGGTTGACCGCGCAGAAGCTGGTCCGGGGGGCCGCCGTCGAGGTCACCGTGCTGCATGTCGCGGCCGGTGGGGAGATCGGGCGGCATCCGGCCACGGCCGATCAACTCTTCCTGGTCACCGCCGGCCGGGGCGCGGTGCGGACCGGTGATGACGACTGGGAGCCGATCGGCGCGGGCCAGGCGATCCTGTGGCGGGCCGGTGTCGACCATGCCACCCGCGCCGAGGCGGGCATCACCGCCGTGGTCGTCGAGATGGAGGACATGCCCGCTCAGGCTCGTTGACTGCCTGCCGATCGGCTGTCGGCGGGCTTGTCGGGAGAGGCCGATGTCGCTGAGCGGGAGAGTCGTGCGCCGCGGGCCGGCACCCCTGTCGGCGGCCCTCTCGGCCCCGGCTGGGTTTTGGGTGACCACCGGGAATGGGCCGGTAGCGGGGAACGGCCGTAACCCACCGCCCGGCGGGCCGGAAACAACGGGACGGTTTTTGATGCCCGTACTTATGAAGGCATTTCGAAGATCAGGCAACTGCTTGTCGCATGGGCCAGGAGACGGCCGGCCGAATCGGTGAGCCGGGCCTCGGCGAGAGCGGTCCGGCGGCCTTTCTGCAGGACCGCGCCTTTGCAGGTGATGCGGCCGGTGGCGATGGTGATCGGCCGGAGGAATTTTACCGAGAGATCGAGGCTGGTGTAGCCGACGCCGATCGGGAGGGTGCTGTGCACCGAGCAGCCGGCGGCCGTGTCCAGCATTGTCGAGATGACGCCGCCGTGCATGCTGCCGAGCGGGTTGTAATGGAATTCCTGCGGGTCCAGGTGAACGGTGACCGAGCCCTCCTCGACCTCCATGCCGGCCAGGTCGACCAAATTCATGATCGGCGGGGCGGGAAATTCGCCGGTCGCCATGGCCCGCAGAAAGTCCAGCCCGCTGCGGCGGCCGATCTGGTTCGCGTGCAGTGACGGGTCGGACCAGCCGAACGTGCGGGTGCGCTCCTGGGTCTGCGTCATGGACGCAGCCTCGCCCGCGCTTGCTGCGTCTGTCAAGCAGACCTAGCCTGGCTGTCATGAATCCCACGGCCCTCGACTGGTCCATCGACGGATGCACGATCGGGCGGGCCATGGAGGTGCTCGGCGAGAAGTGGACCGTCGTGGTGTTGCGCGAGGTCTTCAACGGGGTGCGCCGGTTCGACGACATGCGGGTGCGCACCGGCATCCCCCGGCAGGTACTGACCAACCGGCTGGCCGCGCTGGTCGAGCACGGGATGCTGCGGCGGGTGCCCTACCGAGAGCCGGGGGCGCGGGAACGGCACGAGTACCGGCTGACCGCCAAGGGCCTGGACGTCTATCCGGTGCTGATCACGCTGCTGGAGTGGGGTAACCGGTATTTCGCCGATCCGGGCGGGCCGCCGCTGAAGTTCACCCACCGCGACTGCGAGGCGGAGGTGCACGCGGAGATCCACTGTTCGGCCGGGCACCGGCTCGACGACGTGCGCGAGGTGGTACCCCGGCCGGGACCGGGCGCGTCCCGGCGGTAGAAAATTCGCTGTGACCTCCTCCTGGGCGCCGCTGCGCCAACCCGTGTTCCGCGTGCTGTGGGTGGCGGTCCTGGCCGGGAACGTCGGCACCTGGATGCAGACGGTCGGCGCCCAGTGGCTGGTGGTGAAGGAGCCGCACCCGGCCACCTGGGTGAGCCTCGTGCAGACCGTGACCATGCTGCCGGTGCTGCTGCTCGCGCTGCCCTCGGGGGCGCTCGCCGACCGGTTCGACCGGCGCCGGCTGCTGCTGACCGTGCAGGTCGGGCTGTTCGCGGTCGCCGCGGTGCTGACCGTCCTGACCTGGCTCGACCTGATGCCGCCGGCGCTGCTGCTGGTCTTCACGTTCCTGCTCGGGGTCGGGCAGGCGCTGACCCTGCCGACCTGGCAGGCGGTGATCCCGGAGGTGGTGCCGCGGGACGAACTGCCGTCGGCGTCGGCCCTGGGCGCGGTCAACACCAACCTGGCCCGGTCGGCCGGGCCCGCCGTGGCCGGCCTGCTGGTGGCGCACATCGGGTCGGCCGCGGTGTTCGGGCTCAACGCGCTGTCGTTCGCCGTCTTCGCGGCGGCACTGGCCTGGTGGCGGCGGCCCGCCCAGGTGCCGGACTCGCATCCGGAGCACCTGGGGTCGGCGTTGCGGGCCGGCGGCCGGTACGTCCGCTACTCGCCGACCGTGCGGTTGCTGCTGCTGCGGGTGGCCCTGTTCGTGCTGCCGGGCAGCGTGGTGTGGGGTCTGCTGCCGCTGGTCGCGCACCAGGACCTCGCGATGGGGGCGAGCGGCTACGGCGTCCTGCTGGCCGCGCTCGGGGTGGGCGCGATCGCGGGGGCGCTGCTGATGCCCCGGATCCGGCGGCACCTGAGCCCGAACCGGCTGATCGTCCTGGCCGGCGTCGTCTACGGCCTGGCCCTGGTGGTCGTCGCCCTGGTGCCGCATTTCCTGCCGGTGGCGGTCGCCCTGGTGGCGGCCGGCCTCGCCTGGATGACGCTGGTGTCGCGGATGAACGCCACCCTGCAGTTGTTCCTGCCCAACTGGGTGCGGGCCCGGGGGTTCGGGATCTACCAGGTGGTGTTCGCGGGTGGGCAGGCGGTGGGCGCGCTGATTTGGGGCCAGGTGACCACGGCTTTCGGCCTGGACGCGGCTTTCCTCGCGGCGGCCGCGCTGATGCTGGCCGGGACGGTCACCGTCCTCTGGTGGCCGGTCCACGAGGTGGACGGCACCGATCGGAGCCCGGCGGTCTACTGGGCCGAGCCGCATCTGATGCTCGAACCGCACCTGGACGAGGGGCCGGTGCTGGTCACCGCGGTCTACCGGGTGGACGACGCGAACGTGGACGCGTTCCGGGCGGCGATGCGGCAGCTGCGCGGGTCGCGGCAGCGGACCGGTGCGACCCGGTGGGGGCTGTTCCGGGACGGCGCGGACCCGGCGAAGTTCGTCGAGGTGTACCAGGTGCCGACGTGGGCCGAGCATCTGCGCCAGCACGAGGGCCGGTTGACCCAGCGGGACGAGGGGGTCGAGGAGCGGGCGGTGGCCCTGGCCCGCGGGCCGGCCGAGGTTACCCACCTGCTGCCCGCGGACTACCAGCATTAGGCGGATGTTTCGTATTTGTTCCGTTTAACCTCAGGGATGTTGGCTGCATTTCTGAGGGGGAACGGTGTCGAGTCACGGCCGGCTCCTGATCATCGGTGGCGCAGCCGGGCCCTCGCTGCTCGCCCGCTTCGTCCAGCTGGCCGGGGGCGGCCGGGCGAGGATCGTGGTGATCGCCACGGCCAGTTCGGCGCCCGCCGCCGCCGAGACCGCTCACCGGGAGGCGTTCACCGCCCTCGGCGCGGGCGAGGTCGTCCCGCTGCGGCTGACCACCCGGGCCGACGCCCACCGGGACCAGCCCGCGTTGCACCGCGCCACCGGTGTCTTCTTCACCGGCGGCGACCAGGAGCGGATCACCTCGGTCATCGGCGGAACGACCACCGACTCGCTGCTGCAGGCCCGGGTGGCCGCGGGCGACGTGATCCTGGCCGGCACCAGCGCCGGCGCGGCCGCCATGTCCGGCACGATGATCGCCGAGGGGGACGCGCCGGGCGTCAACCGGGCCGCCGTGCGCACCGGGCCCGGCCTCGAGTTCCTCCCCGGCGTGCTGATCGACCAGCACTTCGCCGAACGCGGCCGGATCAACCGGCTGCTGAGCGCGGTCGCCCTCTACCCGCACGAGCTCGGCCTCGGCATCGACGAGGACACCGCCATCCTCACCGACGGCGACTGCTTCGAGGTGCTCGGCAGCGGCGCGGTCACCGTCG
Organism: Paractinoplanes toevensis; assembly: GCF_018332695.1. Classification (GTDB taxonomy): domain Bacteria; phylum Actinomycetota; class Actinomycetes; order Mycobacteriales; family Micromonosporaceae; genus Actinoplanes; species Actinoplanes toevensis. The sequence continues at coordinate 10,147 of NZ_BOQN01000112.1, forward strand.
TCGACGCCGGCGGCGCCACCGACATCCGGGTTCCGGACCGGGGCCCGATCACCCTGGCCGGTGCGTGTATCCACGTGCTGCCCGCCGGGCACACCTTCCATCTCACGGGACGCCGGCCGGTCGTCGACGAACCCGCGGCCGAACGGGGAGTCGGATGAAGATCGAAAGCCTGCGCCGCCTGCGCGGACCCAACGTGTACCTGTCCCGGCCGGCGGTCGTCGCCCGGTTGCGGCTCGGCGACCTGACCGGCCGGGAGACGTCCGACATCACCGGTTTCCCGGAACGGCTGCTGCGTGCGCTGCCCGGACTGGCCGAACACCACTGCGCGGCCGGTGCGCCCGGCGGGTTCGTCAGCCGGCTGCGCGGCGGCACCTACTTCGGCCACGTCACCGAGCACGTCTGCCTGGAACTGTCCCAGCTGATCGGGCGGGACGTGAGTTTCGGCCGGACGGTGTCGACCGAGGAACCGGACGTCTATCAATTGATTCTGGAATGCCCGATCGATGAGCCGGTCACCTCGACCGTGCCCGGCGATCTGCTCGCGACGGCCGTCGATCTCGTCACCGAGATCGCCGAAGGGCGCTCCTTCTCCAGCGTGGCGCTGGCCACCGCCGCCGCCGGAGTGCCGGAGATGCAGCATGGATCGGCGGCCGCCCTCGCTTCGATCGCCTCTCTCGCCGAACGCGAGGCCACCGGGCCCAGCACCCGGGCGATCATCGCGGCCGCCCGCCGCCGGGGCATCCCGGTCGAGCGCTGCGGCGACCTCAGCCTGGTGCGGCTCGGCTGGGGCACCCGGCGCCGGCTCGCCTGGGCCGCGATGAGCGACCGCACCAGCGGCGTCGGCATCGACATCGCCGGCGACAAGGAGATCACCCGGCGGCTGCTGAGCGAGGCCGGCGTGCCGATCCCGGCCGGCGGGGTGGCGCGCACCGCCGCTCAGGCGGCCCGGCTCTTCGCCGACCTCGGTGCGCCGGTCGTGGTCAAACCCCGGCAGGGCCGGCAGGGCGACCGGGTCACCCTCAGCGTCACGACCGGGGCGGAGACGGCGTACGCGTTCAGCGCGGCCGGCGAGGACGTGGTCATCGAACGGCAGCTGACCGGCCGTGACTACCGGGTGCTGGTGGTGGCCGGTGAAGTGGTGGCGGCCGCCGAGCGGATCGCCGCGCACGTCGTCGGCGACGGCCGCAGCACGGTGGCCGAGCTGGTCGACCGCACCAACACCGACCCGCGGCGCGGCGCCGGCCACTCCCGGGTGCTGACCCGGATCACCGTGGACGACGCGGCCCTGCGGGTGCTGGAGCACCAGGGGCTCACCCTGTCGTTCGTGCCGGCCACCGGGCGGCAGGTGTGGCTGCGCGAGACCACCAACCTGTCCACCGGCGGCACCAGCCACGACGTCACCGACCGGGTGCACCCCGACGTGATCCGGCTCTGCTTGCGGGTGGCCGCGCTGGTCGGCCTGGACATCTGCGGGATCGACCTGCGGTTGCCGGACATCGCCGAGCCGCTGCCGCCGGTGCGCGACGGCGACGAGGTGACCGGCGGGGTGATCGAGGTGAACGCGGTGCCCGGTCTGCGGATGCACCTGGCCCCGGTGCGCGGCCGCGCGCACGACGTGGGCGACGCGATCGTGCGGGCGATGTTCCCGGCCGGCTCCGACGGCCGCATCCCGACCGCTGCGGTGACCGGCACGAACGGCAAGACCACGGTGGCCCGGCTGACCGCGCACCTGCTCGCCGACACCGGCAAGCGGATCGGGCTCACCACCACCGACGGGGTCAGCATCGACGGCCGGGAGATCTTCCGGGCCGACGCGACCGGGCCGCTGTCGGCGCAGATGGTCCTCGGCGACCCGGGTGTGCAGGCCGCGGTGCTGGAGACCGCGCGGGGCGGGCTGCTCAAGCGCGGCCTCGGGTACGACTGGTCGGACGTCGGCGTGATCACCAACATCACGGCCGATCACCTCGGGCAGGACGGGCTGGCCACGATCGAGGACCTGGCGCACGTGAAGGCCCTGGTGGCCGAGAGGGTGCGGGACGGCGGGACGCTCGTGCTCAACGTGGACGACCCGTGGGTGCGGTCGCTGGTCGACCGGCCGCGGGTGCGCGCCGACCGCAAGCGGGTCGTCTGGTTCGGTCTCGACCCGCGGCACCCGGTGGTGGTCGAGCATCTCGCCAAGGGCGGCACCGCCTATCTCCTGCACGACGGCTGGCTGATGCAGGCGACCGGGGCCCGCCGGACACCCCTGCTGCGGCTGGCCGACCTGCCCGGGGCGTACGGGGGAGCGGCCCTGCACGCCGCGGCCAACGCCCTGGCCGCCGCCGCGGCCGCCCGGGCACTGGGGGCCGGTCAGGAGTCGGTGGCTCGCCGGCTCGCCGATTTCGATCCGCCGGTCGCCAACCCGGGCCGGGCCACCCTGATGCGGGTCGGCGACGTGTCGGTGTTCGTCGACTACGCGCACAACCCGGCCGCCCTGGCCGCCACGCTGCGGACCCTGCACCGGCTGTGGGGAGCCGAGCGGTGCGTGGCCGCGGTGACGCTGCCCGGTGACCGGCGCGACGACCTGCTGGCGGCCTGCGCGCAGGTCGTGGCCGACGGCGTGGGCCGGGCCGTGCTCTACGACGACGAGGACCCGCGCGGGCGGGAGCCGGGGGAGGTGTCCGCCCTCGTCGAGCGGGAGATGCGCGCCCGGCGGCCGAAGCTGATGTCGATGCGCGAGGACGGTTACGCCGAGGCGATCAGCACGGCCATCCGGCTGGCCCGCCCGGGCGAGGTCGTGCTGGTTCTCTACGAGGAGCTGGCGCCGGTCCTGGCGTTGCTGGCGGAGTTGGGCGCGGTGCGCGGCGGGGACATGCCGGTGCCGGCCGGGCTGCCGGCGCGGGCTCCGGGCGCGATGCCCTCACCGGCGCGTGACCTGGTCAAGGGCGTGCTCCTGGGCTGACACGCGGGCCGGTAAAATTTGGCACGCGGAACTGGCTGAAAAGCCGAGGGGGTCACCCGTTCAGATGGGGTTGCACTGCTAGATCCTTCAACATTTGTCATAAGGCCACTATTTAAAGATCATCGCTGCGTGACGGACTTCGTCTCGATCAGTGACCGGATGACGACAGTTGGTAGATCTCTCCCGAGTAGACGTTCAGAACGTTGAACTAGCGAAGCTTCCGATTTTCCCTAGTAAAGCGGGATTTAGTCGCGAAAAGAGTCTCCCGGTCAGTCCAAGATCCGACTTTCGGTCCGGTCGGCCTGGCCTCCACGGGTGGCTTATGGCGGGAAACGGACGGTAACGAGTCGCAGGTAGATGCTGGTCTCGACCGCTCGTGGTAGACGGCCTACTTGGGCTAACATCTCGCCGTCGATGGGGAACGCCCGGTAATCGGGTTCTACCCGGCGTCGAGGAGCATGGCGGTGCGTCTCGGCGTTTTCTTCGGAGCGCGCATGTGGGGGCACATGAGCACGACGGACCTGCCCGGAGCGAGCCTGCTGGCCGATAGATATCGGTTGGTGGAGCGGCTCGGTGCCGGCGGGATGTCAGTGGTGTGGCGAGGATTTGATGAAGTCCTCGGACGCCAGGTCGCGGTGAAGGTTCTGCCGCCGTCGACCAGCGCGGACCCGGCCTTCCGGCGTCGGCTGAGGGCTGAGGCCCAGGCGGCCGCACGTCTGAGCCATCCGCACATCACCAACGTCTACGACTACGGCGAGGCGGTCACCGTCGACGGTGAGCCGGTTCCCTATGTCGTGATGGAGCTCATCGACGGTGAGTCGCTCGCCGCCGTTCTCGCCCGGGCTCGCCGGCTGCCATGGCAGCACGCGGTCCGGATCACCGCTGAGGTGGCCGCCGCGCTGGCCGCCGCGCACTCGCGCGGCATCGTGCACCGCGACGTCACCCCGGCCAACGTCATGCTTACCCCGACCGGGGCCAAGGTTGTCGATTTCGGCATCTCGGCGCTGATCGGGGAGAACGACATAGACCCTGATGGCAGCCTGCTCGGCACGCCGGCCTACCTCGCGCCCGAGCGGCTCGAGGGTGGCCAGGTCAGCCCGGCCACCGACGTCTACGCGGTGGGTCTGCTGATCTACCGCACGCTGATCGGCCAGCTGCCGTGGGACGTCGGCACCACCACCGCGCTGCTGCGCGCCCACCAGTATGTCGAGCCCGACCCGCTGCCGGCGGTCGAGGGGCTGCCGCACGCGGTCTCCGCGCTGGTCGGCCGCTGCCTGGAGAAACGTCCGCAGGACCGGCCGTCGAGCGCCGAGCTGGCGCACGTGCTGGCCGGCATCGCGGCGGGTGCGCCGTCGGTGGCCCGCGGCTACGTGCCGGACTGGGCCGAAAGCGGCGAGGACACCACGATCCTGCCGAGCCAGCGGTCCTATCCTGACGTGATCCGCGCCGACCAGCCGCCGGCCCGGCCGCACGCCGAGGAGGCCGAGCCGCCGGTCCGTAACAGCCGCTTCGCGGCGCTGCGCTCCGGCCCGGTCATGGCGGCCGCGGCCGCCGGTGGCCCGGCCCTGCGGCCGGCGTTCGACGGCAACCAGCCGCCCGAGCCGCCGTCCCCGGGCAACGGGCCCAAGGAGCGCAACCGGGGCCCGCAGAACCCGACCCGCCGGATCATGATCGCGGCCGGTGCGGTTCTGCTGCTCGGCACCGGCACCTACGGCTGGAGCCTGGCCAGCAACACGGCACCCGAAGGCGGCAAGGGTGCGCCGCAGCCGAGCGTCGTGGCGGCCAGCGGCAAGTGTGTGGTCAGCTATGCGATCTGGAGCGACTCGAAGGGCAAGTTCAGCGCCCAGGTGACCGTGGCCAACCGCGACGCGTCCCCGATCAGCGCCTGGAAGCTGTGGTTCATCATGCCCGGCGATCAGGTCGTGTCGGGCAACGGCAAGGTGCCCCTGGTCCAGACCGGGAACCAGGTGACGGTGGCCTCCAGCGCGCCGCTGGCCGGGCGGAAGGCCGTGACCCTGCCGATCTCCGGCCGGTACACGCTCAACAACGCCACGCCGCTCGCGTTCAACCTCAACGACCGCAGCTGCGAGACGTTCGTGTCGGAGGGACCGGGCGAGCCGACCAAGCTGGTGCAGAACCTGTCCGACGGCAAGACGGTGCTGGTTCCGACCCCGACGGGCGCCACGCCCATCCCGGGGGTCACGATCGGGCCCGGTGGCACCATAACCATCAACCCGACCACCGGCGCGACCACCGGGGCAACCCCCACCACGCCGGGCACCACGACGACCACGCCGGGCACCGAGACCACCACGCCCGGCACCACGGTCACGACGACCGCCACGACCAAGGCGCCGGCGCCGAACCCCGAGGAAACCACGACCAAGCCGAAGGACGACGAGCCTTCGACGGAGCCGACCACGACGATGCCGACGACCACGACGTCGCCGACGACGGCTCCGCAGGAAGAGGCGTGCAACCCGGAAACGGACCTGGACTGCCCGACGACCTGACCTTTGCGTTTCCGATCGGCCGTCCGGGGAAAAAACCATCCGCCGGGCGGCCGATCGCCGCGTTAGGGTGGAAGCGATGTGAGCAGGCACTTTCTGGAGCGATCCGCCGTGATCCGCGTGCCTGGCGACCGATGCGACACCGACCGGCGTGGCAGCCACCTGCTGCCGCCCGCACGGGACAGAATCGCTCCAGCGGGCCAATAAGGGTCGTACATCGGGGAGTTTCGACATGATCAGCATCGTGAAGGATCTGGCGGCTGAGGCGCTGTTCGTCTCCAGCATCCAGCCGTCTGAATGCCCGAGCCGTAAAACGGTGGAGCAGGCGGTGACGGCAATGCTTCTGCTGCACGGGAGTGACGGGTGTGCCGCCGAGGTGGCCACCGAGTTCGGCGACCACCCGGAGGTCGCGGTTCGCCGCATGCACTGGGTGAACGAGGAGCTCACGGGCGTGGTCGCGCCCACCCCCGTGCTTACCTGAGCTTTTCTCGCAAAAAGCACCATAAAAGCAACCGAGTTCGGCCGCCGCTGCACCTTTCGGCGACCAAGGTCTTCCTCGTCAGCCGGTTTCATCAACCGGTCGTATGCGCGAGGAGGACTACGTGACGACCACGACCGAGCTCCCCGCCACCATCGGCGTCACCCACGACGCGCCGTCCGCGCGTGACATCGAGGACCTCGTCCGCGAACACATGCCGATGGTTGGCCATCTGGTCCGGGAGCTGCTCAACCGGGTACCGGGCCACGTCCACGCCGATGACCTGTCCTCGGCCGGATTCGCGGCGCTGCTGGGTGCGGCCCGTTCGTTCGACGTGACCCGGGGCATCCCGTTCCACCGCTTCGCCGCGGTCCGCATCCGCGGTGCTCTCCTGGACGAACTGCGCGGTCAGGACTGGGCCAGCCGCTCGGTCCGGGCCCGGGCCCGGCGCAGCGCGTCGGCCCGCCAGGAGCTCACCGCGGCCCTGGGCCGCACGCCGACCGACGCCGAGGTGGCCGAGTTCCTCGGCATCGGCGTGGCGGAGCTGGCGACGGTGGAGGACGACGTGCAGAAGGCGGCCCTGCTCAGTCTCCAGGGTTTCCCGACGGGCGCCGCCGAGGAGATGGTGCCCGAGCTGTCCGAGGGCCCGGAGGACCTGCTGCTGAAGCGGGAGCGTCTCGGCTACCTGCATCAGGCCATCCAGGCCCTGCCGGAACGGCTGCGCATGGTGGTCACCGAGTCGTTCCTGCAGGAACAGCCACTGAGCGACGTCGCCGCCCGGCTGGGCGTGACCGAGTCCCGGATCTCGCAGCTGCGCACCGAGGCGTTGCAGCTGCTGCGCGAGGGCCTGAACAGCTCTCTCGCACCCGAGCTGTTGACGGTGGCGGCCGGCGGACCGCGAACCCGCAAGGGTTGCCTGCAGCGCCGCCGTTCCGAGTATTTCGCCCGGGTGGCTCAGCAGGGCAACCTGCACACCCGGCTGGCACTGACCGACGCGCATGGCGTCCCGATAGCGGTAGCGGCCTGATTTGTCCGCATGGGGGCGGCTTTGTGCCGCTCCCATCCGCTCAGGCCGCCACCGGCAGGGGAGTGGGCGCTTCCGTCGCGCACAGCGGGTCCAGGGCCGCCTGGACCTGGCGGATGTCGGCGCCGACCGCGGTGGCGAGCACTCCCGGGCCGGCCAGGGGCATCAGGGCCGCACCCGGCGACGCGGTCAGGGTGCCCGGCAGACCGGGGACCGCGACCACCGTCCCCACGGCTCGGCCGCCACCCAGAACGGCGGCACCGTCCCAGCCGTCCGCGTGCCGGCCCACTGTGAGGTCATGCCGGTACAGCGTCCTCCCGCCGTAGCGGATCGTGGTGTCCAGCCGGACGTCACCGGACGGCTCGGCATGGCGGCCGCACACGAGATCGTCGCGCCACACCAGTTCGCCGCCCTCGGCCACCTCGATCACACTCGACGTGTGGTGGTCGCAGCCGGCGGCGGCGATCAGCGGCTCCGGCAACCAGCGCAGCGTCCCGGCCACCGACGCGTGGATGACCAGCCGCGAGGCCGGAGCGGGCCGCCCCGGCAGGGCCAGTTGCGCGGCCACGCTGCGTACGGTCAGCACCGCGCCCGCACGCACCGTGACCTCCAACCGCAGGTCGTCGCCGCGCAGCGGCCCGGCCGCACCACCGACCAGGTGCACCGTGGCGTCGCCGCCGGACCGGCCGCCGGTGCGGCGCAGCAGCAGCGGCGACTCGCCGCGCAACACGGCGAGCCGGGTGCCGCCGCGACCGTCCGCCTCGGCGACGACCTGGGCGAAAGCCCGCATCAGGCGGCCGGCACGCGAGCCGCGACGAGCGCGCGGATCCAGTCGGCGACGGCGGTGGCACCGCGGTCCTCGACCAGCGACAGGAACACCGTGGGCAGCTCGCCCCGGCGGTGCCGGGCGTCGTGTTCCATCACCGAGAGATCGGCGCCGACCATCGGCGCCAGGTCGGTCTTGTTGATCACCAGGAGGTCGGCGGTGGTGACGCCGGGGCCGCCCTTGCGCGGCACCTTGTCGCCGCCGGCCACGTCGACCACGAAGATCTGCTGGTCGATCAGGCCCTTGCTGAAGGTCGCGGTCAGGTTGTCCCCGCCGCTCTCCACCAGCACCAGGTCGAGCGGGCCCAGCTTCTCCTCGAGCTCCTCGACCGCGTCCAGGTTGGCCGAGATGTCGTCGCGGATCGCCGTGTGCGGGCAGCAGCCGGTCTCCACCGCGCGGATCCGTTCGGCCGGCAGCACCCCGTTGCGGAGCAGGAAGTCGGCGTCCTCGGTGGTGTAGATGTCGTTGGTGACGACGGCCAGCCGCAGTTCCGTGCCGAGCGCCCGGCACAGGGCCGCGACCAGCGCGGTCTTGCCCGAGCCGACCGGGCCGCCGATGCCGATCCGCAGGGCGCGGGGCCCGGTGGTGAGCGGCTCGTGCGGGTCCACGCCGGGGTCCGGGTGGGTGTGCGGCACCTCGTCGGGTTCGTGCGTGTGCGGGGCGATGTAGTTCTCGGAGGGCCGGGGCCAGGCCCCACCCGACGGTGTGCCGGCAGAGCCGGGCGCGTGGTCAGGAAGCAAAGAGACGCACCTCCCAGGTGGCGTGGTGCTCGGCGCCGATGTCGAGCAGGGGGGAACCCGCGGCCGGCAGATCGTCGACCGGGTCGTCGGACCGGCACGCGGCCTCGGCCGCGATCCGATCACATTCGGGGGCGAGCCGGGCGAGGAGCCCGTGCACCGCATAGGGGTCTAGGCCGAGCAGCCGCACCGCCGCGCCGGCCGACCCGGTGGTGACACCGTGCGCGGCCGCGACGGCGGCATCGAGCGGCCCGAGCCCGGCTCCGGCCGCCAGAAGGCCCAGCGCAACCGGCTGGTGCATGTCGCGCGGCACGGTGCCGCCGGCCGTGCGGACCACCGCCGGCAGCGGCCACATCGATCGGCCGGCCCGCAGCAGGGCCCGGCCCTGGGCGCGGGATGCCTTGCGGAGCGCCGGCGACGGCGTACGCGCATCGAGTCCGTCGTCCAGCGCGGCCCACTCGCCGGGCCGGCGGCAGGCGGCCGCCGCGAAGGCGGCCGAGACCAGGCCGCCGGTGGCGAGCTTCCCACGCAGGAAGCCGAACACGTCGTCGAGGTCGCGCACCCGGCCGGCCGAGACCTGGGCCTCGAGCCCGCCGGAGTGCGCGTGCCCGCCGGCGGGCAGCCGCCCATCGGCGAGCACGAGCAGGGTGGCGAGGCTCATCAGAACAGGAAGTAACGCTGAGCCATCGGCAGTGACGTCACCGGGTCGGGCTCGACGACCTCGCCGTCGATACGCACCGTGAACGTGTCCGGCTCGACCTCGATGCGCGGGGTGGCGTCGTTGAGCGGCATGTCCGCCTTGCCGACCTGCCGGGTGTCGCCGACCGGCGCGAGGGCGCGCTTGACCCCGATCCGGTCGCCGAGCATCGCGTCGATCGCGGCGGGCGCGACGAAGGCGAGCGACGTCTGGGACGGCACCGCGCCGTACGATCCGAACATCGGCCGCGGCAGCATCGGCTGCGGGGTGGGGATCGAGGCGTTCGCGTCGCCCATCTGGGCGTAGGCGATCATGCCGCCCTTGATCACCAGAGCCGGCCGCACCCCGAAGAACGCCGGGTCCCAGAGCACGACGTCGGCGAGCTTGCCGGTCTCGACCGACCCGACCTCCGCGTCCATGCCGTGCGCCACCGCCGGGCAGATGGTGTATTTCGCGACGTAGCGCTTGGCGCGGTTGTTGTCGGCCGCACCGTCGCCGGCCAGCGCTCCCCGCCGCGCCTTCATCACGTGCGCCGTCTGCCACGTTCGCATCACGACCTCGCCGACCCGGCCCATCGCCTGCGAGTCCGAGCCGATCATCGAGATCGCCCCGAGATCGTGCAGGAGGTCCTCGGCGGCCATCGTCGACGGCCGGATGCGGCTCTCGGCGAACGCCAGGTCCTCCGGCACCGCCGAGTTCAGGTGGTGGCAGACCATCAGCATGTCGAGGTGCTCGGACAGTGTGTTCCGGGTGTACGGCCGGGTCGGGTTGGTCGACGACGGCAGCACGTTCGGCAGCGCGGCGACCGTGATGATGTCCGGCGCGTGCCCGCCACCGGCACCCTCGGTGTGATAGGCGTGGATCGATCGACCGGCGATCGCCCCGATCGTCTCCTCGACGAAGCCGGCCTCGTTCAGCGTGTCGGTGTGGATGGCGACCTGCACCCCGGAGGCGTCCGCGACCCGCAGCGCGGCGTCGATCACCGCCGGCGTGGTGCCCCAGTCCTCGTGCAGCTTGAACCCGCCGGCCCCGCCGCGCAGCTGCTCCCACATCGACTCCTCCGACATGGTGTTGCCCTTGCCCAGCAGCAGCACGTTGATCGGGAAGGTGTCGATCGCCTCGAGCATCCGGGCGAGGTGCCACGCGTTCGGCGTGACGGTGGTGGCCTTCGTGCCCTCGGCCGGCCCGGTGCCGCCACCGATGATCGAGGTGATGCCGGTGGCCAGGGCGGTGTCCAGGATGGTCGGGCTGATCAGGTGCACGTGGCTGTCGATCGCGCCGGCCGTGAGAATCTTGCCGTTGCCCGCGATGATCTCGGTGCCCGGGCCGATCACCAGGTCGGGGTGCACGCCGTCCATGGTGTCCGGGTTGCCGGCCTTGCCGATCCCGACGATCCGGCCGTCCCGGATGCCGAGGTCGGCCTTGATGATTCCCCAGTGGTCGAGGATCACCGCGCCGGTGATCACGGTGTCCGGGGTGCCCTCGGCGCGGGTGGCGCGCGACTGCCCCATCGACTCGCGGATCACCTTGCCGCCGCCGAAGACGACCTCGTCGCCCGGCTGCGGCCCGGCGCTGCGGTCTTCCTCGACCTCGATCAGCAGGTTCGTGTCGGCCAGCCGGATCCGGTCGCCGGTGGTGGGCCCGTACAGGGCGGCGTACCGCCCCCGGTCGAGTGCGGTCATCGCGGGCTGCCGTTCTCTGGTTCTTCTTTTATCGGAGCCGGCGGCGCCTCGGCATCCACACCGTCCAGCGAACCGCCGGCCAGGCCGCGCAGGCCGGGCACGATCCGGTTGCCGCGCAGCGCGACCAGGTCGACGTCGCGGGGCATGCCCGGCTCGAAGCGCACCGACGTCCCGGCCGGCACCGCGAGCCGGTAACCCCAGGCGGCGCCGCGGTCGAAGTCGAGCGCCGCGTTCGACTCGGCGAAGTGGAAGTGCGAACCGACCTGAACCGGCCGGTCCCCGGTGTTACGCACGGTCAGCGACAGCACCTCGCGGCCCGGGTTGATCTCGATGACTCCGTCGCCCAGGATGACCTCGCCCGGGATCATGCGATCGGCCCGTGCACGGTGACGAGTTTGGTCCCGTCCGGAAAGGTCGCCTCGACCTGCACCTCACCCAGCATCTCGGGCACACCCTCCATGACGTCGTCGCGGGTCAGCACGCGCCGCCCGGCGTCCATCAGTTCGGCCACCGTCCGCCCGTCCCGCGCGCCCTCCAGCAGGAAGGCCGTGATGATCGCGGTCGCCTCCGGATGGTTGAGCTTGAGCCCACGCTCTTGCCGGCGCCGGGCCACGTCGGCCGCGACGTGAATGAGCAGGCGTTCCTGCTCGTGCTGGCTGAGGAACAAACGAGCCTCCCTGATTCCCGGCGAAATGCTCGCAGCCGGAAGTTTCCCACGTGTTACCGCGTGCTTATCGAAGCATCGGAGCAATTCAAGACCAGCGAAACCCTGGGAAATGTACGCACATGCCAGGTCCCGAATCGGCGGGCCACGCCGGGCGGTCCACCGGGCCGTTCCCGGCCACCGGCCGGAAGACGTCGGTCACCCTCAATGCCAACAAGCGTTTGCCAACGGGCGTTGGCATCGGTTACTGTCATGCCAACACTTGTTGGCAAAACCGAGGAGGGTGCCATCATGAGCAGCTCACCGCAGACCGACGTGCTGATCGCCGGGGCCGGGCCGGTCGGGCTCACCCTGGCCGCCGCCCTGACCGCCCGCGGGCTCGGCGTGACGATCGTCGACCGCGCGGCCGAGGGCGCCAACACGTCGCGGGCCGCCGTCATTCACGCCCGCACGCTCGAGGTGCTGGAGTCGGTGGGGGTGGCCGACGAAATCGTCGAACGAGGAGTGATCGTGCCCCGATTCACGGTGCGTGATCGTGATCGGCAACTCATGACCATCGACTTCGGAGGGTTGCCCACGGCGTACCCGTACACCCTGATGCTGCCGCAGAGCGAGACCGAAAGAATCCTCGCCGGACGCCTCACTCAGCTCGGGGTTTCGGTCCGCCGTCCGGCGGAGGTGGCCGGCGCCCGGCCGGACGCCGACGGCGTCACCGTCACCCTGACCGGCGGCGAGACCGTGCGCGCCCGCTACCTGGTCGGTGCCGACGGCATGCACAGCACCGTGCGCGAGCTCAGCGGCATCGGCTTCACCGGCGACCGATACGCGCATTCGTTCGTGCTGGCCGATGTGCGGATGGACTGGGATCTGCCCGGCGACGAGGTGATGCTGTATTTCTCGCCGGCCGGGCTGGTCGTGGTCGCGCCGCTGCCGGACGGCCGGCACCGGATCGTCGCCACCCTCGACCAGGCACCCGAGCAGCCCACCCTGGATGACGTCCAGGCGCTGCTGGACACCCGCGGGCCCGAGCGGGTCCCGGCCCGCGTCCGGGAGGTCGTGTGGAGCTCCCGCTTCCGGGTCCACCACCGGCTCGCCGACCACTACCGCAACGGCCGGATCTTCCTGGCCGGGGACGCCGCCCACGTGCACAGCCCGGCCGGCGGCCAGGGCATGAACACCGGCATCCAGGACGCGGTCGATCTCGCTGCCGTGCTCGCCGACGGCACCGACCTCGACGGTTACGAGCGTCGCCGCCGCCCGGTCGCGGCCGGCGTGGTCGCGATGACCGACCGGATGACCCGCGTGGCCACCTCACGCAACCGCCTGCTGACCGGCCTGCTGCCGCTGGCCGGCCGCCTCCCGGTGGTGCGGCGGCGGCTCGCGATGCGACTGTCCGAGCTGTCTACGATCGCAGCATGACCTCGGCCGTGCGCAGATCCGACGCGACCCGGGCGGCGATCCTGGCTGCCGCCCGCGAACGGTTCGCCAGCGACGGTTACGAGCGCGCCACCATCCGGGCGATCGCCGCCGACGCCCGGATCGACCCGTCGATGGTGATGCGGTACTACGGCAACAAGGAGAAGCTGTTCGCCGCGGCGGCCGAGTTCGACCTTCAGCTGCCCGACGCGGCCGGCATTCCCCGCGACGAGCTGGGCGCCGCCCTGGCCCGGCACTTCCTGCACCGCTGGGAGAGCGACGAGACGCTGACCGCGCTGCTGCGGGCGGCGGCCACCAACGAGGCGGCCGCCGAGCGCATGCGGGAACTGTTCGGCGCCCAGCTCCTGCCGCTGGCGACGGCCGCCTGTCCCGACCCGGCCGACGCCCCGCGCCGGGCCGGACTGGTGGCGAGCCAGATGCTGGGGCTGGCCCTGTGCCGCTTCGTGCTGCGGCTGCCGCCGGTCGTGGCGATGACCGCCGACGAGGCCGCAGCCTGGGTGGGCCCGACCATCCAGCGTTACCTGACGTCCGCGACCAGTTCGTAGACGTTCCCGTCCGGTCCCCGGAAATGCTGCCAGGACTCGCCCGGTTCACCGAGCAGTTCCACCCCCGCCGCCCGCAGCTCCTCGATCGCCGCCGGCAGGTCCCGCACCGCGAACCCGGCCACCGGCCCGGTGTCGAAGAAGTCCTTGCCCCGACCCGGCGCGAACACCTCGACGTTCCGCCCGTCCGGCAGCGTGAACACCCAGAACCCCGGTGCGGTGTACGTCTCCCGCAGTCCGAGCACCCGCCGGTAGAAGTCGGCGAGCGCCTCGGGTTGCGCCGTCCTCGTGCCCAGCCAGCCCAGCCCAGTGATCTCCATGAGTCCCATCCGACAACGTGAACCTCGGTAGAGGTCAACCCCCGGGCGCCTCCCGTCCGTAGTGAAGGCCGAGGAGCCGCGCCGGATGGTGCCGGCTCCGTCCCAGGAGGAACGATGGCCCCCAACCCGCCCGGTGACGATCCGCCCGCCGACGTCTTCGACTACGAGGACTACGTCGGTGACGACTACGGCCCGGACTCGCCCGCATCGGAGTTCCTCGGCGAACGGCCCGGGGCGGAGGAGTACGCGACCGGCGAGCACCCGGTGGAGCGCTACCCCGTGGCGGGGCCGCTGGCGCAGAACTATCCGGCCCGGACGCCCTACGACGAGGAGCTGACCGGGGAGTGGCCGGCCCCCGGCGAGGAGGACACCGACCCGGTGGGGTTCGAACCGGTCGAGGCCCGCGACTACCCGCCGCCCGCCGACCCGTTCGACGACTCGGACGACCTCGACTACCTCACCACGCACCAGGGCTTCGAGCTGCCCGGCTGGGGTGCGCCGGAGGAGGCCGAGACCGCACAGGGCGCCCGGGTGCGTCGATATCGGCGCCCGCTGCTGGTCGCCGGGGTGGTCCTGTTCCTGGCCGGTATGGCGGCGGCGATCCTGATCGCCCCGCGCTGGGTCGGCGACGACCCGGACCGGACCGAGGCGGTCGGCCGGACCGGCGTCAGCGGCGACGCGGTCAGCGGCCCGGTCGACGGCCGCGAGTCGGCCCGCTTCGAGCTGGTCGACGGCGCCGGCTCGGTGCGGCTGCGCACCGACGACCTGGGCGACGACCTCTACCGGGTGACGACCCCCGCGGGCAGCGGCGTGACCCCGAAGGTGGACGATGCGGACGGCGCGGTCCGGCTGCACCTGCCGGCCGGCGTGCACGGCGGCCCGTCCGAGGTGACGATCGTGCTGAACAACAAGGTGCGGTGGACGCTGCAGATGAACGGCGGCACCGCCCAGACCACCGTCGACCTGACCGGCGCGGTCGTGGACGGCGTAGACCTGACCGGCGGCGCCAGCCGCATCGACCTGACCCTGCCGGTGCCGACCAGCGTGGTTCCGGTGCGGATGACCGGCGGCGTGGACCAGTTCCTGGTGAGGCTGGCCGGCGCGACCCCGGTGCGGGTGCAGGTGCAGTCCGGGGCCGGCCAGGTGACGCTGGCCGGCGCAACCCACAAGGGCATAGCCCCCGGCCGGTCCTTCACCGCGAACGGCTGGGGGAACGGCGAAGCCGGCTTCGACGTGGAGGCCGTGGCCGGAATGTCGGCCCTGACCATCACGGAGAGCTGACGCCGGCCAGCCACTTCTCGTGTGCTTCGGTGAGGCGTCGCCAGAGCGCGTCTCGGTCGGCCGGGCCGACGTCGTCGAGAGTGATCCCGAAGACGTCGGCCAGCGCCGCGAAGTAGTCGTCCCGCCGATCGAGGATCGTCTTCTGCTCGATGTCACCGGTTCGGCTCAGTGCCAGCCCGCGCACGATGTCGATGCCGTGCGCGTCTCGCCGCTGCACGGTGGCTACCCGCACGAACCCGGAGTCGGGGGAGGTGGAGAGCTCCTCGTGCTTGGCCGCGAACGCCGACATCTCCACGCTCTCGCCGCGGAAGTCCATCCCGAGGAACCCGCCCCGCGGATCGTGATCGAACCGCCAGCCACCGGGCTCCGCCGCCGACCGCGACAGTCGGTACCGGAACGGGCCCTGCTGGTATTCGCCTTCGGCCAGCGGCAGCGGTTCGTAGATGCCGTCGCCCATGCCGAGGTCGACCAGCCAGTTCCCGTCGGGCGCCGTATCGGACGGCAGTCCCGACACGGTCAGCACGAGATGGTTGCCGACCGCTCCGGCCGGGTGCGAAGCATTGCCCTGCACCCCGCCGTAGTGCCGGGTGACGGCATAGCCGAGCTCCGTGAGCAGCGCCGAGAAAGCCCCGTTGAGGTGAAAGCAGTATCCGCCGCGCCCTCGCAGAATCCGCCCGATCGAATCCTCGGGCTCGACGGTGGTGGGCCGCCCGAGCCAGATCTCCAGACATTCGTAGGGCACCCGCTCGGCGTGAGCCCGATGCAGAGCCTTCAGTCCGTCAAGGCTGGGCGGCTCCCGCTCCACCCCGAGCCGCCGCAGATATCCGGAAAAGTCGATGGCAGAGCCCACCCGCCAACCTTATTCGATCGGCGAGTGGGCGGGTGAACCCTGATGCTCAGACCGCCCGCAACTGCTCCAGCGGCACGCGATCGGTGACCCACTGAAGGTGCTGTTCGTAGTCGACGGCCGCCAGCTTGCGCGCGAGCTCAGGAAGATCGTCGATGGCCCCGTAGTGGTGCTTCAGAAGTGCCGCCAAAGCCTCGACACGTCCTTCGTCGCGGCCTTCTGCCCGGCCCTCTTCGATCTTGCGGCGGGCGAGGTCGCGGGCGAACTCGGTACCTTCCAGAATGTCGCTCATTCCTCTCCTCATCAACGCTTTGACCAACTGAGTCGCGATGGGTCTGGGACCCAGTTTACCCAGCTCAACCAAGACCAGCCGTTCGTCCGGATCGGCTGTTGCGGCTATCGTCTCGGCCACCCGTTCCACCGCATCGGGTGGCGGGTTCTTGGACCACAGGGCGAGCGGCGCCAGGCCGCTCGCGAGGATGTACTCAGGGTCCAGATCCTCCGCCAGGTTCCATGACGTGTACCGCAGCGCGGCGCCGTCCCGCTGGAAGTTTCCGGGATAGCCGCCGCCGAACGGCCAAACCACCACCTGGTGGAGCCGATGCCGTGCGCGCGAGTACTTAAGTGCCAGCGACGACCAGTAGGACATCATCCGTTCCTCGAAGTCCGTCACCCGCTCGACCTGTACCTCGAGGTGGTATACGTCGTGCAAGGGGATCGGGAGTCCGTCCTTCTCTGCTCGGTCCTGCTCCTCTCTGTCTCGCAGGGCCAAGTAGACCTTGTCTCTGCTTCGGGTCAGTCGACGCTGCTGTTCCGTCGGCCCCTCCAGAACCACCTGCCGGCCGTCCAACTCCGCACCGAACAGGATTCTCAGTGTGTCCTCGGGGTGCGCCTCGAACATCGACTTGAACAGGCCGTCGTAGTCCTTCCTTGACGCCTTACTCCCGGGCGTCGCATCGACTGGCATTTTCGTCCTCCTGGTTGACGAACGCCTAGAGGTTATATGACCAGTTGTCTTATGCCTAGATTTCTATTCAAGCTTTCGCCGCTGTTGGTTCAGGGGAGGGTGCAGTGGCGCTTCGGGGCATGGCTGTGGCCGCTATTGCGGCGGCGGTCAGCAGGAGGAGCGCGCTGAGTGTCAGCGCCAATGCATAGCCGCTGGTCAGGGCGACTGGGGTGGATAGCGGACCGGTGCGGTGCTGGGCCGCGGTGCCCAGGGCGGCCAGGCCCAGTGATGCGCCGATCTGGCGGGAACTGTTCAGCAGGCCGGATGCCGTGCCGGACTCCTCGGGCGCCACGTCCGCAGTCGCTACCGAGACGAGTGGGCCCAGGCAGAGGCCGAAGCCGATGCTGGCGACGATCGACGGGCCCAGGACGTCGGTGCGGAAGGAGCCGTCGGGGCTGATTCGGCTGAACCACGCGAAGCCGGCCGCGGTCAGCAGGGCGCCCCCGACCAGGATGTTGCGGGAGCTGGTGCGGTAGCCAAGTCGGATGGCCAGGATGCTGCCGGCGATCACGCCCAGGGCGAACGGCAGGAACATCACGCCGGTCAGTGCCGGGCCGATGTCGAGGACGCGTTGCAGGTAGAGGGACGCGAAGTAGAACGTCGCGGTGATGGCCGCGCCGACCAGCAGGTTGTAGGCGTTCGCGCCGGCCACCGCGCGGTTGGTCAGCAGACCGAGGCGGATCAGCGGGTCGCGGGTGGTGCGGCGTTCGACGGCCAGGAACGCGGCCAGCAGGGCGACCGCCGCGGCGAGGGTGAAAAGGGTGGACAGTGACGTCCAGGCGTGCCGGTCGGTGCGCACGATGCCGAAGACCAGCAGGCCCATGCCGGCCGTGGCCAGCACGGCGCCGAGCACGTCGGGGCGGCCGGTGGGGGTCGCCGGCCGGTCGGCGGGGACGCCCCGCCAGGTCAGGGCCAGGGTGACGGCGGCCATCGGGACGCTGATGAACATCACCCAGCGCCAGCCCGCGTACTGGGTCAGCACGCCGCCGATCAGGACGCCGAGGGCGCCGCCGGCCGCGTTGGTCGCGGCCCACACGCCGAAGGCTCGGACTCTGGGCTTGCCGCTGGGGAAGGCCGCGGTGAGCAGCGCCAGTGCGGCGGGGGACAGGGCGGCGGCGCCGATGCCCTGGGCGGCGCGGGCCGTGACGAGTTGGCCGGGGGTCTGGGCGAAGCCGCCGATCAGGGAGGCGACGCCGAAGGCGGCCAGGCCGAGCAGCAGGATCCGTTTGCGGCCGAAGCGGTCGGCGGCTTTGCCGCCGAGCAGGAGCAGGCCGCCGAAGGTGAGGGCGTAGGCGTGGATCACCCAGGTCAGGCCGGCGGCGCTGAAACCCAGGCCGGACGCGATCCGGGGCAGTCCGACGTTCACCACCGAGAGGTCCAGCGACACCATGAATTGCACGAGAGCTACTGCGGTCAGGGTGCGGTTCGACTTTCGGAACATGTTCCGAAAGTAGCAGACGACGCAAGATGGTGGGGTGTCGACATCGAACGGCCGCACCGGCCGACCACCGGTCACCTCGCGCGCGGAGATTCTGGCCGCGGCTCGCGGGCTCATCGACGAGAGCGGCTGGGAGAAGCTGACGATCCGGCGGCTGGCCGGCGAGCTGGGCATCGGGGCGACGACCCTCTACCACCACGTGCGGGACAAGGAGGACCTGCTGCTCCTGCTGCTCAACGAGTACGCGGCGCAGGCCCCGTTCCCGGATCTGCCGGACGATCCACGGGAACGCATCGTGGTGGCCGCCGCGGCGATGCGCGACACCCTGGCCGGCTGGCCGTGGGCCGCCGAGGTGCTGACCACCGATGGCTTCCTGGGCCTGCTCGGCGGCTCGGCCGTGCGACTGGTCGAGGTCATCGTGGCCGCGGCCGAGGACGCCGGATGCACCCAGGAGCAGGCGGCCGGGCTGTTCCGGAGCATCTGGTATTACACGGTCGGCGAGATTCTGGTCCGGGTGCACTCCAGCAAGAAAAAGAACGGCGACTTCACCGGCTTCGACCCCGAACAGACCCCGCGCCTGGCCGCGATCGGTCCGCAGTGGCCGGTTCTCGCGGCCCGGGACACCTACGTCCCGGGCCTGCGAGCCTTCGTCGACGGGCTGCTCAGGGCGCGATGATCTGGTCGCCCACCAGGGCGAGGTTCTGGATCGCGGCCAGGCCGTAGAGCGCGGTCGTGTTGGTGGACACCCACTTCGCGGCGTCGGTCGGGGTGAGCGTGGAGGTGACCCGTTCGCTCTTCCACGGCAGGGTCGGTGCGTAGCCGTCACCGGTGTAGAAGTCGCGCCAGGCCCGGGTGACCAGCGCGGCGTTGTTCAACCGCACCGCGGCGTACGCGGTCAGCCGGGCGTGGCCCTGGCGCAGGATGAGGTTGCCGAACGCCGCACCGCACTCGGCGGTCTGCTCGGCCGCGGTCGCGTTGAACAGGCGGCAGTACTGCAACCAGGCCGCCTCGAAGGCCGGCATGTCGACCAGGTCGATGACCTCGGCGCAGATCTCCACCTGGCCGAACATCGCGCTCAGGTGGGAGACGCTGACGGTTTTGGCAGTGACCGGCGCGAACCGGCCGGTGTCCAGGTCGTACAGGCCGCTGCCGGTGACGAAGCCGTTCGGCATCGCGCCGATCGTCTCCATCGTGCCGAGCAGTTTCGCCTTGGCCTTCTCGGCGAGCGGCCCCCGTCGCTCCCACTCGGTCAGCCAGGCGGCCGCCAGACCGCTCCAGTCGGTGCCGAGGCCGATCGACAGCGCGTGCGGGTCGGGAGTGTACGGCTCGGTGCGGATCTTGCGGATCGGGTCGAGCACCAGGAACGTACGGTCCGAATCGACCAGTTCCGAGAGCAGGTCGCCGGTGCGTTCGTCGGCGGTCAGATAGTAGTAGATCCGGCGGTAGATGGCCGTGCTGATGCGCTGTTGCTTGGCGCTGTCGGCCCAGTGCTGCACGCCGTGCCGGGTGCCCAGACCGGCCCATTTGCCCAGGTGGTAGACGTCCACCTCGCCGGTGTGCCGGGTCATCGCCTCGGCGAACCGGTAGATGTCGGCGCGGCCGGAACGCAGGAACGCGTACCAGAGCCACAGGTCGGGGGAGAGCTCGGAGTTGTCCCAGGCGTAACCGCCGATGTCGTAGCGCCACACCAGACGGTCCTCGTCGAAGGTGTGCATGATGTCGCCGTGGTTCCAGAAGCCGTACCAGTGCCGTTGATCGACCTGCTTGCGGTAGAAGTCGAAGAGGAAGTCCAGATGGTCCTCGATGGTGGCCTTCAGCGGGTCGGTCCGGTCGACCGGCGCGAACAGGCCGCCGAAGACGTTGCAGGAGACCAGGTGCTCGACCGGGTTGATCAGCTGCGGGGGAGTGCGGACCTGGTCGGCCATCGCGCCGAGGCGCTCGGCCGGGGGAGTCGAGGGCAAGGCCCACAGAACCAATTCATTGGTACGGGAGATGCCGTACGGCGTACCGAAGCCGGGTTCGTAGTCCTCGTAGGTGATGTTGAGACCCTCGAGCTGTTCCGGATAGGTGTCCTGGCCCATCCCGTCGTGATAGAAGCGCATGTCCATCGGCCCGGCATCGGGTGACCACAGCCAGACCGTGACCTCGGCCTCGGCGGTGTGCGCCCGGCGAATGTCGAGCTGGGTGGGGTGCCGCTGCCAGAAGTCCTTGAGCCCGACCGCCACCCCGCCGGTGACCCCGCCGACGTAGGCCAGCCCGGAGGCCCGCTGACCCTGGTCGACCGCTACCCACCCGTACCCCTGCTTGGTCCTCTTGCGAAGCGTGAAGCCGTTGGCCGAGAGCTGGCTGAGCGAGTAGTCGCCCCACAGCGGGATGTACTGCAGGCGGGTGGTGACGCGCTGGTCCCAGGTGGCCGGGTCGGGCAATGCGGTCCCGGCGATCTGCGCGTTGCGTACCGCCAGCCCCGGGTCCCGCCGCAGGCCGGTGATGCCCTGGACGGCCTCGGTGAGCTGGCCGTGCCCGTCGCCGACGAAGCGGATGTGGCGGTCGTAGGCCGCGTCCCGCATCGGCACCTTGAAGCGCACGCCGAGCCCGGCGATGTAGTCCTTCGAGCCGTCCCGGTCATAGACGAACGTGTGCATCATCTTGACGCTCTCGGCGCCCGCGAAGAAGACCAGCCGCACGGTGAACGGCAGCCAGTCGTGTCCGTGCCGTCCTTCGATCCGCACCACCGCGCGCACCGGCCCGGACTGCTCGACCACAACTTTCCGCACGTCGCTCTGGACGAGGTGGCGCGGCGACGGCTCGTCCGAGATGTGCTCCTGGCGGTAGGCGACCAGCACGCCGTCGCGGGCGATCACCGTCTCGCCGCGGCGGATCTCGCTGATCAGCTCGCGCCCGCTGCGCGGGACGCGAGCGACGATCACGCCGGTGTCGATCTCGACGTATTTCTTACGGTCGGTGACGACGACCGGTTGCGCCGGCCGATCGGGGGTGCCGGCCTGCAGGGTGTACGCGTCGGACGGCGCGCCGTCCGCGATGGCGTGCCCGCTCCACTTGAGCGTGCCGTCCGGCCAGTAGGCGAGCGGCCAGCTCTGCACGGGCACGGCCGGGTCGGCCAGCCGGAAGGCCTGGTCGCCGGGGACCGTGCCCTTGGGCCACGGGGTTCCCCAGGTGGTGGTGGCCGACGAGCCGGGGCGGCCCTCCAGCCAGGTGAGTCGTACTTCGGGCACGGCGGCTCTCCCCACTCTCGGAATCATCGGGACAAAAGGGGCGGCGGCCATGCCGGCCAGGACGCGGCGACGTTCCACGGTTACTCCTTGACGGATCCGATCAGGACGCCCTTCGCGAAATGCTTTTGCAGGAAGGGGTAGACCAGCAGGATCGGCAGCGTCGCGATCACGATGATCGCGAACTTCAGGCCCTGCTCGGGAAAGAGGGTGGAGTCCAGTTGCTGCACCACGTTCGCCGAGTCCGCGTTGGGCGCGGTGAGCTGGCGGACGAGCACCTGGAGGGTCCACTTCTGACTGTCGTTGATGTAAAGCAGTGGAGACATGTAGTCGTTCCAGATGCCGACCGCGTAGAACAGCGAGAACGTCGCGATGATCGGCTTGGACAGCGGCAGCACGATCCGCCGGAAGACGCCCAGCTCGGTGCAGCCGTCGATCATCGCGGCCTCTTCCAGGGCCTCGGGCAGCTGCTGGAAGAACGTCTTCACGATGATCAGGTAGAACGGGTTGATCGCGAGCGGCAGGATCAGCGCCCAGTAACTGTCCAGCAGCCCGAGGTTGCGCACCACCAGGTAGGTCGGGATCATCCCGCCGCTGAACACCAGCGTGAAGATCACCAGGTTGAGCACCAGGGCCCGGCCTGGCAGCCGCCGCTTGGACAGCGGGTAGGCCATGGTCAGCGTCAGCCCGACCTGGACCGCGGTGCCGACCAGGGTGACGCCGACGGTGGTGGCCAGCGCGCGGACGAACACCCCGGTGCCGAAGATGTAGTCGTAGGTGTCGGTGACGATGTGCTTCGGCCACAGGAAGAACGGCCGGGCGGCGATCTCCCCCTCCGACGCGAACGAACCGGCCGCCACATACAGCAACGGCAACAGCGTGATCAGGGCAAGACCAAGAAGAAGAACAACATTGAGTACGTCGAACACGCGGCCGCCGACCGACTCGTCCCGGGCCATCAGAACAACCCCCGCTCGTCGAACCGCTTGGCGAGAAGGTTCGAGCCGTAGATCAGCAGCACCCCGACCACGCCCTTGAACAGGCCGACCGCGGTGGAGTAGCTGTACGAGCCCTGGGTGATGCCGATGTAGTAGACGTACGTGTCGAAGACGTCGGCCACCGACCGGTTCAGCGAGGTGGTCATCAGCCAGATCTGCTCGAACCCGGAGTCGAGCAGATGCCCGCAGGTCAGGATTCCCATGATCACGATGGCCGGCCGGATGCCGGGCAGCGTGACATGCCAGAACTGCCGCCACCGGCCGGCCCCGTCGACCCGGGCCGCCTCGTACAGCTGGGTGTCCACACCGGCCAGTGCGGCCAGGTAGATGATCGTGCCCCAGCCGGTCTGCTTCCACAGCAGCTGCAGCACGACGATCGGCCGGAACCACGCCTCCTGGGCCACGTAATCGGCCCGCGGCCCGCCGACGATGTCGTTGATGAACCCGGCGATGACCCCGAAATCCGCCGAGAACAGCAGGTAGCTCACCGACGCCACGATCGTCCAGGACAGGAAGTGCGGGATGTAGATGATCGACTGGATCGAGTTCTTCAGCGTTCGCTGCCGCAGCTCGTTGAGCAGCAGCGCCACGATGATCGGGGCCGGGAACACGAAGACCACGGTGAGCAGGGCCAGGATCAGGGTGTTGGTCATCAGCCGGGTGAAGTCCGAGCCGGTGAACAACTCCTCGAAGTGCTTGAGCCCCACCCACGGGCTGTCGGCGTAGCCGAGGAACGGCAGGTAGTCCTGGAACGCGATGCTCAGGCCGTACATCGGCCAGTACCGGAAGATCAGGAAGTAGGCCAGGCCGGGCAGCAGCATCAGATACAGCCAGCCGTGGCGGATCACTCGGCGCGCTTTGACAGCGGCCGGTGGCGCGATCTCAGGCTGCACCACCGGCGGACGTTCCAGGTCGGTGGCCACGGTTACTTGCCGAGCTTCGCCACGAGATCGTTGGTCTCCTGAGCGACCTTCTCGCCGCCCTCGGCGTACCACCGCTTGACCTCGGCCCGCAGCTGTTCCTCGGTGATGTCGCCGGACAGGAACTTGATCCGGGCGTCCGGGATGATCAGGTCGAGGGTCTTGCCCTGCTTGATGTAGGTCTCCGAGACGACGCCGAGCGCCGGGTTGTGCACCGCGGTCTTCAGGTCCTCGGCCGCCAGCTGGTCACGAAGCACGACCAGCTTGCGGGACGGCTCGTCGGCCGGCTTCGGCGGGTAGGCGCCGAGGCCGATGCTGGCCCGGGTGCCGAGCTGGATGAACGCCTTCTCGACGTCGTTGTTGATCTGCTTGATCTGCGGGTTGTCCTCGTCGAGCGGCGCCGCGTACCCGTCCTCGAGTTTGAAGTTGCGGCCCTCGATCCCGTTGGTGAGCAGGACCGTGCCCTCCTTGGTCTGCATCTTGTCGAGCACCTGCAGCACCTGGTCGAGCTGTTCCTCGGTCTTCACCTTCTGCTTGGGAATCGCGACGATGCCGTTGTAACCCGGGAACGGGGCGGAGAACTTCTGCCCGTCGGAGCGTGCGAGGTTGCCGGCCAGGGCGACCTTGTCGAAGTTCTTCGGGTCACCCTCCTTGAACAGCTTGACCAGGTCGCCGGAGCGGACGTTGACGTCGATGATGATGCCGCCCCGGCCCTGCACGAACGGCTTGTTCCAGTTGGCGCTGTCCAGGGTGGCGAAGTCCGGGTTGATCCAGCCGTTGTCGACCCAGGTCTTGAGCCACTTGTTGGCGGTCACGAACTCCTCGGTGTCGAAGCCGGGGACGAGCTTGCCGCCCCGGTCACCCCAGCCGTTGGGGGCGCCGAACCAGGTCTCGATCACGTCGTACGGGCTGGAACTGGCGTAGTTGCCCGGCCACTTCGGCACGATCAGCCCGTACGTGTCCTTCTTGCCGTTGCCGTCCGGGTCCCGCTCGGTGAAGGCTTTCGCGATGGCCTGCAGGTCGTCGACCGTCTTCGGCATCTGGAGGCCGAGCTTCTCCAGCCAGTCCTTGCGGATCGAGATGGCCGAGCGCAGCAGCGGGCGGACCCGGTAGATGCCGAAGGTCTTGCCGTTGACCGTCGCGTTCTTACCGGTCGTCGGGTCGGCCGGGACGAGGTTCGGATATTTGTCGAGCTTGCCGGTCAGGTCCCAGAACGCGCCGGCCTGCGCGGCCTGTACGAACGCCGCCTGCTTGTCGCCCTGGATGACCATGACCTGCGGCATGTTGTTGGAGGCCAGGGTGACGTTGGTCTTCTCGTTGTAGTCGGCGTTCGGCACCCAGGTGATCTGGAGCTTCTTGCCGATCAGCTTCTGCACGGCCTGCTGCAGTTCGCCGTTCGGGTCGGGCGCGGTGCCGAACAGCGGCGCCATCACGGTGATGGTGTCGCTGCTCGTCTCGCTCCCGCTGTCGCCGCAACCGGCCGTTATCAGTGTCAGGGCGGCCAGCGCCGCCAGGCTTTTCTTCATGTAAGTCCCTTTCGGAGTGCCTCGTTCTCGGCGAACAGGCGCAGGCAGAGCCAGGTGTCCAGCTGGATCCACCCGCCGACGGCCACCACCAGCAGGACGGGGAACGCGGCTACCGCGAAACCGAACGCGACGAGGGTGAACAGCAGCAGGACGGATGCGGGTGTGCGCAGCAGGGCGAACCGCGAGGCCTTGGGGAGAAGAGCCGGCGTCCGGAGGTCGTAGTGCACGGCCATGGGCAGCAGGTAGGCCGCGATCACGGCGAGGAAGGCGAGGGCGGCCAGGGTGGCGATCCGGGCGTTGCGGTCGGCCAGCCAGTGATAGTTGGTGATCAGCAGCGTGGCCGTGGCGACGATCGGAAGGACGAGGGCGGAGCCGCGCCGGAACTCGGTGCGGTAGGCGCGGACGAAGGACGATCCCGTTTCACCCTCGGCGTGCCGGCGGGCCACGGTGTACGCCGCGAGCGTGGCCGGGCCGACCCCGAGGACCACGCCACCGGCCAGGGTGCCGACCGTCCACATCAGACTTAACTTGACCGCCCAGAAAACTTCGTCGGCCGCCTCGTACAGCCGTAGTGCCCACGCCGCCGGAGTCATCGCGCCCCCTGCCGTTGTGACGGGCGGGTTAACAGGTATCGAGGAACGTAACTTTGAATCGTCTCAAAGTCAACGCTCCGGAAAACCCTTTCCGGCAGGTAGATCAGGGGGTGACAATTCGCAGGTCGGAGTACTCGCCGATCATCGGCGCCATCTGCCGGAAGCCGATCCGGCCGCCCGGCAACGGCTCCGGGTCGGTCCACCGGAAGGTCAACAGGTCCGCGACCTCGAACGTTATGAATCCATCATGGACTGTGAGGCGCATTCGATACGGTCCCTGCGCGTCGAGGGCCGGCGGGAGCGGATCGGGTCCCTGCGCCACGAGGTGGAAGCCGTAGCTCTTGCGGAGGTTGCAGGTGTGCAGCCGGCGCTCCGACGGCCATCGGCGGCGGAAATACGAGACGTGGTAGGCGTTGAGGTCGCCGTGGTGATACTGCTCGTACGGTCCGGTGCGCGGGGCCAGGTCGAAGATGCTCTCGCCGTCGCGGCCCCGCGCGTGGAAGAAAAGGATCGCCAGGCCCGGTTCCCGGATCGGCCAGAAATCCCAGGTAGCGACGATGTTCGGGCCGAAGTCGGCCGGGCACCACAGCACGATGTTGGCGTCCTGGCCGTCCTCGGGCGGGCGCCGGCTCTCCAGTCGCAGGCGGCCGCAGGGGAACGACACGGCGCCGTCACCCTCCATCCGGAAGTCGGCGAGATCGGCGGCTTCGGCGAGGCGATTGTGGTAAAGCATAGACATCAATCTATACGTTTCAACTGCGAGGGATCATGCCGATCGAACGCTTCCACGCCGACCGTCTCGCCGCCCTCGAACGGTTCCGAACCGGCGCCGGCCCCGAGCCCGCCCCACCGGTCAGCCCGCCCGCACCGGCCGGCGTGATCACCGGCGAGATCAGCATTCCCGGCCCGCACGGCCCGATCCGGCTGCGCACCTACCGCCCCGACGGCCCACCGGCCGGGCTCGCACCGGGCAGTGCCGGCCCGCCGGCCGGGCCCGGGTCGGCGCTGCTCTGGGCGCATGGTGGCGGCTTCCGGCACGGCTCGGCCGACATGCCCGAGGGGGATTGGGTCAGCGCACAGCTCGCCGCCCGGGCCGGGGCCTACGTGGTGTCGGTCGATTACCGGCTCGCCACCGAGGGAGTGCGCTATCCGGTGCCGCTCGACGACGTCTTCGCGGCCTGGACCTGGTTCACCGGCGCGGCCGACCTGCCGGACCGGCGGGCGATCGGCGGGGCCAGCGCCGGCGCTGCCCTCGCGCTGGCCGCCACGCTGCGCGCCCGGGACGCCGGCGGGCCCGTCCCGGACGCGCTGCTGCTGGCCTATCCGTTCGCGCACTTCCCCAACCCGGCCGCGGACGCCGACCTGGCGGCAGCACTGTCCGAGGCGCTGCCGCCGGGCGCGCGGTTCACCGCGGCCGGGATCGAGGACATGGTCCGCAATTACGTGGGCCGGATCAGCGACCTGCCACCGGACGCGCTGCCCGGCGCGGCCCGGCTGACCGGCCTGCCGCCGGCCTGGATCCTGCTGTCCGAATACGACGATCTACGCACGTCCGGCGAGCTACTGGCCCGGCAACTGGACTCGGCAACAGTCTTCGTCGCCGAGGGCGCGCCGCACGGCCACCTGAATCACCCTGCCGACCTGCCCGGCACGACCGGCTCACTGTCGTTCTTCGCCGCGGCCCTGGTCAGTCTTTCGTAGGGTCCGAAACCACGAGAACGGCCCGCTGAGCGCCGAACTCGCGCTCCTTTTCAAGTACGGTCCGGGGGCCCACAACCGCAACATCGGGCGGGCCGCCGCTCGGCGCGACCTGCGCGCGGGCACGGCGCGTGCCGCGCCTTTCGCGTGATGCCTCTCGCGTGCCGCGCCTCGCATGGGATGCGTCGGTCTTGAAGGCGGATCAGATCTTGGCGATTCAGCCCCCGACGTGGTGCTGCGGCGCTTTGCCTTGCTCATCCGTGCGCGCGGGTCTGCGAGTATCAGGCAGCAGGGCAGAACGCGGGCGGAAGGATGTCCAGGGGTGTCCTGGCGAGGTAACGGGTCGTGAGTCGCCGGGCCACGTGGGCCGGGCCGTCGCCGCGCTCGCGGGCGGAGATGGGCCCGGCAGTGAAGTGGCGTTGCGGGCCGGGCCCGCCCGGCGGTGGCGCGCGGAGAATGAGTCCCGCTCGGCGAAACCGAGTGCCACGGGACCGGTCCCACCGCGTACCAAAAGACCTGTGCGGGACGGCAGGAATGGGCGGCGGCTACGCCGCAGCCCGACTCCTGCGAAAGCGGCCCTGTCCGGCGGTGCCGGCCTATCCGATGTAGAGGATGGCGTCGATCTCGATGTCGAAACCCTCCAGCGGAACCGGCAGCGTCGTGCGCACCGGAAGGTTGTCGCCCTTGATGTATTGCGCGTAGATCTCGTTCAGCTCCGCGAAATCGGCGAAGTCTCGCAGATAGACACCCACCCGCACGGCGTCGTCGAGGCTCGCGCCGGCCTCCTCGGCGACCGTGGCCAGGTTGCGGAAAGCGGCGTGCGCCTGCTCGGCGAAACTGCCGGTCACGCGGGTGCCGTCGGGCAGTGCCGGGATGGCTCCGGCCAGGTAGATCGTGTCGCCGGCGACGACCGCGTGCGAATAGGGGCCGCCGGCCGGGGCCGCCTTGTCGGTGATTATCGCGCGCTTGGGCATGTCATTCACTCCTGGTTTCTCGTGGGAATTGATCGGCAAGTCCGTCCCGGCCGACCAACGGCTGGTTGAGCAGAGCGCGAATGTCGCGGTCCCGGCGACCCAGGGCCGCGCGTTGCGCGCCGGTCAGCGGAATCCACGGTGCCGGCGGGACCGGCAGGCGCGGCGGAAGCAATTGCCCTTTCCGGTACGTGGCCACGTTCGCCAAACGCATCGGCGCGATCCGTGCCGCCAGGTGGGCGTCGGTCACCTCGAATTTGCCGTGCTCGATGGCGAAGACGGCGAGATCGGCGGGCTTGCCGACGTCGAGCGTGCCCGCGTCGAGCCCGAGCGCCGTCGCGGGCCGCACCGTGACCGCCGCGATCACCTCGGCCAGTGGCAGCCCCGCCGCCAGCATCTTCGCCATCGTGGTGGGCAGGTCGAAGACCGGCCCGAGCACCGACCTCGCGTGCAGGTCCGTCGAGATCGTGTGCGGTCGCAGCCCCAGGTCGAGCTGCTGCTCGAGGATGTCGAACGCGAACCCGCCCGACCCGTGCCCCAGGTCGAACACCACCCCGCGCTCCCCGGCCGCGACCGCTGCCGGCCCGACCGGCGACGCGATGCCGCTGGCGCAGTGCGTGACGATGTCGCCGGGCCGCAGCAGCTCGAGCACCTCGTCGACCGCCGGGGGAGCGGCCCCTACGTGCACCATGACCGGCACCCGGCAGGCGTCCCCGACGGTGAGGGCCCGCCGCAGCGGGGCGACCCCGTTGTCACCCACCGTCTCCCGGTCGATCCGCACCTTGATCCCGAAGATCCGGTCCCGGTGCCGCTGCACGGTGTCGATGGCCAGCGCGACGTCGCAGTTGGCGAGGTCGCGGCTCTCGCCGGTGCGGCCCGCGAGCCCCACCGCCGAGATGTTGAGCAGCCCCGCCACCCGGACGTCGAAGCTCTTTCGCAGCAGCCCGTCGAGCGTGTAGGCCCCCGTCGTCCCGGCATCCACCCAGGTGGTGACGCCCGTGTGCCAGGCGATCGGATCGGGGTCGATGCCCCAGTAGCCCGGTCCGACGTGCGTGTGCAGATCGACCAGCCCGGGCGTGACCAGCAGCCCGCCGACGTCCACCACGGTCAGCGCGTCACTGCGGGGAAGGTCCTGGCCGGTGGCCGCGATCAGCCCGTCCTTGACCGCCACGTCGACCGGGTCACCCCCGGCCAGCAACAGGTCCCAGGTCATCCGCACGCCTCCAGCTCTGCGCCGGCCGCCTGCGGTCGAGGCATCGGACGGGTCATTCGGCTGCCTCCAGCGCGCTCGTGATGGCCAGGCGGTAGAGGCGGGCCGGGCGGCCCTTGCGGGTTATCTGGGTGCTGCCGCCCTCGATGACCAGGCCCGCGTCGGTCAGCTTGCGGATCAGGCGACGGCCGCTCGGGTCGGTGATGCCCATCGCGCGGGCCAGCTCGCCCGGTGAGACCAGGCGGCCGCCCAGCCCGCGCTCCACCGACGCCAGCCGGGACAGCGTCGCCGGGCTCAGGCCCGCCCGACCGGCCAGCGATTCCAGCTCGCCGTGCTGGCGGTGCGTCCAGGTCAGCGGCGCCGGTGAGCCGGTCGCGCCCATCGGCCCGATCGTGACGCCGTCGTCGGTGAACAGGTAGGCCACCGAACCCTGCTCCTGCTCGGCCCGGGCCGCCGCCTGTTCGGCCAGGTCGACGCTCAGCCGGGCCGAGGCGCCGATCCCGAACCCCGCCACCACCCGCACGCCCAGCTGGTCACGGGCCTCGGCCAGCACCGGAAGCCCGACCCACTGCCGGGTGGCCGCCTCGAACAGCGACGCCGGCGCGAACGCCAGCAACGCCCGGTGCCCGCGCTGGTCGATCCAGGCGTCGGCGAACTCCGGCGCGTGCAGCAGTAGATGCTGCAACCCGACCCGGGCCCGATCGCTGCCCGGTGCGCCGAGCAGGAACAACCCGGTGGCGAACCGCTGCCGCTCGCGCGCCCGCAACACCAGCTCGTGCAGCCCCGCGCGGATGGTCTGCGCCGTCGGTGCCGCGTGCAGCACCGCGATCTCCCCGCCGAGTGCGGCCGCGACCGCCGTCCGCCCGGTGATCAGGTAGCCCGCCCCGGTCTCGGCCAGCCGCTTCCGGTGAAAGGCCACGATCTCGTCGATCGGCTGGTCCGCATCGAACGGCAGCGCGGCGATCCGGTCCGGATCGAGTTCGAGTGCCCCCGCCACCTCGTCGACGATCTCCCGATCGAACGTGTCGATCGCCACCGGCGTCGCCGCCCAGCCGTTGCCGCGGGCTTTCGCCCACGCCAACGCAAGATCAAGAGCCGCGGCCCGCATGACGGCGACCGGCAGGGAGGGCGGGAGAAGATCACGGCCATGCGCGTACGGCAGGAGGCCCAGCAGCAAGCCGTCCAGTCGCGTCTCGCGGAGCAACCCACCGATCAGCTCGCGGATCTGTTCGTCCCGGTCGTAGACCGCCCAGACGAGCTCGACCCCGTCGACGGTCCGCGCGGCGTCGGCGAAGCGCTGCCGATGCCCGGCATGCACCACCAGCCCGATCCTCATCCGCAGCTCCGTTGACACCTCGCCCCGACCAACGAACTATATGCGAACCTGGTTCGTTTTGGAGGCCCTTGTGTTCCGATCCCCGACGGAGGTGACTCGGTGATTCCGCGGCCGGCCCGCGTGCGGCGGGATAGTGGGACCTTCACATTCGGGCCGGACGCCCGCCTGTCCCTGGGCGAAGGGCTCGACGGGGTCGGTGCCTGGCTGCGCGGCGAGTTGGGCTTCCCCCTTCATTCGGGGGAGCCGGCGGCGGTGCGGCTCGCGGTCGATCCGGGGCTGCCGGGTGAGGGCTACGCCCTGCGCGTCGCGGCGGACGGTATTTCGATCACCGGAGGGTCGGCCGCCGGGGTCTTCTACGGCGCACAGACGCTGCGGCAACTACTGCCGCCCGCCGCTCTGCGCCGCTCCAGGCCGGGAGCGTTGCCCGCGCCGCCGGGCCGTCCCGCGCCGGGAGCTTTGCCCGCGCCGCCGGGCCATTCCGGGCCGGGAACGGCGGCCTCGCCGGACGGGGTCGGGGCGCGGCCCGTGCCTTTTGTTGATATTTCGGACTCGCCGCGGTTTGGGTGGCGGGGAGTGATGCTCGATGTCGCTCGGCACTTCATGCCGGTCGCGGATGTGCTGCGGTTCGTCGACCTTGCGGCGTTTCACAAGCTCAACGTGGTGCACCTGCATCTGACCGACGACCAGGGGTGGCGGATCGAGGTGCCGGGGTGGCCGCGGCTCACCTCGGTCGGGGCCTGGCGGTCCGAGACGATGCTCGGGTCGCGGGTGCACGGACGGTATGACGGGCGTCCGCACGGAGGGTTCTACACCGCCGACGACCTGCGCCAGATCGTGGCCTACGCGGCGGAACGCTTCGTGACCGTGGTGCCCGAGGTGGACATGCCGGGGCACATGCAGGCCGCGATCGCCGCCTACCCGTCGCTGGGCAACGGCTACGACGGGCCGGTCCGCACCGGCTGGGGGATCTCCACCCATGTGCTCAACCTGTCGGCCGAGTCGCTGGCGTTCTGCCGGGACGTGCTGTCGTTCGTCTGCGAGATCTTCCCGTCGCAGCTGATCGGCATCGGCGGCGACGAGTGCCCGGCCGACGAATGGGCGGACAGTCCGGTGATCGCGCGGGAAGGGCTGGCCGGCCCGGCCGAGCTGCAGGGATGGTTCACCGGACGGATGGCCTCGTTCCTGGCCGAGCGGGGGCGACGGGTTTTCGGGTGGGACGAGTTACTGGCTTACGGCGTACCCGCAAATGCCGTGATTGCCGCCTGGCGTGGCGTGCCCCCGACCGTGATGGCCGCCCGGGCCGGGATATTGGTCGTCTCCTGCCCGGATATTTCCTGCTACCTGGACTATCGGCAGTCGGACGACCCGGGCGAACCCACCCCGGTCGGCACCCGGCTCACCCTCGCCGACGTGTACGGCTTCGACCCGGTCCCGCCGGGCCTGTCCGCCGAGGAGGCCGCCAACGTGCTGGGTGGCCAGGTCAACGTCTGGACCGAGCACATGGAATCGGCCCGGCGCGTCGACTACATGACCTATCCGCGGCTGTGCGCCTTCGCCGAGACCGTGTGGTCCCCGGCCGGGCGGGATCTCCCGGAGTTCCAGGCCCGGCTGGCGGAGCACCTGCCGCGACTGGACGCGCTGGGCGTCAACTACCGCCCGCCGGCCGGTCCACGCCCGGAGGATGCCCGCCCCGGCGCCCCGGGACATCCGCGCAGTCTGCCGGACCGACTCGCCGAGCTGCATCGGATGACGGCCGACCTGCGCCGGTAGGATCGCCGCGGTGGACAACTGGCTCTCGGCCGTGACGGCTTCCCCGCGTTGAACCCCGCGCCCAAACACCCCGTCGACCTGCTGCTCGTGCTCAGCCACGGCGATCGTGTCCTGCTCGCCCGGCGGGAGAACACCGGTTACGCCGACGGTCAGTGGAACCTGCCCTCCGGCAAGCTGGAACACGGGGAGGACGCGCTGACCGGCATGATCCGCGAGGCGCGTGAGGAGATCGGCCTGCGGCTGACCCCGGACGAGTTACGCCTGGCCACCACCATCCACCAGCAGAACCCGGACGGCTCCACCCGGATCGGCCTGGTCTTCCTGGCCACCCACGACCCGGCCCGGCACGGCACCCCGATCAACGCCGAGCCACACAAGTGCGGCGGCATCGCGTGGTTCCCCGCCACCGACCTGCCGGCCGACGCCGTCCCGTACACCGCGGCCTGCGTCCAGGCGTTCCTGGACGCGGTCCCGTTCGCCCTGACCGGCTTCCGCAGTTAGCCGGGCCCCTCGACGACCAGGGTCACGCACTCGTGGAACAGGTCGTCGGGGGTGCGGCCGGGGGCGAAGTACTCCGTGATGCCGGCTATCACCGTGGGATAGGCCTCGGTGTAGGCGGTCAGGTCGAAGTCCTCCGCGGGCGGTCTCGGTGCCTGCTCCTCCAGCGCGTAGCCGATCGTGAAGCGTTCCACCGTCAGCACCGTCAGCCGCGCTCGGTGCAGTGACAGACCCTGCTCCACCAGGGTCTTCATGGCCAGCTCGGAGATGGCGGCCATGTTGTGCGACAGCTGGGCCATCGACACCACGCGGGCGCCGTCGGGGTGCGCGAGCAGTGCGGTGCGCAACCGGGTGGCCAGCGCGATCAGCCAGTCCTGCCAGCGTTCCCCGGCGGTCAGGGGGATGGCCGGGGACGGCGTCAGCACCTCCTCGGCGATGGCCGTGATCAGGGCCGCCTTGTTCGGCAGGTGCCAGTACAGGGTGGGGGCCTGCACGCCCAGCCGGGTCGCCAGTTTGCGCAGCGTGACGCTTTCCAGGCCCTCGGCGTCGAGCAGGGCGACCGCCTCGTCGACGATGCGCTTCCGGTCCAGGGCCACGACCACACACTCTATCGGTGTTAGAGTCTCTAACACTGTTAGAGAGACGGGAGCGGCGGAGATGAAAGCAGCAGTCCTGCACGAGCGCGGCGGAGTCCCGCGTTACGAAGACTTTCCCGACCCGGTGGCCGGTGACGGCGAGGTCGTCATCGAAGTGCTCGCGACCGCGGTGGAGAACGTCGATCACGCGGTGGCCGACGGAACGCACTACGCGAGCGACTCGATGATGCCCGCGTTTCCGGCCGTCCCGTGCTTCGACGGCATCGGCCGGCTGCCCGACGGCCGGGTGGTCGGTTTCGGCAATCCGCGACCGCCGTACGGGGCACTCGCCGAGCGCACAGTCGTGGCCGAAGGGCACTACGGCCCGATCC
The DNA here is from genome assembly GCF_018332695.1 of Paractinoplanes toevensis. Lineage (GTDB taxonomy): Bacteria > Actinomycetota > Actinomycetes > Mycobacteriales > Micromonosporaceae > Actinoplanes > Actinoplanes toevensis. The sequence continues at coordinate 44,294 of NZ_BOQN01000112.1, forward strand.
CCGACGGCATCGACCCGGCCACCGCAACCGTGCTCTCCACCGCCATCACCGGCATGTCGATGAAGACCGCGGCCGGGCTGCAACCGGGCGAGACGGTCCTGGTGCAGGGGGCCACCGGGGTCGCCGGGCGGCTGGCGGTCCGGATCGCGCGGCTGCTCGGCGCCGGCCGGGTCGTCGCGAGCGGCCGGGACGACGCTCGCTTGAACGCTCTCGGCGCCGACGCGGTCATCAACACCGCGGTGAGCGACGAGGAGCTGGCCGAGGCCTACCACCGGGAGGCGTACGACGTGGTGGTCGACTTCCTCTGGGGCCGTCCCACCGAGGTCCTGCTGCGGTCGCTGATCCCGGCCGGGTTCTCGTTCGCCAAGCCGACCCGGCTCGTGCAGATCGGCGAGTCGGCCGGGGCCGAGCTCACCGTGCCCGCGTCGGCGCTGCGCACCTCCGGCGTCGAGATCTACGGTGCCGCGCGGGGGCTGGACGGCGGCGGCATGGCCGAGGCGTACGGGCAGGTGGTGAGCTGGACCCGGGAGGGCGCGCTCACCTACGACCTGCACGAGGCGAACCTCAGTGACATCGAGACGGACTGGCAGCGTACGGACCTGCACGGCCGGCGGCTCGTCGTTACGATGCGGGGACAGTGACTGATGAATACGAACGCCTGAGCGCGTATGGAACCCAGCTGATCCTCACCCACGCCCGTCTGCGCGACATGCTCGACGACCTCCGCGACGGCATCTACCCGGGCGACGAGCTCGCCACCCACTGCATGGCCTTCTGCGACGCCCTCATCGAGCACCACACCGACGAGGACGTCAACGTTTTCCCGCTGCTGTCCGCCCGGCATCCGGAGCTTCGCGCCTTTCTCGCCCAGCTGAGCCAGGACCACGCGATCATCTCCGGTCTTGTCCGGGGTGTGCGGCAGGATGATCCCGAGGCGTTGAGCGCCCTCGCCGCGGTGCTGGAGACGCACTTCCGCGGCGAGGAGAAACGCCTGGTCGCCGTGCTGAACGAGGTCAGGGGGTAGGGACGTGGACGTTCCGGAGCCGCGGGTCGACTGGCGCAGCAAGGGTTTCTTCCTGCCATCGGGGGAGCGGTCGGCGAGCGATTACGCGCGCGAGAAACCGAGCCTGTTCGGTGGCGGGTTCACCTGGCCGGTCCTCACCCTGCGCCGGTCGGCGGCCGAGGCCAACATCGCCACGATGGCCGCCTACTGCGCCCGCCACGATCTCGATTTCGCCCCGCACGCCAAGACCACGATGGCCCCGGGCCTGCTCGCGGCCCAGTTCGCGGCGGGCGCCTGGGGCATGACGGTGGCGACGCCCAACCAGGCGCTGGTGCTGCGCCGCCTCGGCGTCGACCGCATCCTGATCGCCAACGAGGTGCTCGACCCGACCGCGCTGTCCTGGCTGGCCACCCAGGAGGACATCTGGTTCCAGGCCGACTCGGTGGCCGGTGTGGCAGCGGCGGCCGCCGCGGGCGGACGGCTGAGAGTGTTCGCCGAGCTGGGCCACGCCGGCGGGCGGACCGGCGTGCGCACTCTCGACGAGCTGGAGACGGTGGCGCGGGCGGTCGCCGACGCGAGCAACCTGGAGTTCGCGGGCATCACGGCGTACGAAGGTCAGTTGAAAACCCAGCCGGAGGTGGACGACTTCCTCGACCTGCTGGTGGCCGGGGTGACGCGGCTGAAGGCCGCCGGCCTGATGCCGGCCGGCGCGCGGGTGTCGGCCGGCGGAAGTGCCTGGTTCGACCGGGTGGTGGCCCGGCTCGCCGCGCTGCCGCGCGACGTCCGCCTGATCCTGCGGTCGGGCGCGTCGGTCACCCACGACGACGGTTTCTATGCCGAACGTACGCCGTTCCGGCGCGTCCCCGGGGAGGGGCCGCTGACCGCCGCCCTGGAGATCTGGGCGCAGGTGCTGTCGGTGCCGGAGAAGGGGCTGGCGATCGTCGGCATGGGCAAGCGCGACGCCCCGTTCGACGAGGGCCTGCCGGTGGCCCGGGAGGTGCGCCGGCACGGCGAGGTGATCGAGACCGGGCCGCTGACGGTGGCCCGGCTCAACGATCATCACACCTATGTGGAGGGCGACGGCCTGCGGCCGGGTGACCTGATCCGGTTCGGCATCTCGCACCCGTGCACGGCGTTCGACAAGTGGCGCTACATCCCGGTCGTCGACGATGACCATCGAGTGGTGGACGTGCTCCAGACGTACCTCTGACGATGCACGCCGCCCGACTGGCACACTGCATTGGTGACGGTCAATCCGGTGGGCTGCCCCCGATGAGCCTGGCGGACGGCCAGGGCGGCTATCGCGTCCGCTTCGACTGGGGTCCGGTCGGGGCCGATGTGGTGGCGGCCGGGGCCGCGTTCGTCGCGGTGGTCGACGTGTTGTCGTTCACCACGACCCTGACCGTGGCGGTCGAGCAGGGCCTGAGCGTGCTGCCCTACCGCTGGCGCGACGACTCGGCCGTCGACGTGGCCCGCCGGCACGGCGCGATGCTCGCGGTGCTGCGCAACCAGACCGGCCCCGGCCAGATCACCCTGTCGCCGGAGAGCATCCTGCACGCCGATCTGCGGGCCGACGGCATCGACCGGCTGGTGCTGCCGTCGCCGAACGGTTCGGCCATCTCGGCCCGGCTCGCCGACGCCGGGGTGACCGTGATCGGGGTGTCGCTGCGCAACGCGGCCGCCGCGGCGGCGTGGGTCCGGGATCGGGCCGGTGACCGCCCGGTCGGGGTGGTGGCGTCCGGCGAGCGCTGGCCGGACGGTTCGCTGCGGCCGGCGGTGGAGGACCTGTGGGGTGCCGGCGCGTTCCTCGACGGGCTGACGGCCGACGGGTTCTCCCCGGAGGCGGAGGCGGCGCTGTGGGCGTACCGCGGCATCTCGCCCAGCCTGAGCGACGCCCTGCGCGAGTCGGTCAGCGGCCGCGAGCTGCGGGCCTTCGGTTTCTCCGGCGATGTCGCGGTGGCCGCGGCGGTGGGCGCGAGCAGGGTCGTGCCGGTGCTGACCGACGGCTGGTTCGTCGATGGCGGTTCTTGATGCTGTCCTCGCCGCGAACGGCGGATCTTGCGGATTTCAATGGCGCGAAGGCGGAAAGTAGCGAAATCCCTAGCCTGGCTGGGTGATGCGGCCACCGCGGGCCGATCGTTGGGGGCGTAACCAAGAGAGGAAGAACCCCCATGCGTAAATGGTGGCCACTGGTGACCGTCTGTCTCGGCACCTTCATGCTGCTCATCGACGTGACCATCGTGAACGTGGCACTGCCTCCGATGGCCACCGACCTGAGCACGTCGTTCAGCTCCCTGCAGTGGGTGGTGGACGGCTACGCCCTGTCCCTCGGCGTGCTGCTGCTCGGCGCCGGTGCGCTCAGCGACATGTACGGGCATCGCCGCTTCTACATCGGCGGCCTCATCCTGTTCGCCGTCTCGTCGCTGGCCTGCGGGCTGGCCGCCGACCCGGGCCTGCTGGTGGCCGCCCGGGTGGTGCAGGGCGCCGGGGCCGCGGCCATGTTCACCACCACGTTCGCCCTGCTCAACAGCTCCTACCAGGGCCGCGACCGGGGTGTCGCGTACGGCGTCTGGGGTGGCGTCTCCGGTGCCGCCACCGCCATCGGCCCGATCCTCGGCGGCCTGCTCACCGAGGCGTTCAGCTGGCGCTGGATCTTCCTGGTGAACCTGCCGATCTGCATCGCCGCGGTGGTCATGTGCGTCACCACGCTGCGCGCCGACGGCGCCCGCCGCCCGGGCAGCTTCGACCTGTGGGGCACGGTCACCTTCACCGTCGCGGCCGGCACCCTCACGTACGCCGTGATCCGCGCCAACGACGAGGGCTGGTCGTCGCCGAAGACCTGGGGCCTGCTGATCGTCAGCGGCGTGGCGCTGGCCGCGTTCGCCGCCATCGAACGGTTCGGCAAGAACCCGATGTTCGACCTGGCCCTGCTGCGCAACCGCTCGTTCAGCGGCATCCTCACGGCCGGTCTGCTGGTCAACTTCGCGGCGTTCGCCGCGTTCACGTACACCTCGATCTGGCTTCAATCGGTGCTCGGCCTGTCGCCGTTGCAGGCCGGTCTCACCGGGCTGCCGGTCTCCATCTGCTCGGTGCTGGCCTCCGGTTTCGCCGGGGCCCGCCTGCACGGCCGGTCCCCGCGCCTGATCATCGGCGGCGGCATGCTGCTGATCGGCCTGGGCAGCCTGCTCAGCGGCTTCCTGATCACCGCCGACTCGAGCTGGCCGGCGCTGATGGCCGGCTACGCGATCGTCGGCCTGGGCGTCGGCTTGGTGATGCCGGCCCTGGCGTCGTCGGCGATGGGCGCGGTCCCGCACTCCCGCGGCGGCATGGCGGCGGGTTCACTGACCACGGCGCGGCAGCTCGGTTACGCGATCGGCATTGCCATTCTGGGCACCGTCTTCGCCTCCCGGGCGGCCGCTCACCTGGGCGGCAGCACCGAGGCGGCGCACGCGGTGGCCGGCGGTCAGGCCGGCCGCCTGGCCGGAGCCTTCCCCGAGCACGTCATCCGCGCGGCCGCGGCGGCCGGCCTGGACGCCGGCTTCTACATCGGGGGAGCGGTCGGCCTGGTCGGCGCGCTCGCGGTCTTCCTTCTGGTACGCCCGGCACCCGCCCCGGCAGCCGCGCCGGAACCGGCCATGGCGTCCTGACCGGTCATGGCCCGGGTCCACTCCGGACCCGGGCTGTTTCCGTTCCCGTCACCCGTCGTCCCTAGCCTCGGCGCACATGATGAAGATCCCCGCCGTCGCGGGCGCCCTCACCCTCTCGCTCGCCCTGGGCGGCACCGCCGCGGTGGCCGGTGGCCACGACCACCTCACCGTCCCCACCCTGAGTGGCTGGGCGTCGCTGCCGGCCGGCACGTTCGTGCCGGGCAGCGAGCCCTCCGCCGCCAAGGTCACCGGCAACACCAACGGGTTCGCGGTTCCCTTCGACGACCAGCCGATCCAGGGCTTCTCCGGCATCGTCAAGAACCGCGACGGCTCCTTCGACGTCCTCTCCGACAACGGCTACGGCAACCAGGCCAACTCGGGCGACTTCCTGCTGCGCATCCAGCGCCTGACCCCGGCCTTCGCCACCAACACGGTCGACGTGGTCGGCGGCATCACGCTGAGCGACCCGTCCGGGAAGGTGCCGTGGGCGCTGACCCGCCCCGACCGCGTGCTGACCGGTGCCGACTTCGACGTCGAGTCGATCGTCCGGGCCGCCGACGGCACCTACTGGATCGGCGACGAGTTCGGCCCGTACCTGCTGCACTTCGACCGGGCCGGCCGGCTGCTGGCCGCCCCGATCCCGCTGGACGGCGTGGTCGCCCCGGAGACCGCCGCGCGCACCGGCGTCCCGGCCACGACGAACAGCAGCAAGGGGTACGAAGGTCTGGCCGCCGCCCCGGACGGCCGTTACCTCTACGGCCTGCTGGAGGGCACGGTCAACGGTGATGTCGCCGGTCGGTTGCGCCTGAACCAGTTCGACCTGCGCACGCAGAGATACACCGGCAAGCGCTACACCTACCAGCTGGAGAGCCCCGCGAACGCGATCGGCGACGCCATCGCGGTCGACGACAACCGCTTCCTGATCATCGAGCGGGACAACGGGCAGGGTGCCACGGCCGTCGTCAAGCGCATCTACCTGGCCGACAAGCGCGATCGCAACCACGACGGCCTGCTGGACAAGACCCTCGTGGTCGACCTCATGAACATCGCCAACCCGCGCCACCTGGGCGGCTTCGGCGACACGTTCACCTTCCCGTTCCAGACGATCGAGGACGTCGTCGTCCTCGGCGACAACCGGATTGCCGTCCTGAACGACAACAACTTCCCGTTCTCCACCGGCCGCTCGGCCACCGCGGCCGACAACAACGAGTGGATCACCATCGACCTCCCGAAGTCCTACGGGGTTGTCGCGAACAGGTAGCGCGCGGCGACATTCACGTTCGCGGTCTCGGGGCCGGACAGGCGTAGTATGGCGGTGGTTGCCCCAGACTTCGGTGGCCACAGCCGCCGCCGGCGGGTGCGCCTCATCTCCGAGGGAGCGCGCGTACCTCCGCCCTCCGACACGGACGCGCCGTTCTGGCCCCTGTCGGCAAGCATTGAGAGCAAAATCATGATCATCGCAAAAGATGTTGTCCTAGCCGTTCTCCGTGAGCGCGGCCTGCAGGCCAGGGCCGACTTCGTCGACCGGGAACTGCCCGACCTCATCGACTCCGACAAGCATGGTGGGCTGCTCTCGACACTCCACCTCGACATCGCCGAGCTGGCCGCCGCGGCGACTCGGTGACGATTCGCTACGGATTCCTGAGCACCCATCCGCCCACTCGCTGCGGGCTTGCGACCTTCAACGCCTCCCTCGCCGCCCACCTGGGCGGGACCGGACTGCCGGGCGGCATCGTGCGGGTGACCGCGAGCGGTGACGACCCCGCCCCGGTGGCCGGCGTGGAGCACACCTGGACGGCCGGGGAAACGGCCGGCTGGCGGGCGACCGCCGAGGTGCTGAACACCTTTGACATCGCCGTCGTCCAGCACGAGTACGGCATCTATCCCGGCCGGGACGGCGGGGAGGTCCTGGCCGTGCTGCGCCGGCTCACGGTGCCCAGCATCGTCGTCCTGCACACCGTGCTGAGCCGCCCCACCCCGAGCCAGAAGTCGCTGCTCGAGGAGATCGTGGCCGTCGCCGGTGCGGTCGTCACCATCTCCGCCACCGCGCACGACCGGCTGCTCCTCGGTTACGCCGTGGACCCCACGAAGGTCTCCGTCATCCCGCACGGTGCCGCCGATCACGCCGGCGTACCGGCCGGTCCGCGCGCCCGGCCGCACCTGCTGACCTGGGGTCTGCTCGGACCGGGCAAGGGCATCGAATGGGCCCTGCACAGCCTGGCCCGGCTGCAGAAACTCAAACCGGCACCGGTCTACACCGTGGCCGGCCGCACCCATCCCAAGGTGGTCGAGCTGCACGGCGAGGCCTACCGGGCGAGCCTGCACCGGCTCGGCGCGACCCTCGGCGTCGCACACACGGTCAACTACGAGTCGGACTACCTCGACGACGCCGCGCTGGGCCGACTGATCCGGTCGGCTGACGTCGTGGTGCTGCCGTACGACTCCACCGAGCAGGTCAGCTCGGGCGTGCTGGTCGAGGCGGTGGTGGCCCGGATCCCGGTGGTCGCGACCGCGTTCCCGCACGCGGTGGAGTTGCTCACCGACGGGCCCGGCCTGGTGGTGCCGCACCGGAATCCGGCCGCCATGGCAGCCGCCATCCGCAAGATCCTTACCAAGCCCGGCCTGGCCGCCTCCCTGCTCGCCCGCAACGGCTCGATCGAGTCCACGCTGCTCTGGCCGGCCGTGGCGCAGCGGTACCACGCCCTCGCGGAGACGCTGGTCGCCCTGCACGCTCGTCCGGTCGCGGCGGCGCGGGCATGACCGCCGCCGCCGTCGTATCCTCGCCGACCCCGACCGTTCCGGCGCCCACCTTCGCGCACCTGGTGCGGCTCACCGACGACACCGGGCTGTTCGAACACGCCCGGCACGCCATCCCCCGCCGCGAGCACGGCTACTGCACCGACGACGTCGCCCGCGGCCTCGTCGTCACCAGCCGGGAATCCGACCCGTCCCGACAGGTCCTGCGGCTGGCCGAGCGATATCTGGCCTTCCTCACCCACGCGCAGGATGCCCAGGGAGCCTTCCACAACCGGCTCGGCTTCAACCGGACCTGGACCGACCAGCCCAGCCTCGGCGACTGGTGGGGACGGGCCCTGTGGGGTCTGGGCACGGCCGCGGCCCGCAGCCCGGCCTCGTGGATCCGCGAGGAGGCGCTGCTGGCCTTCACCCGCGGTGCCACCTGCCGGTCTCCCGCCCCGCGGGCGATGGTCTTCGCCGCGCTCGGCGCCGCCGAACTGCTCCGGGTCGACCCGGACCACGAGCCGGCCGCCGACCTGCTGGCCGACGCCGCCACGGCGATCGGGCGGCCCGGCCTCGACCCGCGCTGGCCGTGGCCGGACGAACGGCTCACCTACGCCAATGCCGCCCTGGCCGAGGCCCTGATCGCGGCCGGTGACCTCCTGGCCGACCCGGCCGCCCTCGCCGCCGGCCTGCGGATGCTGACCTGGCTGCTGGAGATCCAGACCAGCGACGACCACCTGTCGGTGCTGCCGGCGGCGGGCTGGCAGCGCGGCGGTCCCCGGCTGCGGCACGATCAGCAGCCGATCGAGGTGGCCGCACTGGCCGACGCCTGTGCCACGGCCGCCTCCATCACCGGCGATCACGAGTGGCGGGACGGCGTGAGCCGGTGCATCGCGTGGTTCCTCGGCGACAACGACGCCGACCACGTCATGTGGGACCAGGAAACCGGTGGTGGTTACGACGGGCTGACGCTGCAGGGCGTCAACCTCAACCAGGGGGCCGAATCGACCCTCGCCCTGATCGCGACGCTGCAGCACCGCTAACGTCGGCGGCATGACGCAGCGGCGGGTGATCCTCAGCGGCTCGACGTTCGAGGAGCAGATCGGCTATGCCCGGGCCGTGGTCGACGGCGACGACGTGCACGTGTCCGGGACGACCGGTTTCGACTACCGGACGATGACCATCTCGGACGACGTCGTCGACCAGGTCGAGCAGTGCCTGCGCAACATCGAGGCGGCCCTGGCGGAGGCCGGCTGCACGTTCGCCGACGTCCTCCGGGTCCGCTACCTGCTGCCCGACCGCGACGACTTCGAGCCCTGCTGGCCGGCGCTGCGCCGCGCCTTCGGCACGACCCGGCCGGCCGCCACGATGATGGTGTGCGGCCTGTCCGACCCCAGAATGAAGATCGAGATCGAGGCGTACGCCCGGCGGCCCGAGCACTAGCCGGGTGGCTCGCGGATCAGGCCGTTCTCCACCAGTGAGTGGGAATGCTTGAGCCGGACCATCTGCGGCACGATCTCGACCCGCTGGATGCTGTCGATCTCGGCCACCTTGGTGGTGAGGTATCGGTAGAGCGCCTCGGCGTCGGTGGCCAGCGCCGACGCCATCACGTTGGCGCTGCCGGTGACGGCGCCGACGAAGGCCAGCTCGGGGTGGTCGGCGAGCCGGGCGCCGGTCGACGCCAGGTGCGCGGGCGCGACCGTGAACCACAGGTTGGCCACCGCGTGCATGCCCACCGCCGTGGTGGCGACGTCCACGTGGAAATAGATGGCGCCGGCGGCGGTCAGCTCGCTCACCCGGTGCGCGGCCTGTCGCTGGCTCACCCCGGCCGCCGCCGCGACCGCCGCCCAGCTCGAGCGGCCGTCCCGGCTCAGCGCGTCCAGCAGCGGGCGGTCCGACGCCTCCAGGCGGGCCGCGCCGGTCGGGTTGGGGGCCTGCACGGGGGCGCCGTCCAGCAGGAAGGCGCGCTGCTCGGCCGACAGGTCGTGGTCGGGGGCCACCCAGTCGGTCTCGCCGCGCCCGGCGAAGCGGTGCAGCATCTGGTGGGCGCTGAAGGCCAGCACGCTGGCCGCCCTCGGCAGGTGGTGCAGCAGACCGGACTGCGGGTCGCCCACCTCGGCCTGGCAGGTGACCTCCGCGCCGCCGGCGCCGATGCTGACCCACGAGGTGTCGCCCCGCTGGGCGAGAGCGCCGGCCAGGACGCCGGCGGTGCCCGGGCGGCAGCCGATGCGCAGCGTCCAGTAGCTGGAGCCCTCGCGGTGGGTGGCCTCCGGCCGGGCGACGATCCGGACGAACCCGGACGTGCGCATCCGCTGGAAGCGGCGGGCGACCGTCTGCTCGGACACCTCGAGCACCGTGGCGATCCGGGCGAACGGCGCACGCGGGGCGATCTGCAGGGTGTGGAGGATTTGCCGATCCAGGCCGTCGAGCGTGCGGGATTCCGTCGCCATGAAGCCAGCGTACGGCGGCATCCCTCGGGGAGGTGGGTCACCAGGGCGGGGGATGGGATCGAATGATCGACACCTCTAACGTCAGGAACCCGGACCAAAAGCCCCAAAACCGGAGCCGCCCCTATGTCCGTGTTCCGCGCCGCGAACAACGTCAACCGACCGCCCGGCCCTAACGCGGGACCCCGGGATCCGTACCCGATCAATCGGCAGCGGGAGGAGGAGCCCGTCCCGGACGGGCCCACCGAGCGCATCGAGGACCGGCCGTCGCGGTTCCGCGACCGGCTCGCCTGGCTCGGCATGCTGGTCGCGGTGTTCGCGCTGATCACCTCGTCGATCGCCGCCCTGGCGGCCTGGCAGGCGATGAAGGTGGCCCGGATGGTCGCCATGGCCGGGGAACCGGTCAGCCACGCGGAACAGGAGAGCCGGACCACCGGCTTCGCGGTCAGCTACGCCCAGGAGCCGCTGCGGGTGCAGGTCGGCTGCGCCGCCGTCCTGTTCGTCGATCTGGACGAGCCGCGGGCCAACGCCGACGAGAAAGTCAGCGATCTGAGGTACGACAGCCGGTGCGGCACGGACCTGCCGCGCCTGACGCTCGGGCCGGGCGCGGTCGCCGGTGCCCAGGTGAAGGATCTGGACCTGGACGCGGCCGGCTGCGCGCGGGCCATCCGGAACAGTCCGATCGGGCCCGGCGGCGGCGTCGAGGTGCGCAAGGGCGCCGTGCTGTGTGTGCTGACCGCCGCCCAGCCGGCCGCGATGACCCTGGTGGAGGTGACCGAGGTCGGGCGGACCGGCACCGCCGGCATGCGGGCCACCTCCTGGAAAGTCGCGGGCTGACGGCGGTCGCGCGGGGCGCTCCTGACAGAATGTCGGGAGCGCTCTGCGTAGTTTTTGAAAAGAATCGGTGAGGAGTCGAGTTCCCGTGATCCGTACCCATGACGCCGGCGGCCTCCGCGCGAGCGACGCCGGCACGACGGTGACGCTCGCCGGGTGGGTGGCCCGCCGGCGCGACCACGGCGGGGTCATCTTCGTCGATCTCCGCGACGCTTCCGGGGTCGTGCAGGTGGTCTTCCGCGAGGAGGACGCGCACGCGCTCCGCAACGAGTACTGCGTGAAGGTCGTCGGCGAGGTCAACGCCCGCCCGGCCGGCAACGAGAACCCCGACCTGGCCACCGGTGCCGTCGAGGTGGTCGTGTCCGAGCTGACCGTGCTCTCCGAGGCGGCCCCGCTGCCGCTGCCGGTCGACGACACCATCACCGCGTCGGACGACCTGCGGCTGAAATACCGCTACCTCGACCTGCGCCGCTCCGGTCCGGCCGCCGCCCTGCGCCTGCGCAGCCGGGCCAACCAGATTGCCCGCGAGGTGCTGCACGCCCGCGACTTCAACGAGATCGAGACCCCGACGCTGACCCGGTCGACCCCGGAGGGCGCCCGCGACTTCCTGGTCCCGGTCCGCTTGCAGCCCGGCACCTGGTATGCGTTGCCCCAGTCCCCGCAGCTGTTCAAGCAGCTGCTGATGGTGGCCGGCCTGGAGCGGTATTACCAGATCGCCCGCTGCTACCGCGACGAGGACTTCCGCGCCGACCGGCAGCCCGAGTTCACCCAGCTCGACATCGAGATGTCGTTCGTGACCCAGGACGACATCATCGAGCTCGGCGAGGAGATCGTCAGCCGGCTGTGGAGCGAGCTGGCCGACTACCAGGTGCAGCTCCCGATCCCGCGGATCACCTGGACCGACGCGATGAACCGCTACGGATCCGACAAACCCGATCTGCGGTACGGGGTGGAGCTGGTCGAACTGACCGACTATCTCCGTGGCACCGAGTTCCGGGTCTTCGCGGGCGCGATCGACAACGGCGGCTACGTCGGCGCGGTGGTCATGCCGGGCGGCGCCGCGCAGACCCGCAAGGAACTCGACGGCTGGCAGGACTGGGCCAAGGCCCGGGGCGCGCGGGGCCTGGCCTACGTGGTGCTGGACGCCGAGACGGGCGAGGCCCGCGGACCTGTGGCGAAAAATCTGTCATCTGACCATTTGTCCGGATTGGCGGACGCCACCGGCGCCAAGCCGGGCGACGCGATCTTCTTCGCCGCCGCCAACGAGCGCCGCGAGGCCCAGGAGCTCCTGGGCGCCGCCCGCATCGAGATCGCCAAGCGGGCCGGCCTCATCGACGAGTCCGCCTGGGCCTTCTGCTGGGTCGTCGATGCGCCGATGTTCGAGAAGACCGACGAGGGCGGCTGGACCGCGGTCCACCACCCCTTCACCTCGCCGAACAACGAGTGGCTCGACCGCTTCGAGGAGGCGCCCGACCAGGCCCTCGCCTACGCCTACGACATCGTGGTGAACGGCAACGAGATCGGCGGCGGCAGCGTCCGTATCCACCGGGCCGATGTGCAGAGCCGGGTCTTCGACCTGCTCGGCATCACCCCCGAGGAGGCGCAGGACAAGTTCGGCTTCCTGCTCGAGGCGTTCAAGTACGGCCCGCCGCCGCACGCCGGCATCGCCCTGGGCTGGGACCGCACCTGCATGCTGCTGTCCGGCAACGAGTCGATCCGCGAGGTCATCGCGTTCCCGAAGACCCGCGGCGGTTACGACCCGCTGACCACCGCGCCGACCCCGATCACCGCGCAGCAGCGGCTCGAGGCCGGCATCGACGCCAAGCCGAAGGCCACCGCCGGTGCCCCCGGCACGGACGGCCAGGCCGCCCCGGTGGAGCACTCGAACTGAGAATTCTCGTCGTCGGCGCCGGCGGCTACCTGGGACGACGGGTGGTCCGCCGGGCCGCGGCGTGCGGGCACGAGGTGGTCGGCACGGCCACGACCGCGGCCTCCGGCCACCGGATCCTCGACGTCCGGTCCCGCGCGGCGGTGCTTGCGCTGCTTTCCGGCGTACGGGCGGAAGCGGTCTTGAATCTGGCCTCACGGATGGACGACTGGGCGGTGACCGCGGACGGTGCCGCCCACGTCGCCGTCGGGGCGCGCGGTGCCCGCCTCGTACACGTCTCCTCCGACGTCGTCCACGGCGGCCGTTCCCGCCCGTACACCGAAATTGATCCGCCCGACCCGAAGGGTCGTTATGGCTCGGCGAAGGCGGCGGCGGAGACCGCCGTCGCGGCGGTCGACCCGGGCGCCGCGATCGTGCGCACCTCGCTGATCATCGGCAGCGACGACAGCCAGCACATCCGCCTCGCCCGGGACCTGATCGCCGGGAAGCGGCCGGGTTTCCTGTTCGAGGACGAGATCCGCTGCCCGGTGCACGTCGACGACCTGGCCGCGGCGCTGGTCGAGCTGGCCGGGAACGACTATCCGGGGGTGCTCAACGTCGCCGGGCCGGAGGCGATCTCCCGCGCCGGCCTCGGCCGGCTCGTCGCCCGGCAGGACGGCATCGACCCGGCCGCCGTGCCGACCGGGCTCACCGCCGACGCGAACCTGGCGCCCCGCGCCACCGACGTCAAACTCGACAGCTCCCGGGCGTACGGCATGCTGGCCGTCCGTTTTCGGCCGGCCTCGGAGAGCGTACGTGCCGGCGGCTGACGAAAAACCGGCCTGGCGCCGGCGCACCGAGGGTGAGCGCCGCTGGCCCGCCGGCATTGCCTGGGCCGGCCTGATCACCCTGCAGTGGTTGCTGCCGGACCGGCTGACCCTCGGCCCGGGCTGGCTCCTCCCGGTGATCGAGATCGGGATCGCCGTGGTGCTGGTCGCCGCCAACCCGGTGCGGATGAAACGCGACACCGCCCGCCTGCGCATTCTCTCGCTCGGGTTGATCACCGTGGCCAGCCTGGCGACCGCCTGGTCGGTCGCGATGCTGATCCGGGACATCGTCACCGGGCACGACGTCGGCTCGGCCGGGCACCTGCTCGCCACCGGCGCCGCCATCTACCTGATGAACGTGATCGGCTTCGCGGTCTGGTTCTGGGAGCTGGACCGCGGCGGCCCGGTGGCCCGGTCGCTGGGCACCGACCCCTACCCCGACTTCCTGTTCCCGCCGATGACCTCGCCGGACATGGCGCACAAGGACTGGGAACCGCAGTTCATGGACTACCTGTACGTGTCGTTCACCAACTCGACCGCGTTCAGCCCCACCGACACGCTGCCGATGACCCGCGGGGCCAAGTTCGGCATGGCGCTGGAGTCAGCGATCGCGCTCGCGACGGCGGCCCTGGTGGTCGCCAAAGCGGTAAATGCGCTCGGGTAGATCCACGGTGGAGTTTGCCGACCGATAGCAGCGGGGTATTCGCGGGTCAGATGGCTCTCACCCCCGGAGGAATACACAATGCTCGCTATCGCCGCCGCGATCGTTTTCGGTGTCTACCTGCTCCTCGACCTCTTCGACACCAACCTCGGTGCTCCCGACCTGTTCAACTTCCCGACCATGGCCTCGCTCGGTCTCCTGCTCCTCGCCCTGTACCTGGCCGGCGTCGGCAGCGGCCCGCGCACCGGCAGCAGCGGCAGCGGCCGCCGCTTCTACGGCCGTCGTCCGGGCCGGGGCTGATCTCCAGTCGCGCAGGCCGGCCCGCTCGCACGGTGCATTTCGGGCATCGCGCGGCGGGCCGGTACTGTCGGTCCTGATGGAAATGGACGGGCTCTTTCCGCTGGGCCAGCCGAGTGGCGTTCTGGCCGCGCCGGCTTCGTCGGCTTTCACCCCCGTCGCGCTCGACTCGCCGCTTCCGGTGCGGATGCGCCCGGCGAGCATCGACGAGTTGGTCGGCCAGGAGCACCTGCTCGCGCCGGGCAGCCCGCTGCGGCAGTTGGTGACCGGGGTCAGCCCGATGTCGGTGATCCTGTGGGGTCCGCCCGGCACCGGCAAGACCACCATCGCCCACCTCGTCGCCGGCGCTTCCGAACGCAAGTTCGTGGCCTTGTCTGCGCTCACCGCCGGGGTCAAGGACGTCCGCGCGGTGATCGACACGGCCCGCCGCGAGCGCCGTTCCGGTGGCCCGCCGACCGTGCTGTTCATCGACGAGGTCCACCGCTTCTCCAAGACTCAGCAGGATTCGCTGCTGGCGGCGGTCGAGGATCGCACGGTCGCCCTGCTGGCCGCCACAACGGAGAATCCGTACTTTTCGGTTATTTCACCATTGCTGTCGCGGTGCGTGCTGCTCACGCTCAAAGCACTCGGTGAGGACGAGGTCCGGGCCCTGCTGCGCCGGGCCGTCACCGATTCGCGCGGCCTGGGCGGAAAGGTCACGGTTTCGGCAGAGGCCGAGGACCATTTCGTACGGCTGGCCGCCGGCGACGTCCGCAAGGCGCTGACCGCCCTCGAAGCCGCCGCGAGCTCCGCCGAGGCCCAGGGCGCCACCGAGATCGACCTGGCCACCGCCGAGAAAGCGGTCGACGTCGCCGCCGTCCGCTACGACCGGGACGGCGACGCGCACTACGACGTGACCAGCGCGTTCATCAAGAGCATGCGCGGCAGCGACCCCGACGCGGCGCTGCACTGGCTGGCCCGCATGCTCGTCGCCGGCGAGGACCCGCGCTTCATCGCCCGCCGCATCGTGATCTTCGCAAGCGAGGACGTCGGCATGGCCGACCCGCAGGCCCTGCTCGTGGCCACCGCGGCCGCCCAGGCCGTGCAGCTCATCGGCCTGCCCGAGTGCCAGCTCAACCTGGCCCAGGCCGTCGTGCACATGGCCACCGCACCCAAGTCCAACACCGTCACCACCGCGATCGGATCGGCGATGGCGGATGTCCGGGCCGGCCGCGGCGGGGCCGTCCCGTCCCATCTGCGCGACGCCCACTATCCCGGGGCACGTGGCCTAGGTCACGGTCGCGGATACCGGTACCCGCACGACGACCCCCGCGGCGTCGTCACGCAGCAGTACATTCCCGACGATCTCGTCGGCTCCGACTACTACCGCCCGACTGATCACGGGGCCGAACGCGCAGTAAGCGAGCGTGTTCCACGACTGCGCCGGATCGTCCGCGGACTCAGCGCCGCCGTTCGCGGCGAGGCCGCCGCGAACGCTTCGGCGCCCACACCCGACCGCACGGCGGCTGGTGCTCCGGCCGCCGATGCGTCACGCTCTTCGGCGAAGAGTGAGCCGCCGGCATCGCCACCGGCAGCGGACGAAGCAGTCGACAGCGGCACAGCCGCCGGAGAGGAACAGCCGTGAATTCGCGCGGTGCCGATCGGCCCGACGACGAGGCCGACCTGCGCAACGGAACCGGCGCCCGAAAGGGCCGTGGCCGGTTCGGTCGAGGCCGCCCGGAGCCGACGGAGCCCGCGGAGGTCCCGCAGGAGGAAACCGGCTGGCTCGACGACCTGCGCTCGGCCAAGCAGGACCGCAGCGCGATCGGCCCCGGCACGCTCGCCGGCGAGACCCGTCCCAGCAAGTCCGGCCGGGTGGCACCCGGCCCCGACGACACCCCCGATGACGACGATCTGCCCTTCGGCGGCGAGGCCCCCGGTTGGCAGGCGGCCAGCGGCGCCCACCCGGCGACCCGGCCGCCCGGCAGCGTGTCTCCTGCGCCCGGCATGGGGCCCGGTTCCGCGCCCGGTCAGCCCGGCGGTCTTTCCGGCCGGATAGCACCCGGCGGTGCGCCCTCCGCTCCCGGCGTGGGGCAGCCGCCCGCGGGCGCTCCCGGCCGTGCCGCGCCCGGCGGGGCGCCTTCCGGCCCGGCCGCGGGCCAACCGCCCGGTGGTGTGGCCGGCCGTGCTCTGCCCGGTCAGCCCAGTGGTGTGGCCGGCCGTGCTCTGCCCGGTCAGCCCAGTGATGTTCCTGGTCGTGCGGTGCC
>NZ_BOQN01000113.1 GCF_018332695.1 Paractinoplanes toevensis
TGTACTGCCCATGGACGTTGGTGACGGGGAGATCTTGAAATAGGTGAGGGCCTTCGGGTTCGGTGTGGAGTGCGACGTCCTACCCCGAACCTGCGGAGGCCCTCATGCCCCACCGTAATGCACCCCTGTCCGAGACCGGCAGACTGCGCCTAGCCCGCTGCGTGGTCGAGGAAGGCTGGCCGTTGCGGCGGGCCGCGGAACGGTTCCAGGTCAGCGCGACCACGGCGAAACGCTGGGCCGACCGCTACCGCGCCGACGGACCAGCAGGCATGACCGACCGTTCCTCACGGCCACACCACAGCCCGTCACGGACCCCGACCCGCACCGAACGGCGGATCATCAAGGTCCGCGTCCTACGCCGCTGGGGGCCGGCCCGGATCGCCTACTTCCTGAGCCTGAACCCGGCCACGGTCCACCGGGTCCTGACCCGCTACCGCTTGGCCCGGCTGGCTCACCTCGACCGGGCCACCGGCCGGGTGATCCGCCGCTACGAACACGAGCACCCCGGCGACCTGATCCACGTCGACATCAAGAAACTCGGCAACATCCCCGACGGCGGCGGGCATCGCGTCCTCGGACGTCACGCCGGTAAACGCAACCGCTCAGCCATGCCCGGCGTCCGCAAAGTGCGCCGCAGTGAACCCCAACTGGGCTACCACTACCTGCACAACGCCGTCGACGACCACTCCCGCCTGGCCTACACCGAGGTCCTGCCCGACGAGACCCGCGAAACAGCAACCGCGTTCTGGCAACGCGCCCAGGCCTGGTTCACCAGCCACGGCATCACGGTCAAACGAGTCCTGACCGACAACGGCTCCTGCTACCGGTCCCACCTATGGCGCGACGTGCTGGCCGAGGCCGGCATCACCCACAAACGCACCCGCCCCTACCGGCCCCAGCCCAACGGCAAAGTCGAACGCTACAACCGCACCATGCTCGACGAATGGGCCTACGCCCGCGCCTACCGCACCGAAACCGAACGCCGCGAAGCCCTACCCAGCTGGCTCCACACCTACAATCACCACCGCGGACACACCGCGCTCAACGGCCTACCACCCGCCAGCCGCGTACCCAACCTCTCGGG
>NZ_BOQN01000114.1 GCF_018332695.1 Paractinoplanes toevensis
TCGTCGACGGCACCACCACCCTCCAGACGGTCGACCTCTGGTACAGCCCGACCTGCCACGCCTTCTGGGGTGAGTACAACCAGAAGGCCGAGGGCGGCGTCACTCTCGGCCTCTGGGGCATCTCGCCGTACGGCGGCAGCGGTTACCTGAAGTCGCTCGACTTCTTCTCGAACTTCACCGGCCCGGGCGTGTGGACCACGAAGCTCTACAACTCCATGCAGTCGGTCAAGTTCTGCTGGACCCAGCAGGGTCACGGCGGCGACGGCGGCGACACCCAGACCGCCATCGGCGGATGCACGAAGTGGCGGTGACCGAGATGTCGAAGATGCTTACCGCCGCCACGGCCGCCGTGGTTGCCGTCGCCGGCTTCTCGGCGCCGGTCCACGCCGCACCGGCCAAGTCCACCGATGGCCAGGCCGCCATCGCCGCGCCGGAGAAGGCCCTCGGGAAGGGCTGGAAGTCCTCGTCGGACTTCGTGGTCACCGGTGCCGGTGACGCCGACGGCTATCACCTCTACATCGCCCGGGAGTCCGACGCCTTCGCCTGGAAGACGCTCGCGACCCTGCGCGCCGACGCGATCGACGTCGGCCCGTGGGGCGGCTCGGTCTGCGTGACCGGCTCCGGCCGGTACGCGGTCGCGGTCTTCGCGCCCAAGAAGGCCGCCAACGATCCCGACCTGATGATGGCCGGGGCCATCGCCGCGGTCGTCGACACCACCACCGGCGCGGCCAAG
>NZ_BOQN01000115.1 GCF_018332695.1 Paractinoplanes toevensis
GATCTCCGAGAAATGCGCGGAGATCTCCCCCGTCGTCAATCCTTTCGCATATAACGACAAGACCATTTCGTCGACCTCGCCGAGCCGGCGTTGCCGTTTCTTGGTGAAAAGCTTCAGCAGCCCGTCCGGGCCGGTCAGCTCCAAGCCCCGCTGCCGGGCCTCGGCCACCATCGCCGCAGCTGCGGCCTGCTCCGGCGACAGCTTCCGGCCCCCGACACGGGCGTTCTTCCGTCGCCTCACGATCTCTGCGGTCATTACTCACAGTGCCCATCCCGCCGAACAAAAATCCGGCGAATCAGGCCAGAAACACCGTTCGTGGCACAGTCCCGGGTCGTGCCCGCTGCCGAGGGACGGTGTTCTACGAATAGGTGGTCGTGCAGACGGCGCCGTTGAGGGTGAACGAGGCAGGTGATGGGTTCGCGCCAGTCTGGTTGCCGACGAAGCCGGTGCTCACGGTGTTGCCGCCGTTGGGGGTCAGGTAGGTGTTCCCGTCGGCGGGAGTGACCACGACGTTTTGGCCGTCGGCGGCGTAGGTGCCGTTCCAGGTGCTGCTCGATACCGATTCGGTGCTGCTCGGGAAGCTGAACGCGAGGGTCCATCCGTTGATCGGGTCGGGACCGGTGTTGGTGATGGCGAGGTTTGCCACGAAACCACTCGCCCAGCCGCTGACGACGTCGTAGGTCACCGCGCAGGTGCTGTTCTGCGGTGTGCCGGTGACGAACGTGACTGGCGTCGACGGCATCGACCGGTAGCCCTTCTGATCGGTGGCGAGCACGTTCACCGTGTAGGAGGTTCCCGGCACCAGGTTCTGCGCGGTGAAGGTGGCCGAGGTGGACTCGCCGAGCAGCACGCTGTTCGTGCCGATCTGCTGGAACACCCCGTACCGGGTGACGTCACCGCCGGTCGACGGTGTCCACGCGATGATGGCGCTGTGCGCGGTGACGTTGCTGACCGTCGGACTCCCGGGCGCGCTCAGCGTACGGCTGACCGGGTTGGTGGCCGACGGTGTGAGTTTCACAGTGACGATCGAGTACGCCGGGACGACCTGGGTGCCGGCCGTCCCCCGCTGGGCGGTGGTGATCGACGTGCCCTCCGCGGCGTACGTGTGGACCGTGGGGGTTTCGCTGCTCGGTGCCCACCCCACGTAGTCGAGATCGACGGTGTACGCGGCACTCGGATCCCGGTTGATCAACTCGACGCTCAGGTTGCCGTCGTTGTTGCGGGCCGCATGGACGCCCAACAGCGGGTTGTCCGAGCCGGACCGCACCAGGGTGTCCCCGGGAACGGCCACCTCGCCGAGCATCTGGAAGGCGTAGTACGCCGGGAACGGCGTGTTCAGCGGGGGCTCGCAGACGTTGTGACTGTTGCAGTTGCCGCTGGACAGCATGCCGCCGTCGCCGTAGTCGGTGGCGCCGTCGGGCGCCGTGGTGATGTTGTCCTCGGGCATGCCGTTACGGGTGTCCCAGTAGTCCACGTTGAAGACGCCGTTCTCCAGCGCGGTGAAGTAGACGTCCGCGGTGAACAGCGCGCCCGGCTGGGTGGCCGCCTGGAAGTTGGACTGCGTCTCGGTCACCGCGATACCGATGGACGGGCCGCGGTCGCCCGCGTACCGGCTGATCTGCTGGCGGACCTGTGCCAACTCGGCCGGCAGCAATCCGGTCTGCTGAAGAACGTCAGCGGCCGTGGTGTGGTTCGGGTAGTAGTGGATGACCCCGAAATCGACGTACGGGCCGACGATCGGAAGCACCGTGTGGTTCCAGTCCTTGCTGTCACCGGATGCGACCGAACCGTCGGGCCAACTGTTCGGCAGCGTCAGCACCACCCCGATCCTGACGGTGGGATCGACCGCCTTCATCGCCCGCGCGTACTCGACGACATTGTTCGCGTACGTCGTCGGACTTTTGCTGGTGTGGTAGTCGAGTTCCCAGTCGGCGCCGTAGTGGCCGTTGCCGTAGACCTCGTTACCGATCTCCCAGTATTTGACGCCGTAGCCCTTGGTGACATTGGCGTACCGAACCCACTCCGCTGCCTCCTCGGGCGTTCCCGAGCCGTAATTGGCGATGACCATGGCCTGCGCCCCTACCGCCCTCGTCGTACCCATGAACGAGTCGAAGTCGGTGCCGGGCGCCACCCACCCGCCGCCGGAAACGGTGTTGGTCTGCCAGTGGTAACCGTCGCCGTACGAGCCGCCCGGATAGCGCATCATCTGTACACCGGCCCGGCCGAGCAGCTCGACCGACGCCGGCGTGTTCATGTTCCCGTCCCAAACCGCCTGGTTCAGGCCGTACGCGGTGTCGGGTACGGTCCCGAGTCCCTCGTTCGCGTTCACCCTCACCCGAACGACGACATCAACCGCCCGCGCCGCTGTGCCGGTGGCAACGGCTGTGGTTCCGGCGAGCACGAGCGCAAGTGCGGCTCCGGCGAGCCGGCGTCTCCGAGAATTGACGAGATGCACCGTTCCTCGCTTTCTGCCCCGCCGGCCGGCCGGTCGCCTATCGGAGGTTCCACTGCTGATTGGCCTGTCCGTTGCACGACCAGAGAATGAGTTTCGTGCCGTTGGCGGTGCCGGCCCCGTTGGCATCCAGACAGAGCCCGGACTGCACGCCGGTGACGGTGCCGTTGGAATTCACGTTCCACTGCTGGTTGGTACCGCCGTTGCAGTCCCAGATCACCACGGCCGTGCCATTGGTGGTTCCCTTGGCATACGCATCGAGGCATTTGTTGCCGTACACCGTCAGCTGTTTGCTGGAGGTGGACGTCCAGAGCTGGCCGCTGCCGCCCGCACAGTCGTACAGCTGCACCTGGGTCCCGTTGGTGGTCGACGCGTTCGGGACGTCCGTGCATCGGCCCGACTGGCCACCGACGAGTTCCTTACCGCCACCAGTTCCGCCGCCGGTCGTGCCGTATCCGGCCGCCACGATGTTGGCCTGCACCGAGTTCTCGGTCGCGTCCGACGGGTAGCCGGAGGTCATCACGCCCTCGTAGAAGGTGCCGGCGGCGCCCTTGCTGTTGTCACCGCCGATGCCCAGGATGATCGCCCCCTCCTTCTTCATCGGGTTGTAGCCCGAGACATTGGGACGGACGCCGTCGTAGAACGTGGACAGTCCACCGGACTGAGCGTTGCCGCCCCGGATGGCCCAATGGTTCGGCTGGCCCTTGATGATCGCGGTGAGGAAGCGGTGACTGATCGTCGGATCGTTGGGGTTGTTCTTCTGATTCACCCCGGAGAACAGGCCGTTCTCGAGGTCGGCCATGATCCACGGGCCGTTACCCGCGCCGGAACCCCACCAGTTGTTGTTGCCGAAGTAGATGGCCTCCATGTGGCCGTTGCCGTTGTCGAGGTTGTTGGTCTCGGCGTTGCCGTAGTCGAAGCAGCAGCCGCCGTTGTAGTGGGTGCCATCGAAGATCGCGTACATGCCCTCGGGCTGGTCGCCGGTGGCGATGCCGTTGGTGCTGTTGTTGCGGTAGCCGGTGCCGGGCGCCACGTAGACGCCGTACACCTTGGTGCCGTTGATGGTGATCGGGGCGGCGGTGGCGTCCGCGAGGTTGTCCGGGCCGCCGGCCGCGCCGCCGCCCGGCGCCTGGGTGAGGTCATTGCCCCGGCCGGTCTGGTCGTAGATCCGGGTGATCACGCAGCTTGTGCCGGCGCAGAACGAGTCCTGGCCGGCGGCGTCGGCGTAACCACCCGCGCCGGTCGCGGTGACACTCCTGTACGTGTTGTCCGAGGTACGCCGAACCTGGTACAGCGGCCCGGCGTAGGAGCCGTACAGAGCTCGCGTGGTGCTGTGCGCAGCGACGCAGGGAGTGCCACCGGAGGCGTAGATGTCGCACGGCCCGGTGGTGGCGGCGTGGGCGGGCGCCATCGCGGCGAACACACCGCTGACCAACACCGCGACGCCGATCGCGGCCCGCGTTGCCGTCCTCTGATGGCGCCTGGGGATAGTCGGCATGTAAACCTCGCTTGTCGGAGTGAAGCCGCGGCCGACGACATTCCTCTGATGGTGACAGGAACGGAGAATGGCAGCCGCTAAGGGCAGGCAACGATCTTTCGAGTCATCGACGGCGGCCACTGCAGACGTCCATCGAATGACGTCGGTCGATTGTTACGCCGAAGTCGACAGCTAGTCAACGCCGTAATGGATATTCGAGACCCGGCACCATGGGGCGCGATCCTAGATTGACAATTTGGATTCGCTTGAAAGTGTTATGCGTGGCAGTCACGAGAAGTCTCGCACGTGAGTCTCGGCCCCACTTCGGGCGTAATTTTGAATCCCGAGCGTGCGCGCCGGCCATCTCTTCCGTCAGCTCATCCCGGTCTTCGATCGTGGCACCGCAGTCCCGCTCGGGATGCTCAGGCACGATTGAGTCACGGCCGCCTCAGGCGGGTCGGCGCCCTCGCCGGTGCGGTCGTCGCCGCGATCTCTGCCCTTCGGACACCATAGGTGAGCCTATGTGGAGCCCGGGGCAGTCTCGGTGGCGGCGGTCGCGCCGGAGGAGGATTGTTGCCCAGGCGCGAGGTCGCGTCATACGTGGTCAGCGACACGCCAATTACGTCGCCGTTTGCTCATCCGGGTGAGCTCAGCGCATGAGGGCGTCGTGGACGGCCGCGGCGAGACTGGTCCGTCGGCGGTGGTGGTCGGCGGCCGGGTCAGCCGGGGTTGCGGTGTAGGTGAGGCTACTGGGCGACCATGTCATGGCCAGCGCGATCACCATGGCGTGAATGTCGGCCGCCGGTATGTCGGTACGGATCCGGTCTGCTCGCTGGGCCGCGGCGATGACCTCGATCTTGGCGGTTTCGTCGGCCCGGGGGAACAGCGGGCCGGCCGGGACGCGTTCCAGGCGCGCCCACGTGGCCAGGCGAACCAGCTGAGGGTGCTCCAGGTAGGCGTCGTAGAGGCGGACCGCGTAGTCCGGGAGGTCGGCGGTGAGTGGCACCTTGTCCAGGATGTCGTTGAGCTGATCGTCGAGGACTGCGTCGAACAGCTCCTCCTTGCCGGCGTAGTAGGAGTAGATCTGGGCCTTGCTGACCTTGGCGTCGACGGAGATGCGATCGACCCGTGCGCCGGCGACGCCGTACGCGGCGAACTCGACGGCCCCGGCGTCCAGCAGGCGTCGGCGGCTGGCTCGGGATCTGTCCACCGTCACAGCCTAAACGAACTCGTTCGTTTGCCGCGAAGCAGCAGATCGGATACGTTCGCGAACGAACCAGTTCGTTTGCCAGCTTGGAGGACTTCGTGAGAGACACCATCGGATGGGCCGCGCTGGACAAGGACACTCCGCTGCAGCCCTGGGCCTTTCAGCGCCGTGATCTACTCGACGACGACGTCGCGGTAAAGATCGAGTACTGCGGGGTCTGCGCCAGCGACATCTCCGCCATCCGGCACAGCGGCGATTCCCCTTTGGTGCCGGGCCACGAGATGACCGGTGAGATCACCGCCGTGGGCCCGGCGGTGGCCGGCTTCCAGGTCGGCGACAAGGTCGCGATCGGCAATATCATCGACTCCTGCGGCGAGTGCCCACCCTGCCAGGCCGGCCGGGAGAACTGGTGCGAGCGGTTCCCGACGCTCACCTACGGCAACATCGACCCCAAGGACGCGATGCCGACCCGCGGCGGCTACTCCGCCGAGTACGTCCTGCCGGCGAAGTTCACCTACCACGTACCCGAGGGACTACCGCTCGCCGCTGTCGCACCGCTGATGTGCGCGGGAATCACCACGTACGTCCCCCTCAAGCGTTGGGGGGCGGGTCCCGGCAAGCGAGTCGGCATCGTCGGTATGGGCGGGCTCGGTCACCTGGCACTGAAGATCGCCCACCACCTGGGAGCCGAAGTCGTCCAGTTCACCCGCACCATGGACAAGGCAGCCGAAGCACTGGCCCTGGGCGCGGACGATGTGGTGCTCTCCACCGACCAGCAGCAGATGGCTGCGCAGAAGGGTCGCTTCGACCTCATCATCGACACCGTGGGCGCGCCGCACTTCCTCGAGCCCTACCTTGCCGTGCTGGCCATGGACGGAACCCTCTGCATCGTCGGCATCCCTGAGGGGGACCTCACCGTCAAACCGCTGAGCCTCATCCAAGGGGCCAAGAACATCGCCGGCGCCGGCAGCGGAGGCACCCGCGAAACCCGGGAGATGCTCGACTTCTGCGACCGCCACCACATCACCGCCGACATCGAGATCCTGCCACAGCAGGAGGTCAACGAGGCGCTCGAGCGCTTGGCCCGCAACGACGTCCGCTACCGCTTCGTCCTCGATATGACCACCGCCGGGGAGTAGGACGAGGTGGTCCGCGGGACCGGCCGAAGGTCGTAGTGAGTTGGACGCCTTCTTCCTTCCGGTCGATAGATCTGCGCCGCAGGCGAATGCAAACTGAAAACTATGTCAGACACCACCTGTCCCCGGTGCGGTCACCACTTCACCCCGCCGTCCAAGAACGAGATACGCCCCGACCCGACGGTCGTGCGCTGGCTGCAGGAAGCAGTCGCCTGGTCCGGTGCGATGGCCACCGAAGAGATGTATGTCGACTATTTGAGTTCCTGCGGCGATGCTCCGGTTTCCCGGCGCCGCTTCGTCGCAGATCTTGCATACCTCGGTATCCCCGAAGTGCTCGACGACGACACCCACATGCTCGTCCGGGAGTGAGAACAGGACCAACCCGTCCTACAACCGAGCAATCAGAACAGCCAGGCGTTCGCGACGGTGCCGGGTTGGGTGAGCCGTCACGAGCGTCGCTGTAGCCGGTCGAGGTCGGCCGCGAAGAAGCCGGCGTGCACTACCGACGGCTGATCAGAGCTGGCCCATGCCGTCGGTCTCCGCGTTGGCGGCGACGGGAATCAGGTCTGCTTCGGCTTGTTCGAGCAGGTTGAGCAATTGGGTTTGCTGACTCTTGTCGAGGTTGCGGGTGACAGCGGCTTCGAGGTCGGACCAGACCTGTTCGACCTGTGCGCGCAGTGCCAGGCTGGCCGCGGTGGGTTCGATGATATAGACGCGTTTGTCATGCTCACTGCGGCGGCGGCGGATGAACCCGGCGGTTTCGAGTCGCCGGATGGTTCGGGTCATGGTTGCCGTGTCCGAACCCAGGAGTGTGACCAGGTCGGCTTGACGTTGCGGGCCCAGATCCCACAGCTGCAGCATGACCAACTCCTGAGCTGGGTGCAGTCCCACGCGACTAAGCAGTTTCCTGGCGTGCAGACGGTTGAGCCGCGCGACGCGGAACAGGGCGTGAGTGATCGGACCCCGTTCGGCAACGGCGGCCGGGATCGGCATG
This sequence comes from Paractinoplanes toevensis, assembly GCF_018332695.1. Lineage (GTDB taxonomy): Bacteria > Actinomycetota > Actinomycetes > Mycobacteriales > Micromonosporaceae > Actinoplanes > Actinoplanes toevensis. The sequence continues at coordinate 7,267 of NZ_BOQN01000115.1, forward strand.
CTCGCTGCCCTGCCCGGCGGCGACGTCTCTGGGGACGCGGTCACAGAGCACCTCCTTACTGATCGCGCAGCGATTTTACTCGCGCCGCCCGGAGTGCTGTCCTGCAGGGCTTCTCGTGGCAGATCCGGGATGCGTTGTAGTAGATTGCTGTCCGAACAGCTAACTTGTAGCTCAGGGCTCAGGAGGAAGTCATGTCGTTCACCGACGAGGAGCGCGCCTACATCGCGACGCAGCCGCTGGCCCGGATAGCCACGGTCGCGAAGGACGGACAGCCCGACGTCACCCCGGTCACCTTCCATTTCGACGGTGACGCCTTCTACGTCGGCGGCTTCCGACCGGCCGACACTCGCCGCGCCCGCAACGTGCGCAGCGGCAACACGCAGGTAGCCCTGACCATCGACGACCTGAAAACCATGCGGCCCTGGACTCCCCGCTACGTACGTGTCTACGGCATCGCCGAGTTCGTCGACCGCAACGGTCAGGAAGTCCTGAAAATCGTGCCCTCAACGAGCTGGAGCATGAACCTGTCCGGTCAGTGGTCTCCGGGCACCGACGCCCCGAACCCCATCCGCAAAACCGACCACGCCACCCTCAAGGAGAGCTGAGATGACCTCGAATCCCCCTGCCTTCGCGCCGGTGCCTCCGGGGGCCGAGGGCCCTGCCATCCCCGACCAGGGATACCTGCGCCAGGAAATCGGTGACGGACTACATCTCGTGACCGACGGCGTCTACCAGATGATGTTCCTGGCGACCGGCGACGGGGTGGTTGCGGTCGACGCCCCGCCCGCTCTCGGGCGCTTCATCCTGCCGGCCGTCGCGGAAGTCACCAGCATGCCCGTGACCCATGTCGTCTACAGCCATCACCATGCCGATCACATCGGCGCAGCGTCGATCTACCCGGAGGAAGCTCAGCGATGGGCCCACCGAGATACCGCTGTGCTGCTCGACCGGCTGCATGACAAGCGCCGGCCGTCACCCACCGGGATAGTCGACGACAGCCACGTTCTGACGGTGGGAGACCAGGAACTGCGGCTCGACTACCGGGGACCCAACCATTCACCCGGGAACCTGTTCGTCTACGCACCCCGGCAGCGGACACTGATGCTGATCGACGTCATCTTCCCTGGGTGGGTGCCGTTCGACAGCCTCGCCCAATCGACCGACATCCCCGGCTGGGTCGATGCCCATGACCACATCCTGGGCTACGACTTCGACACGTTCGTCGGCGGTCATGTCTCACGGCTGGGCACCCGCGAAGACGTGACGCTTCAACAGGAATACCTCAGGGACGTGCGGGCGGCCATCGAGGAAGAGCGGGCCGGCCTTGACATGCAACAGGTCATGCAACGCGCTTCCGACCCCAAGAACCCCTGGGCCTTCGTCGAGACGATGAATGACCTCTTCACCACCGCCGCGACCAACAGCGTGAACGCCAAGTGGACCGGACGGCTCGCCGGCGCCGACGTCTACACCAGATCGAACGTGAGAGCCATGGCATCAGCCCTGCATATCGATTACGGAACACTGCACTGAACCGACTCCACCAACCGGTCAGCGCGGCGTCCACCCGGAATGACAGGACCGGGTCGGCGCCGCGCCGGCCCTACGACAACGACGAGGGCGGCCGACGACGACGCCGTGGACCGCGGACAAGGCGGAGAGCAGGCCGCAGCTGCGGGCAACAACGGCGCTAGTCGAGCTTGGGGTGCTCGTACAGTTGGCTGGCGGACACGTTGCTGATGGTGCTGCCGTCAGTGAGGCGAAGGGTCAGCGTGGTGGTGTTGCTGCTTGCTTCGTCGCGGCCTTCCGGATACCAGGCGGCGAAGTAGCCGTCGCGGACGGTGGCGTGCGCCGTCCGCGACGAGTTGCCGTTCTCTGCCCGTACGGTGATGTCGACGTCGGTGATCTGAGAGCCGAGGTGTCCCGCCATGAGCCGGATGTAACCCTCGTCGGTGCGCAGCTGACCCCAGGTGTACAACTCGACGCCGGTGGCGCCCAGCTGTTCGGTGCTGGTCAGCACGGTGAGGATGCTGGCCTCGCGCACGTCACCGTTGTGGTCGCGGAAGCAGGTCCGGCTTCCGCTCGGCGTCACGGCATTGACGTACGCGTAGTCACCGCGGGTCTCACCGACGACAATCCGCGCAGCGCCGATCTCCTGCGCCGGCACGCACTTGGCGACGATCTCGCGGGCCTCGCCGGCCGAGACGGGCCCCGGATCAGGGGTCCAGGACGCGTACGCCGGTCCGCCGGCCAGCAGACCGGCGATCACGGCGCCCCCGGCAGCGAGCGCCGCCGCCACGGCGCCGATCTTCAGACGACGCCAGGCGCGGGGTGCGGCCGGCTCGAAGCCTGCCCTCCGGTCGGTGGTGACGATGCTCTCGAGCAGTTCCCGGGCCCGAGCCTGCGTGACGCGGGCGGGCACCGGGCCGGCGGCGGAACGGATGGCGTGGTCGAGTTCGTCGTTGGTCATGCGGGGCCTCCGGGTGATGCGGTGCGGGCAGGCGCGGGGGAAGGGGCAGGTCCAGGTTCCGGCTGTTGACGCAGGTGCTGGCGCAGGCGGCGGCGGGCGCGCAGCAGGCGCAGACTGAACGCCGTCCGGGAGATGCCGAGCACGTGAGCGGCCTGAGGCCCGGTGAGGTCCTCGATCGCGGTGAGCGTGAGCGCTTCCTGATCGGCGGGGGACAGATGCTGCCAGGCCCGGGCCAGGTCGACGTGGGCTGCCACAGCGTCGGCGTCACCGCCTGTGTCGCCTTCTGGTTCTCGCAGGATGCGCAGGGCGAGCTTCTGTTGCCGCTGTTCGCTGCGCTGCCGGTTGCGCAGCAGGTTGTGCGCGACGGTGAACAGCCAGGCACGGGCCTCGTCGAGGGCGTCCGGCACGTCGTCCAGGCGCCGCCAGGCGACCAGGAACGTCTCGGCGACCACGTCGTCAGCCACGGCGAGGTCCGTACGGCGCTCGACGAATACCAGCAGGTCGTCGTACGCGGCCTCGAAGAGCTCGCGGAAGGCGGCTTCAGCGTCCGGGGTTGTCCGGTTCATGATTCCCTCACGCTCGCGTCGCTCGATCTGCTGTGATCGGTCGTCGCCGGCCCTGCACGAAAACGCGGACGAGGGGTGCGAGCGGACTCTCGACGAAGCGGTGGATAAGCCACGCCGCTGTGAGCAGGACGAGGATGGCTCCCCCGATCAGTATCGGCGCGGGCAGCCCGGTTGCGGTGTGAAAGGTGCGGATCAGGCTGTAGCCGACCCGCTGATGCAGCAGATAGAACGGGTACGTGAGCGCGCCCGCCGTGCTCAGCCAGCCCCAGGTGATCCGGTCGGTGGCGCCGAGCGCAACGGCGAGCAGGACGCCGTACGCGATGGTGAGCAGCACCGGCGCCGGCCAGACCGGGACCTCGAAGCCGGGATGCAGGTCCAGTGCCCGCGTGTGCACGTGGTGCAGGCTGACCAGCCAGCAGGCGGCCAGCAGCGCCCAGGACCACCGGTCGGAGCGGTCCCGGCGCAGCAGGAACATGGTCATGCCCGCGATGAAGTACGGCGCGAAGTCGGGCATCACGACCTGGTTGAGCGGCGCCTCCGGGAAGGCCGGCATGAGCACGGCGGCAGCCAGCCATCCTGCGCCGAGCAGCCGCATCCGCTTGTCGGTCAGCCCGGCGGCGAGCAGGCAGGCGACGATCAGGTAGAACCGGAACTCACACCAGAGCGTCCAGTACACGGTGTCGACCAGCGGCCTGTTCAACGGCTCCGCCAGCATCGTCAGGTTGATCAGCACGTCCGGGCCGCCCGGCAGGGGCGGGAACGGCACTCCGCCGCTGATCGGCAGCACCGTGCTGACCACGGCGGTGATCAGTACGCAAGCCCAGAAGGCCGGGTAGAGCCGGGCGGCGCGGGAGGCGGCGAACTCGCGAACGGTGCGTCCCCAGCCGCTCATCAGGATGACGAATCCGCTGATCAGGAAAAACACCTCGACACCCAGAAAGCCGTAGATCAACACCGGCGCTGCGTCCGGCAGGAAATATGCGGGTGGATGCGCCCCGTCCAACCGCCACGAGTCCCCGAAGTGATAGCCGGCCACCGCCAGCGCGCACACCAGCCGCAACCCGTCCAGCGCGTACAGCCGAGGCTTGTTTTTCGGCGCAAGACCGTAGTCACCTCGCAGGGCTGTCGTCTGGGCGAGGGTGGCTGTCGTCATCTGCGGCTCCTGGTGGTCCCGGCGGCGTGATCGCGTCCGGTCACACATGTGCGGGCCAGGTTCCATCGCTACAGGTGATTCAGCCCACTCTGGGGTATGCCGCTGACGATGATGGCGCCGGCGGACTGGCCGAACCGCGACTGTCGTGATCGCCGGTCAACCGTCACCCAAGGTGATCTTGAAGATCTTCTCGTTGCTGTTCTGCGGAATGCTGTCCTTGTCGCCTCGGGTGCTCGTCGTCAGCCACAGGTTGCCGTCGACGGTCGGCTCGACGGTGCGAAGCCGGCCGTAGGTGCCGACGTAGTACTGCTGGATCTCGGTCAGCCGATCACCATCGATCACCGCGCGGTACAGCCGGGTGCCGCGCAAGCAGGCGATGTAGAGAACATCACGCACGATGGCGATGCCACTGCAGGACGCCGCCGCGACGGGGTAGGTCTGCACGGGCGCGACGAAGCCGGGGGTGCCGCAGGCATCGCCGATCGTGCCCTCGCAGGCCGGCCATCCGTAGTTGCCGCCCTTGACGACGAGGTTGGTCTCGTCCATCACATTGTTGCCGAACTCCTGCTCCCACAGCCGGCCGTGGGAGTCGAACGCCAGACCCTGCGGGTTGCGGTGCCCGTAGCTCCAGACAAAGCTGCCCGGGAAGGGGTTGTCCGGCGGAACGCTGCCGTCCGGGTTCAGCCGGAGCACCTTCCCGCCGAGGTTGTCGAGGTCCTGTGCCTGGTCGGGATCCTGACCGTCGCCGGCGGCGGCGTAAAGCTTGCCGTCCGGGCCGAACCGCAGGCGGCCGCCGTTGTGGTACTTGTTGCGCGGAATCCCGGTCACGAGAATCTCCCGGGACTCGGTGCGCAGGGTGCCGTCGTACTGGAAGCGGACGATGCGGTTGTCCGTCGCCGTGGTGTGGTAGACGTACAACCAGTTGTCGGTTGCGAAGGTCGGCGAGATCGCCAGCCCCAGCACCCCGCCTTCGCCGTCGGTGCCGGCCGCGTCCGGCACCGTCCCGATGCTGTGCTTGTCCGTACCGTCCGATGCCATCGCTTGAATGGTGAACAGGTCGCGCTGCCCGTAGAGCAGCGTCCCGTCCGGCAGCTGGGTCAGGCCCCATGGCAGGTCACGCTCCGTGGCCACTTGCGTGATACCGCACACGGCGGCGCACGAACTTCCGGTACGTACTTGCGCCGGGTCGCTCGGCTTCGAGATGTTGCCCTGCGCGTCGCGTGCGACCACCGCGTACGCGTAGTCGGTGTCGATGGCCAGTCCGACATCGGTGAAGGTGGTGTCCGGCGGGCTTGCGGCGGACCCGCTCAGGCTGCCGACTTCGGCGCCGTCGCGCAACACGTCGTAGCCCGTGACGGCCACATCGTCGGTGGCAGCGGTCCATTGCAGGGTGACAGCGGTGCCGACGGCGCGGGCGGAGAGCCCCGTCGGGACGCTGGGGGCGGCGTCGTCCTCAGAACAGAACGGCGGGGTGACCGACACCGTATTGCTGGCCTGTGAGACGTTGCCGGCGGCGTCCCGGGCGTTGACGTAGAAACCCCACCGTGCGCCGGCGACCACGCCCAGCGTGATCGTGCGCACCTCCGCGACGGTGGAGCCGAGCGCCTGGCCGTCATGGTAGAGGTCATAGAACGCGACGCCGGTGTCGTCGACGGCCGCCGACCAACTCAACGTCACGGCGGAGCAACTGAGGTCACTGGCGGCCAGGCCGGTCGGTGCGGTGGGCGGCTGGGTATCGGCCGCGGCCGCCGATACCGAGGACTCACCGGCCGTGATGATGCCGGCCAGCACGGTGCAGACGGTGAAAACGGCCAGACGAGCGCTGTGTGACAACATCTGTGTACCCTCCGACGAAGGATTTCAGTACGGGTAGCCGGGCACGCCGAGACGCACGCTGTAGAGCCCGAAGTCGCCCGTACGCCCGGACGTGACGAACAGGGTCTTCCGGTCGTCGCCGCCGAACGCGACGTTCGTGCTCCCGGCACCTGCGGCGATCGTTCCGAACTCCGCGCCGTCCGGTGAGAAGACGTGGACGAGGCCGTCCGTACCTGATGCCCAGTAGACATTGCCGGCACAGTCGATCGTTGCACCGTCGGGGCCGGCAATGGAGGCGAACTGCGTACGCTCGCCGGTGCTGCCATCGGCCCGTACTGAATAGCTGTAGATCTTGTTCTCGCCGTATGCGCCGACGTAAAGCGTGCCGCCGTCCGGGGACAGCGCGATACCGTTCGGCTCCTTCAGGCTGTCGTCGACCAGCGACACGGTCCCACCGGAGATCCGGAACACACTCGTTCGGCCCTGCATCGCGTCGGCTCGACCCCCGCGCTGGAAATCAGGATCAGTGAAATAGGCGACGCCGTCGGAGCGAATTGTCACGTCGTTCGGCGAATTGAACGCCGCACCCAGAAAATCGCCGGCGATAGTCTCGCGGGAAGAGTCCGCGAGCTGATACCTCGAGATGCTGCGCCGGTCATGGGTGGCCGCGACGACCGACCCACCGTCCGGCGACAGAGCCAGGCCGTTGCTGCCGGAGTCGGCGATCGCCGTTTCCACGGCCACCGAACCCGGGGTGTAGCGCAGAATTCTCGACGGCTGCACTCGCTCCGGCCCGGTCGCGGCGGCCATGTCGGACATCAGTAGATAGCCATGGTCGGCAATCCACACGGGTCCTTCGAGGAAGGCCTGGCCACCGAAGAGGCGGGCAGCGGTGATCGTCGGCGACGCAAGTGGGGGTCCGTATTCGGCATCGGCCGAGCAGACGCCGGGCGGCGCGCCAGGGGGTAGGTCGGCGGCCCGCGCGACCGTCGCCGTCGTCGCGCCCGCCACGAGCAGTAGGCCGGCCGAGCCCACCGCGATCAGCGCACTCCTCGATTTCATTCGGATCCCCTTCAGGTCAAGGCATTGACGAGATTCGAACAATATCGCACCCGGACAGGCCTTATCCGCCATACCGATTACCCTTCCCGCCTCGGATGGGAACCGGAATCCGGTACCGAAAACTTGTTATGAAACGGTCACTGCCCGAGTCCATGGAATTGGCTGCCGCCGGCTACTGGTAAACGCGCGTCCGTCGCTAAGCGGTGGCGACCGCGCCGTGTGCTGTTGCGATGAGCTCCTTGGCGAGGGCGATGAAATCCGG
>NZ_BOQN01000116.1 GCF_018332695.1 Paractinoplanes toevensis
CAACCACCACTTGAAACCGCCCTACGAACACGAAGTCTCCAAGGTCTACAGCGGAGCCCGGGCGACGGCACGCACCGGAGGGCAAGCGGCTCGAAGTGGCCTCGTTACTGCCAGGTCTTGGCGTTCTTCGCGAAGATCTCCGGGTCGCTGTGCAGTGGGATCACGCAGAGGATGTGACCGCCGGGCACGCGCAGAATGCGGCAGCCCAGCCAGCGGTTGAGCTCGACCGCGCCCAGGGCCAGCAGCCGGGCCGTCTCGGCGTCGACGTCGTCGGTCTCGATGTCGATGTGGTAGCGGGCCTGGTCGTCGACCGCCTGCACGGCGACGTTGAGGCCGGTCAGGATGCCGGGCAGGGACGTGAACTGTTCCTCCCCCGGCACCGGGTTGGCGGGCACGCCGAGCGCGGCCGACCAGAAGGCCGCCGCCCTCTTGGCCTCGTCGGTGGGTACGTCGATCAGCAGGGTGGACAACCGGCTCCGATGCATCCACCGAGGATAATCAGCCGAGGAAGTCGGTGATCAGGTCGACCACCCGGTCCAGGTCGGTGGCGTCGGGGAGGTGGTAACGGCCCTCCAGCGGCACCAGGCGGGCGTCGGGCAGGCCGGCCGCCAGTTGCCGGCCGCCCTCGAACGGGATGACCCGGTCGCCGCGGTAGTGCAGCACCAGCGCGGGGGCGGTGACCTGAGGTAGCAGCGCCGACGTGTCGACGTCGTAGGCGGCTTCCAGGTAGCCGGCGGCCACGTCGCGGTCGGCCGAGTCGCGCAGCACCTCGGCCAGGTGGCGGGCGGCGGCCTCGCCGGCGCCCGGGCGGAACAGGTCGGCGAACAGTTTCGAGCCCAGGCCCCAGTGCGTGCGGACCATGGTGACCAGGGCGGCGTTCAGGTCGGGGCGGCGGAACGTGGCCGGGCCGTCGGCGTAGGTGCCGACGAACACCAGCCGGTCGACCAGCTCGGGGTGGGCCGCCGCCAGGGCCACCGCGACCGGCCCGGCCTCCGACATGGCCAGCAGGTTGACCGGCGGGCCCACCCGCAGCACCACCGCGTGCAGTTCGGTCACGGCCGCGGCCAGGCCGAAGTCGGTGACCGGGCCGCGGGACAGGCCGGTGCCCTGCCGGTCGTAGATGGTGATCGCGTGCCGGGCCACCAGGCGTTGCAGCAGGCTGGACCTCGGGTCGCGGCCGGCCGCCACCACGTCGATCGAGGTCACCCAGCCGGGCAGGGAGACCAGCGGCGGGCCGGAGCCGAGGCCGGCCATCGCGATGGTCCGGCCGCCGGCGGTGAGATGGGCCGTCTTCAGGCCGAGCAGCGGGGGCGCGTCGTGAACCGGCTCCTGGCGCAGGATCCGCCGGTGGGTCTCGCGGATCGCGGCCGACGGTTCCAGGCCCAGCTCGGCGGCGAGGGAGGTGGCGTACTGCCGGTAGGCGTCCAGCGCGTCGGCCGTGCGGCCCAGCGCGAACAGGGTCCGCAGCAGCAGGTCGCGGGCGGTTTCGCGGAGCGGGTGCTCGGCCACGAAGGCTTCCAGCCGGGGCAGCGAGCGGGCCGCCTGGCCGGTGTGCAGCAGTGCCTCGTGCCACTGCTCGGTGGCGTGCAGCCGGGACTCGTCGAGCCGGATCGCCTCTAGCCGGGCGATCTCGGTGTCGGCCGGGCCGGCGTAGGCGGGGCCGTGCCACAGGCCGAGGGCCTCGTCGAGCAGCTTCTCCCGGGTGACCGGGTCGGCCCGGGCCGCCGACGCGACGAGCTGGTCGAAGCGGTCCGCGTCGGTCGCGGCCCGCAGCAGGTAGCCGGGTGGCTCGGTCGCCAGCAGCAGGCCGGGCAGCGTGCGCCGCAGCCGGGACACCTGGCTGTGCAGCGCCGCGACCGGGTCGGCCGGTTGGCTGTCGCGCCAGATCAGCTCGGCCAGCAGGTCGGCCGGGACGACCCGGCCGGCCCGGGCCAGCAGCGCGGCGAGCAGCGCCCGCTGCCGGTCGCCGAGCGGGATCGGGGTGCCATCGGCGGCGTACGCCCGCACCGCGCCCAGCACCCGGAACCGCATCCCGCCATGGTGTCACCGCCGGGCGACCCCGGCGATCTGCGGGTTGATCGGCAGCAGCACCGAGGACATCCGGTAGCGCTCGACCTCGAGTTCGAAACCGCAGGCCCGCAGCATGGTCTCGGTGTCCCGGCCGACGTCGCAGCCCTCGAAGAGCCACCGCCACGGCCGGGCGACCAGGCGCTGCACCGCCGCGTACCCGGCGTGGTCACCGGCCCGGACGTGTTCGACGAAGACCAGCCGCCCGCCCGGCCGCAGGATCCGGCCGATCTCCCGGATCGCCGCGACCGGATCCGGCACGCTGCACAGCACCAGCGTGCTCACCACCGCGTCGACGCTGCCGTCCGGAAAGTCCATCCGCTCCGCGCCTTCGGCCCGCAGCTCCACGTCGATGTCCCGGCGGCGGGCTTCGGCCATCAGAGGCCCATGCATGTACGGGTTGGGCTCGATCGCCACCAGCCGGGTCCCCGGCTTGTAGAAGCGCAGGTTGGCACCGGTGCCCGGGCCGATCTCGACCACCGTGGGCGGCAGGTCGGCGAACAGTTCCCGTTTGCGCGGGCCGAGCAGCCGCCCACCGTAGTTGTCGAGGCCGCGCAACACGACGGCGTTGAGCCGGCCGCGCACCGGGTTGCCCTTCAGAATCGTCATGCCGGAAGCCTGCGCCCAGCCCCTGTCATCCCACTGTCGCGCCCCGGCGAAGGTGGCCCTGCCACACCCAGGAAGAGCAGGGTGATCGCTACCGGACCGGGCCGGAGCAACGCTGGACCTATGGACATCACCAACCGCACCGTCTTCATCGCCGGCGGCACCTCGGGAATCGGGCTGGAACTCGCCCGTCGCTTCGCCGCGGCCGGCAGCACGGTCATCGTCGGCGGCCGGCGCACCGATCTGCTCGACCGGATCGCCGCCGAGGGATTCGCCACCGTTGTCATCGACGTGACCGACCGCGGCAGCGTCGGCCGGGCCCGGGACACCGTTCTCGACGGCTTCCCGGGTCTCGACACGGTCGTGACGATGTCCGGGGTGGGATTCCCCGAGGACCTGCGCGATCCCGCCCATTTCGAGGACGCGGAGAAGACCGTCGACACCAACCTCCTCGGCACCATCCGGGTCATCGACGCGTTCACCCCGCACCTGATCGGGCGCGGTGGCGGCGCGGTCATCACGGTCAGCTCGGGCATCGGGTTCCTGCCGTTCCCGCTGATGGCGACCTACGCCGCCTCGAAGGCCGGCGTGCACGCCTACACCGAGGCGTTGCGCGCGCAGCTGGCCGGCACCGGGGTCGAGGTGGCCGAACTCGTCCCGCCGGCCGTCGCCACCACGCTGGGGCAGAGCAACCCGCATGCGCTCGACCTGGCGGATTTCGCCACCGAGGTGATGGACCTGCTGGGCTCCCAACCCACTCCCCACGAGATCCTGGTCAAGGGTGTGCTGATGCACCGGTGGGCCGAGCGGGACGGCACCTACGACGACCTGGTCGCCCAGCGGTCGCAGGCGCTCGCCATGCTCCCGGGCCGGCGCGGTGATCAGACCTGACCCCGCCAGCCGCCGGGGTCGACGCCGCCCGGGATGGCCGAGGCCGGGGCGTACGGCTGCCGGGTGAAGACGAACGTGCCCAGGTCGAAGTGGGTGATCGTGCCGGACTCGTCGCGGACCAGGCGCAGGCGCTCGCCGTTGAAGTAGTCGCTCGTGCCGATCCACTCGCCGTCGCCGGCCGGGCGCATCCGGACGCGGCGAGGGCCGGACAGCGAGGTCAGCTCCAGCCAGCCGCCGGCGGCGGGCCGCAGAGCGTACGGCGACGCACCCCAGTACCAGGGGCCGGCCAGGCCGAGCAGCGCCGGTTCGAGGGCGGGCAGCGGCGTCCACGGTGCGGGGATGCGCGGCTCCCGGTCGGCGACGATGGTCAGCAGGTCGGCGGCGACCCCGCCGACCGGCACACCCGAGGTGGTATTGGTCAGCAGCACCGTGGCCACGTCGTCGTCGGGGCTGGTCCAGAGGGTGGCGGCGAAGCCGGGCATGCCGCCGGTATGGCCGGACAGCAGCCGCTCGTCGCGGCGCAGGAGCTGCATGCCCAGGCCGTAGGAGCTGTTCCAGTCGTCCGCCTCGGAAGCGCTGTATGGCGTACGCATCTGGGCCAGCGAATCCGCCCCGAGCACCCGGTCGTCGCCGTGCAGCAGGAACTGGGCGAAGCGCGACAGGTCGTCGACGGTGGACCAGATCTGGCCGGCCGGCGCCATCCGGCCGGTGTCGGTGAGCGGCTCGGGCATCAGCACGTCGGCCCACGGGTGCACGGACCAGCCGAGCGCGTGCGGGACGGCCGGCAGCAGGGTGGTCCGGTGCAGGCCGAGCGGTTCGAGGATCTCGCGGCGCAGCACGGTGCCCCAGTCCGCGCCACGCAGGTGCGCGACCATGGCGCCGAGCAGCGCGAACCCGGGGTTGGAGTAATGGTGCAGCCCGCGCATGGACGGCACATCGGTCCCGAGGAGTTCGGTGCGCCCGGTGCCGTCGGTGCGCTCCCACCACGGGCCGGGCGGCTCGGACGCCAGGCCGGCGGTGTGCCCGAGGAGGTCGCGCAGGAGGAAGTCGCCGCCGCCGGGCAGGTAGGTGCCGAGCGGGTCACCGAGGGAGATCAGGCCCTCGTCGCGCAGGCGCAGCACGAGCACGGCCACGAAGGTCTTGCTGATCGAGCCGATCCGGTACTGCACGTCGCGGCCGGTGTCGCTGCCCCGGCTGTCCGCCCACGCCTGCTCGCCGTCGCGCACCACGGCGGCGGCGATCGAGGGGGCCCGGCCCTGGACCTGGGCGGTGGCGAGGCAGTGCAGCAGGGCGCGGCGGGTTTCCGGGAGCAACTCAGGCATCCCGGCAACCTATCGGGTCAGACGCGGGCCCTGTATCCATATTTGTGCAGCATCGGCCACGCCAGGGCGGTCGCGGTCAGGCGGGCACCGCGCCGCTGTTCGGTACGCCAGCGGTGGTCCGGCCGCACGGCGATCTCGCCGTTGCGGAAACGGCTCGGGTTGCCGGCGATCGTGTGGTTGGGCTTGAGCAGCACCGTGTTCTCGTCGACGAACGGGCCGTCGGCCGGTTCGACGCCGGTCATGGTCAGCACCTCTTCGAGGGTGTCCTGCGGGCATCGGGCGAAGTCCTCGTAGCGCAGCCGGGTGTGCCGGTCCGGGAAGGCGCGGGTGAGCCGTTCGGTGATGGCGTTGCGCACCAGCCAGTGCATCGCGCTGGTGGTGGGGCCCACCGCCGAGGCGGACCGCATCCACGAGTGGGTCACCGCCCGCGGATCGCGCACCATGTGCAGCAGGTACGGCACGGTGCCGGGCATCCGGGTGAGCAGCGCGGCCCCGGACGGCACCTTCGACGAGTCGACGATCAGTGCGGCGCCGGTGACGTCGGCGATCGCGTGGCAGAGCTTGGTGTAGATCTCGCGGTACTCCTCGGCCTCGGCGCTGAGGGCGCCGTCGGCGAGCTGCTGGGTGTGGCGCACCCGAATGGCCTGTTTCTGCAATTCGACGACGTGGGCCGGATCGGGCAGCCGGCTGCCGAAGGCCAGGGACAGGATGTTCTGCCAGGTGGCGCACTCGGCGAACTTCACGCCGCAGCCGCATCTGCGGCCGATCAGCAGGCCGCGGTGCCACAGGTAGAACAGTTCACCGGTGGAGAAGACGCCCTTGTACGAGTTGAGGATGTTGTCGACGATCGTGGTCCCGCTGCGTCCCCACCCGGCGATATACAAGATCTTCACCATAGGCGAGCATGTTGACCAACAAGGTTAAGTACCGGCTCGGAGCCCGCTGTCCGGAGGCTTTGAAGGCAGCAGGCCCAAGGCGGTCAGGTCGTCGACCGGCTCCACCACGCTGCACGTGCCGAACGAGGTGAAGACCCGGCGGGCGGCCTCGGCCTGCGCCGGGGTCAGGGCGCGGACGGCGGCGGCCACGCCCGCCGCGTACCCGGCCTCCAGGTGGCCCTCGGCGATGATCACCGACTCGCCGTCGGCCAGCGCGGACGCCGCCAGCAGCACGTTGAGGAAACCGTGGTGCTCGAAGCCGGTGGCCGGGTCGATGTGGCGGATCGCGTGGTGCAGGCCGGCCGTGCACTTGAGCGCGATGCCGCGGTGGACACAGGCGGCCATCGTGTCGGCCAGCTCGACCGCGGTCGGGAACAGGTCGGCGCGCAGGCCGCCGGTGCGCAGCTTCGCCCGGTAGCGGGTGCCGGCCAGGACGTCCAGCACGTGCCGGGTGTCCCAGCCGATCTCGACGAACGCCGGCACGTCCGGCGGCAGCACGTCGTCGAGGATCTTCACGGTGTCCCGGGCGTCCGGGGCGGTGGTCACGACCGGGATCTCGACGGCGGCCAGGCGTACGCCGGGACGGTCGAGAGTGCGCAGCGTGCACCCGGCCTCGTCGGCGGCGACGATGACCGACAGGTCGATGGGTGACTGCTCCACGGCGTACGGGAAAAGCTGCGGGAGCCTGCTCGCCGGGATGACGAAGGGTCCGACCAGGTCCGCGAAGCGGGAGCGCAGCGACCGATGAGCCGGGACCGCCGTTTCCATCGGCGCGTCGCCGGGCGGGAAGAGCGCGGCGTCGTCGAAGAGGCCGGTGAAGATCATGAGGGTCCCCGGCCGGACCAGGACCAGGCGTAGCGCCCGTCGTCGCAGGCGGTGCCGGCCTCGCCCAGGCCGAGCGGGCGGAACGTGTCGACCATGACCGCGGTCTCGTCGAAGAACTCGGCGCCCAGCGAGCGTTCGACCGCGCCCGGCTGCGGGCCGTGCGAGTGCCCGCCCGGGTGCAGCGAGATCGAGCCCTTGCCGATGCCGGAACCCTTGCGGGCCTCGTAGTCGCCGTCGACGTAGAACATGACCTCGTCGGAGTCGACGTTCGAGTGGTAATAGGGCACCGGGATGGCCAGCGGGTGGTAGTCGACCTTGCGGGGCAGGAAGTTGCAGATGACGAAGTTGGCGCCCTCGAAGACCTGATGGACCGGTGGCGGCTGGTGGACGCGCCCGGTGATCGGTTCGAAATCCCGGAGATTGAACGCGTACGGGTACAGGCAGCCGTCCCAGCCGACGACGTCGAACGGGTGCTCGGGAACGACGTGGATCGTTCCGGTCAAGCCCCCGGGTTTATCGCCGCGGTGCTTCACGTAGATCTCCACGTCGGTTCCCTCTGCGAGCAGCGTTTCCTGCGGCCCGCGAAGATCACGCTCGCAGTACGGGCTGTGCTCCAGGAACTGGCCGAAGCGGGAGAGGTAACGCTTCGGCGGCGTGATGTGCGAGTTGGCCTCGATCGCGTAGGTGCGCAGTGGTTCGTCACCGGCCGGCACCCAGCGGTGCGTCGTGGTGCGCGGGATGATCACGTAATCGCCGGCGCCCACCTCCAGCGCACCGAAGGTCGTTTCGACGGTCGCGCTGCCGCGCTCCACGAAGACACACTCGTCGCCGACGGCATTGCGGTAGAGCGGCGAGGGCAGACCCGAGACGGCGTACGAGATCCGCACGTCCGCGTTGCCCAGGACCAGCCGCCGTCCAGTGACCGCGTCGACCGCCTTCCACTCCTCGCCGGTGAACAGGTCGTGCAGTTTCAGGTGGCGCGGGATCAGCGGGGCGTTCGCGGTGACGGTCTGGTCGGGCAGCTCCCACGGGCGGGCGTCGACCAGCGCCGACGGGATCCCCCGGTGGTAGACCAGCGACGAGTCCGACGAGAAGCCCTCCTCGCCGACCAGCTCCTCGGCGTAGAGGCCACCGTCCGGGCGGCGGTGCTGGGTGTGCCGCTTGGGCGGGACGGAGCCCACCTGCCGGTAGAACGTCATCGTGCTGCCTCCCGGGAATGTGGCCGCCCCGCCTCGTGAGCGGAACGGCCGCCGGATCCGGACGTTACAAGCCCGTTTCGTAGCACACAAGAATCACCGCCATACCGGGCGTATCGGAGCGGGGAGGCCGGTCTCCTCCTCGCAGCGGGCCAGGATCTCGTCGAGGCCCGGTCCCATGTCGAAGACCGGCAGTTCACCGACTCTTGCGGCGCGCAACTCTTCTTTGAGAGCCGCGGTCGCGGGTCCATCCAGCTCGCCGGCCTCCGTAACGACCGTCCCGTAGCGTTTTGCCCCGTCGGCGGTGACCAGGCCACGCCGGACCTCCTTGGCGACCAGCGCCGGGTCCCGTTCGAGGGGGTCGCCCCAGCCGCCACCGCCCCAGGTGACGAAATGCAGCACGTCGCCCGGGTGGACCGGCACGTCGTGGCACTTGCTGGGCAGTACCTCCCGCTCCCCCGACGCCCGGTCGATCCACTTGCGGCCACGGGCGCCCGGTGCGCCGCCGTTGACCCCCCACGGATACATCAGCCAGCGGTCGTCGTGGATCGCGATCGTGCCCGGTTCGAGGAAACGGTAGGCGACGTCGACGCCGTTGCCGCCGCGGTGCAGACCGGCGCCGCCGGTGTCGGCGACGGTCTCCCACTTCTCGATCCGCAGCGGGTAGTAGGACTCGAGGAACTCGCACGGGATGTTGACGAAGCTCGGCCACAGCGAGTGACCGTCGGGGCCGTCGCCGAGCGGGCGGCCGGGGATGCCGCCGAAGCCGATCGAGTAGAGCTGGAACCACTCGCCCTTGCGGTCGCCGCCGGAGTAGTTCCCCGAGTACATGAAGTGCGGGGACGAGGAGAAGCCGGCCGCGTTGAGCAGGGCCGGGTTGGTCTGCCCGAGCAGGCCGCCGAACAGGTCGAAGACCCGGCCGATGCCGTGGTTGCGGGCGTTCAGGGCGGCCGGGTGTTTCGGCTTCCAGTACGAGCCGTCCGGGATGGTCACGTCGACCAGCGGGTAGAAGCCGTCGTTCCAGAGGATCTGCGGGTCGGCCACGGTGATCATGTAGATGCCGAAGAACATCCGGGCCAGGTTTTCGTTGAGGTAGTAGTTGACCGGGCCGATCGCCTGCGGGGACGAGCCGGTGAAGTCCAGGTGCACCCGGTCGCCGGTGCGGGTCAGGGACAGTTTCAGCTCGTACGGGCCGTAGCCGACGCCGTCGTCGCAGATGTAGTCGGTGAACGAGAGCGTGCGGCCCTCGGCGAAGACCATGTGCAGCAGCGTCTTCATCGCGTCGTAGTTGCGCTGCAGCAGCGCGTCCAGCGCGGACAGGTAGGTGTCGACACCGAACCGGGCGCACATCTCGGTGACCCGTTTCGCCGCGGTGCGGCACGCGGCGACCAGGCCGTTGAGGTCGGCGCGGTTCCAGTCGGGCACCCGCACCTGGTTGAGGATGATGCGCAGCGCGTCCTCGTTGAGCCTGCCCTCGGCGTACAGCTTGAAGGGCGGGATGACCACGCCCTCCTCGTAGATGGTCTTGGCGTCGGTCGGCATCGACGACGGGGTCTTGCCGCCCACGTCGGACATGTGGCCGAACATCGACGCCCAGCCGACGACTTTTCGATCAACGAAGATCGGGAGTACCACCAGCCAGTCGTTGGCGTGGCTGATCGCGGCCCCGCACGCGTACGGGTCGGAGGTGAGCAGGACGTCGCCCTCGCCGATATCGCCCTCGAAACCGGCCAGGAAGTCGGGGATGGACAGGCCGAACTGGCCGACCACCATCTTGCCGCTCGGGTCGGCGATCAGCGGGAACTCGTCGTGCTGCTCGCGGATGCCGGGGCTGAGCGCGGTGCGGAAGAGCACCTCGTCCATCTCGTAGCGGGCATTGCGCAGGCCGTTCTCGACCAGGTCGAGGGTCACCGGGTCGACGTCGATCTTTTCCAGGGGTGTGGTGTTGGGTTCGACGATGCGGGCCATCGGTCAGGCCTCCTTCGACGTCGGGCGGATGAGGAGGCTGCCGCCGGCGTCCGTCGTGGCGGCGTGGCCGGGGAGGATCAGGGTCGTCGAGTCCATCTCGGTGACGATCGCGGGGCCGGTGATGACGTTGCCGGCTTTGAGCTTGAGCCGGTCGTAGAGGGCCGCGTCGACGTAATGGCCGTCGACGTAGATGGGAGTCTCGCCGGTGCGGGCCTCGTGGGGGTCCGGATCGCCCTTCTCCAGATGGATCGGTGTCACCCTCGGACGCGGGCCGGTCACCGTGGCGCGGGCGTTCACCAGCTCGTGGTCCACCGCGAGAGTGAAGGAGAACAGTCGCTCGTGCTCGGCGTCGAACCTCGCTGCCAGGCCGGTCAGGCCTTCGCTCAGCTCGAAGGCGACGGGCAGCTCGTTGCCTTGGCCGACAAACCGGATATCAGCGGAATAGGCGATGTGCTCGGGCGACACGCCCTGTGCTTCGAGACGGCCGGAGGCGGCGGTGGCCAGTTCCTCGAAGATCGTCGCGAGTTCCGTGTCGGACAGATCGCCGAGCTTTCGCAGAACGGTCCGGGCGGACTCGTCGCGGGCCGACGTGGTCGCGTCGCCGAGCGCGCACAGGACACCCGGCGAGGGCGGGACGATCACCGGCCAGGCGCCGGTCAGCCGGCCGAGCGCGTTGGCGTGCAGCGGTCCGGCGCCGCCGAAGGCGACCAGGGCGAAGTCGCGCGGGTCGAACCCCTGCTGCACGCTGACCAGGCGCAGGCCGCCGAGCATGTTCTCGTTGACGATGTCGATGATGCCGGCGGCGGCTTTCTCGGCGCTCTCCAGGCCCATGGCGTCGGCGATCGCCTGCACGGCGGTGCGGGCGGCGTCCCGGTCCAGCGTGATCTCGCCGCCGGCCAGGGCGGACGGGAGGTAGCCGAGCACCACGTTCGCGTCGGTCACGGTCGGTGCGGTGCCGCCCTTGCCGTAGGCGGCGGGCCCCGGCTCGGCGCCGGCGGATTGCGGGCCGACCCGCAACGCCCTGGTCAGCTCGGGCACGTGGGCGATCGAGCCGCCGCCGGCGCCCACCGTGCGGACGTCCACCGCGGAGGCCCGGACGGTGAGGTCACCGACCTTGGTCTCGCGGCCGATGCGCGCCTGCCCGCCCTGCACCAGCGCGACGTCGGTCGAGGTGCCGCCCATGTCGAAGGTCAGCAGCTCGGTGTGGCCGGACTGCTCGGCCACCCAGACCGCGCCGGCGACCCCGCCCGCCGGGCCGGAGAGCAGCATGGTGACCGGGGCCGAGATGGCCGCGTCGGCGCTGGCCAGGCCGCCGTCGCTGCGCAGGATCGACAGCGCCGCCGGAACGCCCTCCGCGGTGAGTTTCGCACTCAGATTGGCGACATAGCGGGCCACCTGGGGCTGCACGTAGCCGTTGGCGACGGTGGTCAGCGCGCGCTCATATTCCCGCATCTCGGGCAGGACGACGGAGGACAGCGAAACCTCGATGCCGGGTAGCTCCTCCCGCGCCAGCTCCAGGAGACGCCGCTCGTGCTCGTCGTTCGCGAAGGCGTTGATCAGCGAGATGGCGAGGGCCTCGACGCCGCTGAGCTTTCGCAGAGCATGCCGGGCCCTTTCCTCGTCCAGCGGGGTGATCACGGCGCCGTCCGTGCCGATCCGCTCGGGCACCTCGACCGTGTTCTCCAGATCGGCCAGCGGCTCCGGCTTGGGCCAGATGATCCAACCGGCCAGGCCGCCCGGCACGAACGAGCGGGCGATCTGCAGCACCTGCCGGAAACCCTCGGTCGTCACCAGGCCGACCGTCGCGCCCTTGCCCTCGAGGATCGCGTTCGTGGCGACCGTGGTGCCGTGCAGCACGTGGGCGACGGCCGAGCGGTCGATGCCGGCCTCGGCACACACCTTGTCGATGCCGTGCAGCACGCCCACTGACTGATCGCTCGGCGTCGAGGCGGTCTTGGCCCGCCACGTCGAACCGGTTTCCTCGTCGACCAGCAGCACGTCGGTAAACGTGCCGCCCACATCCACGCCGAGTCGATAGGACATCTCACTCCTTAGATGATCTTGGTTTGGCGCAGACGCGCGCGCTCCGTTTCGTCGAGGCCGAGAAGGCCGCCGTAGATCTCGTCGTTGTGCTGGCCCAGCTCCGGGCCGGCGGTCCGCACCGCGCCCGGCGTCTCGCTGAGCCGGGGCGTGGCGTTCTGCATCGGGATCTCATCCACCGTGACGATCGCCTCCCGCGCCTGGAAGTGCGGGTCGGCGAACATGTCCTTGGCCCGGAAGATCCGCCCGGCCGGGACACCGGCTTCGTGCAAAATGGACAAAAGCCCCTCGGCCGGATGCTTCACGGTCCACTCCGCGATCAAACCGTCGAGTTCCTCCATCGCCGCGCCGCGAGCCTCGTGGGTTTTGTACCTTTCGTCGGCCGCGAGCTCCTCGCGGCCCATGGCCGCCGCCAGGCGCCCGAACACGCTGTCCTGGTTGGCCGCGATCAGGATCAGGTCGCCGTCGCCGGTCGGATAGACGTTGCTGGGCGACACGTTGGGCAGCACCGCGCCGGTGCGTTCGCGCTGGTAACCGGCCACCGCCCACTCCGGCAGCAGCGATTCCATCATCGCCAGGACGGCCTCGTAGATCGCCGAGTCGACGACCTGCCCGCGCCCCGTCCTGGTGCGGTTGTGCACCGCCACCAGCGTCCCGATGGTGGCGTAGGTGGCGGCCAGGGAATCCCCCAGCGAGATCCCGGCCCGCACCGGTGCCCGATCCGGATCCCCCATGACGTAGCGGATCCCACCCATCGCCTCGCCGATCGACCCGAAGCCGGCCCGGCTCGCATAGGGCCCGGTCTGCCCGTAACCGGTCACCCGGGTGACGATCAGGCCCGGGTTGGTCTCCCACAGCGTGGCCGGGGCCATCCCCCAGCGCTCCAGGGTGCCCGGCCGGAAGTTCTCCACCACGATGTCGGCGGTGTCGATCAGCTCGCGGACCAGCGCCTGCCCCTCGGGCCGCCGCAGATCGCAGGTCACCGATTTCTTGTTGCGGGCCACGACCGGCCACCACAGCGACTTGCCGTGCGGTTTCTCCCGCCCCCACTGCCGCATCGGATCGCCGCGGCCCGGGTCCTCCACCTTGATCACCTCGGCGCCGAAGTCGCCGAGCAGCTGACCGCAGAACGGCCCGGCCAGCAGCTGACCGAACTCGACCACGCGCAGGTCGTCCAAGGGAAGAGTCACTGGTTACCCCCGATCATGGTGGCCCGCGCGTTGTAGAGATGGGCGCGCATGACCGCTTCCGCCCAGTCGCCGTCACCGGCCCGCGCGGCCGCCACCATCTCCACGTGGTGGTTGAGGCTCCGGTGCATCGCGTCGGGCGTGTAATCGGCGAAGTTCTGATGCACCACCGCGGCGTGCGTGACGGCTTTCAGGGCACCGGCCAGCGGCGGAGACCCGGCCGCCTCGATGAACATCCCGTGGAAGCGCCGGTTGAGCTCGACCAGCCGGCCGACGTCCCGATACCGGATCATCGCCTCGGCCAGCTCGTCCAACTCGTCCAGTTGATGGGCATTCAGTCGGGGGACGGCCTGGCGTACCGCATAGGGCTCCAAGCGCAACCGCAGCTCGAAGATCTCCCGCAGCTGCTCCTCGCTCCAGGACGCGACGCGGGCGCCGCGATGCGGCGTCAGCTCGACCAGTCCCTCGGCGGCAAGCCTCGACAGAGCCTCCCGGACCGGCGTGCGGCTGACCGACAGCCGGCCGGCCAACTCGGCCTCGCCGAGGCGGGTGCCGGACGTGATGGCACCGGAAAGGATCTCGTCCCGCAGGGACTGAATGACCTGCTCCACTGCCGGTCGCACGGGGCCTCCTCGCGCCGATTGCATGCAATCCTTGCCCTGCCGCCGCTATTTCCGCAAGATCCTCGGCGGGTTCTCAGCAAGTTTGCATGCAACCCGCCCGTCAAGATTTTTGTCGCACGCCCCCGCTAACGTTCCGAGCCATGCGGAGCTTCGAGTTCGTCGAGGGCACATCGGCGAAATTCTGGGAAATCCGGCGCGACGGCGCCGAGGTGACGGTCCGGTTCGGCCGCGTCGGCACGACCGGCCAAACCAAGATCAAAACCTTCGCCGACGACCGGCTTGCGGCGGTGCACGAGAGCAAGCTCATCGCCGAGAAGACCAAGAAGGGGTACGCGGAGGTCAGTCCTACAACCGCAGCCGTGACCGTCCCGCCCTCGTCGCCGACGCCGGCTCTCATGACACCCACCCCGGCTGCCGCGCCGCCGGCCCCTGCGTCCGCTCCCGCGCCCACGCCCGCCGCTTCGGCACCGGCCGCCTCGGCACCGGCCGCCTCCGCACCGGCCGCCTCCGTGCCGGCCGCCTCCGTGCCGGCCGCCTCCGTCCGGGCCGACGAGGACACTTTCGTTGTGCCTGCCGCCTGGTATCGCTATCGGTGCGCGCGGCGCGGCAGCGCCGGCCTCGCGAAGTTCAAGCCCGACCCGAAAGCCCGCACGATCGTCGACGAGGAGATCAAACGGGTCCCCCACCAGGCGAAACGGATTCTCGAGTCGGCCGGCACCGACCCGCAGATCCGCCAGGCCGGGCTGGCCTGGCTCGCCGGCGACGCCACCGCCGAGCCGATCGGCGCGGCCGCCGTGGCGATCGCGTGCGCGCTCGGACGGTGGAGCGACGAGAACCGGATGACCGCGTTCGCCGACGTGTGGATCGCCGAGCGCGGCCTGCTGTTCGCGGTCGAGGCGGCCGTCGAGCTGATGGCCCTGAAGATCACCGAGCACGGCTCCCACCACCGGCCCGGCAACCCCGACTACATGGTCCGGCCCATGCGTCTCGGCGAGGAGCGCCAGCTCTGGAGACCCGACGTGCCGCTGATGATCGCGCTGCAGGTCCGCGAGGCGCTCGCCGCCGCCTCCGACGAGGACTACGCCGCGGCCGTCGCGTTCCTGGCCGGCTACCGCTCCGCCCACCCCTACCTGCGGCTCGCCACCTCGGTCCTCGCCCCCGACCAGGCCGCGTGGGTGGCGGCCGACATCGCCGACGCCGACTCCGCCGCCGCCGGCTATCGCGGGTTGGCCCTGATCACCGCGGCCACCACCCGGCAGCAGGCCGTCACCCTCGCGTCGCTGGTGCACACCTACGCGGCGGTCAGCCAGCGCACGCTCCTCAACACCCTCGCCGAGGGGGCCGGACCGGCCTGCGCCCCGGCCCTGTTCCACTGGTTCGACGACGACCGCGGCGCCGACGGCCAGCGCCGGTTGCTCGCGGTGCTCTCCGCGCTCCCCGGCGACGAGGTGATGAGCGGGCTGATCGAACGGGTCGACACGAAATACGTGATGCCCGCCCTGCTCGAGACCGTCGACCGCTTCCCGGCCCGCGGCCTGCGGCTGCTCGCCGAGGCCGGGGACCAGCGCGACGTCGCCGACCTGCTGCGCGCCCACGTGCTCGCGCACCTCGACCTGATCGACGCGGTCCGCCCCGAGCTGAGCCCCGGCGCGGCGGCCCGAATCGACGCGATCGCCGAGCGGGCGTCGAGCCTCGCGGTCGCCGACCTCGCCGCCGTGCCGCCGCTGCTGGCCGCCCCGCCGTGGCAGCAGCGGGTCAAAGCCGCCAAGCCGATCGTCATTCCCGGCCTGACCTGCACCGACCCGGCCACGATCGCATGGCTGCCGGGCGAGCGGGAGACGTGGTCGCAGACCCCGATCGAGCGCTACGGCCGCGACGACGAGGACTGGGTGCAACTGGCCCGGCGAATCCTGACCGGCCGCGCGAACTGGTACGAACCGGTCCGGTTCTTCGCCCAGGCACCCGAGCTGATCGCCCGGCCGGCCCTCGCGCACTGGAAACCCTCCCAGATCTACGACTCCGGCACCTGGATGCGGGTGATCACCTCCCGCTTCGAGCTGGACACGCTGCGGCCCATGCTCCACATGGCCGACAAGGCACCCACCGAGATCGCGGCGGCCTTTCTGCCCTACTCGTCGCCGGCGATCGCCGTGCACATGGCCGACTGGTTGTCCCGGCTCAAGAGCGTGCGCCGCACGGCGATGGCCTGGTTGCTGCGGCACGCCACGTCGGCGGCCCGGGCGCTGGTCCCGCCCGCGCTCGACAAGCCCGGCCCGGCCCGCCGCCAGGCCGAGCGCGCGCTGCTGATCCTGCACACCAACGGCCACTCCGAGGCGGTCCGGGCCGCGGCCGCCTCCTACGGCCCGGCCGTCGAGGCCGCGATCGAGACGCTGCTGGCGACCGACCCGCTCACGGTCCTGCCGGCCAAGCTCCCACCCGTACCGGCCTGGGCCGTTCCCGGGCTGCTCCCCCCGGTTCCGCTGCGCGACAACGGCGGCAGCCTGCCGGGCGAGGCGGTCGCCAATCTGCTCACCGTCCTGGCCCTGTCCAGGCTCGACGATCCCTATGCGGGCGTCGAGATCGTCAAGCCGGAGTTCGACCCGGCCGGCCTGGCCGAGTTCGCGTGGGGTGTGTTCCAGCGCTGGCAGGCCGCCGGCGCCAACTCCAAGGAGGGCTGGGTGCTCGACGCGCTCGGCCTGATCGGCGACGACGAGACGGTCCGCCGGCTGACCCCGCTGATCCTGGCCTGGCCCGGCGAGGGCGGCCACGCCAAGGCGGTGACCGGCGTCAACGTGCTGGCCACCATCGGCAGCGACGTGGCGCTGATGCACCTGCACGGCATCGCCCAGCGCGCCAAGTTCAAGGGCCTGAAGGCGGCGGCCAACCAGAAGATGGAGGAGGTGGCGGCGGCCCTGGGCCTGAGCGCCGAACAGCTGGCCGACCGCCTGGTGCCCGACTTCGGCCTGGACGCCGACGGCAGCATGCGCCTCGACTACGGCCCCCGCCAGTTCGTGGTCGGCTTCGACGAGCAACTGCGGCCCTACGTGACCGACGCGGCGGGCAAGCATCTGAAGGCGCTGCCCAAGCCGGGCGCCCGCGACGACGCCGCGCTCGGCGAGGCCGCCTACAAGCAGTTCGCGGCGCTGAAGAAGGACGTCCGCACGGTCGCCGCCGACCAGATCCGCCGGCTGGAACGGGCCATGGTCACCGGCCGCCGCTGGACCGGCAGCGAGTTCCGCCAGCTGTTCGTCGCCCACCCGCTGCTCTGGCACATCGTCCGCCGCCTGGTCTGGGGCCGCTACGACGAAACCGGCGCGCTGGTCGAGGCGATCCGGGTCGCCGAGGACCGCACCTTCTCCACCATGGACGACGACGAGACCACGATCGCCGACGACGCCCTGGTCGGGCTGGCCCACCCGCTGCAGCTGGCCGGTGACCTGGCCACCTGGTCGGAGCTGTTCGCCGACTACGAGATCCTGCAGCCGTTCCCGCAGCTGAGCCGGGAGACGTTCGCGCTCACCGCCGAGGAGGCCACCGAGAGCCGGCTGACCCGCTTCGAGGGCATCACGCTGGCCACCACCAAGGTGCTGGGCCTGGAGCGGCGCGGCTGGCGGCGGGACGACCCGATGGACGGCGGCGTGCAGGGCGCCATCGAGCTGAAGCTGGGCCCGCGCCTGGAGGTGACGGTGGAACTCGACCCCGGCATCGTGGTCGGCATGCCCACCGAGTTCCCCGAGCAGAAGCTGACCGGCGTCTACCTGCACGACGGCACCTACAGCGTCTGGGCCCGCGCCAGCAACGGCCTGGTCCCGCTGGGCAAGCTCGACCCGGTGGCCGCTTCCGAGGTCATCCGCGACCTGACCGAGATCACGGCATGACCGCCTGCACCGAGCGGCACCCAGCCGCACCCTCTGACGGCCTCGCCGGCGAGGGCCAGAAGGGCATGCCAATGAAGACACCGGGTGAGGCACCCCATGATTGTTGACGTCACCGAACCCGCCGACTCCGTGCAGCGGCCGCCGGCCGAGGTCCGGTTCGCCGACGAGCTGGCCCGCCTGCGCGAGGCCGACACCGCGGCCCGCCCGCCGGGCTGGCACCTGAGCGTCCAGGCCGCCCGCCGTTTCGTGGTCGGCGACCCGGCGCTCGGCGTAAGCCGCAAGTTCGTCGGCGACCCGTCCCTGATCGACCGGGCCCTGATCACCCTGGCCACGAGCCGCGGCCTGATGCTGGTCGGCGAGCCCGGCACCGCGAAATCCCTGCTGTCGGAGCTCCTGGCCGCCGCGGTCAGCGGCGACTCCACGCTGACCATCCAGGGCGGTGCCGCCACCACCGAGGACCAGATCCGCTACTCGTGGAACTACGCCCTGCTGGTCGCCGAGGGCCCGTCGCAGCGTTCGCTCGTGCCCGCCCCGCTGCTGCGCGGCATGGGTGAGGGCCGCACGGTCCGCTTCGAGGAGATCACCCGCTGCCCGCTGGAGGTGCAGGACTGCCTGTTGTCCCCGCTGTCCGACCGGGTCCTGACCATTCCCGAGTTGACCGGCGCCGAATCGATGGTGTTCGCCCGGGACGGCTTCAACATCATCGCCACCGCCAACACCCGCGACCGGGGCGTCAACGACATGAGCTCGGCCCTCAAGCGCCGGTTCAACTTCGAGACCGTCTTCCCGATCGCCGACCTGCGCACCGAGCTGGCCCTGGTGACCGACGAGGCGGCGAAACTGCTGCGCCGCTCCGGGGTGACCGCCGAGCCGCGCCGCGACGTGCTGGAGGTGCTGGTCACGACGTTCCGCGAGCTGCGCACCGGGGAGACCGCGCGAGGCGACTCGATGGACCGGCTGTCGGCCGTGATGAGCACCGCCGAGGCGGTCTCGGTGGCGCACGCGGTCGGCCTGCGCGGCTGGTTCCTGCGCGGCGAGGCCGGCACCGCCGAGGACGTGGTGGCCTGCCTGGCCGGCACCGCCGCGAAGGACAACCCCGAAGACCTCGCCAAGCTGCGCCGCTACCTGGCCCAGCAGGTGACCTGGCGGGACGGCGACCAGTGGCAGGCGCTGCACCGGGCCCGCCACCTGCTCCCCGGCTGAGCCATGCCGGTCACGTTCATCGGTGTCCGCCACCACAGCCCCGCCTGCGCCCGCCTGGTGGCGGACACCATCGAGACCCTCCGCCCCGCCTACGTCCTGATCGAGGGCCCGGCCGACTTCAACCCCCGCCTGGGCGAGCTGCTGCTCGGCCACGACCTGCCGGTGGCCATCTTCAGCAGCTACCGCGACGACGACCGCCGGCACGCGTCGTGGGCGCCGCTGTGCGACTACTCCCCCGAGTGGACGGCCCTGACCCACGCGGCCCGGGTGGGCGCCGAGCCGCGCTTCATCGACCTGCCGGCCTGGCACCCGGCCTTCGCCGGCCGGGCCAACCGCTACGCCGACGCCGAGCTGCGCTACGCCGACGTGATGAGCCGCCTGTGCCGGTCGTTCGGCGTTGACAACGTGGACGCCCTCTGGGACCACCTGTTCGAGATCGCCCCCGCCGACAACCTGACCACCCGGCTGAACACCTACTTCGACCTGGTTCGCGGCGACGCCGACCCCGGCGACTCCGACCGGGCCCGCGAGTCGTACATGGCGTCCTGGGTGTCGGCCGCGGCCGCCGCGGCGGGCGACCGCCCGGTGGTCGTGGTGACCGGCGGCTTTCACCGCCCAGCCCTGGTGGCCGCCCACACCCAGCCTGCCGCCGCCCCATCCGCTCCGGCCGACCGGCCGGCGCCCCACGATCCGGGGGCAGCCGACGTGGTCTGGCCCGCGGTGCCGGCCATGCCGGACGGGGCGATCGGCGGGAGCTTCCTGGTCCCCTACTCGTTCCGCCGGCTCGACGCGTTCGACGGCTACCAGTCCGGGATGCCGTCACCCGGCTACTACCAGGAACTCTGGGAATCCGGGGTGGAGGGGGCCGCGCGGCATCTCATCGAGGCGGTGGCGACCCGGCTGCGCGAGCGCAAGCAGCCGGTGTCGACGGCCGACCTGATC
>NZ_BOQN01000117.1 GCF_018332695.1 Paractinoplanes toevensis
CCGCGGCGAAGAAGAGCGACGCGGACGAGGAGAAGGCCGAAGGGGACGAGTTCGTCGCCGAGGCCGGAAAGCGGCCCCAGGAGTGAGCGACGAGCTGGCGAGCGGCTACGACCTGGTCATCTTCGACCTGGACGGGGTCGTGTACCTCATCGACAAGCCGATTCCGGGCGCGGCCGAAGCGGTTGAGCGGTTGCGCGCGGACGGCACCCCGGTGGCGTACGCGACCAACAACGCCTCTCGCCGGGCGGCCGATGTCGCCGCCCTGCTCACCGGCATGGGTGTCCCGGCGGAGCCGGACGAGGTGCTCAACTCGGCCGGCGCCGCCGCGGCGGTTCTCGCCCAGCGGTTCCCGGCCGGGTCGCCGGTGCTGGTGGTCGGGGCCGAGGCGTTGCGGGCCGAGGTCCGCGAGGTCGGCCTGACCCCGGTCGCCACGTTCGAGGACAAGCCGGTCGCGGTCGTGCAGGGCTACGGGCCGGAGGTCGGCTGGCAGATCCTGGCCGAGGCGGCGCTGTCGGTGCGGGCCGGTGCCACCTGGGTGGCCACCAACACCGACCGCACCCTGCCCAGCCCGCGCGGTCCGCTGCCGGGCAACGGCTCGCTGGTCGCGGTCCTGCGTACGGCGCTGGACCGCGAACCGGACCTGGTCGTCGGCAAGCCGGAACCGGGCCTGTTCACCACGGCGGCGTCGCTGTCGAACTCGGAACGGCCGCTCGCGGTCGGCGACCGGCTCGACACCGACATCCAGGGTGCGGTCGGGGCCGGCATGGACAGCATGCTGGTGCTCACCGGTGTGAGCGGGCCGGCCGAGTTGCTGGCCGCCCCGCCGGAGCGGCGCCCCACCTTCGTGTCGGCCGACCTGAGCGGGTTGTTCCGGCCGGCCGACGAGGCCCGGCTGCCGCTGCGGGCGACGGAGGCGGGCGGCTGGCGGGTGGACGGTTCCACGCTGTCGGGTTCGGGTGATCCGGTGACGGCGCTGCGTCTGCTGTGCGGGACCGTCTGGGACGGCGTACCGCTGGAGGAGCTGACGGCGGACTCGCCGGAAGCGACCGACCTGCTGAAAAAGTGGGGCCTTTAGGATTTCCGAACTTCGCTCGGCGGTCGGTGCGAAAGCCGATGATCGAGGGATGCCGGGCGCTTTCGACAACCTGCCTCGCGGTGCGCGGCTTTCCGAGGCCTCGTGGCGGGACCGTCATCGGATCGTCTCCGGGCTGCTCTGGCTGCACGTGCCGGTCTTCCTGCTGCTCGGCATCCTCGGGCCGCGGTCGACGGCCGAGGCGATCCTGCTGCCGCTGGCCATCGCCGCCATCGCCGCGGGCAGCCGGATGCCGGCGAGCATCGGCGGCCGGTCGACGGTGACCAGCGTCGGGCTCATCGCCTGCACGTTCGTGGCGATCGAGCTGTCCGGCGGGGCCATGTCGACGCACATCCACCTCTACGCGATTCTGATCTTCGTGGCGCTCTACCAGCAGTGGGCGCCGCTGATCGCCTCGGTGCTCGTCGTCGTGGTGCACCACGGGGTGCTGGGCCTGATCAACCCGGAACGGGTGTTCGGCGTGCACCACATGTCCGGTGGTGCGGCGCTGGGGCAGGTCGCGCTGCACGCCGGGCTGGCCGCGGTCGAGGTCACCGGCATCGTGATCTTCTGGCACTTCGCGGAGATGGCCGAGCGGGAGAACGAGGTGCTGGCCGCGCAGGCCGATGAGGCCCGCCGGGCCACCGAGCAGGCCGAGCTGGTCGCCCGCGAGCGGGCGGCGGCCGACCTGCGGCAGCGTTCCGACGAGGCGGCCGAGACCACTCGCCGGATCACCGCGGACGTGCAGGTGATCAGCACCGAGGCGCACGCCGCGATCCGGGCCGTCGCCGCCGTCGACCGCCAGCTCGGCGAGCTGACCACGTCCGTACGGGACATCGCGGAACGGTCCGGCCAGGCGGCCGGCACCGCGGCCGGCGGCATGGCGTCGGCCCGCTCGGCCGGCGACAAGGTGCGTGCGCTGGAGCGCTCGGTCGGCGAGATCGCCGACGTGAACGCGCTGATCGCGTCGCTCGCCGACCAGTCCAACCTGCTCGCGCTCAACGCGACCATCGAGGCGGCTCGGGCCGGGGAGATCGGCAAGGGCTTCGCGGTCGTGGCGAGCGAGGTCAAGGATCTGGCCCGGGAGACCGCCACCTCGGTCGAGCGGGTCAACCAGGTGATCACCGCGATCGTCGCCGAGACGGACGACGTGGCGCAGACGTTCGCCACCACCTCGGACGCGGTCGGCGACATCCACGAGGGGCAGATCACCATCGCCCGGTCGGTGGAGGAGCAGGCCCGGGTGCTGGCCGAGGTCACCGAGCAGCTGAGCGCGGCCACCCAGGCCGCCGACCAGGTGCTGGCCGGACTGGATCGGCTGGCCGCCGCGCGCTAGAGCAGTTTCCGCAACTTGAGCAGGTCGAACGGGTTGGCCTTGACGGCGATCTGGCGGGACGCGATCGCCCTGGTCACGTCGAGTTTCCCGCCGATCAGCGCGATCAGCTCGTCGCTCGCGGCGATCAGCGCGATCTTCGCCTTGGGGTCGTCGCCGTCGGCGATGTCGATCAGCAACCCGTCCTTGAGCCGGGCGTGGAACGCCACTCCGAGGTCGGTGACCCGGGCCGCGAGGGTGCGGTCGAGGTCGAGTTTGCCGCGTGCCTCGGCGTTGCGTTCGAGTCGTGCTGCCAGGTCGTGCAGCGCCTGCCGGCATTCGTCCACCGTGGCCATCCAACTACCTTTCCTCGCGACACCGCCCGCCGTACCGCACCGTACCTCACGACGGCGTGCGAACCGCCCGGTAGCGTGGCACCCGGCGGGAAGCCGTTCACGGGAGATACGGAGAGGACCGGAATCATGCCGGACGCATGGCGGGCGTATCTGGAGATGGCGCTCGGACTGACCGAAGCACCCCGTAAGCGTGCCCAGAAAGCGGTGGGCGACCTGGTCAACCGGGGCGAGGCCACGGCGACGCAGCTGCAGGGCCTGGTCGAAGACCTGATGTCGACCGGCATGGCCAACCGCGAGGCGCTGACCAACATCGTGCGCTACGAGGTGGACAAGGCACTCGGCGTCGTCGGCCTGGCCACGGCCGAGGAGGTCACCGAGCTGACCACCCGCGTCCGCGATCTGGAGAAGGAACTGCGCGCGGCGCAGGCGAAGGCGGACGGCGCGACCGAGCCGGAGGGCAGCCGGCTGGAGAAGCCGGCGCCGCTGCCGCGCAAGGTGGCGAAGAAGGCGGTGGCGAAGAAGGCCGTGAAGGCCACGCCGAACGCGATGCCGGCGGCCGGCACGAAGCCGGCGACCCCGGCGGTGAACGTCGCGGCGGTGCAGCCCGAGGCGGTGCCCACCACGCCGGCGTCCGTGCCGGTCAAGAAGGTGGCGAAGAAGGCCGTCGCTAAGAAGGCCGTGAAGAAGGCGCCCGGCCTGGCCGAGTCGCCGGTCGCCGAGGTCAAGGCGGCCGCGGAAGCGGTCGAGCTCCCGTCGGCCGCGACGCCGGCCGCCGAGGCCGTGGCGGCTTTCGGCCTCGCGCCGGCTGACGCGGCGACCGTCCCCGCGAAGAAGGCGCCGGCGAAGACCGCCGCCGCGAAGAGTGTGCCGGCGAAGAAGACCGCCGCGAGCAACGCGCCGGCCAAGCGGGCGCCCGCGAAGAAGGCGGCCACGAAGGCCGCGCCGACGAACCCGGAGGCCTGAGTTGACCTTCCCGCATTCGCCGCAGCCGGGACCGCGTCCCGGGCCGATGCCCGGCGCTTTCCGGCCCGGTCCGCCGGCGCCGGGTGGCTTCCGGCCCGGCCCGCCGGCCCCGCAGATCAACCCCCAGCAGATCAACACCCAACAACCCGGCCCGCAGCCGTACGCCGAGAGCGGCGTGGCCGCCGAGCGGGGGATCGTCGAGGAGACCGGGCATCCGGCGGTGGACGCCGTGCTGCGGTCGCTCGCCAACGCGGCCCAGCTGGCGCCCGGTGAGCAGATCGCCGCCTACGAGGCCGCGCACCAGGTGCTGCAGGAAACCCTGTCGAGCATCGAGGGCTGATGGCCCGGCGTGCTCGACTCGACGCCGAACTCGTGCGTCGCAAGCTGGCCCGCTCCCGGGAACAGGCCGCCACCCTGGTGGAGGCCGGCCGGGTGCAGGTGCGCGGAACGGTGGCCCGCAAGGTTGCCGCCATGATCGACCCGGCCGACCCGGTGCTGGTCACCGGCGAGGACCCGGCCACCGAGTACGTGTCGCGGGGTGGCCACAAGCTGTTCGGCGCGCTCGCCGCGTTCGGGCCGAGGGGCCTGGCCGTCACCGGCCGGCGCTGCCTGGACGCGGGCGCCTCCACCGGCGGCTTCACCGACGTGCTGCTGCGCGCCGGGGCGGCCCAGGTGGTCGCGGTCGACGTCGGTTACGGCCAGCTGGCCTGGCCGATCCGCAACGACGAACGGGTCGTCGTCATGGAACGCACCAACGTGCGGACCCTGACGCCGGAGGCGATCGGCGGCCCGGTCGGGCTCACTGTGGCGGATCTCTCCTTCATCTCGCTGCGGCTGGTCCTGCCCGCGCTGGCCGCCTGCACGGCCGGTGACGGTGACCTCGCGCTGATGGTGAAACCACAGTTCGAAGTGGGTAAGGAACGGGTCGGCGCGGGCGGAGTGGTGCGCGACTGGCCGCTGCGGGCCGAAGCCGTGGCCGACGTGGCCCGGGCCGCCGCCGTGCTGGGTCTCGGCGTCGCCGGAGTTACCGCGTCGCCGCTGCCGGGGCCGAGCGGCAACGTCGAGTTCTTCGTCTGGTTCCGCCGGGACGCACCACCCGCCGATCGTGCGGAGATCGATCGAGTGGTCGCCGCCGGGCCGTCCGGGGAGGTAGTTTCTGGCGATCCTGCCCCGGCCGCTCCTGAAGGAGATTGAATGATGCGCTCGGCCTTGCTGGTAACGCACACCGGTCGTCGGCAGAGTCTGCAGCACGCCGAAACGGTGGTCCGGGACCTGCTCAGCGCCGGCTTCGAGGTACGGGTGGTCGCCGAGGAGGTGGCTGACCTCGACCTGCCGCCCGAGGTCACGCCGGTCAGTGGCCTGGCCGCGGCCGAGGGGGTCGAGATCGTGCTGGCCCTGGGTGGTGACGGCACGTTCCTGCGGGCGGCCGAGCTGGCCCGGCCGGTGAAGGCGCCGCTGCTCGGCATCAACCTGGGTCACGTCGGCTTCCTGGCCGAGGCCGAGGTCGCCGACATCGAACTGGCCGTGCAGGAGATCGTCAACGGGACGTACAAGGTGGACGAGCGGCTCACGCTCGACGTCCGCGCCGAGTACGACGGCCGGCTGATCGCCGATTCGTGGGCGCTCAACGAGGTCAGCGTCGAGAAGGGGCAGCGGGCGCAGATGCTCGAGCTGCTGGTCGACGTGGACGGCCGGCCGCTGGCCCGCTACGGCTGCGACGGCGTGGTGTGCGCGACCCCGACCGGCTCGACGGCGTACGCGTTCTCGGCCGGTGGCCCGGTGGTGTGGCCCGAGGTGGAGGCGCTGTTGCTGGTGCCGATCAGTGCGCACGCCCTGTTCTCCAAGCCGCTGGTCACCGCGCCGACGTCGTCGTTCGTGCTGACCGTCGACCCGTACACGTCGTTCGCGGTGCTCTGCTGCGACGGCCGCCGCACCTGGGACCTGCCGCCCGGCGCGAAGGTCACGGTGGAGCGTGGGCAGCTCCCGGTCCGCCTGGTGCGGCTGGCGCCGAAACCGTTCACCGACGTGCTGGTGGCCAAGTTCGCTCTCCCGGTGGAGGGCTGGCGCGGCAATCGAAGGTGATCGCGCTGGGCAATTGTCGGTGGGGGCCGATACTGTCTGCGCTGTGCTGGAGGAGTTGCGTATCACCGGGCTCGGCGTCATCGACGACACGACGCTGAAGCTCACGTCGGGTATGAACGTCATCACCGGTGAGACCGGTGCGGGCAAGACCATGGTCGTGACCGGGCTCGGGCTGCTGTTCGGCGGCCGGGCCGACGCCGGGCGGGTGCGTGCCGACCCCGGCCGTGCCGTCGTCGAGGGCCGGTTGCGACTGGGCGGCCCGCTGGCCGACGCCCTGCAGCAGCGCATCACCGAGGCCGGCGCCGAGATCGACGACGACGGCTCGGTCCTGCTCAGCCGCACCGTCACCATCGAGGGCCGGTCCCGCGCGCACGTCGGCGGCCGCAGCATGCCGGTCGCGATGCTGTCCGAGGTGGGCGACCAGGTCCTGGCCGTGCACGGCCAGTCCGACCAGCTGCGCCTGCTGCGCCCGGCCGAGCAGCGCGGCTCGCTCGACCGGTTCGCCGGCCCCGAGCACGAGAAACTTCTCGACACCTACCGCGAGGTGTTCACCCGCTGGCGGGCCGTGGTGGAAGACCTGGCCGACCGCCGGCGCAACGCCCGGGCCCGCTCGCAGGAGGCCGACCTGCTCAAGCTCGGCCTCGACGAGATCACCCGGGTCGACCCGCAGCCGGGCGAGGAGGAGGAGCTGCGCGCCGAGGTGCAGCGCCTCGAGCACGCCGAGGGCCTTCGGATCGCCGCGGCGACCGCGGCCCAGGCGCTGGCCGCCGGAGCCGAGGCCACCGATGACGTCCCCGACGCCACCCAGTTGCTCGGCACCGCCCGCCGCACCCTGGAGGCGCAGTCGTCGGTCGACCCGTCGCTGGCCGACCTGGCCGCCCGGCTGGAGGAGGCGGCGAGCCTGATCGGCGACGTCTCGGCCGAGCTGTCGGCCTATCTGATGTCGCTCGACGCCGACCCGGCCCGTCTCGAGCAGATCTACGAGCGGCGGGCCGAGCTGCGCGGCCTCACCCGGAAATATGCGGACGACGTCGACGGTGTCATCGCCTGGGCCGAGGAGGCCCGCACCAAGCTGGCCGTGCTGGACACCTCCGACGAGGTGCTCGAAGAGCTCGACAAGGAACGGCAGCGGCTGGCCGCCCAGGTGGGCGAGTTCGCCGGGCGGCTGACCGCGGCTCGCGCCGAGGCGGCCGTGCGGTTCTCCGAGGCGGTCAGCGTCGAGCTGGCCGGCCTGGCGATGCCGCACGCCCGCGTCGAGGTCGCGGTCGTCCCGCGCCAAGCCGCCAAGGACGAGCCCGTTCTGTCGCACGAGGGCGTCGACGTGGCGGTCGGCCCGGATGGCGCCGACGAGGTGGAGCTCCGGCTGCTGGCCCACCCCGGTGCGCCGTCCCTGCCGCTGCAGAAGGGCGCGTCCGGCGGCGAGCTGTCCCGGGTCATGCTGGCCATCGAGGTGGTCTTCGCCGGCGCCGGTGGTCCCGAGACGCTGGTCTTCGACGAGGTCGACTCCGGTGTCGGCGGCACCGCGGCGGTCGAGATCGGCAAGCGGCTGGCCCGGCTCGCCCGCACCCACCAGGTTCTCGTCGTCACCCACCTGCCGCAGGTGGCCGCGTTCGCCGACCGGCACCTGGTGGTCGCCAAGGACACCAGCGGTGCGATCACCACAAGCGGGGTGCGTATCGTCGAGGAGACCGAACGCGCTCGTGAGCTCTCCCGGATGCTGGCCGGCCTGCCCGATTCCGACCTGGGCATCGCGCACGCCGAGGAGCTGCTGGCAGTGGCCGGTCGGGAAAAGAGAGGCTGACTCGGATCGGGTTCAGCGGGGGGACTAGCGGGGCCCAAGACTATTTGTAACTTGTGCCCCAATTGTGGGGGAGATCGCGCATGTCGTTCGCGAGGCGGGTGACGCGGCATGTCAGGATGGCCGGGATGCGACTTCCCACCCTACGGCGTGCCCGCAGCCTCGATCCTGAGGCGATCACCGGCACCGCCCGACTCGACCGCCGCACCAAGCGGCTCACCGGCCGACTGCGACCGGGCGACATCGCCGTGATCGATCACGTCGACATCGACCGTGTTGCCGCCGACGCGCTGGTCGCGGCCGGGGTGGCCGTCGTGCTCAACGCCAAGCCGTCGATCTCCGGCCGTTATCCCAACCTGGGCCCCGAGGTGCTGATCAAGAACGGCGTCCTGCTCGTCGACGACCTCGGCGAGGAGGTCTTCGAGCGGCTGCACGAGGGCGACCTGGTCACCGTCGAGGGCGACACCGTCCTGCTGGCCGGCGAGCCGGTCGCGTCCGGGGTCCGGCAGGACTCGGACACCGTGGCGGCCTCCATGGCCGACGCCCGCGAGGGCCTGTCGGTGCAGCTCGAGGCGTTCGCGGCGAACACCATGGACTACCTCAAGCAGGAGCGTGACCTGCTGCTCGACGGCGTCGGCGTGCCCGACGTGCAGACCAAGATCGCCGGCCGGCACGTGCTGATCGTGGTGCGTGGCTACGACTACAAGGACGACCTGGACGTCCTGCGGCCGTACATCCACGAGTACAAGCCGGTGCTGATCGGTGTCGACGGCGGTGCCGACGCGCTGGTCGAGAACGGCTACACCCCCGACATGATCATCGGGGACATGGACTCGGTCACCGACGACGTGCTGCGCTGCGGCGCCGAGGTGGTCGTGCACGCCTACCCCGACGGTCGGGCGCCGGGCCTCGAGCGGGTGCACCAGCTCGACGTGGCCGCCCTGACCTTCCCGGCCGCGGCCACCAGCGAAGACCTGGCGATGCTGCTCGCCGACGAGAAGGGCGCCACCCTGATCGTCGCCGTCGGCACGCACGCCAACCTGGTCGAGTTCCTCGACAAGGGCCGCGGCGGCATGGCCTCGACGTTCCTCACCCGGCTCAAGGTCGGCGGCAAGCTGGTCGACGCCAAGGGGGTGAGCCGGCTCTACCGGCAGAACATCTCCGGGTCGGCCCTGCTGCTCCTGGTGCTCTCCGCGATCGCCGCGATGGCCTCGGCGGTGGCCGTGTCCACGGTCGGCAAGGCGTACCTCACCGTGGTTTCCGAGTGGTGGGACAATCTGGTTTTCCAGCTCGGCCACCTCTTCTAGCAGTTTCGGGGCTTTGTCGTGATCAACTTCCGGTACCACGTCGTGTCGCTCACGGCGGTCTTCCTCGCCCTGGCCATCGGGCTGGTCGTCGGCACCGCCGCGCTCAACGGGCCGGTGGCCGACAACCTGAAGAACCAGATCACCGCGCTGAACAAAGACCTCAGCAGCAAGCGCGACCAGATCAACCAGAACCGCGAAGAGATCAACCGCAGCCAGGAGTTCGCCACCGAGATCGCGCCGTTCTACCTGGCCGACAAGCTCACCACCCGCAAGCTCGCGGTGGTCGCGCTGCCCGGCACGAGCGAGTTCGCCGACGCGGTCATCTCGATGCTGAAGGTGGCCGGCGCCACGGTCACCGCCAAGGTCACGGTGCAGGACAAGTTCTTCGACCCGAACATGAACATCGAGCTGCTCGACCTGGCCGGGCAGTCCTCCCAGCCGAGCATCCAGATGGAGAACCTGCCGCTCAACAGCGACGGAGTCGAGACGGCGAGTGCGCAGATCGCCTCGGCGCTGCTGCAGCACACCGGCACCCAGCAGCCCAGCGCCAACGACGTGACGGCCCTGCTCACGGCGTACACCAAAGGCAGTTACATCTCGGTCGACAAGGGTGCCCTGGGCGGCGCCGAAGGTGCCGTGATCATCTCCGGCGAGCCGTACACCGACAAGGACGCGGCCAAGAAGAACGCGGCCGGGGTGACCATGGCCACCCAGTTCAGCAAGGCCAAGCCGCTGGTCGTGGCCGGTCTCGGGGTCGGCGACGGCAACGTGATCTCGGCGGTCCGCGGCGACCCGACGCTGGTCAAGGACATCTCCACGGTGGACAACGCGAGCACCGTGCAGGGCCAGGTCGCGACCGCGATGGTCACCTCCGAGCGGCTGGTGCAGGGCAAGGTCGGCCAGTACGGCCTGAACGCCGGCGCCTCCTCGCTGGTGCCGAAGGCCGCCTCATAGCGGTCGGCCACTAAGCTTTCCAGCCATGGCCACTGGAGTCCTCCGGTCGTTCGGCGTCGGTGCATCCGCCGCCCGCGGCGCGCTCGCCTGGATCCGTCGCGACCCCAAGTCGGCGGCGCTGGACCGCACGAACTTCCACGGCCGCACGGTCAGCCTGGCCGGCGGTCCCGCCCTCGCTCTCGGCGCCACCGCCGGTGCGGCCCTCGGCGCCCCGTCGGCCCGGGTGTCGGCCGCCGTGGTCACCGCGGGCGTCGTCTCCGGCGCGGTCGGCCTCTACGACGACATCGTCGGCGGCCGGCCCGAGCAGAAGGCGTTCAAGGGTTTCGCCGGGCACCTCGGCGCGCTGCGCGAGGGCCAGGTCACCAGCGGCCTCCTCAAGATCGCCGGGGTGGGCGCGGCCGGGCTGGCCGCCTCCGCCCTGATCGGCAGCCGCCGGTCGAGCTTCCTCGGCCGCGGCACCGACGTGCTGCTCGGCGCCGGGGTGATCGCCGGGATGGCCAACGTCGTCAACCTGCTCGACCTGCGGCCGGGCCGGGCGATCAAGGCCGGCGTCGCGGTCGGTGCGCCCCTCGCACTCGGTAAGGGCGGGGGAGTGGCGGCCGGCGCGCTGGGCGCCTCCGCCGCCCTGCTGCCGGACGACCTCGGCGAGGAGATCATGCTGGGCGACGCGGGCGCCAACGCGCTCGGCGCCCTGCTGGGCGTGGCGCTGACCGCCCGCACCGGTACGGCGGGACGGTTCGCGGCACTCGCCGGGCTCGCCGCGCTCACCGCCGCCAGCGAGAAGGTCAGCTTCACCAAGGTCATCAACGACACCCCGTGGCTGCGCCGGCTCGACGAGCTCGGCCGCCGGTCGGCGTGACGGCCCGCTCCGCGACGAAGCTTGCCGGCGCCGCGGCGCTGATCACCGTCCTGACGGTCGTCGCCCGGATCGCCGGGTTCGCCCGCACCTTCGTCTTCCTGCACACCGTCGGCATCCACGACCTCGCCAACATCTACAACGCCGCCAACACCATCCCGAACATCGTCTTCGAGCTGGTCGCCGGCGGCGCGCTGGCCAGCCTCGTGGTGCCGCTGTTGGCTGGGCACGTGGTCGCCGGGGACACCGAGCGGGTCGGCACGGTCACCTCGGCGCTGCTCACCTGGGTGCTCGTGCTGATGGTGCCGCTCGCGGTGCTGGTCGCCCTGCTGGCCGGCCCGATCGCCGGACTGCTGCCCGATGTGCCCCCCGACCATCAGGAGACCGCGGCGAGCATGCTGCGGGTCTTCGCGCCGCAGTTGCCGCTCTACGGGATCGGGATCGTGCTCACCGGCGTCCTGCAGGCGCACCACCGGTTCGCCTGGCCGGTGATCGCGCCGCTGCTGTCCAGCGTCACCGTGATGGGTGCCTACCTGACCTACGCGATGGTCGACGGGGCCAAGAGCGACTTCGGCGGGCTCACCCGTACCGGTGAACTCACCCTGTCGGTGGGCACCAGCCTGGGTGTCGTCGTTCTCGCCCTGTGCCTGCTGATCCCGCTGCGGCGGCTGCACCTGCCGCTGCGGCCCACCCTGCGCTTTCCCGGCGGAGAGGGGCGGCAGGCGGTGCGGCTCGGCTGGGCCGGCGCGGTTACCGTGGGTTCCCAGCAGATCATGACGGTCGTGGTGATCGCGCTGGCCGTGAGCGGCGCGCTGACCGCCTACAACGCCGCCCAGACGGTGTTCCTGCTGCCGTGGGCGGTGCTGGCGGTGCCGCTGGCGACGGCGGTCTACCCGACCCTCGCCGCGGCCGCCACGCGCGGCGACGAGGAGGCCTACCGCTCGTCGCTGTCGGCGACCGCGCGCACCGTGACGCTGCTCGCCGGCCTCGGCGCGGCGGCCCTGGTGGCGCTGGCCGGCCCGATCGCGCACCTCATCGACGCCGTCCCCGCCGAAAACGGGATTGTCGGATTTGCGCCCGGGCTTTTCGGATATGCGCTGTTCGCGCTGCTGTCCCGGGCGCTCTACGCACGGGGGGCCACGGTCGCGGCGGCCGTCTCCACGGCGGTGGGCTGGCTGGTCGCCGCTGCGGTGGCGCTGCTCCTGGCAGCCTCCGGAAGTCTCCGCGGCGACGGTTCGGCCGATGGGGGCGGCACGTCGGGCGTTTCTGGACTCGGCTCGGCCGGTGGGGGTGGCACGTCGGGGGGTCAGGGGCTCGGCTCGGCCGGTGATGGCGGGGCGTCGGACGCTCTTGGGCTCGGCTCGGCCGGTGGGGGTGGCATCCCGGATGTCGTCGGGCTGGGGCTGGCCAGCGCGGTCGGCATGACCGTGCTCGGGGTGCTGCTCGTTCTCGCGGTGCGGCGGCATGCCGGGCCCGAAGCGCTGGCGGGGCTGGGCCGGGCGACGGTCGTCGGTATCGTAGCCGCCGGAGTCGCCGCGCTCGCCGGACGAGCGGTGGTCGGATTTTCCGGACATTTAGCACTGGTGCAAGGCCTGTGCGGCGGCGTCGCGGTGCTTCTGGTGTTCGGCGCGGTGGCCTACCCGCTCGCCGGGCGCGACCTCGCGCCGCTGGTCCGCAGGCTCAAGCGGGCAGGCGCACGCAACTAGCGCCGAGGCGCAGGGGACAGGCGCGCAGGCGCATGCACTTGGCGCCGAGGCGCCGGGAACAAGGCGCGAAGGCGCACGGAAGGGGAACGCGTGATCGAGGACGACGGCTGGCGCGGCTCGGTGGCGCTGGTGCTGGCCTCCAGCACCGGTGGGATCGGGCAGCACGTCGCGTCCCTAGCCCGGGGCCTGCGTGCGGCCGGCTGCGAGGTGCTGGTCTGCGGCCCGGCCGCCACCGATGAGCTGTTCGGCTTCACCGCCGGTGGCGCCACCTTCGTCCCGGTCGAGATCCCGGCCAACCCCGGCGCGCAGGACGCCGGCGCGGTCCGGCAGCTCAAGGCCGCGCTCGCCGGCCGGCCGATCGACGTGGTGCACGCGCACGGGCTGCGGGCCGGCTTCGTCGCCGGGCTGGCCCGGCCGGGTGTGCCGCTGATCGTCACCTGGCACAACGCGGTCCTCGCCAAGGGGCTGCGCGGGCAGGCGTCGGCGCTGGTCGAGCGGATCGTCGCACGCAGCGCCACGCTCACCCTCGGCGCCTCCGACGACCTGGTCGACCGGGCCCGCGCGGTCGGCGCCCGTAGTGTGCGGCTCGGCGCGGTCGCCGCGCCCACCCTCAAACCGGCCAAGCGCACCCGCGCCGCGGTGCGGGCCGAGTTCCGCCTCAAGCCGGACACCCCGATGATCCTCACGGTCGGCCGGCTGCACCCGCAGAAGCGCTACGACCTGCTGGTCGACGCGGCCGCCCGGTGGCGTGACCTGGACCCGGCCCCGGTGGTCGTGGTGGCCGGCTCCGGGCCCAGCTACATGTCACTGGCCCAGCGCTCCTCCGAACGGCACGCGCCGTTCTACCTGCTCGGGCATCGTAAGGACGTGCCCGATCTGCTCGCCGGGGCCGACCTGGCCGTGGTCACCAGCGACTGGGAGGCCCGGCAACTGTTCACCCAGGAGGCGCTGACCGCGGGCGTGCCGCTGATCGCCACCGCGGTGGGTGGCGTGCCCGGCCTGGTCGACGACGCGGCCGTGCTGATCCCGCCCGGCGATCTGGACGCGCTCGACACCGCCGTGCGGGAGATGCTGGCCGACCCGGCGATGCGCGCCGACTACCGCGAGCGTGGCCTGCAACAGGCCGCGACCTGGCCGACCGAGGCGGACACGGTGGCGAACGTGCGGGCCGTGTACGCCGAAGTGACGGCGCACGGGTGAGGGCACTCGACCGCCTCCGCCGGGTCCGGCCGTTCGACATCCCGGCCGGTCGGCGGGCCGCGACCTGGGTCCCGTACGCCCTGGTTCTGCTGGCCGCCGCGGCGAGCCTGGCCGGCCTGGCCATCCGCCCGGCCGCCGGGCCGTCGCAGCAGACCGTCGACTACGTGATCGTGGCCGGCGCCGCCGGGCTGCGCTGGGACGACCTCGACCCGCAGACCACCCCGGCGCTGTGGCAGGAGGCCACCGAGGGCTCGATCGGCTGGCTGTCGGTGCGCTCGGCGCAGCGTGTCACCTGCCCGTCGGACGGCTGGCTCACGCTCGGCGCCGGCAACTACGCCGCCTACCCGCGCGCCTCCGGCGGTGCCTGCCAGGCGCCCGCGCCCGAGCTCACCCAGCCGGACGCGATCGGCGCCAACATCACCAACCAGCGCAACATCGTCCGCGACAACCAGGACAAGCTTCCGTACGGCGCGGTGCCGGGCTCGCTCGCCGAGTCGGTGCGCTGCACCGTCGCGGTCGGTCCCGGTGCCGCCATCGCGGCCGCCCGCCCGTTCGGCCGCGTCGACCAGTACGCGGCGGTGCTGCCGGACGATCCCAAGACCCTGCTGTCCGACTGCGTCCTGAGCTTCGTCGACCTCGGCACCATCAGCGGTTCCGGTGCGTCCCGCAAGGCCGCCGTCGCCGCGGCCGACGCCGTGCTGGCCCGGGTCGTCGCGGCCCGCCCCGAGCGGTCGCTGCTGCTGGTGGCCGGTGTCTCCGACACCGATCAGGGCTCCCGGCTGCACGTCGCGATCGCCGAGGGCGAGGGCTGGAACGGCGGCTGGCTCACCTCGACCGGCACCGGCCGGGACGGCTACCTGCAACTGATCGACCTGGCCCCGACCGTGCTCACCGCGCTCGGCAAGTCATCACCGGAGAAGCTGTTCGCCGGGCGGGCCGCCACCGTCGTACCGGGCAAACCCGCCGATGTCGCCGACGCCGTGCAGGGCACCCACGACGCCGACCGGCGGGCCAGCGCGCAGCGCGGCGTCGCCGCGATCTTCTTCGCCGTGGTGGCCATCCTCGACCTGCTGCTGTACGCGCTGATCGTGCCGGTGATGGTCCGCGCCCGCCGGCACAGTGGACCCAAGGGCCCGGCCCTGCCCTCGGCCCGGGTCGTCACCGTCGTCGAGCTCGCGCTGATCGCCGCCGCGCTGGCCATCCCGGCCGCGCTGCTCGCCGACGCCTCCCCGTGGTGGCGCGGAGGACACCCGGCCTGGGCGTTCGGGCTGGTCACCGGCGCGCTGATCATCGCCGGGACGGCCCTGGTGCGGGCCTCGCCGCGCTACCGGCGGACTTTGTGGCCGCTGGCCGCGGCGGCCGCGATCGGCGCCATCGTGGTCGGTATGGATCTGCTCACCGGCGCCCAGTTGCAGCTCAACGGCGTGGCCGGGTATTCGGCGACCACCGGCGCGCGGTACGCGGGGGTGGGCGGCGTCGGGCTCGGGGTCTTCGTCGCCGGGCTGCTCGTGCTGGCCGGCTGCCTCGCGCAGCTGGTGGCCAAGACGTGGCGGCCGGTGATCTTCGTGCTGCTCGGCGGGGTCGGCGTGGTGATGGTCGGCAGCCCTTACCTGGGGGCCGACCCGATCGGCGCGATCGCGGTCACCGCCGGGGTGTGCGTGGCCGCCGCGATCAGCACCGGCGGCTGGCTCACGTTCCCCCGATTCGCCTGGGCGGCCCTCGCCGGGCTCGGCGTCACGATCGGGTTCGCGGTGATGGACCTGCGCCGGCCCGAACTCGAACAGGGCAGCCTCGGCCGGTTCCTCACCCAGCTCGCCGGCGGCAGCGGCGGCCCGGCCATGCAGCGCGCCGCCGCGGCCAACGGGGAAACCCTGCTGCAGAGCCCGCTGACGATCCTGGCGCTGATCGGCATAGTCATGCTGGCCTTCTGCCAGTTCTCGCCCTGGGGCGGTCTCAACCGGTTGTTCGGGCTGCACCCGGCGATCCGCGCGGCCGGGGCGGGCACCACCGTCGCCACCGCGATCGCCGGCGTCCTCGGTGGCTCGGCGCTGACCGTGGCCGGGGCGGCCGCCGCGTTCGCGGTTCCGGTCGCGGTGCTGACCGCGCTGCGGGTCCTGCTGCACGCCGCCGACCGCACCCGGCCCGAGGGGGAGACCGACGGCCCGGGTGGTCCGGCATTACGCAAATCCGACGAAGATCACTTAGCTGCACACTGACACGCGCTGCGACCAGCCCCAACGTGCGTCCGCGTTCTCAGGTGTTACGGTGGACTCCCGTGGAGGGGGGCGCTGAGCCCCGGTCTGCATGTCGGATCTACAGACAACCCACGGGAGCGGGCGTTGGCCTCATCAGTGCGCGACACGCGGCACATCTTCGTCACCGGGGGCGTCGCCTCCTCGCTGGGCAAGGGCCTCACCGCCTCCAGCCTCGGCAATCTTCTGACCGCGCGCGGACTGCGGGTCGTCATGCAGAAGCTCGACCCCTACCTCAACGTCGATCCCGGCACGATGAACCCTTTCCAGCACGGTGAGGTCTTCGTCACGGAGGACGGCGCGGAAACCGACCTCGACGTCGGTCACTACGAGCGGTTCCTCGACCGGTCGCTGTCCGGCAAGGCGAACGTGACCACCGGGCAGGTCTACTCGGCGGTCATCGCACGGGAGCGGCGCGGCGAGTACCTGGGCGACACGGTTCAGGTCATTCCGCACATCACGAACGAGATCAAGAGCCGGATCTTCGCGATGGCCGACCCGGACGAGTCCGGCCGGGTGCCGGACGTCGTGATCACCGAGGTCGGCGGCACGGTCGGGGACATGGAGTCGCTGCCGTTCCTCGAGGCGATCCGCCAGGTGCGGCACGAGGTGGGCCGCGATCACGTCTTCTACCTGCACGTCTCGCTGGTGCCCTACCTGGCGCCGTCGGGCGAGCTGAAGACCAAGCCGACCCAGCACTCGGTGGCGGCGCTGCGCAACATCGGTATCCAGCCGGACGCGCTGATCTGCCGCAGCGACCGGGAGCTGCCGGAGAAGCTCAAGCACAAGCTCGCGCTCTACTGCGACGTCGACCGCGAGGCCGTCATCGCCTGCCCGGACGCGCCGAGCATCTACGACATTCCCAAGGTGCTGCACCGCGAGGGCCTCGACGCGTACGTCGTACGCCGTCTCGGTCTTTCGTTCCGTGATGTCGACTGGGCGACCTGGGACGATCTGCTGCACCGGGTGCACCACCCGAAGCGGACCATCACGATCGCGCTGGTCGGGAAGTATGTGGACCTGCCCGACGCGTACCTGTCGGTGAGCGAGGCCATCCGGGCCGCCGGTTTCGCCAACAACGTCAAGATCCAGCTGCGCTGGGTGCCCAGCGACGACTGCGAGACGATGGCGGGCGCCGCCGTCGCCCTGAAGGGCGTCGACGGCATCGTCATTCCGGGCGGGTTCGGCGTCCGCGGCATCGAGGGCAAGGTCAACACTTCGAAGTACGCCCGTGAGCACCAGATCCCGATCCTCGGCCTGTGCCTGGGCCTGCAGTGCATGACGATCGACGCGGCCCGCAACATGGCCGGGCTCACCGGGGCCAACTCGCTGGAGTTCGACGAGCGCGCG
The DNA here is from genome assembly GCF_018332695.1 of Paractinoplanes toevensis. Taxonomy (GTDB): domain Bacteria; phylum Actinomycetota; class Actinomycetes; order Mycobacteriales; family Micromonosporaceae; genus Actinoplanes; species Actinoplanes toevensis. Next base: position 17,209 of record NZ_BOQN01000117.1, read on the forward strand.
CCCTACCCGGTCATCTCCACGATGGCCGATCAGCAGGACATCGTGGCCGGCAAGGGCGATCTGGGGGGCACGATGCGCCTCGGTGCCTACCCGGCGCTGCTGAAGGAGGGCTCGGTGGTCTCCGGCGTGTACGGCGGCGAGACCGAGATCTCCGAGCGGCACCGGCACCGCTACGAGGTCAACAACGACTACCGGGACAAGCTCTCGCAGGCCGGCCTGGTCTTCTCCGGCACCTCGCCGGACGGGCGCCTGGTCGAGTTCATCGAGCTTCCCAAAGAGGTGCACCCGTACTTCGTGGCCACCCAGGCGCACCCGGAGCTGAAGAGCCGGCCGACCCGCCCGCACCCGCTCTTCGACGGCCTGGCCAAGGCCGCCGTCGAGTACGCGGCGGCGGACGAGCTCCCGGTCGAGGTCGAGACGGTATGACCGGGTTCGCGCACGAGACGGTCTCCCGTTCCTCGCGCTACGAAGGGCCGATCTTCACGGTCTTCACCGACCAGGTGACCATGTCCGGCGGTAGCACCGCGAACCGGGACGTGGTGCAGGCCAAGGGTGCGGTCGGCGTGGTCGCGATCGACGAGGTGGGGCGGGTCGCGCTGATCTGCCAGTACCGGCACGCCGTCGGCAAGCGGCTGTGGGAACTGCCCGCCGGGCTGCGCGACGTGGCCGGCGAGGACCTGGTCGTGGGTGCCGCCCGGGAGCTGGCCGAGGAGGCCGACCTGCGGGCCGGCCGCTGGGACCTGCTCATCGACCTGCACACCTCGCCCGGCTTCACCGACGAGTCGATCCGGATCTTCCTGGCCCGCGAGCTGACGCCGGTGCCGGACGCGGACCGGCACAACCGCACCGACGAGGAGGCCGACATCGAGACGGCCTGGTTCGACCTCGACGAGGCGGTCGCCATGGTCTTCCGCGGCGAGATCACCAACGCCGCGGCGGTCGGTGGCGTGCTCGCCACCGCCCGGGCCCGCGACGAGGGCTGGGCGACGCTCCGGCCGGTCTAACGTTCCTAGCTCTAACGTTCCTAGCTCTAACGTTCCTAGCTCTAACGTTAGCGGCCCTAACGTTCGTGGCTCTAACGTTCGTGGCTCTAACGTTCGTGGCTCTAACGTTCGTGGCTCTAACGTTCGTGGCTCTAACGTTCTCGGTTCTAACGGTTGCTCAGTGGGCCGCTCAGCGCGGCCCACTGCAGCAGCATGATCGTCTTGGCGTCGGCGATGCGGCCGTCGGCGATCCACTTCAGGGCCTCGTCGAACGGGATCTCCACCGCCTCGATGTCCTCGCCCTCCGCCGCCACGCCGCCGCCCGCGCCGGTGCGGTCGGCCGGGGTGTACGGCGCCGCGTAGAAGTGCAGCCGTTCGGTGACCGAACCCGGGCTCATCCAGACCTTGAACACCTCTTCCAGCTCGCCGACGGTCACGCCCAGCTCCTCGGCGGCCTCTCGGCGGATCGCCTGCGCCGGGTCGTCGTCGTCCAGCAAGCCGGCCGCGGCTTCCACGAGCATGCCGTCGGGGTGGCCGTTGACATATGCCGGATAGCGGAACTGCCTGGTCAGCAGCACTGTGCGGCGCTCCGGGTCGTACAGCAGGACGGTCGCGCCGTCGCCTCGGTCGTAGGTCTCGCGCTGCTGCCGCGACCAGTGGCCGTCCGGATGCCGGTAGTCGTAGGTGGTGCGGCGCAGCACGTGCCAGGCCGTCGCGAGCAGCTCGACGTCGCGGATCACGACGTCCGGGTTGCCGGTCAGGTCGCGGCCCGTTCGGTCGAGCGCGGTGCGGCCGCGGGCATCCGGCACGTCGATCCCTGGTGTGGTCATGGCATCGGACCGTACACTGCGAAACGTGCAAGAGTCGACAAGAACAAGGAAGAACACGTAATGCTCCCGGCCGAGCGGCGCGACTTTCTCCTGGCCCGGCTGCGGTCGACCGGGAAGGTGGTGGCCAAGGACATAGCCGCCGAGATCGGGGTGGCCGAGGACAACATCCGCCGGGACCTGCGCGAGATGGCCGCCGCCGGGCTGTGCCAGCGGGTCTACGGCGGCGCGCTGCCGGCGGCGCCGGCGGAGGCCGACTACGCGACGCGTACGACGGTGGCGGCCGACAGCAAACGCCGGGTCGCGGGGCTCGCGGCGGCGCTGATCCCGGCCGGCGGCACGGTGATCCTCGACGGGGGCACCACCGCGCTCGCCGTGGTCGCGGCGCTGCCGGCCGACCTGTCCGCCACGATCGTGACGCACAGCCCGACGGTGGCCGCCGCCCTGGTCGCGCATCCCACCGTGGACGTCTACGTGCTGGGTGGGCGGCTGTTCAAGCACTCGGCGGTCACCTCCGGGGCCGCTACCACCGAGGCCGCGTCCCGGATCACGGCGGACGTCTTTCTGCTCGGTGTGACCGGGGTTCATCATCGGGCCGGGCTGACCACCGGTGATCCGGACGAGGCGGCCATGAAACGGGTGCTGGCGTCGCGGGCGGCCGAGACCTATGTGCTGGCCAGTGCGGAGAAGGTCGGGGTGGCGTCGCCGTTCGGGGTGCTGCCGCTGTCCGAGGTGGCCGGGGTGGTCACGGACGTTCCCGCCGACCACCCGGAACTGGGTCGTCTCCGCGACGCCGGAGTGTCGTTGATCTTGCCGCGGGCCCGCCCGGCGGGGGCGCGCGGAGAATGAGCCGCAGTCGGCGGGACTGCGTCGACGGGACTTCTCATGCCCGTATTTATCAAAAGGCCGACATCCCCGAATTGCTGGGGATGTCGGCCTTCCCGGCCCGGTGGATCAGCTTCTCGTGATGGTGATGTTGTCGACCGCGGCCTCGACCAGCGACGCGGTGCCGGTGTCGGCGGCGCCGATCTCCAGGCGGACGGTCTGGCCGGCGTAGGCGGACAGGTTCACCGTGGAGGTCGTCCAGGCGGCGGCCTTGTTGCTGGCCGCGGCGGCCTGCGTGAAGACCGTCGTCGAGGTGCTGCCGGAGACGACCCGGATGCGGAAGTAGTCGGCGCTGGTCGCGTTGTTGAGGTACGCGAGGTACCAGGCGAGGCTCAGCGTCAGCGTTCCGGTCGGGAGCGTGATCGACGGCGACAGGATCGTGGTGAGCCCCCCGTCGACGTCGTCGGCGCCCGCACTCGCCCCCGCCGTCGCACCGGTGACCAGTTCATAGGAGCCTCCCGCGGGGGTGCCCAGCTGGGTCGTCACGCCGCTCGAGGTGGTCGCGCCCGGCGTGCCCCGCTCGAACCGGCCCGAGGTCGCGGTGTCGGCGGTGCCCGCGGTCCAGCCCGTTGCGGTCTCGAACGTGTCGGAGAAAACGGTCGAACCGGTCGGCGGTGTTCCGCCGGCTGACAATGTCCACACGGTATAGGCGATCGCGTCGGAGTTGCGGTCCAGCGCGGTGTCGTTGATGTTCGAGATGGTGTCGCAGCTCGCGTGATAGCAGGGATCGAACGTCGTCGCGGTGCCGCCCCAGAGGGTGACCTGCGCGGCGGTCTTGCGGCCCTCGGCGCCGGTGAAGATGCCGCCCGCCGGGATGCCGGCCGAGATGAACGGGCCGTAGTCGCTGCGGCCGTCGAAGTCGGTGCCGCGGGTCGGCACGCCGATCGTCGTGTAGTAGTCGGCCAGGGTCTGCTCGATCAGCGCGGAACCGGCGGGACCGGGGCCCGAGCCGGTGTTGTCCGAGTTGTCGCCGTCGTACAGGAAGTAACCCGGGTTGGGGGAGCCGACCATGTCGAAGTTGAGGTAACCGGTGATCGCGGCCTTCTGCGCCGTGGTCAGCGAGTTGACGTAGGCGGTCGAGCCGCGCAGGCCCAGTTCCTCGGCACCCCACCAGCCGAAACGCAGGTGGCGGGTGGGCTGGTAGCCGGCGCGCGCCACCGCGAGGGCGACCTCCAGGTTGGCGGCCGAGCCGGAGCCGTTGTCGTTGATGCCCGGTCCGGCCGTCACGCTGTCCAGGTGGGCGCCGATCATCAGGGTGTTGCTCGTGTTGCCGCCGGGCCAGTCGGCGATCAGGTTGTAGCCGGTGGCGCCGTTGTAGGTGAAGCTCTGCTGGGTCGTGGTGAAGCCGGCCGCGTCGAGCAGACCCTTCACATAGGTCACCGAGGCGAGGTAACCGGGGCGGCCGTGGGCGCGGTTGCCGCCGTTCGCGGTGGCGATGCTCTGCAGCTGGCTGAGGTGGGCCTTGACGTTCGTCACCGAGATGTCGGGGGCGGCGGCGATCTGGGCGGCTGTCGGTGCCGCGCCGGCCGAGGACGTGGCCACCGCGGTCAAGCCGGCGGCCAGTGCCGCCACGCCGGCGACGGCCAGCAGGGGTCGCAGGGGAAGTGCTTGCACGAAGTTCCTCCGGGTGGCTAGGACGAGAGCGTCCGCTGATCCTTGCATCGAGGATTGTCGAAGCAACCATCCCGAAGCGCTCATAGCTTTCGCGGCTTGACAACGATGTCGGCCGAAGCCAGTCTGGGAGCGCTCCCATATCGTCCCCCGTCGATTGGCGTCCCATGAGACTTCGAACGTTATCCCTGGTCGCGGCCAGCTCCATGGTCGTGGCCGGGGCGTTCGCCCTGACGTTGTCCCCGGCGTCGGCGGCTACCACCGGTTGTTCGGTCGCTTACCAGGTAACCGGGTCCTGGCAGGGTGGCTTCCAGGGCGACATCGCGATCACCAACCTCGGTGATGCGGTCTCGTCCTGGTCCCTGGGTTTCGACTTCCCGTCCTCGCAGAAGGTCACGCAGGGCTGGGGTGGCACGTTCGCGCAGTCCGGCGCGCACGTCACCGTGACCAACGCGGCCTGGAACGGGTCCATCGGCAGCACCTCGGTCGGCTTCGTCGGGTCGTGGACCGGCTCCAATCCGGTGCCGACCGCGTTCACCCTCAACGGGGTGGCGTGCACCGGCGGGACTACCGCCACCACTCCGCCTCCTACTACCACGCCTCCCGCCACCACGCCTCCTCCCACCGGGGCGGCGCCGGTTCTTAAGGTCTCCGGGAACAAACTGGTCAATTCCGCCGGGCAGACCGTGAAGCTCTACGGCGTCAACCGCTCCGGTGGGGAGTTCGCCTGCATCCAGGGGAACGGCTTCTGGGACGGCCCGATGGATCAGGCCTCGATCACCGCCATGCGCAGCTGGAAGATCCGCGTCGTCCGGGTCCCGCTGAACGAGGAGTGCTGGCTGGGCACCGCCGACGTGCCCGCCGCCTACGGCGGCATCGCCTATCAAAACCAGGTCAAGGCGTACGTGAACCTGCTCGTCCAGAACGGGATCACGCCGATCGTCGAGATGCACTGGAGTTACGGCCTCTACACCGGCACCTCGTCGGGTTGCTCCGACGTCAAGGCGACCTGCCAGAAGCCGATGCCGGACGCGCAGTACGCCCCGTCGTTCTGGACCGGGGTGGCGAACGCGTTCAAGGGCAACGACGCGGTCATCCTCGACCTGTTCAACGAGCCCTACCCGGAGCGGGCCACCGGCGACGAGACCTCGGGCTGGAAGTGCTGGCGCGACGGCGGCACCTGCACCGGCATCGGTTACCCGGTGGCCGGCTTCCAGTCGCTGGTCAACACGGTCCGGGCGACCGGCGCCACCAACGTCATCATGATCGGCGGCCTGGCCTACTCGAACAACCTGAGCCAGTGGCTGGCCTACAAACCGGCCGATCCGCTGAACAATCTGTCGGCGTTCGCGCACATCTACAACTTCAACACCTGCTCGAACACGTCCTGCTGGGACAGCCAGATCGCCACCACCGCGGCTCAGGTACCGGTCACGCTCTCCGAGATCGGCGAGAACGACTGCGCACACGGCTTCGTCGACGGCCTGATGGACTGGGCCGACCTGCACGGGATCGGTTATCTGGGCTGGACCTGGAACACCTGGGACTGCTCGACCGGCCCGTCGCTGATCAGCGACCACAACGGCACCGCTACGGCGTACGGCCAGGGCCTCAAGAACCGCCTGGCTCTCGTCTCGAACTGACCCCGCTACGCCCGGCCCTCATCGGGCCGGGCGTTCGGGCCGTATCGAAGCAACCCTATTGACTTTGCCCCAGGGGGAGACTCCACTGTGTGACGAGCAAGTCACCAACCGGGGGTAGTCATGCTCAAGAGGGTCGCCGTTCTTCTCGCCGTGCTGCTCGGGTCGGTCGCCACACCTGTCGCCGCGCTGGGCGCGTCGCCCGCGGTGCAGGGCCAGAGCATTCGCTCCGGCCATCTGCGGGTCCAGGTTCTGAGCCCCACGCTGCTCCGCCTGGAGTACGCCGTGGACGACGTCTTCGAGGACCGCCCGACGTTCAACGCGGTCGACCGATCGCCGGGCCGCACGTGGTTCCGGGCCGCTACCACCGGCGGTGAGCTGCGGGTCGAGACCAGCGCGGTCACCCTGCACTACCGCCTCGACAGCGGCCCGGTCACCGCGGCCAACACCACCCTTGACCTCACCGTCGCCGGCCGCCGCGTCGGCGTCCACCCGGCGTTCGGCACCCCGGCCCGGGCCGACGCGCTCGGCGGGTGGTACCGCGGGCTCGACTACTACGGCGGCCAGGCCGGCCCGGTCGACCAGATCACCCTGCACCCCGGCATGCTCAACCGCTCGGGGTGGTATCTGCTGGACGACACCTCCACCGCCGTGCGCACCGGCGACGACTGGCTCGCCCCGCGGCCCGCCCACGGCGGCACCTACCAGGACGGTTACCTGTTCGGCTACGGCCACGACTACAAGCGCGGCCTGGCCGACCTGCGCACGCTGACCGGCCCGTCGCTGCTGCCGCCCGAGTGGGCCTTCGGCAACTGGTTCTCGAAATACCAGGCCTACAGCACCGCCGACTACCAGGACCAATTGCTGCCCGCCTTCAAGCAGAACCGGGTGCCGCTCGACTCGCTGGTGATCGACACCGACTGGAAGTCACCGAACCAGTGGGCCGGCTGGAACTGGAACCCCGCGCTGTTCCCCGACCCCGCCGACTTCGTGGCCTCGCTGCGGCGCCAGGGAATCGCCACGACTCTCAACGTGCACGCGGCGATCAGCGGCGACGACCCGCAGTTCGCGGCGGCGCAGGCCACCGCGAAGGACAAACTGACCCCGGCCACCAGCAGTTTCGCGCCCAACCCGTTCCGGTTCGACTGGGGTGACGCCGACCAGGCCGCCGCCTACCGGCAGCTGCACCAGCCGTTCGAGGACCAGGGCGTACGGCAGTGGTGGCTCGACTACTGCTGCGACGACAGCACGGTCAGCACACCCGGCGTCACCCCCGACAGCTGGGTCAACGAGCTCTACCGGCGCGACGGCGACGAGCGCGGGCAGCGCGGCTTCTCGCTGGCCCGGATCGGGGCGGCCTACCCGGCCTACACCACGCCCGGCGGTTCCGGCCCGTGGGCCGAGCACCGCAGCACCGTCCACTTCACCGGCGACACCCGGCCCGACTGGCCCACCCTCGCCTTCGCGGCGGCCATGACCCCGGCCGAGGGCAGCATCGGCATGTCCTACGTGAGCCACGACATCGGCAGCTTCGCCGGCAAGCACCTGCCCGACGACCTCTATCTGCGGTGGGTGCAACTGGGCGCGTTCCAGCCGATCCTGCGCCTGCACTCCGACCATGGCGACCGGCTGCCCTGGGAGTACTCCGACGCCGTGGCCGGCCCGGCCGCCGACTTCCTGCGGCTGCGCGAGTCGCTGGTGCCCTACCTTTACTCGGCCGCCCGGCAGAGCTACGACACCGGGCTGCCGATGTCCCGGGCGCTCTACCTGGAGTGGCCCGAGCTCGATGCGGCCTACCAGCACGACACCCAATACCTGCTGGGCGACTCGCTGCTGGTCGCGCCGGTCACCACGCCCGGCCTGGCCACCACCACCTCGGTGTGGTTCCCGCCCGGCACCTGGACCGACTTCTTCACCGGAGCCACCTTCCGCGGCCCGGCCACCCGCACGGTCGGCGTCACCCCCGACCACATGCCGGTCTACGTGCGGGCCGGCGGCATCGTCGCGCAGCGGGCCGGTGACACCAACGTGGCCGGCCAGGCCAAGGACAAGCTCACCCTCACCGTCTACCCGCACGCGTCCGGCACCACCCGGGTCTACGAGGACGCCGGCGACAGCCTCGGCTACCGCGCCGGGCAGTTCGCGCAGATCCCGGCCCGCTACACCGAGGGCCGCAGCCCGTCGCTGACCGTCGGGCCGGTGGCCGGCACCTACCCGGGCGCGCCGGGCACCCGGCACTACACGGTCGCGTTCGCCGACGTGAGCCGGCCGCACACGGTCACCGCCGGCGGCCGTCGCGCCGACTTCACCTACGACGCCGGGAAACACCTGCTCACCGTGCGAGTGCCGGCCACCGCGAGCGGCCGGGCGGTGACCGTCACGCACGACGGCAGGCCGCTGACCGTGGCGCCGCCGCCCGCCGTCGACGTGACCTTCACCGCGCCCGACGGCCTGCAGTCCGGCGCCACCAGCACCCTCGTCACGGCCGTGCGCAACTCCGGGCCGGGCGCGATCCGCGACCTGCGGGCGAGCGTCGACGCGCCGGCCGGCTGGGTGCTCACCGCCCGCAGTGCCACCACGAAGCGCTCGCTCGCGCCCGGCGCCACGTTCACGGTGACCTACGACGTCACCCCGGCCGGCACCTCGCCTCGCACGGCGAACGTGACCGCGCGGGTCGCGTACCGCAATCCGGACGGCACCGCGACCAGCGTGCCGGCCGCACTCACCGTGCCCATCCGCCCGGTCGCGGTGACCTTCCGGGTGCTCGCGCCGCCCGGCACGCCGCCCGACGCGAAGCTCTACCTGCCCGGCAACATCGACCTGCTGGGCCCATGGGACCCGGGCAAGGTGGCGCTGACCAACCGCGGCGGCGGCATCTGGGAAGCCACGATCACCGTGCTCGACGGCACCGACATCCAGTACAAATACACCCGCGGCACGTGGGAGACGGTGGAGGACTGGGGTTCGATCACCGGCACGGTCAACCGGGCGGTAACGGTCGACGGCGGCATCACCCAGACCATGCTGGTCGACGACACCTCCACCCAGTGGGGCACGCCCGGCGTTCCCGACGACCACCTGGCCATCCAGTACTGGCGCGACCCCCTGGTCGTCTCCACCAGCGCGACCGCGACCGCGGTGACCGTGCGGTTCCAGCGCGACGTCCAGCCGGCGGCCGGCACCGACTTCGCCGGTTCACTGACGGTCTCCGGCCTGTTCGGCGACATCTCCGGCACGGTCACGGAGACCGAGCCGGGCACCCTGGTCTGGACCCCGACGGTGCCACTGCCGAACGGCGCCTACGCGGCCACCGTGACCCAGGTGAGCAGCACCGGCCCAGCCGGCGTACCGATCCGCCAGCCGTTCGCGTTCAACTTCACCCTGCCCTGACCCCGCCGCTGTGCGGGTCCACCCATGTGGTCAAGTCGTAGGCGGCGACGCAGTAGCCGTCGACAGGCAGCGGCGGCTGCACGCGGACGTGTCGGGACTCGATGATCGAGGCCAGTTCCTGCGGGAGCGAGCCGGCGAACCCTGGTGCAACCCGGCCATGGGCGGCGGTCAGTGGCAGATCGATCCCGAGCACCTCCCCGGCGGCACCGTCGTGCAGGTACAGGCGGTGTCGGCCGTCGCCGGTCAGGAGGTAGCCGGTCACGGTGTAGACGTCTTCGAACCACGGCGCACCGCCCCCGAACAGCAGCAGGCTCAGCAGGGAAAAGTGGTTCTGGTCCGGCTCGGTCGCCGGGCGGCCGGGGGCCCAGCCGGCGTCGGTCGCGGCGATGATGTGGTTGCCGTGACTGTCCTGGCCGGGGTTTGACTCGGCGACTGTGGTGAGCAGTTCCGCTGTGATACCGCGGAGCCAGTCGATGCAGGCGGCGACGTCGAGTTCAGGGTCGTCGCCGCCGAGCGGAAAGTCGAAGGCGACGATCCGCGTCGGTATCAGCTGCCGGATCCCGTCGTCGGTTCCATGTCGTTCGAAGACTTCGCGGGTCTGGAGGCAGTTGGTGTCCAGCAGCCAGTGCCGCATCCACCAGACTCGTCGAGCGTGCCGCATGACGCGCGGTCGGGGACAGTGGGTCTTCGTGGACGCGCCTGGTCCGCGGCGAGGTCCGGACCGTTCTGTGGGGCCCGTTCGAACGGCTCATCGGTACGTTTAACTGTCCTCGTGCGGAACGAGCACGGCGTGGAACTTGCCTCCGGGGTTGCCGGCGCCGACCCCGACGGACAGGTTGGCCACGTGCGGGTCCGAGCCGGTGGTCCAGCCGAACTCGTGCAAGGCCAGTTCCCCGCCCGGACCCACGAACTCGCCGAACGCCCGCCGGTCCGTGCCGGTGACGTCGGCACCTCCACGAGTGCACCTTCCCGCACCTGGACATCCACCTGGGCAAGATAGCTGATCAAGAACGTCGTCCAGCGAAGTTCGGCTACCGACGCCCCTGGCTGGTGGGCCTCCAGAGCGGCCGGGCTGAATGCCGGATTGGCCCACCTGTGCGCTGCCCGCTACGGCGTCACCTCGGATTGCTGTTTCTTGCGGGCTGGTGCGCACGGTCGGCACCGTGATATTTGCTTTCGCCTGTCGGAATGAATTGTTTCTTTGATTGGTCACGCAACTTATCGGCCTGGCTCTGAAATGTCTTCTGAGGTTGGCATGATCGCTTATTAGCGGACGCGATTGGCGGCGCGGGAGAATATGTCTATGCGGTACCAGCAGCTTCAGCTATTCACCCGCCCGGCGACTGCCGCGGTGCGTGATCGCACCCGGGCGCGTAACTATTCGCCGTCGAATGCGGAGTTTCGGCGGGAGCATGCGCGTCGGCGGCGGCGGGGACTCGCTCAATGCCGCGTAGCTTAAG
>NZ_BOQN01000118.1 GCF_018332695.1 Paractinoplanes toevensis
CGCGATGATCGCGGCCGCGGCGGCGGCCGCCTGTGTGGGCTTCCTGTGGTGGAACACCTCGCCGGCCCGGATCTTCATGGGTGACACCGGCGCGCTCGGTCTGGGTGGCCTGATCGGCGGCCTGGCCGTGGCGACCCGCACCACGCTGCTGTCGATCATCATCGGCGGCCTCTTCGTGATCATCACGATGTCCGTGGTGATCCAGATCATCTCGTTCAAGACCACCGGTAAACGGGTCTTCCGGATGTCCCCGCTCCAGCACCACTTCGAGCTGGCCGGGTGGAGCGAGGTCAACATCGTCGTACGGTTCTGGATCGTCGCCGGCATCTGCGTGGCGATCGGTCTCGGGCTGTTCTACTCGGACTTCCTAGCGGTAATGGGATAGATATCTCTTTGCGACACGCCACAGTCATGACAGGGGCTCGCGTGTCGCCGGACCGATGATGTGTCCATGGCGGACGACCGAACGCAAGCGGCGGCTCGCCCGTCACTCAGCCGGCAGTTGCTGCCCGCCGTGCACGGGCTGCTCGCCCGTCCGCTTTCCTCGTACTACCTGCTGATCGCGAGCTCCGGTCTGCTGCTGCTGATCGGGCTCACCATGGTCTTCTCGGCGACCAGCGTGAAGGCGTACGCGGAGAACGGGAACGCCTTCTCGGCCATCGCCAACCAGGCGGTCTACGCGCTGCTCGGTCTGGTCGCCTTCTGGATCTGCCAGCGCCTGCCCTCCGGGACCCTGCGCGACCTGGGCAAATACATCCTCGCCACGGCGATCGTGCTGCTCGCGATCCTCGACCTGCTCGGTGCGCTGGAGTCGGTCGGGGTGATCAAGGACGCCGCGATCGGCCCGGTCCACGCCGAGCTGCTCTGGCTGTACCTCGGCCCGGTCGGCCTGCAGCCCGCCGAGCTGGCCAAGCTCGGCATGGTGCTGTGGGGCGCCGACGTCATCGCCCGCAAGGGCCCGGCGCTCGGGCACTGGCGCGAGCTGTCCCGCCCGCTGTTCCCGGTGGTCGGCCTGCTGTTCGTCCTGGTCGGCTACAACGACCTGGGCACGATGCTGGTGCTGCTCGCGCTGATCGTCGGCCTGCTCTGGGCGGCCGGGGTGCGGCTACGCGTGTTCGCGGCGCTCGGCGTACTCGGACTGGCCGGCATCGGCCTGCTCATCGCGGCGGCCTCCGGCGGTGCCGGCTCCGGCTCGACCGGCGAGGAGAACTACCGGCTGGCCCGGCTCACCGACTTCCTCAAGCCGCTCGACCAGTGCGACACGGCCGGGCCCTGTTACCAGCTCATCCAGGCGCGGTCGGCGATCTTCGAGGGCGGCTGGTTCGGCGTCGGGCTGGGCAAGGGCGTGATGAAGTGGAACTGGTTGCCCGAGGCCGACAACGACTTCATCTTCGGCGTGGTCGCCGAGGAGCTCGGAGTGGTCGGCTGCGCCGTGGTGCTGGCGCTGTTCTCGGTGCTGGCCTACACCGGCTTCCGGATCGCCCGCCGCTCGGTCGATCCGTTCCGGCGGCTCGCGGCCACCGCGATCACCACCTGGCTCGTCTCCCAGGCCGTCATCAACGTCGGCGGCGTGACCGGCATGCTGCCCATCACCGGCCTGCCGCTGCCGTTCATCTCCGCAGGTGGTAGCGCCCTCGTCGTGACGATGGCGGCGATCGGCATGCTCGCCTCGTTCGCCCGTGCCGAACCGGACGCGGCCAAGGCCCTGAACGCCCGTCCGCCCGCGAGATGGGTACGGCTAGTCTGGGCCCCGCTGCCGCCGCTCCCCCCGCAACGGCAGCCGGCCAAGAAAGCCGGCCGGGCACCTGCCGACGCCGGGGGTGTAAGGAGACGGTGATGGGTCTGCTGCGGTCGGTCGTGCTCGCCGGAGGAGGCACCGGCGGCCACATCTATCCGCTGCTTGCCTTCGCCGACGCCGTGCGGCGGCACTTCCCGGACGTCCGGATCACCACGCTGGGCAGCCCGAAGGGCATGGAGAACGAGCTGATCCCGCCGGCCGGTTACGACCTGCGCGTGATCCCGGCCTTCCAGCTGCCGCGCTCGGTCAACCTGAACCTGCTGCGCACCCCGGACCGGATGTACAAGTCTTCGCACGCGGCCGGCAAGATCCTCGACGAGGTGCAGGCCGACGTCGTGGTCGGTTTCGGGGGGTACGTGTCGGTGCCGGCCTACCTCGCGGCCTGGCGCCGTGAGCTGCCCATCGTCATCCACGAGGTCAACGTGCCGCCGGGCGTCGCCAACCGGATGGGCATGAAGTTCACCAAGAACGTGGCGGTCGGCTTCCCCAACCAGCCGCAGGCGGCCGAGTCGCTCAAGGACGCCCGGGTCGTCGGCGTGCCGCTGCGCACCGCGCTCACCCACCTCGACCGGGCGGCCCTGCGCCCGCAGGCGCTCTACCAGTTCGGCCTCCGGCCCGACCTGCCGGTGCTGTTCGTCTCGGGCGGCTCGTCCGGCGCCCGCACGATCAACCTGGCGGTGGCCGCGGCGGCCAAGCGGCTCGCCCACGCCGGCATCCAGGTGCTGCACGTGCAGGGTGGCCGCAACGATCCGTTCGAGGTGCCCGCCGACCTCCCGGTGCCGTACGTGGTGATTCCCTACCTCTCGGACATGCAGCTCGGTTACGCCGCCGCCGACCTGATGCTCTGCCGGGGCGGCGCGATCACGGTGGCCGAGACGACCGCGCTCGGCGTGCCCGCCGTCTACGTTCCCTACCCCCACAGCAACCAGGAACAGAAGCGAAATGCCCTACCGGTGGTGGAGTCCGGTGGCGGCATGCTGGTGGACAACGCCGAGTTGACCCCCGAGTGGATCGAGCAGCACATCATCCCGTTGGCACGCGACCGGCAGCGGCTCGCGATGATGGGTGCCGCCGCCTCCCGCTACGGGCGCCGCGACGGCGACGAAGCCCTGTTGGAATTCGTTCTGGAAGCGGTGGCGAAGACACGATGAAGGGGACTGGACAGTGAACACCGCGGAGCTCACCCCGGCCGGCAAGCTGACCGCCGAAGAACTGGGCAGCGTGCACCTGATCGGCATCGGCGGGGTCGGCATGGGCGGTCTCGCCCGGCTGCTGCTCACCCGCGGGGTGCCGGTCTCCGGCAGCGAGCTGCGCGACTGGCCGGCTCTGGCCGCGCTGCGCGCGCTGGGCGGCACGGTGCACATGTCGCACGTGCCGTCGAACCTCGACGGGGTCGACACCGTCGTCTACTCGACCGCCATCCCGCACGACCACCTCGAGCTGGCCGAGGCGCGCCGGCGTGGCCTGCGCATCCTGCACCGCTCCGAGGCGCTGGCCGCGGCGATGACCAACCGGCAGACCATCGCGGTGGCCGGCACCCACGGCAAGACCACCACCACCTCGATCATGACGGTGATCCTGCAGCACGCCGGGCAGGACCCGTCCTTCGTGATCGGTGGCGAGATCTCCGAGGCCGGCTCGAACGGGCACCACGGCACCGGTCCGCACTTCGTGGCCGAGGCCGACGAGTCCGACAAGTCCTTCCTCATCTACCGGCCGCACGTCGCGATCATCACCAATATCGAGGGCGACCACCTCAACAACTGGGGCGACCTGGACGGGCTCAAGGCCGGGTTCCTGCAGTTCGCCGGGCTGACCGACGACGACGGCTTCGTGGTGACCTGCGCCGACGACCCCGGCACCCAGGAGCTGATCGCGGCGCTGCGGGCCGCCGGTCGCACGGTCTGGACGTACGGCGAGAGCGCCGACGCCGACCTGCGGATCAGCGAGGTCGTCTCCACCGTGAGCGGCGTGCGCTACCAGGCGTGGCTGGACGGCACCTCGCTCGGCGAGATCAAGCTGGCCCTGCCCGGCAAGCACATGGGCCTGAACAGCGCCGCCGCCGTGCTCACGGCGCTGCGCCTGGGCCTGCCGCTCGACAAGATCACCGAGGCGCTGGCCTCGTTCCCGGGGGTGCGCCGGCGCTTCGAGCGCAAGGGCATCGCCGCCGGGATCCGGGTCTACGACGAGTACGCGTACCACCCGACCTCGGTCAAGGCCGCGCTGCTCACCCTGCGCGAGGTGGCCGGTGACGGCCGGCTGCTGGTGGTCTTCCAGCCCTACCGCGTCTACCGCACCCGCGACCTGCAGGCCGAACTGGCCGAGGGCCTGGCGATCGCCGACCAGGTGATCGTGATGGAGGTGTTCGGGCCGGGCGAGGTGCGCGGGCCGGGCGAGGGCGGGGTGGCGCTGACCGCGGCCATCGACCTGCCGGCCGACCGCAAGGTTTTCGTGCCGGACTGGGAGGACGTCCCGGCCGAGGTGCTGCGCCGCAGCCGCCCCGGCGACGTGGTGGTGACCATGGGCGCCCCGCCGATCTCGATGATGGGCGACGAACTGCTGACGGCCCTGGCCGCCGGGCAGCCGGAGTAAGCGACCGTGAGCGGGGGCGGCGGGCGCAACTGGCGGCTGGTCCGGGCGAACACCGACGCGGTGCCGTCCTCGGCGCGGCGGTTCATGGCGCGCGCCCGCCAGCGGCGGCTGCGGGCCGCCCTGCCGTGGGCGGTCGCGGCCGGCGTGGCGCTGGTGATCGGCGGCCTGGCCTGGGTCGTCTACGGCACGCCGCTGCTCGGTGTGCGTGACGTCAAGGTGGTCGGCGTCCAGTTCCTGACCACGCTGCAGGTCGAGGACGCGGCGGCCGTGCCGATGGCGGAACCGCTGGCCCGGGTCGACCTGGACGCGGTGCGGGCCCGGGTGCGCGGCCTGGCCGCGGTCGACCGGGTCACGGTGCGCCGCAGCTGGCCGTCCACCCTGGTGGTCGAGGTGGTCGAGCGCACTCCGGTGGCGGCCGTGCCGGTCGCGCCGGGCAAGCTCACCCTGATCGACGCGACCGGGGTGCCGTACCGCGAGGTGAGCCGGCAGCCGGACGGCCTGCCGCTGCTGCGCACCGCCTCGCCCGGACCGTCCGATGTGAACACCCGGTCCGCCCTGACCGTGCTGGACGCCCTCAGCGCCGAGCTGCGGGAGCAGTTGGTCGCGATCTCGGCGGCCACGCCGGCGCAGATTCGGCTGCAGTTGACCAAGGAGCGGGTCGTGGTCTGGGGCGACGACACCGAGAGCGACACCAAGAGCCAGGTGGCGACGGCCCTGCTGAAGAAGGCCGCGAAGCAGATCGATGTGAGCGCGCCGAAGGTCGTGACTATCCGCTGAGCGGGTAACTAAGCGGACATTCGGGCAGGAACCGCGTATTTTTCTGGAGGTTACGGCCGCGTCGGATATTCGCCAGGTAAGCGCCCCTCGACACGCCGCGCCGGTCCTTGGTTGCGGCATTACATGCGTTTACGTTGCCCCCAGAGGTTGAATGGTTGACATAACCCTAAGCCTCTAGTAGAGGGTGAGGGTTTCCTCGCCCTCCCTTGTACGGCAGCGGATGTTCGAGTTGCGGTTCCTGGCCGGACCGCACGGGGCCCACGACATCCGCCAACCCCGAAGGGAAGGCTGAGCCCGATGACACCTCCACACAACTACCTGGCGGTCATCAAGGTCGTCGGGATCGGCGGTGGCGGCGTCAACGCCGTGAACCGCATGATCGAGGTGGGGCTCAAGGGTGTTGAGTTCATCGCGATCAACACCGACGCCCAGGCGCTGCTCATGAGTGACGCCGACGTCAAGCTCGACGTCGGCCGGGAGCTGACCCGCGGCCTCGGCGCCGGCGCTCAGCCCGAGGTCGGCAAGAACGCCGCCGAGGACCACCGCGACGAGATCGAAGAGGTGCTCAAGGGCGCCGACATGGTCTTCGTGACGTGCGGCGAGGGTGGCGGCACCGGCACCGGCGGCGCGCCCGTCGTCGCCAACATCGCCCGTAAGCTCGGCGCGCTCACCATCGGCGTGGTCACCCGGCCGTTCTCGTTCGAGGGCAAGCGCCGCCAGGTGCAGGCCGAGGCCGGCATCGACGAGCTGCGCAACCAGTGCGACACCCTGATCGTCATCCCGAACGACCGGCTGCTCGCGCTGGGCGACCGCGGGATCAGCATGATGGACGCGTTCCGGCAGGCCGACCAGGTCCTGCTCTCCGGTGTCCAGGGCATCACCGACCTGATCACCACGCCGGGTCTGATCAACCTGGACTTCGCCGACGTCAAGAGCGTCATGAGCGGTGCGGGCAGCGCCCTCATGGGCATCGGCAGCGCGCGCGGCGACAACCGCGCCGTCGAGGCGGCCGAGAAGGCGATCTCCAGCCCGCTGCTGGAGCAGAGCATGGACGGCGCGCGCGGCGTGCTGCTCTCCATCGCCGGCGGCTCCGACCTGGGCCTGTTCGAGATCAACGACGCGGCCCAGCTGGTCACCGACGCGGCCCACCCGGATGCGAACATCATCTTCGGCGCGGTCATCGACGACGCGCTCGGCGACGAGGTGCGGGTCACCGTGATCGCGGCCGGGTTCGACGGCGGCACCCCGTCGTACAAGCCGGTCGAGACCACGCGCAAGGTCACCCCGCCGGTGCAGACCGCGCCCGCGACGCCGGCCCCGCCGGTGGTCACGCCGCAGGCTCCGCCGGCGCAGACGCCGCGGCGGGTGCTGTTCGACGACGTGGACGTGCCGGACTTTCTCAAGAACGGCTCCTGAGGGCCGGTGACCGACGCCGCGCGGCGCGACGAGCTCGCCGCTTCCCTCGCCCAGGTGCGGGAGCGGATCGTACGCGCCTGCGTGGCGGCCGGCCGGGAGCCGGACGCGGTCACGCTGGTGGCGGTCACCAAGACCTACCCGGTCGGCGACGTCGTGCTGCTGGCCGAGCTCGGCGTCACCGACGTGGGCGAGAACCGCGATCAGGAGGCCGGGCCGAAGATCGAGGCGGCCCGGGCCGCCGGTGCGACGCCGCGATGTCACTTCATCGGCCAGTTGCAGCGGAACAAGGCCAGGTCGGTGGCCGGGTACGCGGATGTGGTGGAGACGGTCGACTCGGTCCGGCTGGTGACCGCACTGGACCGGGCGGCCGCCGACCGGCCGGTGCCGCTTGATGTGCTGGTGCAGGTGAGCATCGACGGCGACGCGGCCCGGGGCGGTGCGGTCGGCGACGATCTATGGCGGATATCCGACGCGGTGGCCGCCACGGCCACCCTCCGGCTCGGCGGCGTGATGGCGGTCGCGCCCCGCGAGTGGGACCCGGACCGCGCGTTCGAGCAGTTGGCCGTCCTGTCCGGCCGGCTCGTCGAGCGGCACCCGGCGGCGACGGCCATCTCGGCCGGCATGAGCGGCGATATGGAGGCGGCCGTCCGGCACGGTGCGACACACGTCCGGATCGGCACTTCTTTGCTCGGAATGCGAAACCTGCTGCGGTAGCCTTGCGGCGGGCAGCAAACTACATAGGTGTTGTTTAGCAGCATGGCGTTGCCGGTCCGGATCGGACGGTCGGCACCGCGAGGGGGGAGCGGTTCGCCGGGGGGCGCGCACCGCGTAGCGGACTGAAGGTGGGGGACATGTCTGGTCGGGTCGACATCGCCCGGGTGCGGAATGGGGTGGGGGCATGAGCGCGATTCGGAAGGCGGGCGTCTGGCTGGGCCTGGTCGAGGAGGACGACGACCGCGACTACGGCGAGCAGGACTACCGCGAGTCCTCCTACCGTGGCCGGGATCGCGATCGCGACCGTGACCGCGGCGACCGCTACTCGAGCTCCCGCTACATCGACGACGAGGACGACGAGGTCGATGAGGAGGAGCGGGCGGTCCCACGCGCCCGCACCGAGCGGACCCGCGTCTCGGAGCGGCTGTCCCGCGCGGACCTCGATGACCACGATCGGGTGGATTCGTCGGATCGGGCCCGCGTGCGTTCGATCACCCGGCCGAACACGTCGAGCGAGCAGGCCGCTCCGCTGAGCTACGCCACCCGGGACAACCTGGCCCTGGCGCCCCAGCAGGTGCACCAGCCGCAGCCGCAGGCCCGCCCCGTCGAGGAGGAGCAGCGGTACCAGATCACCACGCTGCACCCCACCACCTACCGTGAGGCGCGCACCATCGGGGAGCACTTCCGCGACGGTGTACCGGTCATCATCAATCTCACCGAGATGGATGAGGGTGACGCTAGACGGCTGGTCGACTTCGCGGCGGGTCTGGCGTTCGGACTTCGCGGTACGATCGAGCGCGTTACGAACCGGGTTTTCCTGCTCTCTCCGGCAAATGTCCAGGTCACAGCGGAGGACAAGGCCAAGATCGCTGAGGGTGGGTTCTTCAACCAGAGCTGACCCGGCATAGCTCACCCGAGTGGGGGACCCTCAGACGTGCTGTCGATCCTGTTCCAAATCCTCTACCTTGTGGTCTATCTTTTCGTCCTGGTCCTGCTGGCCAGGTTCGTTCTGTCCGCGGTACTCCAGTACGGACGGCGGTGGCAGCCCGGCAGGGGCGCGTCGGCGGCACTCGAAACGGTGTGGAGCGTCACTGACCCGCCTCTCAAGGCGTTGAGGCGTGTGATCCCACCGCTGCGCATTGGTAACGTGAGCTTGGACCTGGCTTCCATCGTGCTGCTGGTTATCCTGTTCGTGCTCATGGAACTAGTGCTAACTAAATTGATCTCGACGTACAGCTAGACAGCAGCCCCCACCGCGGCCGCGACTGACCCGAGGAGTTTCGATGCCGCTGACCCCGGCCGACGTGCACAACGTCGCCTTCAAGAAGCCCCCGATCGGCAAGCGGGGGTACGACGAGGAGGAGGTCGACGCCTTCCTAGATGAGGTCGAGCGCGAACTCGCCCGTCTTATCGAAGAGAACAACGAGCTGCGCGCCCAGGTGGAGCGCGGCGGCCGGGGTGGCGCGCCAGCCGTCTCGGGTGCCGACCCCCGTCTCGCCGCCGAGCTCAACGATGTCAAGGCGCAGTTGGACCGCGTCCAGCGGGACAAGGCGCAGGCCGAGCAGGCCGCCCGTCAGATGCAGGCCGAGCTGGAGCAGGTCCGGGCCCAGGGCCCGGTCGGTGCGCCCAGTGGTGCCGGCGGTGACGGTGAGCAGCAGGCCCTGCGGGTGCTGATGATGGCCCAGCGCACGGCCGACGACCACGTCTCCGACGCCCGTCGCGAGGCGGACAAGCTTCTCTCCGACGCCCGCTCCAAGGCCGAGGAGGTCACCCGCGAGGCCCGCGCCAAGGCCGACGCTCTCGAGCGCGACGCTCGCCAGCGCCACCAGGAAGCCATGGGCGGCCTGGACGCCAAGCGGTCGGCGCTGCAGAAGCACATCGAGGAGCTCAAGCAGTTCGAGCGGGAGTACCGCACGCGACTGAAGGCGTACCTCGAGAGCCAGCTGCGCGACCTCGACGGTCGTGGCCAGGGACTCGAAGCCGAGATGTCGCGAGCCGATTCGGCTCGTGCGGTCGGTGGTTCCGGCGGTCTCGCTGCGGCCGGCCTCGCCGGGTCGTACGGCGGCTCCCGCACCGGTGCCATCGAGTCCGGGCGCTGACCCTCCACCCCCGGTAACCCCGACGAGGATGAGCCATGATCGTTGCTAGTTTGCTGCTCATCCTCGTCGCGGTGACGCTGCTCGTGCTGGGCCTCACCGGCGGTTCGAGCAATCTCCTCATCAGTTCGATCGTGGCCAGCCTGTTGGCCGCGGTCGCGCTGGTCATCGGCGCCCGCCAGAGCGCGGGCGCCCGCCGCGCCGCGGAGGAGGCGGTGCCCGAGCCGGCCCCTCGCACCGACGATTTTGCCGACCCGGCCGCGGCCTTCGCAGCCGAACCAGCATTTGTGGCCGAACCCGCATTTGTCGCCGAGCCGGAGTTCGTCGCCGACAGCCAGGACCGGCGCGAGACCGTGCAGTTCGACACCGGTCCGCTCCGCGACGAGCGGGATGACTTCCGCGACGACCACGATGACTTCCGCGACGACCGCGAAGATTTCCGCGATGACTTCCGCGACGAGCGCGACGAGGCCTTCGAGGCCGGCCGCCGTGACGCCGCCGCCGGCATGACCGCCGGCGCCTCGGGTGCGCGTCACGACGACGGCCTCGACCTCGTCGACGACTCCGGTCTAGGTGAGCCGGAACCCGACTACGAGCGCGCGGCCGAGGCGATCAACGCCGCACGCAGCGAGAACCCCGGGGAGCACGCGTGGCGCCGGGCCGATGCGCACGCCGAACCGGTGGACGCCGACCTGGCCGGTGACGACCTCGGCGAGGCCGACGACGACGATCCGGCCGACGAGCCGCTGCCGCAGGTGGTGAGCCCGGGCGACGCGGTCCGGGTGGCCCGGATGGACGCCGAGGTGCTGGTCGTCGACGGCCGCCCGCGCTACCACGTGCCGGACTGCCAGCACCTGGTCGGCCGGCTCAGCGAGCCGATCCCGGTCAACGAGGCCGTCGAGCTGGGCTTCAGCCCCTGCGGCCTGTGCCGCCCGGTCGACCGCCTGGTCGCGGCCGCCGCCCGCAACTGAGGGCCGCCGCCCGCCAACTGAGGGCCGGGGCGCTACTCCCTGCACAATGTGGGGCATGGTCAACCGCCGTCCCGCCGAAACCGCAGCTCTGTCCGTGGTCGTCCGGGTGCGGCCGGGGGCCGGCCGGGACCGCGTCGGCGGGCGTTACGAGGGGCCGCACGGGCCCGCGCTGATCATCGCGGTGGGTGCGCCGGCGGTCGACGGCAAGGCGACCGAGGCGGTGCGGCGGGCACTCGCCGGTGCGCTCGGCGTACGCCCGGCGGCGGTGACGCTGCGACTCGGTGCGACCAGCCGCGACAAGGTCTTCACGGTGACCACGGACAGCGACGAGACCCTCGCCCGCCTGGTCGCCTTGCGTGACGGCTCGGCGTGACCGGCCACCTCGACATCGCGCTGCTCGTCGGGGCCGCGGTGCTGCTGGTCGCGGTGTTCGCGGTGCGCGTCTCCACCCGGCTCGGCCTGCCCAGCCTTCTCGTCTACCTGGCGATCGGCATGATCATCGGGGAGGCCGGCTTCGGCATCCGCTTCGACGACGCGGAGTTGACCCGCACGCTGGGCTTCTGCGCGCTCATCGTGATCATCGCGGAGGGCGGGCTGACCGCCCGGTGGAGCACGCTGCGGCCGGTTCTCGGTCTGTCGGCCTCGCTGGCCACGGTCGGCGTCGCGGTGAGCATCCTCGTGGTGGGTGTCGTCGCACATTTCATCCTTGGTCTGAATTGGCGGTTGGCGCTGCTTTACGGTGCGGTGCTCTCCTCCACCGATGCCGCGGCGGTCTTCGCCACTCTGCGGCGCCTGCGGCTGCCGCGCCGCCTGGTCACCACCCTGGAGGCCGAGTCCGGCCTCAACGACGCCCCGGTGGTCCTGCTGGTCGTCCTGCTGAGCGCCCCGGTGCTGGGCCACCACCCCTGGTGGTACGAGGTGGTGATCGTCGCGTACGAGCTGGCCGCGGGCGCCGCGATCGGGGTGGCCGTGGGTGTGGCCGGGCGCTGGACGCTGCGCCGGGCGGCCCTGCCGTCGGCCGGCCTCTACCCGATCGCCGCGGTCGGGCTCACCGTCCTCGCGTACGCGGCCGGCACCGTCGCGCACGCCTCCGGTTTCCTCGCCGTCTACGTGGCCGGGGTGGTGCTCGGCAACGGCCGCCTGCCGCACCGCCGGGCCGTGCTCGGTTTCGCCGACGGCCTCGCCTGGCTCGCCCAGATCGGCCTGTTCGTGCTGCTCGGCCTGCTCGCCTCGCCCGGCCGGCTGGCCGGTGCCCTGGTCCCCGCGCTGGTCGTCGGCCTGGCCCTGGTGCTGCTGGCCCGCCCGCTGTCGGTGATCGCGTCGGCGGTGCTGGCCCGGCCGGTGCGCGGCCCGCGGCGGCCCGGTAACCGGGTCGGGTGGCGCGGGACCGCGTTCCTGTCCTGGGCCGGGCTGCGCGGCGCGGTGCCGATCGTGCTGGCCACCATCCCGCTCTCGGCCGGCACGCCGGGGGCGGACGGCCTGTTCGACGCGGTCTTCGTGTTGGTCATCATCTTCACCCTGCTCCAGGCGGGCACCCTGGGCCGGGCCGCCAAGCTGCTGGGCGTGACCGCGCCGGACGAGGCCGCCGAGATCCACGTGGAGACCGCGCCGCTGGAGAACATGCAGGCCGACCTGCTGCAGCTGGACGTGGCATCCGGGTCGCGGCTGTCCGGCGTCTACATCGACGAGCTGCGCCTGCCGGCCGGTGCCTCGGTGACGCTGGTGGTGCGGGACGGCGCCGGCTTCGTGCCCGGTCCGGACACCCGGCTGCGCACCGGCGACGCGCTGCTGATCGTGGCCACGGCGGCGGTCCGGGACGTGGCCGAGCGGCGCCTGCGGGCGGTGAGCCGGCGCGGCCGGCTGGCCCGCTGGTTCGGCGAGGACGGCCGTGAGCAGCAGTCCTGAATCAGGAACGGTCAGGTATCCGACCGGGGAATTTATGACCTTTGTCGGATCAAGATCGGAGGGCCGTGTTGTCGGTCCCGCATACGTTCCGTATCCTTGCGAACCTCCGGAGTGCGCGGCTGACGGTTCAGCCGCGCCGTTTGTGCAGGTGGGGCAAGATCTAACGGCGTGCCCGCCGCCCCGGGGAAGCCCGGCGCCGGCCGGGTCTCTATAACCGCTGATCGCCGCGCCGGGGGGTGCGGCCGAGGGAGCGACGATGGCCAAGGCAACCGAAACCCCGACCGCAGCCAAGGCCGCCACGAAGCGGAACCGCAGTGCGGCCGAGACGGAGAAGATCCGGGTCGCACTGACCGAGCGCCGCGACGAGCTGCAGCAGGAGTACGACCAGTCGATCACCGAGCTCACCGAGCTCCAGCGCGATCGGCTGGCCGACTCGGCCGGCGACGACGACGCCGACACCGGCACCAAGACGCTCGAGCGTGAGCAGGAGATCACTCTCGCGAACAATCTGCTCGAGCGGGTCAATCAGGTGGAACGCGCCATCGACCGGCTCGGCGAGGGCAACTACGGTTGGTGCGAGCGGTGCGGCAACGCGATCCCGGTCGAGCGACTGGCGGCGTTCCCGTCCGCGACTCTCTGTGTGTCCTGTAAGCAGTTGGAGGAACGACGCTGAACGCCGACGAGGCAGCGGGCGCAACGGTCGTGGGCGAGCCGGAGCGGGGTCCGAAACCCAGCTTCAGCGGCCGGGCCGTCGCCGTGCTCGGCGCCACGGCGGTGCTCGCCGTGGCGCTCGACCAGTGGGTCAAATGGCTGTCCACGGAACACCTGACCGAGGGCGAGCCGGTCCGCATCCTGGGCGGGCTGATCTACCTGTCGCTGCTGCGCAACAGCGGCGCCGCCTTCAGCATGGGCAGCGACCACACCTGGGTCTTCCCGGTGATCACCCTGGTGGTCATCGGCTGGATCGTCTACATGGCCACCCGGCTGCGGTCGGTGCCCTGGGCCGTCTCGCTCGGGCTGGTGCTCGGCGGCGCCTTCGGCAACCTCGGCGACCGGCTGTTCCGGGCGCCCGGCCCGTTCCACGGGCACGTGGTCGACATGATCAGCCTCTTCGCGCCGTACGCTGAGAAGTTCGCGGTCTTCAATATCGCCGACAGCTGCCTCACCGTGGGCGTCTGCCTCGCCGTACTCCTGGAATTGACCGGACGTCAGCGCGACGGCCGCAAGGTCGTACGCAAGAAAGTTGAATCAGCGTGACCCAGCGCTCCCTGCCGGTGCCCGACGGGTTGGACGGCATGCGGCTCGACCAGGCCGTCTCCCGGCTCTTCGGGCTGTCCCGCACCGCCGCCGCCACCCTCGTCGAGTCGGGTGACGCGCTGGTCGACGGCTATCCCCGGCCGAAGTCCGACAAGGTCGCGGCCGGCTCCTGGCTCGAGGTCACGCTGCCCGCGCCGGTCGCGGCGCCGGTCGTGGTCGCCGAGTCGGTGACCGGCCTGACCATCGTCTACAGCGACGACGACATCGTGGTGGTGGACAAGCCGGTCGGCGTGGCCGCCCACCCGAGTCCCGGCTGGACCGGCCCGACCGTCATCGGTGGCCTGGCCGCGATGGGACAGAACGTCGCGACCAGCGGCGCCGCCGAGCGGCAGGGCATCGTGCACCGGCTCGACGTCGGCACCACCGGGCTGATGGTGGTGGCCAAGAGCGAGATCGCCTACAGCGTGCTCAAGCGGGCGTTCAAGGAGCGCGAGGTCGACAAGCGTTACCACGCCGTGGTGCAGGGTCACCTCGACCCGCTGCGCGGCACCATCGACGCCCCGATCGACCGGCACCCCACCGCCGACTACAAGTACGCGGTGATGAACGGCGGCAAGCCGAGCGTCACCCACTACGACACGCTCGAGGCGTTCCGATCGGCCAGCCTGATCGACGTGAAGCTGGAGACCGGCCGCACCCACCAGATCCGGGTGCACTTCTCGGCGATGCGGCACCCCTGCGTCGGCGATATCACCTACGGCGCCGACCCGACCCTCGCGGCCCGGCTCAAGCTGAACCGCCAGTGGTTGCACGCCCGAGAATTGGGGTTCATCCACCCCCGAACGCACGATGAGGTTCGGTTCGTCAGCGAATACCCTGACGATCTGAAGTACGCGCTGGACGTCCTTCAGGATGCGAGCTGATTCGGGGAGCAGTCACGTGGGGCCCGCCGAAGGAGTGCGGGAGCCGATCGTGGACCGCGCGGCAGTGATGCGAGTGGTGAGCGGACTGGCCGTCGTCGCGGCCGCCGTTCTGGTGCTCGGCGTCATCTGGGCGACTCGCCGGGAGGTCATGCCACCCGGCGACGACCCGGGCGACGTCGTCCGGGTCGGGGTCGTGCAGGGGCAGACGGTCGACGGTTACCTGCGCTCCAGCGCGACCGAGCTGGCCGCGCTCACCGATCCCTCCGCGCCCGCCTCCACCGATACGTGGGCGCTGGTGAGCCTGAACGACTACGTCCCGCCCAGCGCGCTGGCCGGTCTGCTCGAGGGGGCGGCGGTGGCCCAGGTCTACGCCCGGGTACCGATCGCCGGCGCGCACACCCAGGTGGTGCGGATCCCGGTCTACCGGCTGTCCTCGGACGTGATGTCGGGCATGCTCGACGCGGCCCTGCAACGCGATCAGGAGCAGGCGGAGTACGAACAGTTGAGCCGTCGTCTCGGCGGTGACGACGCGAACCGGCGGGCCCGGGCGGCGTACGAGTCGGCCGCCCGCACGGCGCGGACCGAGGCCGACGCGTACCGATCGGGGTGTGCCTGTGTCTTCGCGGCCGTGGTCCGCGCCGCGCCGGCCGGGTTGCAGGCGGTCGCGGCCCGGTCCGGGGTGCGCGGTGTCGACCCGGCGCCCGAGGTCCGGCAGCTCGACCGGGCCGAATTCCGGCCACCGCAGCCGGAGCAGGAGGGCACGATCCCGGCCGAACCGAGCGGATCTCCGATTCCTGTGCCAAACGGCGGTTCTGCCATTGCCTCGCGGACGCCCGCGCCGATACTGTCTTCGTCCGGAGCACCTGTGACATCCAACTCATCGGTGGTCTCCGACCCCTCGCCTGATTCGTCGGCCACGGCACCGGAGGAGCGCACTGCCGTGCCCTCAGCAACAGACGTGAGCGCTGCTCAGGGCGTGCCGAGTCCTTGACAAACACATCTCGAGCGCCATCCGGCCGTTAGATTTCTCGTCCGCGAAACGTACGGATGGCCAGTCGATCACGACCATTGAGCCGTTGTTCGATCAACGAGAATGGCCAGGGTTGGTCGCTCGGGCAGTGGCCCGAATAGGGTTCGCTCCGTAGCCTGTCATGGGCGTAGCACGAGCCGTGGAATCACTGGAAGTAAGCGCAGGGAGGACGAGCCGTGGATGGGACCGAGACCGGCTGGGGCCGGCCTGCGGAACCAGCCCCGCGTTGGCGGGCGCTGCTCGATCGCGCCCGGCACGGCGCACGCGCCGCCGCCGAGGAATCGGCCGAACCGGAGCAGGAAGCACCGCAGGCGCCGCCGCAGCAGTTCGGCCAGCCGCTGCCGACCCGACGGCCCTACAACCCGCTCGACCCACGCTCCCAGCAGCCGCCGGATCGTTCCTTCGAGCAGCGTGCGCCCGAGCAGCCGTTCGAGCCGCGACCGATGCCGCAGCGGCCGATCAACCCGCTCGACCCGCGCCACCAGGTCCGCCAGCCGCCACCGCCCCCGCCGGCTCCGGTCCCGCAGCAGCTGCCGGCCGAGCCGAACGGGAACGGCCGGCGCGCCGCCCCGGAGCAACCGCACAGCTTCTTCAGCCCGGCCCCGGCGCCGGCCCGTTCCACCCCGGTCGCGCCGCCGGCCCCGCCGCAGCGCGACTATCCGCAGATCCGGGCGTCCGCCGCGGCGCCCGTGCGGCCGCCGGCCCCGGCTCCCGTGCTGGCCCCGGCGCCGACCTCACCGGCCGGCGCCCGCATCGAGTGGCGGCAGACCGAGCCCGCCGGCGAGATGGACCGTGCCGTCGCGGTGCTGCGCCGCAAGCTCGGCAAGCCGCGCGTGCTGGCCTTCGCCAACCCCAAGGGCGGCGTGCACAAGACCACCGCCACCGTGCTGGCCGCGGCCACCATCGGCAGCGTTCGCGGCCGCGGCGTGCTCGCCTGGGACGACAACGAGCTGCGCGGCACGCTCGGCCTGCGGGCCGGGAGCGCCCGGCACGCCCGCACCATCAAGCACCTGCTGGCCGACCTGATGCAGATCGAGAACCTGCACGGCGACGGCCTGCTCAGCGAGCTCGACGCCTACCTGCGGCACGCCTCCGACGGCTCCTACGACGTGCTGGCCGGCGAGGAGAACCCGCGCTTCGCCCAGCGGCTCGACCAGGGCACCGTGCGCCGGGTGATGGACCTGCTGCGCCGCACCCACGACGTGATCTGCGTGGACACCGGCAACAACGTGGAGAGCGTCAACTGGCAGACCGTGATGCGCCAGGCCGATCAACTGGTGATCACCACGGTGCCCCGGGAGGACGCCGCGTTCACCGCCGACTGGATGCTCGACGTGCTCGACGAGAGCGGCATGGGTGACCTGGTCGCCAACGCCGTGACGTTGATCTCCTGCCCGTCGCCCGGGCCGCTGCCGATGCTGGCCGATTTCGCCAAGCACTTCGCCACCCGCACCCGCGCGGTCGCGGTCGTGCCCTACGACCCGTCGCTCGAGGTGGGCTCCTCGATCGAATATCAGGAGCTCCAGCCGGAGACCAAGCAGGCGTGGCTCAAGGCCGCCTCGCTGATGATCGAACCGTTCGCCGAATGACCCGCGGGTTGGTCTCGTTCTTGTCGTAGGGTCCGGCTAAAGTCGCTCGGGTCGTCACAACTTAAGGGGGCCCCGGGTGTCTGACTCGTTCGTGCATCTCCACGTGCACACCGAGTATTCGATGCTCGACGGTGCCGCCCGCGTCAAGGAGTTGCTCGCCGAGGCCAAACGCCTAGGCATGCCGGCCGCCGCGATCACCGACCACGGCAACATGCACGGCGCCTACGACTTCTACAACCAGGCGAAAGCCGCCGGCATCACCCCGGTGATCGGCGTCGAGGCCTACGTCGCCCCCGAGTCGCGGCTCACCAAGAGCCGGATCAAGTGGGGCCGCCCGGAGCAGAAGAGCGACGACATCTCCGGTAACGGTGCGTATACCCACATGACCATGTGGGCGCGCAACGCGGTCGGCCTGAAAAACCTCTTCCGGCTCAACTCGCGGGCCTCGATGGAGGGCCAGCTCGGTAAGTACCCGCGGATGGACTTCGACATCATCGCGGAGCACGCCGAGGGCATCATGGGCACCACCGGCTGCCCGTCCGGCGCGGTGCAGACCCGGCTGCGGCTCGGCCAGTTCGACGAGGCGCTCAAGTCCGCCGCGATTTACCAGGAAGCCCTTGGTAAGGACAACTACTTCCTCGAGATCATGGACCACGGTCTCTCGATCGAGAAACGGGTCCGCGACGGCCTCCTCGAGATCGGGCAGAAACTCGGCATCAAGCCGCTGGTCACCAACGACTCGCACTACGTCTACGAGGCGCAGTCCGAGGCGCACGACGTGCTGCTGTGCGTGCAGACCGGCAGCAACGTGGCCGACCCCAACCGGTTCCGCTTCGACGGCAACGGTTACTTCGTGAAGTCGGCCGACCAGATGCGCGCGGTCGACTCCTCCGAGGCGTGGCAGGAGGGCTGCCGCACGACGCTGCTGGTGGCCGAGCGGGTCGACGTCGAGGGCATGTTCACCTTCAAGAACCTGATGCCCCGGTTCCCGATCCCGGAGGGTTACACCGAGGAGGAGTACTTCCGGCACGTCGCGTACGAGGGCCTGCACCGCCGCTTCCCGGACGGCATCCCGGAGACGCACGTCAAGCAGGCAGAATACGAACTCGGCATCATCATCCAGATGGGCTTCCCGTCCTACTTCCTGGTGGTCGCCGACTTCATCCAGTGGTCCAAGAACAACGGCATCGCGGTCGGCCCGGGCCGTGGTTCCGCGGCGGGCTCCCTGGTGGCGTATGCGATGGGCATCACCGACCTCGACCCGCTGCCGCACGGCCTGATCTTCGAGCGGTTCCTCAACCCCGAGCGCATCTCGATGCCCGACGTCGACATCGACTTCGACGAGCGCCGGCGCGGCGAGGTCATCAAGTACGTCACCGAGCGCTGGGGCGAGGACAAGGTCGCGCAGATCGCCACGTTCGGCACGATCAAGGCGAAGGCCGCGATCAAGGACTCGGCCCGGGTGCTGGGTTACCCCTACTCGGTGGGCGACCAGATCACCAAGGCCATGCCGCCGGACGTGATGGGCAAGGGCATCACGCTGGGCGGCATCTTCAACAAGGACGACAAGCGGTACAGCGAGGCCGGCGAGGTCCGGACCCTCTACGAGCAGAACCCCGACGTCAAGAAGGTGATCGACACCGCGCGCGGTATCGAGGGCCTGATCCGGCAGACCGGTGTGCACGCGGCCGGCGTGATCATGTCGGCCGAGCCGATCATCGACCACATCCCGCTGATGCGCCGGGCCGCCGACGGCGTGATCATCACGCAGTTCGATTACCCGACCTGCGAGACGCTCGGCCTGCTCAAGATGGACTTCCTGGGTCTGCGAAACCTGACGATCCTCGACGACGCCGTCAAGAACATCAAGCTCAACCACAGCATGGACCTCGACCTGCTGGCGCTGCCGCTGGACGACAAGCCGGCCTACGAATTGCTGGCCCGGGGCGACACGCTGGGCGTGTTCCAGCTCGACGGCGGGCCGATGCGGTCGCTGCTGCGGCTGATGAAGCCGGACAACTTCGAGGACATCTCCGCGGTCCTGGCGCTCTACCGGCCCGGTCCGATGGGCGTCGAGTCGCACACCAACTACGCGCTCCGCAAGAACAACCTCCAGGAGATCACGCCGATCCATCCGCAGCTCGAGGAGCCGCTGCGGGAGATCCTGGAGCCGACCTACGGCCTGATCGTCTATCAGGAGCAGGTGCAGCGCGCCGCGCAGATCCTCGCCGGTTACAGCCTCGGCCAGGCCGACCTGCTCCGCCGGGCGATGGGTAAGAAGAAGAAGGAGATCCTCGACAAGGAGTTCATCCCGTTCCGGGACGGCTGCCGCGAGCGTGGCTACTCCGACGAGGCGATCCAGGCGGTGTGGGACGTCCTGGTCCCGTTCGCCGGCTACGCGTTCAACAAGGCGCACTCGGCCGCCTACGGCCTGGTCTCCTATTGGACGGCCTACCTGAAGGCGCACTACCCGGCGGAATACATGGGTGGTCTGCTCACCAGCGTCGGTGACGACAAGGACAAGATGGCGATGTACCTGGCCGAGTGCCGGCGCATGGGCATCCAGGTCCTGCCGCCCGATGTCAACGAGTCGGCCGGCCCGTTCACCCCGGTCGGCAAGGACATCCGGTTCGGTCTCGCCGCGGTCCGTAACGTCGGGCACAACGTGGTCGAGGCGATCGCCCGGTGCCGTAAGGAAAAAGGCAAATACCAGGACTTCTACGACTTCCTGTCGAAGGTGGACGCGGTCGCCTGCAACAAGAAGACGATCGAATCGCTGATCAAGGCGGGCGCGTTCGACTCGATGGGGCACAGCCGCAAGGGCCTGCTCGCGGTGCACGCCGAGGCGATCGACGCGTACGCGGACGTCAAGCGCAACGAGGCGGCCGGCCAGTTCGACCTGTTCGGCGCGTTCGGCGACACCGACGGCGGCAGCGCCGCCACGGTCGCCATGCCGACCATCGGCGACAGCGAGTGGGACAAGCGCGACAAGCTGGCCTTCGAGCGCGAGATGCTCGGGCTCTACGTCTCCGACCACCCGCTCGCCGGTCTCGAGCAGCTCCTCGCGAACGCGGCCGACACCACCATCGCCGCCCTCAACGAGGAGGGCTCGGTCCCGGACGGGCAGATCGTCACCCTGGCCGGCATCCTCACCGGCGTGCAGCGGCGGATCACCAAGCAGGGCCGGGCCTGGGCGTCCGCCACCCTGGAGGACTTGGCCGGTGGGGTCGAGGCGCTGTTCTTCCCGAACACCTACGAGGTGATCGGGCAGTACATCGCCGAGGACGCGATCGTGGTGGTGAAGGGCCGCGTCGACCGCCGCGACGACACCCCGCGGATCATGGCGATGGACATGTCGCTGCCCGACGTCACCCACAACCCGGACAGCAAGCCGGTCACCCTGACCATGCCGATCACCCGCTGCACCCCGCCGCTGGTGTCGGAGCTGAAGGAGATCCTGACCAGCCATCCCGGCGACTCCGAGGTGCACGTCCACCTGCAGAACGGCAGCCGCACCACGGTCCTGCGGCTGGGCGCCGTCCGGGTCGCGCCGACGCCCGCACTGCGCGCCGACCTGAAGATGATCCTCGGTCCCTCCGCCGTGGCCTAGACAAGCCCAGGGCCGATCGCGACAGTTACCGGGCGGACCTGGCAGGATCGTAGGGTGAACCCGAGTCAGGAGCCGGTGCAGCCGCCCGACGAACCGGTCGGCTACGGCCTAGCCCATCCGTTCGGCGCCGAGGGCGACGCCCCCGACGCGCCGGCCCCCTGGTGGTCGCTGAGCCGCACCCCGCGCCGGCCGTGGCGGCGCACCGCGCTGGTCGCGACCCTCGCCGCGGCCGCGGTGTTCGTGCTGGGCGCCCCGTTCGGCCTGCTGTGGGCGTGGCTGGCACCGGCCGTTCCGGTCGTGCAGACCGGCACCGACATCGTCATCAACGATTCCTCCCCGGAGGAGTACATCGCCGCCGACGGGTGGTACACCCTGCTCGGCCTGGGCTTCGGCCTGCTCGTGGCGATCGTCGCCTGGCTGGTGCTGCGCCGCGACCGCGGCCCGTTCCTGCTGCTCGGCGTCGTGGTCGGCACCCTCGGGGCGGGCTATCTGGTCGGCCCGTGGATCGGCGAGATGATCGGCCGCGGCGACTACCAGCAGTGGGGCCGCACCGCCGCCAAGGGCGCCACCTACCTGGCCCCGCCCGAGGTGCACTCGACCGGGCCGCTGCTGGTGCCGGCGTTCGCGGCGGCCATCGTGCTGACGTTGCTGGCCGGTTGGTCCAACGACCCCGACCTGGACCAGCCGGGCGCGAAACCCGGTTACGGCCCCAACACGGCCGCCGAGCAGGACGCCTGGCCCGACCTCGAAGAGGCCGAGCCGGGCCGGCCGTCGGTCAGTTAGGGCTGGCCGGGCGGGCCAGGTCGGAGAGCGGCACCGGAACCGCCCGCACCTTGGCCAGCAGACCGGCCTCGCGGTTGAGCAGCTTGAGCTCGGCCCGCAGCCGGCTGGCCGTGTCGGGCGCGGCCAGCAGCAGCTGCCGCTCGTCGATGGTCAGCTGGGCGGTCGCCGCGATCAGGTGGGACAGCACGGTCGGGTCACCGGGGACCGCGTCGAGCGCCTCGGAGTCGGGTCGCAGCAGGTCGAGATAGGTGCGGAAGGCGGCGAGGGCCCGCGGGGCCAGCTGGGCGGCGGTCTCGTCGGCGGACTCTTCGGGGAGCCACTCGATCTCGGCCGTCAGGTAGGGCTCGGTGCCCTGCTGCACGTCGCGGACCGTGAACCGGCGCCGGCCCACGGTCATGATGTCGAAACGACCGTCGGGCAGCTCGGTGACCTGGCGGAGCTCGGCCGTGCAGCCCACCGGGTAGAGGTCGTCGGCCTTGATCGGGGGCGGCTCGGGGGCCGGGTCGTCGTCGGACTCGGGGGAGGGCGCCTCCACACCGCGGCGGAGGGTGACCACGCCGAACTCGTGCGGGCCGTCCTCGGTGCTGGCCACCAACTCGCGGACCAGCGAACGGTAACGCTCCTCGAAGATGTGCAGGGGGAGCACAAGGCCGGGAAACAGCACCGTACCCAGGGGGAATACTGGTAGCCGCTCGCTCACGACCTCAGCCTATCGGCAGCTTCACCATGGTCAACCCGCCCCCGGGCCGACCGAGGGCCGGAAACCGTCCCACCGGCTGGGCGCCTAGGATTGAGGCGTGCTGAAACTGACTGACCTGCGTGGCTCCCGCCGGGATCCCCGAGGCATCCTGCCCCGGGCTCAGCTCGACGTCTCCGAGGCCGTCGAGCGCATCCGTCCGGTGGTCGAGGCGGTCCATCAGCGCGGGTTCGCCGCCATTCAGGAGGCCACGACCAGGTTCGACGGTGTCGAGCTCACCCGGCTCCGGGTTCCGGTGGAAGCCATCGCGGCGGCGGGGGAGGCCCTCGAGCCGGAGATTCGCGAGGCGCTCCTCGAGGTGATCACCCGCACCCGCAAGGTGCACCGTGATCAGCGCCGGCCGGACGTCACCACCCAGGTGGTCGACGGCGGCACGGTCACCGAGCGCTGGCTGCCGGTGCAGCGGGTTGGGCTCTACGTTCCCGGCGGCCTGGCCGTCTACCCGTCGACTGTCGTGATGAACGTCGTGCCCGCCCAGGAGGCCGGGGTGGACGCGCTGGTCGTGGCGTCGCCGCCGCAGAAGGAGAACGGCGGCCTGCCGGACGCCCGGGTGCTGGCCGCCTGCGCGCTGCTCGGCGTCGACGAGGTCTACGCCGTCGGCGGTGCCCAGGCCATCGCGATGCTCGGCTACGGTTCCGACGGGGTGGACGAGGGTGACCGGTGCGAACCGGTCGACGTGATCACCGGGCCGGGAAACATCTGGGTCACCGCGGCCAAGCGGCTGCTGCAGGGCACGGTGGGCATCGACGCGGAAGCCGGGCCGACCGAGATCGCGATCCTGGCCGACGAGACCGCCGACCCGCGGCACGTCGCCGCCGACCTGATCAGCCAGGCCGAGCACGACCCGCTCGCGGCCAGTGTCCTGGTCACCGACTCGGAGTCGCTGGTCGCGGGGGTCGAGTCCGAGCTCACCCGGATGGTTGCGGCCACCAAACACTCGCAGCGGGTGCACACCTCGCTGACCGGCGCGCAGTCCGGCGTCGTCCTGGTCGACGACCTCGAGCAGGGGCTTGCGGTCGTCGACGCGTACGCCGCGGAGCACCTGGAAATTCAGACGCGCGACGCGCGGCAGTGGGCCATGCGGGTCCGCAATGCCGGCGCGATCTTCGTCGGTGCCTGGTCGCCGGTCTCGCTCGGTGACTACGCGGCCGGCTCCAACCACGTGCTGCCGACCGCCGGCTGCGCCCGGCACTCCTCCGGGCTCTCCGTGCAGTCGTTCCTGCGCGGGATCCACGTCGTGGAGTACGACGAGGCGGCCCTCTCCGACGTCGCGAAGCACGTGGTGACCCTGGCCAACGCCGAGGACCTGCCCGCGCACGGTGAGGCCGTGAAGGCACGGTTCGACCGATGAGGATCGACGATCTGCCGATCCGGGACGACCTGCGCGGGAAGTCGCCGTACGGTGCTCCGCAGCTCGACGTCGCGGTGCGGCTGAACACGAACGAGAACTCCTACCCGCTGCCCGACGACGTGGTGGAGGCGATCGGCAAGGCCGTGCAGGCCGAGCTGCGCGATCTCAACCGCTACCCCGACCGCGACGCGGTGGCGTTGCGCACGGTCCTCGCCGACTACCTCGGGCACGGGCTGACCACCGACAACCTGTGGGCGGCCAACGGCTCGAACGAGGTGCAGCAGCAGCTGCTGCAGGCGTTCGGCGGGCCGGGGCGCACGGCGCTCGGGTTCGGCCCGTCCTACTCCATGCACCCGCTGCTGGCGCTGGGCACCGGCACCGAGTGGATCGGCGCGCTGCGCGACCCGGATTTCGGTCTGGATCCCGATAAAGCGGTCGCCGAGCTGGCGAAGCACGACCCCGATCTGGTCTTCCTCTGCTCGCCGAACAACCCGACCGGCACCGCCCTGGACCCCGAGGTGATCACCGCGGTGCTGGAGCGGGCCCGCGGTGTGGTGATCGTGGACGAGGCGTACGCGGAGTTCGCCCGGGCGGGCACGCCGAGCGCGCTGACGCTGCTGTCCGAGCACCCTCGGCTGGTCGTCAGCCGCACCATGAGCAAGGCGTTCGGGTTCGCCGGCGGGCGGCTCGGCTACTTCGCCGCGCACCCGGCAGTGGTCGAGGCGATCCAGCTGGTTCGCCTGCCCTACCACCTGAGTGCCCTGACCCAGGCCGCCGCGCGCGCGGCGGTGGCGCAACGTGACGCCCTGCTCGCGACCGTCGAGGCGATCAAGGAGCAGCGCGACCGCATCGTCCGCACGTTGCGCGAGCGCGGTTACCGGGTGGCCGACAGCGACGCCAACTTCGTCCTCTTCGAGGTGGGCGGCGACCAGAAAATCGCTTGGCAGCGGCTGCTCGACCAGGGTGTATTGATCCGCGACGTCGGCCTCCCCGGCTGGCTGCGGGTGACCGCCGGGACGCCGGCCGAGACCGACGCTTTCCTGCAGGCAACGGAGGCCCTGAAGTGAGTCGCACCGCGAAGGTGGAGCGCGTCACCAACGAGACCAAGGTGCTCGTCGAGATCGACCTCGACGGCACCGGCAAGGGCGACCTGGACACCGGGGTCGGCTTCTACGACCACATGCTCAACCAGATCGCCAAGCACGGCGGCTTCGACCTGACCGTGCGCACCGAGGGTGACCTGGAGATCGACGCGCACCACACGATGGAGGACACGGCTATCGCCCTCGGTGAGGCCTTCTCCCGGGCGCTGGGCGACAAGGCCGGCATCCGGCGGTACGGGTCGGCGACGATCCCGATGGACGAGGTGCTCTGCCGGGCCGCGATCGACCTGTCCGGCCGGCCGTATGTGGTGCACGACGAGCCGGAGTTGGCGCCCTACATCGGGCCGGTCTACCCGACCAGCATGACCCGGCACATCTTCGAGTCGTTCGGCTTCGCGGCCAAGGTGACCCTGCACGTGAGCGTGCTGCGGGCGGCCCGCGACGGCGGCAAGCCGGACGCGCACCACGTGGTGGAGGCGCAGTTCAAGGCGTTCTCCCGGGCGCTGCGCGAGGCTGTCGAGATCGACCCGCGCAACGCGGGCGCGCTGCCGTCCACCAAGGGCGTGCTCTGATGGCGGTCGTCTGCTTCATCGTGGCCGGTTTCCTGGTCGGCGGCGTGATCCAGCTGGTCCGGTCGGGAGCCACCAAGTTCAGCGTGGGCGTGGTCGGCGTGCTCGCGGCGCTGGCCGTCGCGGGCGGCGTGGCCTGGATGCTCCCCGGGGGTGACTCGTGACCTCAGTGGTGATCCTGGACTACGGCTCCGGCAACCTGCGGTCGGCCGAGCGGGCCGTGGCTCGCACCGGTGTCGACGTGACGGTGACCAGCGACCTGGACGCGGCGGCCGCCGCGGACGGGCTGTTCGTGCCGGGCGTGGGCGCCTACGCGGCGTGCATGGCCGGCATCGAGGAGCTCGGGGCCGGGCCGGTGATCGCCGAGCGGGTCGCCGCCGGCCGGCCGGTCCTCGGCGTCTGCGTCGGCATGCAGATCCTCTTCGACTCGGGTGTCGAGCACGGCGTGGAGACCAAGGGCCTCGGCCTGCTGCCCGGCGTGGTCAGCAAGCTCGACGCGGACCGCATCCCGCACATGGGCTGGAACACCGTCGACATTCCCGAGAAGTCCAATCTGTTCAGCGGGCTGCCCCGAGACGCGCGGTTCTACTTCGTGCACTCGTACGCAGCGCGGGATCTCGGGGCGTTGAGTGGGGCCACGGTGA
Source organism: Paractinoplanes toevensis (assembly GCF_018332695.1). Classification (GTDB taxonomy): domain Bacteria; phylum Actinomycetota; class Actinomycetes; order Mycobacteriales; family Micromonosporaceae; genus Actinoplanes; species Actinoplanes toevensis. The sequence goes on from NZ_BOQN01000118.1 coordinate 25,886, forward strand.
CCACGGCGAGCCATGACCAGCCCTTCGCGGCCGCCGTCGAGCGAGGCAGCCTCACCGCCACCCAGTTCCACCCGGAGAAGTCGGCCGACGCCGGCTATGCGCTGCTGCGCAACTGGGTCGCTGGACTGTAGGTGTCGAAGGAGCGGGCAAAACGGCGGGCCGAGCGGCTCGCCGTACTCGAAAAAGAGAAAGCCGCCCGGGCCCGCAAGGTGTCCCGGCGGCAGCGCCGCCGGCAGTTGGTCCGCAAGCTCACTCCACAAAGAAAGGGCCGGCCCGGCCGGATCTACCGGCGCAGCCGCGGCCAGCGGCTCGGCATCGTGCTGGTGCCGCTGATCGCCGTCGCCGCGGTCTGGCTCTTCGTGCCGGACGTGCCGCTGCGCATCGTGCTGACCATCGTGATCGTCATGGCCCTGCCGGCCCTGGTGGTTCTGATTCTGAACAGGGAGAGAACGTGACCCTCCAGTTGCTGCCGGCCGTCGACGTCGCCGACGGCCAGGCCGTCCGCCTCGTGCAGGGCGCCGCCGGTTCCGAAACCGCCTACGGCGACCCCCTCGAGGCGGCGCTGGCCTGGCAGAACGACGGGGCCGAGTGGGTGCACCTGGTCGACCTGGACGCGGCGTTCGGGCGCAGCTCCAACGCCTCGCTGCTCGCGGATGTGGTGCGGCGGCTCGACGTGAAGGTCGAGCTGTCCGGCGGCATCCGCGACGACGAGTCGCTCACCCGGGCCCTCGCCACCGGTGCCGCGCGGGTCAACATCGGCACCGCCGCCCTGGAGGACCCGGAGTGGTGCGACCGGATCTGCGCCGAGTACGGCGACCGGGTCGCGATCGGCCTCGACGTGCGCGGCCGCACCCTGTCGGCGCGCGGCTGGACCCGCGACGGCGGCGACCTGTACGAGGTGCTGGCCCGGCTCGACAAGGCGGGTGCGGCCCGGTATGTCGTCACCGACATCACCAAGGACGGCACCATGCGCGGCCCGAACCTGGACCTGCTGCGCGAGGTGTGCGCCGCCACCGACAAGCCGGTCATCGCCAGCGGCGGCGTGTCCACCCTGGACGACCTGCGCGCCCTCGCCACCCTCGAACCGGTCGGGGTGGAGGGCGTGATCGCCGGCAAGGCGCTTTACGCCGGCGCGTTCACCGTGCGCGAGGCCCTGGCCGCGCTGGCCTGATCCCAGGACGCCCGCAGCGCCTGCTCGGCCGCCTTGATGGCCGGGCGGGCCGCGGCCGCCTCCCGCCAGGCGACCACGACCCGGCGGCGGGGCTCGGGATGCAGCCGCACGACCCGGACGCCGTCCGGGAGCGAGGTCCGGGCCAGCCGGGGGATCACCGCGATGCCCAGGCCCGCGGCGATCAGCGTCATCTGGGTCTCGAACTCGCCGACGTGGAAATCGGGCTGCACGCCCGGCAGCACCCGCATCAGCCACTCGTGGCAGATGTCCCCGACCGGCGCCGCGATCCACCGCTCGTCCCGGCATTTCGCCAGGGTCGTCGTGCCGCTGAGCCGGTGGCCGCTCGGCACCACCAGGTCGACCAGGTCCCAGCCCAGTTCGACGTGCGCGACGCCGGCCGGGTAGCGCAGCGCCGCCTCCGGCCAGTCGTCCAGGACGGCGAGGTCGACATGGCCGCGGTGCAGCGCGTCGAGACCCTCGTGCGGGTTCGCCTCGATCAGCCCGGTGGACAGCTGCGGATGCTCGGACGCGAGCCGGTGCAGTGCCCACGGCAGCAGCGCCCGGCAGGCGGTGGCGAAAGCGACCACGGTCAGCCGGCCGGTCACCGTGTCGCGGTGGGCGGCCAGGGCGGCCTCGGCCTCGTCGACGGCCGCGAGGACCCGCTCGGCGTGCCGGGCCAGCAACTGGCCGGCCTCGGTGAGGCGCAGGCCGCGGCCGTCCTTCTCGACGAGTGTGGTGCCGGTCTCCCGCTCCAGCTTGGCGAGCTGCTGCGAGACGGCCGACGGGGTGCAGTGCAGCGCGTCGCCGGCCGCCAGGACCGTCTTGTAGCTGGCCACGGCGTGGAGCGCGCGCAGACGGCCCAGGTCAATCATGTAGCAAACCTACAACGTAGGTGAAGCACTATTCGATGGTGCTTAACGGTTTTTCAGCGCATTTTTAGGCGATGAAACCGAGAGACATCGCTCTGGCGGTCGCCGTCATGGCGATCTGGGGCGTCAACTTCGTCGCCATCGAGAAGGGCCTCGACCACTTCCCGCCGCTGCTGTTCAACGCCCTGCGCTTCACCCTCGCCGCGTTCCCGGCGCTGTTCTTCGTCGGCCGCCCGCAGGTGCCCTGGCGCTGGGTGCTCGCGGTCGGCCTGATCCTCGGCGTCACCAAGTTCTCGCTGCTGTTCGCGGGCATGGCAGCCGGGATGCCGGCCGGGCTCAGCTCGCTGGTCCTGCAGAGCCAGGCCGTGTTCACCGTCGTGTTCGCGGTGCTTCTGCTGCACGAACGCCCGCGCCCGGTGCAGGTCGGCGGCCTGGCCGTCGCGCTGGCCGGCGTGGCCGTGGTGGCCACCCGGATGGGCACCAACCTCGGCGCGTTCCTGCTGATCATCGGGGCGGCCGCGGCCTGGGGCCTGTCGAACATCGCCACCCGCAAGGCGTCCCCACCCGACGCGCTGCGCTTCATGGTCTGGGCCAGCGCCGTCGCGTGCGGCCCACTCCTCGTACTCTCGCTGCTCATCGACGGCCCGGCCGCCGACCTCGCCGCGCTGCGCGCGATCGACGGCGAAGCCGTCGGGGCCCTGGCCTATGTCGCGCTGATCTCCACCCTCGCCGGATTCGCGGGCTGGGGTTTCCTGCTCAAACGGTACGGGGCCACGACGGTCGCCCCGTTCTCGATGCTCGTCCCCCTGTTCGGCATCTCCTCGGCCGCTCTGGTGCTCGGCGAGCGGATCCACCCCACCGACCTGATCGGCGGCGCGCTCGTGCTCGGCGGCATCCTGATCGGCCTGGCCCGGGCGCCCACGCCGAGAAGAGCGCTGGTTAGGGTGGACGCATGACGGTGGCGGTGCGGGTTATCCCTTGTCTTGACGTGGACGCCGGGCGGGTGGTCAAGGGGGTCAACTTCGTCGACCTGCGCGATGCCGGGGACCCGGTCGAGCTGGCCGCCGCCTATGACGCGGCCGGGGCCGACGAGCTCACCTTTCTCGACGTGACCGCCTCCTCCGACGACCGCGGCACCATGCTCGACGTGGTGCGGCGCACGGCGGAGAGCGTGTTCATCCCGCTCACCGTGGGCGGCGGGGTCCGCTCGGTGGAGAACGTCGACGTGCTGTTGCGGGCCGGCGCCGACAAGGTGGGGGTCAACACCGCGGCGATCAACCGGCCGGCGCTGATCTCGGAGATCGCCGAGCGGTTCGGCAACCAGGTGCTGGTGCTGTCGCTCGACGTGCGGCGCTCGGCCGATCAGCCCAGCGGGTGGGAGGTCACCACGCACGGCGGGCGGCGCAGCGCCGGCCTCGACGCGATCGAGTGGGCCCGCACGGTCGCCGAGCTGGGCGCGGGGGAGATCCTGCTCAACTCGATGGACGCCGACGGCACCAAGGCCGGCTTCGACCTCGACCTGATCACGGCGGTGCGGGCGGTGGTCGACATCCCGGTGATCGCCAGTGGCGGGGCGGGCGCGGTGGAGCACTTCCCACCGGCCGTGGCCGCCGGGGCCGACGCCGTGCTGGCGGCGAGCGTCTTCCACTTCGGAGACCTCAGCATCGGCCAGGTCAAGGACACCCTGCGGGCAGCCGGCAACCCGGTGCGCTAGCGACCGTTGGTCTCTAGCGGCCGTCGGCCAGGCGGAGCGAATATTCGCGTACGGCGGTGGCGTAGGTCTGTTCGTCCAGCGCCCAGTCCGAGTCGCCGGGGCGGGTGGCCCTGTTGAGCTGGGCCTGCAGGGTCATCACCGCGGAGGACAGGCCGCTGAACGGGCGGGTGCGCCACAGCTGCTCACCGCTCGGGGCGACCTCGATGATGTCGTCCTCGACCACGATCAGGCCGGCCCCGGCCAGGCGGCGCAGTGACTCCTGCAGCTCGTCGCGGCTCGGCACGGCGTGGTGCAGGAAGTCGGCGGCGGCCAGCAGGTCGGCCAGGCTGGCGCCGGTCACCGGCAGGGCGGCGTGCAGGGCCCGGTCGCGCTCGAGGCGCTCGGCGATGACCGCGGACACGAAGATCCAAGCGTCGTTCCACTGCCAGCCGCCAGCCCCCATGTCGCAATGATGCCGCGCGACGGGCCTGCCCGGAAGAAAATGTGTCCGGATGATCACCGAGGTGTGTCAGTCCACAGAGGTCAGTTTCGGTTCCCGGGCGGGTGCGACGGTGCACAGCGGCAGGAAGAGGTGCACGAGCGGGCCGATGGCCAGGGCATATGCCACCGTGCCGATGCCGACCGTGCCGCCGAGCAGAAACCCGACACCGAGGACGGTCAGCTCGATCGCGGTGCGGACCAGGCGGATCGACAGTTTGGGGAAGCGGCCCACGATTCCGGTCATCAGGCCGTCGCGCGGGCCGGGGCCGAAGTTGCTGCCGATGTAGAGGCCGGTTGCCAGGCCGTTGAGCAGGATGCCGCCGACCAGGTAGCCGATCCGGGCGGGGATGCCGTGTCCGGCCGGGAGCACGGCCAGCGCGCCGTCGACCGCGAAACCGACGACGAACAGGTTGGCGATCGTTCCGATGCCGGGCTTCTGCCGGAGCGGGATCCACAGCAGCAGGATCGGCACGCCGAGCAGGATCACCACCCAGCCGAAGCTGATGCCGGTCGCCTTGGACAGGCCCTGGTGGAACACGTCCCAGGGGTTGAGACCGAGACCGGACTCCACCATGAAGGCCATGCTCACCCCGTAGAGCACCAGGCCGGTGAAGAGTTGGGCCAGGCGTCGGGTGAGACGACGATCTCCGTTGCCAGTTGCGGTCATGAGTGCCACTCTGAAGGCCAATTGGCCCGGGCTGAAGAGCCAATTTCTGGGAGGTGGCTGTGACGAGCACGGTACGAGGCGCGCAACTGGCCCGCCTGCTCGGTCAGTGGCACTCCCTGCCCGGCCGCCACCGCAGTCCGGACTACGTCGCCCTGGCCGCCGCCGTGCGCGGTCTGCTCTCCGACGGGCGGCTGCCGCTCGGCATCCGGCTGCCGGCCGAGCGGGAACTCGCCGAGGCCCTCGCGGTCAGCCGCACCACGGTCAGCGCCGCGTACCGGACGCTCCGGGAGAGCGGCCACCTCACCAGCCGACGTGGCGCCGGCAGCTGGACCACCCTGCCGAGCGGGCACCGGGTGGCCACCTCCGGCCTGTGGGCGGCCGGCGACGACCGCGACGTCATCGACCTGGGCGTGGCCGCCCACCGGGCACCCGACGAGCTGCTCGGCGCGGCGCAGGCCGCCGTCAACGACGATCTGCCGCGCTACCTGGGCAGCGCCGGTTACCACCCGACCGGGCTGGTCGAGCTGCGCGAGGCGGTCGCGGCCGGCTACACCGCCCGCGGCGTCGCCACCAGCGCCGAGCAGATCCTCATCACCGCCGGCACCCAGCAGGCCCTCGACCTGGTGCTGCGGCTGTCCGTGCCGGCCGGGTCGCCGGTGCTGGTCGAGGCGCCCACCTACCCGAACGCGCTCGCCGCCCTCTCCGCCCGGCGGGCCCGGATCAGCACCCACGGCCTCGACACGGCCACCGGCTGGGACGCCGAGATGCTGCTGGGCGCGCTGCGGCAGGGCCGGCCGCGCTGCGCGTACGTGATCCCGGAGTTCCACAACCCCACCGGTCACCTGATGGACGCCGGCCTGCGCGAGCGCCTGGTCGCCACCGCGCACACGGCCGGCACCGAGCTGATCGTCGACGAGTCGTTCGTGGACCTCCAGCTCGACGGCGACGAGATGCCGCCGCCGGTCGCGGTCTTCGACCGGCACTCCCGGGTGGTGTCGATCGGCGGGATGAGCAAGGCGTACTGGGGTGGCCTGCGGATCGGGTGGGTGCGGGCGTCGGCGCCGCTCGTGCAGCGGCTCGCCGCCATCCGGGTCGGGGTCGACATGGCCAGCCCGGTGCTGGAACAGCTGGTCGGGGTGCGCCTGCTCGACCAGTCCGAGCGGATCGTCGCGGCCCGCCGGGTCGAGCTGCGGGCGCGGCGGGACGCGTTGATCGCGGCGCTGCGCGAGCACCTGCCCGAGTGGACCTTCACGGTGCCGGGCGGCGGGGTGATGCTCTGGGCCGAGCTGGACGGGCCGATCTCCAGCGCCCTGGCCCGGGCGGCCGAGGACGTCGACGTGCGGCTCGCGCCGGGCCCGCGGTTCGGCCTCGACGGCACCCTCGAACGATTCCTGCGGCTGCCGTTCACGCTGCCCGAGAGCGTGCTGGTCGACGCGGTCAAGCGGATCGCCTCGGTCCGCTACGACCTGGACCGGGGGATCCGCCCGTCCTGGCGGAGCCCCGCGGTCATCGCCTGACGAAACCTCAGCGGGTCTGCTCCAGCCACGAGGCGTAGAGCTTGGCGTAGATCGAACCCTCCTCGGCCACCAGCGCCGCGTGCGGGCCACGCTGCACCACCCGGCCGGCGTCCACCACGATCACCTCGTCGGCGGACTGGGCGGTGGAGAGACGGTGCGCGATCGCCACCGTGGTGCGGCCCCGGGTCACGGTGTCCAGGGCCCGCTGCAACCGGACCTCGGTGGCCGGGTCGACGGCGCTGGTCGCCTCGTCCAGCACGAGCAGGTCAGGATCGGCGACGTAGGCGCGTACGAGAGCAACCAGCTGTCGCTCGCCCACGCTGAGCGCCTCGCCGCGCTCGCCCACCGGGGTGTCCAGGCCGGCCGGCAGGCCGTCGGCCCAGTCGGCCAGGCCGAGTTCGGTGAAGGCCGCCCGGAGGTCGGCGTCGGTCAGCGCCGGCGCGGCGAACCGGATGTTCTCCGCGACGGTGGCGTCGAAGAGGAAGCCGTCCTGCGGGACCATCACCACCCGCGAGCGCAGCGACGAGAACCGCACCGAGGTCAGCGGCGTGCCGGAGAGCAGGACCTCGCCGGACGCCGGATCCATGAGCCGGGTCAGCAGCTTCGCGAACGTGGTTTTGCCGCTGCCGGTCTCGCCGACCACCGCGTACTTCCGCCGGGCGGCGAGGTCGAGATCGACGTCGGCCAGGACGATCGGACCGCCCGGGTAGCGGAACGAGACGTCGCCGAACCGCACCGACAGCGGGCCCGGCGGCAGGTCGACGCCCTCGTCGTCGGGGTCGGCGACGTCCGGGTCCAGATCGAGCACGTCCAGCACCCGCCGCCAGCCGGCCACCGCGTTCTGCGCCTCGTTGAGCATGTCGGTGGCGATCTGGACCGGCTGGATGAACAGGGTGACCAGGAACAGGAACGCCGTCAGCTCACCCACGCTCAGCCCGCCGCCGACGCCCAGCAGGGTGCCGATCACGACCACCGCGGCCAGCGCCAGACCGGCCCCGATCTCACCGGACGAGAAGCTGGTCACGCTGGTACGCAGGGCTCGTTGCTGGGCTACCCGCAGGCGTTCGATCGAGGTGTCCAGGCGCTGCTCGGTGCGGCCGCCCACGCCGTACGCCCGGATGACCATGGCCCCGACGACGCTTTCGGCGACCGCGCCCAGCATGACGCCGGTCCGCTCGCGGACCGAGCGGTAAACGGCGCCGAGCCGTTTCTGGAAGAGCCGGATGATGACGACCGAAGGGCCGAAGGCGAGGAGTACGACGAGGGTGAGCTGCCACGAGTAGATGAACATGACCAGCGTCGACACCAGCAGCTGACCGGCCGAGAGCAGCAGTTGCACGCCACCGAACTGGAGGAACTGGGAGATCTGGTCGACGTCGCTGGTCACCCGGGACACCATCGAGCCGCGCCGCTCGGACTGCTGGTGCAGCATCGACAGGTCGTGGATGTGCCGGAACGTGCGCGAGCGCAGGGCGCCGAGCGCGGTCTCGGAGACGGTGAACAGCCGCCGGGTCATCAGGTAACCGGCGATCGTGGAGATCACCAGGGCGACGAAGGTGAACGCCACGACCTCGACGACGAAGCCCAGGTCGGGGCCGTCGGCGCCGCGGATGCCGTGGTCGATGCCCTGTTGCACGGCGATCGGGACGGCGACCCGGCCGCCCATCTGCACGAGGGCGAGCGCGATGGTGCCGGCCAGGCCGGGGCGCAGCTCGGGGGAGAGGGCGATGCCCCGGCGGACGGTGGCGAGCGTTCCGTCACTCATGCTTCCACCCGCTCCGATTTTTCGTACGCCGTCACCAGGTCGGCGTAGCCCTGGTTGGTGGCGAGCAACTCGGCGTGCGTGCCGGTGGCCACCACCTTGCCCTGCTCCAGGTAGACGACCTGGTCGGCGAGCGCGATCGTGGCCCGGCGGTAGGCGACCACCAGGATCGACGCGCCGGCGTCGCCGGAGCGCAGCGCGGCCAGGATGTCGGCCTCGACGCGCGGGTCGACGGCGCTGGTGGCGTCGTCCAGGACCAGCAGGCGGGGACGGCCGGCCAGGGCGCGGGCCAGGGTGATGCGCTGGCGCTGGCCGCCGGAGAGCGAGGTGCCGCGCTCGCCGACCGCGGTGTCCAGGCCGTCGGGCAGTTTCTCGACGAAGCCTTCGGCCTGGGCCAGGCGCAGCGCCGACCAGGCGTCGGCGTCGGTCAGGCCGTCCCGGTCGAGGGTGACGTTGCCGCGCACGGTGTCGTCGAAGACGAACGGGATCTGCGGGACGACGGCGGCGGTCCGGGCCAGCGCGGCCTCGGTCAGGTCGCGTGACTCGACGCCGTCGATCGTGATGGTGCCGTCGGCCGGGTCGACCAGCCGGATCGCGAGGGAGGCGATGGTCGATTTGCCCGAGCCGGTCGGCCCGACCAGGGCGACGGTCTTGCCGGCCGGCACCTCGAAGGAGACGTCGTGCAGAACGAGCGGGCCGTCGTCGTAGCGGAAGCCGACGTGCTCGAAGGCCAGCGCCGCCGGGCCGCCGCTGCCAAGATCACGGTCGCCGTAGTGCAGATCGCCGGTAGCCGACAGAACGGCCTGCACGCGTTCCCAGCCGGCCACGCTGCGGGGCAGCTCGGCGACGACCCAGCCGATCGCCCGCACCGGGAAAGCCAGCACGGTGAACAGGAACGACACCGTGACCAGCTCGGCGACGCTGATCGCGCCGTTCTGCAGGCGCCAGGCACCGAGCAGCAGCACGGCCAGGGTGCCGACGCTGGGCAGGCTGTCCATCACCGGGTCGAACAGGCCGCGCAGCCGGCCCACCGAGATGAGCGCGTCACGCAGCTCCGACACGATGACGCCGAACCGCTGCGACTCGTCCTCCTCGCGGCCCATCGTCTTGACCACGAGCGCGCCGTCGAAGCTCTCGTGCGCCACCGCGCTGACCCGGGCCCGCATCTGCTGGGCCCGGATCTGCCGGGGCGACATGTACCGGGAGTAGATGACGTTGAGACCGAACAGGGTGGGGAACAGCGCCACGCCGACCAGGGCCAGCACCCAGTCGGTGAGGAACAGCACCAGCACCGCCGCGAACACCATGACGATCGTGCCGACCGCGAACGGCAGTGGCGCGATCGGCACGAACGCGGCCTCGACGTCCGAGTTCGCGTTGGACAGCAGGGTGCCGGTGGCGTGCTTCTGGTGCCAGGACGGCGGCAGCGACAGGTAGCGGCGGGTCACCGCGCGGCGGTAGCGGGCCTGGAGCCGGAACTGCATGTAGCCGGCGCCGAGCCGGCGGCCGAAGACCCCGGCGACCCGCAGCGCGCTGATGCCGAGGAAGGCGGCGGCGACCAGCGCGAGCGAGCCGGTGGTGGCACGATGGTCGGCGAAGGCGGGCACCACGACATCGCCGATGACGGCGCCCACGACGTACGAGTTCGCGATGATCAGCAGGCCGAACAGACTGCTGCCGACCACCCCGATCGTGAACAGTCGCGGCTCGGTCCGGATCGCCTGCCCGAGCACCCGCAGTCCCCGTCCCAGCACGTCGCGGCTGGCCCTGCTGTGGCTCATTTCCTACCTGACTGGTAAGGGTTAGCCGGGGTTACCGGCCTTACCAACCCATCCTGCCGAACGGGCGCGATCGTTTACACATGTGACGATGTGTCTACGATCACGTTCGTGACTGCCTTTGCGAAGAGCGAGCGTCATCAACTCGCCGACCTGTTGCTGCGACTCGGCCCGGACGAGCCGACGCTGTGTGCCGGCTGGACCACCCGTGACCTCGCCGCGCACCTGGTGGTGCGGGAGCGCCGGCCCGACTCGGCCCTCGGGATGCTGGTGCCGCCGCTGAGCGGCCGGACCGAGCGCATCCGGCTGGCCAAGGCGGCCGAGCCGTTCGAGCGGATCGTCGAGCAGGTGCGCAACCCGCCCTGGTGGAGCCCGGTGAGCAATCCGCTGACCGACGAGCTGGCCAACGCCGCCGAGTTCTTCATCCACCACGAGGACGTGCGCCGCGGCGGCGACGGCTGGGAGCCGCGTGCCCTGGGCGCGAAACACGCCGCGACGTTGTGGCGCAACGCGCGTTTTGCCGGGAAAATCGCCCTGCGTCGCGTCAAGATCCCGGCCCGGGTGATCGAGTCCGGCGGGCTCGGCGAGTTCACCGTGGGCGAGAACCCCCAGGTCACCCTCCGCGGCCCGGCCGGCGAACTGGCCCTGTTCCTGTCCGGTCGGCAACAGGCCGCCCGAGTGGAGATCGACGGGCCCGCCGAGGCCATCGAGAGGGCTCACCTGGGCCTCTGATTGGACCAAGTGACTGCGACCGAATTGGCCCAAACGGCGAGCCAATCACGCCGTACGTTTCCGGCATGAAGCTTTCCGTGGCGCAGGGGACCGCGCTCAGCGTCGGTGCCGTGCTCGGCACCGGGGTGATCTCGATGCCCGCCCTCGCGGCCGGCGTCGCCGGACCGGCCTCGCTGGTCGCCTGGGCCGCGCTGATCCTGCTGTCGGCCCCGCTGGCGTGGACGTTCGCGGCGCTCGGCGCCCGGCATCCGGACAGCGGCGGGGTCTCCACCTACGTGCGGCTGGCGTTCGGCCCGCGCGCGGCCGCGGCCGTCGGCTGGTGCTTCTACTTCGCGGTGCCGCTCGGCGCGCCCGCCGCGGCCGCGTTCGCCGGCGGTTACGTGGCCGACGTCGCCGGGGGCGGGCAGGCCACCGTGCTCGTCACATTCCTCGGCTCGGTCGGCGCGGTCTACGCCATGAACTGGTTCGGGCTGCGGATCTCCGGCCGGGTGCAACTGGTGCTGACCGGCGTCCTGGCCGTGCTGCTGCTGATCACCGTGGTGACCGCGCTGCCGCACGCCGACCTCGGCAACCTGACCCCGTTCGCGCCGCACGGGTGGGCCGGTGTCGGTGCCGCGGCGGCCGTGCTGGTCTGGGGGTTCGCCGGCTGGGAGGCGGTCTCGTCGCTGTCACCGGACTACCGCAACCCGCGCCGGGACGTGCCCCGGGCGACCGCGGTGGCGGTGGCCGTCGTTGGTGCGCTCTACCTCGCGGTGGCCGTGACCAGCGTGCTGGTGCTCGGACCGGCGCTCGGGGACAGCCAGGCACCGCTGGCCGACCTGCTCGCCGTGGGGGTGGGCGGGCCGGTCCGGATCGTCACCGCGGTGGTGGCAGTGCTACTGACCGTCGGCGCGATGAACGCCTACTTCGCCGGGGCGTCCCGGCTCGGCACGGCGCTGGCCCGCGACGGTGCCCTGCCGGCCCGGGTGTTCGGCACCGAGCGGGGGTCGCTGACCTTCGTGCTGGCCGGCAGCCTGGTGTCGGTCCTGCTGCCGATCGCGCTGCACACCTCGATGCTGCTGGTCACCGGCTGCTTCACGCTGGTCTACGTGCTCGGTACGGCGGCCGCCCTGCGGTTGCTGCCCCGCGGCGCGGCCCGGGGGTGGGCGGCGGTCGCGTTCCTGGCGGTGATCGTGCTGCTCGTGCTCACCGGTCTGCCCGCGCTGCTGAGCCTGGTGGTGGCGGCCGGCGCGATCGGTTACCAGGCGTGGCGGGCCAGCAGGCCGGCGAAGAGCGCCAGGCCCTCGTCGATCAGCGCGGAGTCGGCGGCGCCGAACCCGAACACGAACCCGGCCTGCGAGGTGGCGTAACCGGCCAGGTCCTCGACGACCAGGCCGGCCGTGGCGGCCGCGGCGACCACGGGGGCCGCCGACCCGCCCCGCAGCAGTGCGGTCACGTGCAGGCCGGCCGCCGACGGCAACACCTCCAGGCCGGGCATCGTGGCCAGCGCGGCGACGATGGTGGCGTGCCGGCGGGCGTACTGCTTGCCGGCCCGGCGCACGTGCCGGGCCAGCTGGCCGTCGTCGATGAACCGGGCCAGGGCGGCCTGGATCGGCGGCGAGCCGTAGCCGTCGCCCAGCTGGCGGGCGGCGGCCAGGGCGTCCCGCAGGCCCGGTGGCACCAGCACGAACCCGGTCCGGATCGACGGCAGCATGCTCTTGGAGAAGGTGCCGGCGTAGAGCACGCGGCCGGCCGTGTCGAGGCTGTAGAGCGGTTCGAGCGGGCGCGCCGAGTAGCGGAACTCGCTGTCGTAGTCGTCCTCGACGATCGCGGCCGACCGGCCGCGCGCCCAATCCAGCAGCTCGCGGCGGCGGGTGAGGCTCATCGGGCGGCCGAGCGGGAACTGGTGCGACGGGGTCGTGTACACCAGCCGGCAGCCGGCCGGCAGTGCGGCGACCACCAGGCCGTCCTCGTCGACCGGCACCCCGGTCACTCGGCAGCCGATGGCCTCGAACAGCATCCGGGCCGGCGGATAGCCCGGCTCCTCCACCGCCACCACGTCGCCCGGCCGCAGCAGCACCCGGGCGATCAGGTCGAGGGCGTGCTGGGTGCCGTTGGTGATCACGATGTCGGCCGCGTCCACCCGCAGCGACCGGGAGACGCCCAGGTAGCGGGCGATCGCCGCGCGCAGCGCCGGATGCCCGGCCGGTGCCGGGTAGGTGCCGGGGCTGTTCGCACCGAGCCGGATCTCCGCGGCCACCAGGCGCCGCCAGGTGTCGAACGGGAACAGCGTCGCGTCCGGGATACCGGTGCGGAAGTCGTAGCGCGGCGCCGGCTGCCCGTCGCCGGTCGGCCGGGGTGCGCTCGGCCGGCCCGGCCGCGGGCGGAGCGGATCGGCCGGGGTGCGCCGCGGACCGCGGGATGCCGGGACCTCGGCCACGTACGTGCCCGAACCCACCCGCGCGACCAGGTAGCCCTCGGCGGTCAGGCGTTCGTAGGCGGCCGCCGCGCTGCCCCGGGAAACGCCGAGGTCGGTGGCGAGCGCCCGGGTCGGCGGCAGCCGGTGCCCGGCCGGCAGCCGGCCGTCCACGATGGCCGCGCGCAGCGCCCGGTAGACGAGCACCGCCTTCTCGCCGCCGCCGCTCACCTCGAGAACCAGATCCACCCCACCATTCTGGTATGGGGTAACCGGTATGCGGCCCGACCGGGCAGCGCCACCTACGCTTTTGATCATGCGGAGCGGCGGCCGTCGCGCTGACGGGTCACGAGCTCGAAGACGGCCGTCGACCGACTCCCCGGTTGCGAGAATTGCTCGCGGTACATACCTTGCGCTAGGTGACCGAGGTGTTACCGAGCGGGGTTGAGCGGTGAGCACACTATGGCGCAACCGTGAGTTCAATCTTCTGTGGACGAGTCAGACGCTCTCCGACCTCGGTGGTGCGGTCGCGCAGCTCGCGGTGCCGCTGCTGGTGCTGGAGATGACCGGTTCCGCCGTGCAGGCCGGGGTGGTCGGCACCGCGGCCCTGGTCGCCAAGCTCGCCGCCCGGCTGCCCGCCGGTGTCCTGGCCGACCGGGTCGACCGCCGCCGGGCCCTGCTGGCCTGCGACAGCGTCCGGCTGCTGGCCTGCGTGACCCTGGCCGCCACGATCGCGACCGGCCGGGTCAGCCTCGCCGTCATCATCGTGGTGGCCGTGCTCGACGCCATCGGCACCGCCCTGTTCAGCACCGTCGAGTACGCGTCCCTGCGCAGCATCGTCGCGCCCGTCCAGTTGCCCGCCGCGGTGGCCCGCAACGAGGCCCGCGCCTACGGCGCCTCGCTGGCCGGGCCGCCCGTGGGTGGCCTGCTGTTCGGCGTCGCGCCCGCACTGCCGTTCGTCGGCAACGCGGTGTCCTACCTGTTCTCGCTGCTCGGCGTGGGGCTGATCCGCCGTCCGCTGCAGGCGGCCCGCGACCGGGATCCGCCCGGGCATGCCGCCGCGCTGGCCGAGGGCCTGCGCTTCGTCTTCACCAACCCGTTCCTGCGGGCCGTGCTGGTGATCGCGGCGCCGCTGAACTTCGCGCTCAACGGCGCCGTCTTCACCATCATCGTGACCCTCCAGCGGCACGACGTACGGCCCGGCGTGATCGGCTTGACCGAGACCATCGTCGGAGCCGGCGGCCTGGCCGGCGCGCTGTTCGCGCCGCGGCTGCTGCGCCGGCTGCCGTTCCCTCACCTGATCCGCTCGATCTGCTGGGCCTCGGCCGGGGTGCTGGTGGTCAGCGCCTGGCTGACCTCGAGCGTCGCCGCCGCGGTTCCGCTCGCGCTGGCCATCTTCATCGGGCCAGCCTGCAACGCGGCCCTCTTCGGCTACCAGGCCGCGATCACCCCCGACCACCTGCAGGGCCGGGTCCTCAGCGTCATCTTCCTTTCCGCGATGTCGGCGTCGGCCACCGCGCCGCTGCTGGCCGGTGTGGTCGTCACCAGCTGGGGGAGCCGGGCGGCGCTGCTGATGTTCGCGGTGGCGGTGACCATGTCGGCGCTGACCGCGAGCCTGGCCGCGGGCATCCGCGACATGAAACCGATCGACCAGGTCAGCGCCGTCTGGCCAGCTCGGCCCGATCGATGAAGCAGTCGGCACCGACCGGGCGCGTACACGCGTACGCCCCGGCGATGACCGCCTCCCGCAGGCAGTCCTCGTCGCCGGCGCCGGCCAGCCGGGCCGCCAGGAAGGCGGCGGCGAAGGCGTCGCCGGCGCCGTTCGTGTCGGCGATCGGCGCGCCCGGGTCGGCGGCCGGCTGATGCACCGAGCCGTCCCGGGTGTGCAGGGTGGCGCCCTTCGCGCCGTCGGTGACCAGCACCCGCGACGCCACGCCGTCGGCCAGGATGCGCTCGGCCGCTCCCGCGGCCAGTTGCACCGCGCTGACGAAGACGAGGTCGGCACCGAGCGCGAAGTCGAGGTGGTGGGGATCGGTCCCGTTCCAGTCGTGGAGGTCCGTGGAGACGGTGACGCCGGCTCGCCGCAAATCGGGCAAAAGGTGCCGGGCGAAATCGGTGATCGTCAGGTGCACGTGCGACGCTGCCGACAAAAGCGGCAAATAGAGATCGGCGGGCAGCCGGTAGCCGGGCACGTTGCGACCGTCGTAGATGGAGAGGCGGCGACCGTCCGGGCTCATCAGGTTGACCGCTCGGCGGGTGCCGCCCGGCGAGATCGCCGTGTGCAGCGGAATTCCCCACTCGGCGAAGGCCTCGGAGACCCGCCGCCCGGCGTCGTCGGCGCCGATCGCGTCGGCCACCGCGACCGGTACGCCCAGCGCGTGCAGCGCGAGCGCCACGCACGTGCCGGTGTGCGACACGTCGTCGTGGATCAGGCCGGTGGGCCGGGCCGAGTCGGCGCCGAGCACCGGAAGCCCGGCAACCGGGACGACGGTGTCGATTCCGGTGCCACCAATGACAAGCACGCTCATTCTTCCGGACGGTACCGGCCCGGCGGTCGATAGACTCGTCGGTACTAGCCCTCCAGCCGCACTTTCAATACCCTGCGGTAACTAGTACGCAATATTCCCCCGTCCTCGGTTATAAGGCGGCGCCCGATATGGCTCTCGATGTTCCCTACCGCTCGATCCCCGACATGTTCTTCAAGCGCGTCGCGGCGACCCCGAACGGCCGGGCCTTCGCGACGCCCACCGCCGACGACGCCGGCATGGTCTGGCACACCTGGTCCGACGTCGGCGAGCGGGCCACCCGCATCGCCGCCGGCCTGCGCACCCTGGGTGTTGGCCTGGAGGACCGGGTCGCCATCCTGGCCGGCACGAGTTACGAGTGGGTCCTGGCCGACCTCGGCATCAACTGCGCCGGCGCCGCCACCACCACGGTCTATCCGACCACCGAGCCCGAGGACGCGAGCTACATCGTGGCCAACTCGGGTTCCAAGGTGCTGATCGCGGAGACCCCGAGGCAGGCCCTCAAGATCTCCGGGGCCGGCACCAGCGTCACCCACGTCGTGCTGATCGACGGCCAGGCCGACGCCGGTGCCACCCCGCCCCAGCTCACCTTGGGCGAGCTGGAGGAGCGCGGGGCGGCCGCGCTGCGCGACAACCCGAAACTGATCGACGAGGTCGTCGAGAGCATCGGCCCCGACCACCTGGCCACCCTGATCTACACCTCCGGCACCACCGGCCGGCCCAAGGGCGTGCAGCTGCTGCACAGCGGCTGGACCTGGGAGGGTGTCGCGCAGGAGGACCTCGGCCTGTTCGAGTCCACCGACCTGCAGTACCTGTGGCTGCCGCTGTCCCACTCGTTCGGCAAGACGCTGCTCTGCGGCATCATCCACGTGGGCGTGCCGACCTACGTCGACGGCCGCGTCGACAAGCTGGTCGACATGCTCGCGGTGGTCAAGCCGACGCTGATGTGCGCGGCTCCCCGCATCTTCGAGAAGGTCTACAACAAGACCGTCACCACCGCGCTGGGCGGCGGCGGGGCCAAGGCCAAGATCTTCAGCTGGGCGGTCGGCGTCGGCAAGGAGAAGGTCGCCCTCGAGCAGGCCGGCAAGCCGGTTCCCGGCGGCCTCAAGCTGAAGTACGGCGTGGCCGAGCGGCTGGTCTTCTCGAAGCTGCAGGAGCGGCTCGGCGGCCGGCTGCGGGTGCTGGTCAGTGGCTCGGCGCCGCTGAGCCGGGACATCGCCGAGTTCTTCGCGGCCGCCAACCTTCCGATCATGGAGGGGTACGGCATGACCGAGAGCAGCGCCGCCAACTTCGTGAACCGGGCCGGCAAGCTCAAGATCGGTACAGTCGGGCAGCCGCTCGGCGACCTGGAGTGCAAGATCGACGCGGACGGCGAGATCCTGCTGCGCGGCGCGCCGGTGATGCGGGGTTACCACGACCTGCCCAAGGACACCGCCGAGGCCTTCACCGAGGACGGCTTCCTGCGCACCGGTGACATCGGCGAGCTCGACGGCGACGGCTACCTGCGCATCACCGACCGCAAGAAGGACCTGGTCAAGACGTCCGGCGGGAAGTACATCGCGCCGTCGGCGATCGAGGGCATGTTCAAGGCCGTCTGCCCGTACACGTCGCAGGCGGTCGTGGTCGGCCAGGCCCGCAACTTCGTCACGATGCTGATCTCGCTCGACGAGGAGGCGATCGTGTCCTGGGCGGCCGGTGGCCCGCTCGACGGCAAGAGCTACGCGGAGATCGTCGCGGCCCCCGAGACCGAGAAGCTCGTCGCCGACTACGTCGAGGAGCTGAACGGCAAGCTCAACAAGTGGGAGACGGTGAAGAAGTTCGCCATTCTCCCGCGCGACCTGAGCATCGAGGCCGGCGAGATCACCCCGTCCATGAAGATCAAGCGGCGCAGTGTGGAGACGAACTTCGCCGCCGAGATCGACAAGATGTACGCGGGTTCGCTGGCCCAGCTGTGACTTCTTGTGGGGGGCCGTCGGCCCCCCACAAAGCAATCAGCGCGCGTAGAACTCGACGACGAGCTGCTCGTCGCAGAGCACCGGGATCTCCTTGCGCTCCGGGAGCCGGATCACCGTGGTGCGCAGATCCTCCAGAGCTGTCGAGAGGTACGGCGCGGTCGGCCCGTCCAGGTGCGCGCCGGCCGCCGCGATCTGGAACGGCGGCTTCTGCCGGCTCTTCTCCTTCACCTGCACGACCTGACCCGGCTTGAGCCGGTAGGCCGGCCGGTCCACCTTCTGGCCGTCGACCGTGAAGTGACCGTGCACGACGAGCTGGCGGGCCTGGTAGATGGTGCGGGCCATGCCGGACCGGACCACGATGGCGTCGAGGCGGCGCTCGAGCAGCGTCACCATGGTCTCGCCGGTCTTGCCCTCGGCGCGGTGCGCGTCGTCGTACGCCCGGCGCATCTGGGCCTCGCTGATGTTGTACTGGTGGCGCAGCCGCTGCTTCTCCAGCAGTCGCACCTGGTAGTCCGAGGCCTTGCGCCGTGACCGGCCGTGCACGCCCGGCGGGAACGGCCGCTTCTCGAAGTACTTCACGCACTTGGGCGTCAGCGGGATGCCGAGGGCACGGGACAGTTTGGCCTTGGGCCGTGAGTTGTTCATGAAGTCTCCGGAGTCACTTGCGCTCGAGGCCGGTGTTACGGTTAGCCTCACCTTACTAAGGTCAGCCTAACCGGTTCCCGGAGGTACACACCATGCAGCCCAGCCACGCCGAGGTAGCGAGGACGCTCGCCGCCGGGCACCTGCCCGCCGTCGCGCACATCGCCTGCCGCCCCGGGCCGCTCCCGGTTCGGCACGTGACCGACTTGCACGGCCGTGTGCTGCTGCTTTCGCCCGCCGACGGCGCGTTCGCCGTCGCGACGCGACCGCAGCCCGGCACCGACGACACGGCCATGGTGCTCGACATCACCGACGTCCCGCCGATGGCCGGCTCGCCCGCCCTCGGCCGGGTCTGGGTCTCCGGCTGGGTCACCCGCATCGAGGGCGACGAACTCAAGCAGGCCGTGCTCGACTACGCCGACATCGACGCCACCGGCGATCTGCTCGACGTCGGCGACAGCAAGGTGATGCACCGGATGGACATCGCCGAGGTGCGCTACGAGCGCAACGAGAAGCTGGTCGACATCGACCCCGACGACTTCGTCGAGGCCACCCCCGACCCGCTGCGGCAGATCGAGTTCGACCTGATCGCCGATCTCGCCGACCACCACCTCGACGAGATGGGCGCCTACGTGCGCCGCCAGCTCGGCTCGACGTTCCAGCCGAAGAACGAGCCCCAGGTGGTCCGGCTGGACCGCTACGGCTTCATGGTGCGGCTCGACGACAAGCTGGCCCGGCTCGGTTTCCCGCGCCCGGTCACCGACCGGCATGACCTGGCCCACCTGCTGCACCCGGTGCTCTGCCACCGCTGCGGGCACTAATCCAGGGGTTCGTCCAGGAACCGCTGAATGTTCGGCCCGATCATGGTGGCCAGCAGCTCCGGGTCGGCGCTGGCAACCGGTTCGAGCCGTAGGACATAACGGACCACCATGAGCCCTGCGATCTGCGTCGCGACCAGCGCCGATCGCAGTGGAGCCTCCTCCGGGTCGACGATCAGCTCTCGCACCGCCCGCCGCAGGATCTGGGTGACCACGAACTCGCGCAGCAGCCGGGCCGTCCACTCGTTGCTCAACGCCGAGCGGAACATGGCCAGCGCGGCGGTGCCGGCCGGGGAATCCCACACGCTCAGCGCCATCCGGATCAGGCGGATGCCGGCCTCCTCGCGCGGCCCGGCGAGCGCCTGCGGAATCAGCTCGCCCGGGTTGATCGGCGCGTTCATGACCTCGAGGAAGAGCTTTTCCTTGGTGCCGAAGTAGTGATGCACGAGGGCCGGGTCGACTCCGGCGTCGCCCGCGATCGCCCGGATCGACGCCTTGTCGAAGCCCTTCTCGGCGAACGTCCGGCGGGCGACCTCCAGGATGGACGTCCGGGTGTCCTGATTGCCCGGTCGCCGCCCGCTCCGCTTCACCAACAAACGCTCCCTAGGGTGTGCGCCGCCGCAGTGTCGCGGCGGCCAGAATCAGCGCCACCACGGCCGCCCCGGCCACGATGGTCACGTCCCGCCACATCGTGGCACCGGCCGAACCCAGGGCGTCCACCGCGTAGGTGAGCGGCAGCACGTCGCTGATCGCCTGAAGCCACCCGGCCATCTGCGACCGCGGCACGAACAGTCCGCACAGCAGGATCTGCGGCACGACCACCACCGGCAGGAACTGTACGGCCTGGAACTCGGTGCGGGCGAAGGCGCTGCACAGCAGCCCGATCGCCACCCCCAGCACGGCGTCGACCACCGCGATCAGCAGGATCAGGCCCGCGCTCGCCGAGGTGTCCAGCCCGAGCAGCCCGTAGGCGACCCCGGTCGCGACCGCCCCCTGCACCACCGCGGCCAGCGAGAACGCCAGGCCGTACCCGAACAGCAGGTCGGTCTTCCGCAGGGGCGTGGTGAGCAGTCGTTCGAGCGTGCCGCTGGTCCGCTCGCGCAACATCGCGATGCTGGTCACCAGGAACATGATGGTGAACGGGAAGATCCCCAGCATGATGAGGGCGATCCGGTCGAACGTGTGCGGCGTGTCCTCGTACATGAAATAGAGCAGGGTCAGCAGCAGCGCCGGGACCACCAGCAGCAACGCCACCGTCCGCCGGTCGTGCCGCAGCTGCCGCAGAATCCGCCCGGTGGTGGCCAGCGCGATCACGCCGCCGCCCCCTGCTGCGACCGGATCAGCCGCAGGAAGGCCTCCTCGAGGTCGTCGGTCCCCGCGTCGGCCCGGATGGCGGCCGGCGTGTCGTCGCCGATGATCAGCCCGTCCCGGATGAGCAGCAGCCGATCGCACCGCCCGGCCTCGTCCATCACATGGCTGGACACCAGCAGCGTCGTCCCCGCCGCGGCGAGCGCGTGAAAACGCCCCCACAGCTCGGCCCGCAGCACCGGGTCCTGCCCCACGGTCGGCTCGTCGAGCACCAGCAGCTGCGGCTTCCCGATCATCGCGCAGGCGAGCGAGGCCCGGCTGCGCTGGCCGCCGGAGAGGTTCCCGACGAGCTGCCCGGCCGCGTCCTTCAATCCGACGTCGGCGACGGCCTGATCGGCCTCGGTCGCCCCGAGGCCGTACAGCGCGGCGAAGTACCGAGCGTTCTCCCGCACCGACAGATCCGCGTAGACGCTGGGCGCCTGCGTCACATAACCGACGCTGCGCCGCAGTGCCGCACTGCCGGCGGGCTTCCCGAGCACGGTGACGCTCCCGGACCGGACGATCTGCACCCCCACCACGGCCCGGATCAGCGTGGTCTTCCCACTCCCGCTGGGCCCGAGCAGCCCGGTCACGCTCCCGGCCGGCACCACACAGCTGATCCCGTGCAACACCCGCCGCCGCCCCCGCTCGACGACGAGATCGCGCACTTCGATCATCACAGTCTCCGATTTCATCAGGCGATGAGTTCAACGCTAGATGAATTACTTCAAGAGCAGAAGACCCAAGATGTACGGCGTACAAAAGTCCCGGATTTCAGCGGCCGGCCAAGCGTCCGGTCCGGGCCGTCGCGAGCCACCGGCGGCCCGGATGGGCGGTCGCCCGCCGAAGCGGGCGGCTCAGGCCCGCAGGTTCTCGATCGCCACATCCAGGGCGGCCTCGAGATGGGTGATCCGGCCGGTGCTCAGGAAGACGATGACGCCGCCCTGGATGCCGGCGATCAGGGCGGCCGCGGTGCGGTCGGCGTCGACCGTCGGGGCGATCTCGCCGATCGACTGCATGTGCCGGATGCCGGTGATCAGGGCCTGCTGCCACTGGCGGATCAGCTCGGTGGTGACCGCCCGGGCGCCGGGGGAGCGGCCGCTCATCTGGCCGAGCAGCGAGTTCAGCGGGCACTCCGGGCCCTGCGCCAGGTAGCGCCGCACCACGCTGTCGCGCCACGCCTGCCAGGCCGGCCACGAGGTCAGCTCGCCCAGCATCGGCTGCTGGTCGGCCAGGACCTGGTCGGCCTCGTGCCGGGCCACCGCGAGCAGCAGCTCCTCCTTGCCGCCGGGGAAGTAGTGGAACAGCTGGCTCTTACTGGTGCTCGTGCGGGCCATCACGTCCTCCAGGCGGGTGGCGGCGGCGCCGCGCTCGCGGATCTCGGCGGCCGCGCCGGTGACGATGCGCCTGCGGGTCTCCTCGCCCTTGCGGGTCAGGACGGTCATGATGGTGTCCTCCGGCTTCTGGACTTGCGGGTCCAATTTTAGCGACGCATCGTGGGCCGCGGGATCCACGAACGGAGAAAATCATGAGCACATCGCTGGCCGGCCGGACGGCCCTGGTCACCGGTTCCACCGACGGCATCGGTGCCGCCATCGCCCGCACGCTCGCCGAAGCGGGCGCCCACGTGGTGGTGAGCGGGCGGGACACCGCGCGCGGCGAGAAGGTGGTGGCCGGCATCGCCGAGCGCGGCGGCAGCGCCACCTTCGTCCGGGCGGACCTGGCCGAGGGCGGCCCCGCCGTGCGGGCCCTGGCCGAGGTGGCCGGGCCGCTCGACATCCTGGTCAACAACGCCGCGATGCTGATCACCCCGGCGCCGACCGCGGAGGTGCCGGAGGAGCTGATCGACCGGGCCCTCGCCACCAACGTCAAGGCGGCGTTCCTGCTGACCGGCGCGATCGCCCCGGCGATGGCCGCGCGCGGCGGCGGCGCCATCGTCAACATGGGTTCGGTCAACGGCCTCGGCGGGACGGCGCACTCCGCCCTTTACAGCGTCACCAAGGCCGCCATCCACTCGCTGACCATGTCGTTCGCCGACGAGTACGCGTCGCAGGGCGTCCGGGTCAACGCCGTCGCACCCGGCCCGACCATGACCGAAAAGGTGACCGGCATGGGTAGGCACATCACCGACATGGTGGCCCGCTTCCCGTCCCGGCGGGCCAACACCCCGGACGAGGTCGCCCGGGCCGTGCTCTTCCTGGCCGGCGACGACGCCGCGAACATCCACGGCGCCGTACTCCCGGTCGACGGCGGCGCCGCCGCGAAAGCTCTCTAACTAGAGGGCGAGGATGCGGTCGAGGAACTCGCGGTAGCCACGCATCGCCATCCGCATGCTCTCGGTGTCGGGGCTCGTGTTGCCGCGCAGCGGGTCCAGCTCGTCGCGCTCGGCCAGCAGCGCCTCGGTCAGCTCGTTGACCGCGTCGGTGAGCAGGTCGTGCGCGCGGGTCAGGGCTCGCTCCGGGTCGTCGACGAACTCCGCCTTCACCTCGTGCCAGGCGGCCCGGAAGTGGCGGGTGGCGTCGTCGTCCCAGAAGGCGATGTGCCCGGCCTCGACATCGCCGGGGCGCAGCGGCTGGTCCTCGGCGGCGGACTCCCGCTCGTCGTCGGGGTCGGGCGCGGCGCGGCGGCCGCGGCGGACCGGCTCGACGTCCTCGAGGCTGGCCGACCGGCGCGGCGTCGGCGGGCGGAGAGCGCTGTCGTCCTCCCACGGGCGGCGGATGGCCTGGTCCTCGGCGGCGCGCACGGCGACCACGGCCGCCAGCGCCTCGGCCGCGGAGGGCTGGAGGAATTCGGCCGGCTCGCTCTTCTCGGCCGGCTTCTCAGTCGGCGAGGCGACCGGCCCGGCGCTGGCCGACCTAGCGGTGGCCGACCGAGCGGTGTCTGACCCAGCGGTGGCTGACCGAGCGGTGTCCGATCCGGCGGTGGCCGGCCGGGCGGTGTCCGATCCGGCGGTGGCTGACCGGGCGGTCTCCGACCCGGCCGGGGCCGGCCCGGCGGTGCCCGGCCCGGTCGCGGCGACGGGGCCGGTCGGGCTGGCCGGCACGGCCGGGGCGGCGGGCATGCCGATCGAGGCGGACGGCAGGGCTGCCGCCGGCGGGGTCACGGTCGGCCGCGGGCTGTCGGTTTCGGCAGCCGGCCTCGCCGACACCGGCGCGTTCGCCGCCGGGGACAGTGGCGCCGGGGACAGCGGGGCCTGGGACAGCGGAGTAGGGGAGAGTGGCGTCGGCGGCGAGGCGGACCCGCGCGGGACGGGCACCCCGGAGACCGGGCCGGAGTTGGGGTCGGGCAGGGCCGGCACATAGGACGGCGGCTGGCCGTACGCCGGCGGGTGGTAGCCGGGGGATACCGGCGCGGAGGAGACCGGCGCGCCGGAGGTCGGGTTGACCACCGGGTGCGTCGAGGTCGGCACGGACGCCCAGCCGGTCGCCTGGCGGCGCCCCTCGGGCGCGGCCGGCTCGGCGGTCTCGGCGAGGTCGCGGCGGCGGCTCTCGGGACCGTCCACGGAGGGTACGGAGTCGCCGGGTGCCGTGAAACCGGGAACGCCGGCCCGTCCGTTCATGTCAACACGCCCGTTCTCGTCGGTTGCTTCAGCCGAATCCGTCTTCGCGGCCGGCTCGCCCCGCGCCGGGCCATCCACAGTAGACGGCTCGTCGCCCGGGTTCTTCGCCCGTCCGTTCAGTTCCGGGCCACCGTGCCCGTTCAGGCCGGGCCGTGGCTCGTCGCCGGTGTTGCGCCCGCCGAACAGGAACCGGCCGTTGCGCCCGCTCAACCCGAAGCCACCGAACGCTCCGGTATCCCGGTCCCACGGATTGGCTCGCCGAGACTCTACGTCCTGAGCTGCGTCTTCGCCGGTGTCCGACGCGCCGGAGTGATCTGGATCGCGCTCCTGCGCGGTGTGCTGGTGGCCCGCATCCGCACTCGGCCCGCTCAGCGAATTGCCGGCCGGGCCGCCCGATGCGGAGCCGGCCGACGCGGTAGGACCGCTCAGCGAACCACCGAACGAGCCGCCCGGGGTGGACGCCGGCTTCGGTCCGTCCGGTTTCGCTCTGTCCGGCGACGGGCCACCCGCGGGCGGGCGGGCCGACGCGAACGGTGACGCCGGCGCGACCCCGCCGTGCTGGCCCGGGCCGAGCGCGATCGGGCTGCCGTGCACCGGCCCGGCCGGCGGGGGAGTGAACAGCCCGCCGTTCTCCTCGGTGCGCCGCGAACCGAGCGCGACCATCTGAGGTTCACCCGGAAGGACTACCGAGATCTCGGGCTGTTCGGCGGTGTCGGCCGGGTCCCCGGCATCCCGATGGACCGGCCAGAAGCGGGACAGGCCGCGTGATGACCGGTTGTTGTCGGGGCTGGACGTCGGCTCCATCGGTGTAAGACTCCCGTCGCGAGGCTGCCCCACCCGCGCCCGTGAGCTGCGCGGACCCATATCCGGCGGGCGGGCACCCGCACCCTGGGCCGGGCGCGGCGCTTGACGACGGTACCGTCCCCGGCGTCCCGGCACATCCCCTGTGCCCGGATCGTGGGCCACGTCGCGGGGCCGATCAGGGTGTTCCCGGCCCGCGGTGGACAATCGGTGTCGTGGCCTCCAAGACCGACCTTGATCCGGCAATCGCGACGCGCCTCAAGCGCACCCCCGACGGCCTCGTCGCCGCGATCGTGCGCGAGCACGACACCGGCGACGTGCTGATGCTCGGCTGGATGGACGACGAGGCGCTGCATCGCACGCTGACCACCGGCCGGGCCACCTACTGGTCGCGCAGCCGCCAGGAGTACTGGGTGAAAGGGGCCACCTCCGGCCACCACCAGTACGTGAAGTCGGTCGCCCTGGACTGCGATGGTGACGCGCTGCTGGTCACCGTGGAGCAGGTCGGCGCGGCCTGCCACACCGGCGAGCACACCTGTTTTTTCACCGAGCTGCCGGTTACCGGCGTGGAGCAACGATGACCAGCGGTGCGGTCCGGCCCGACGAGGCGGAATTCCTGCGGCAGCGGCGCCGGGTGGTCCCGGTGACCCGGCGCCTGCTCGCCGACGGCGAGACCCCGGTCGGTGTCTATACGAAGCTGGCCGGCGGCCCCGGCACGTTCCTGCTCGAGTCGGCCGAGCAGGGCGCCGGCCCGTCCGGCGCGGCCTGGTCCCGCTATTCGTTCATCGGCGTGCGCAGCGCCGCCACCCTGGTCGAGCGGGACGGTTCGGCCGCCTGGCTGGGCACGCCGCCGGCCGGCGTGCCGACCGGCGGCGACCCGGTCACCGTGCTGCGCGAGACGGTCGCGGCCCTGGCCGACGGCCCGGTCGCGGAGGGCCTGCCGCCGCTGACCGGCGGCATGGTGGGCTATCTGAGCTATGACCTGGTACGCCGGTTCGAACGGTTGCCGGCCACCGCCACCGACGACCTGCCCCTGCCCGAGCTGGGCATGATGCTCGCGACCGACCTGGTGGTGCTCGACCACTACGACGGCTCGGCGATCCTGGTGGCCAACGCGGTGATGGCCGACGCCGCCGGCGACGCGGAGCGCCTCGCGGCGTACCACAACGCGGTCGGCCGGCTCGACGCGATGACCACCGCGCTGTCCCGCCCCACCCCGCCGATGATCTCCACGGTGGAGCGTCGCCCGGCCGGTGAGCCGGTCAGCCGCACCGCCCCGGGTGAATATCAGAAGGCGGTCGAGGAGGCCAAGGAGGCGATCCGGGCCGGCGAGTGCTTCCAGATCGTGGTGGCGCAGCGGTTCGAGCGGCCCACCGACGCCAACCCGCTCGACGTCTACCGCGTGCTGCGGGCGACCAACCCCAGCCCGTACATGTATCTGTTGCGGTTTGATGATTTTGACATCGTCGGGTCGTCACCGGAGGCGCACCTCAAGGTCAACGCCGACGAGCAAGGGGTACGCCGGGCGCTGTTGCACCCGATCGCCGGCACCCGCTGGCGGGGCGCCACCCCCGAGCAGGACGCCGCACTGGCCGCCGAGTTGCTGGCCGACCCGAAGGAACGTTCCGAGCACGTGATGCTGGTCGACCTGGGCCGCAACGACCTGGGCCGGGTGTGCAAGCCCGGCACGGTCGAGGTGCCGGAGTTTGCCCGCATCGAGCGGTACAGCCACGTCATGCACATCGTCTCCACCGTCACCGGCGAGCTGCGCGACGACCGGAGCGCCTTCGACGCGCTGGCCGCGACGTTCCCGGCCGGCACCCTCTCCGGCGCGCCCAAGGTGCGGGCCATGGAGATCATCGAGGAGCTCGAGCCGACCCGGCGCGGCCTCTACGGTGGCACGGTCGGCTACTTCGGCTTCGCCGGCGACATGGACATGGCGATCGCGATCCGCACCGCGCTGCTCAAGGACGGCGTCGCCTACGTGGGCGCCGGCGCCGGCATCGTGGCCGATTCGGATCCGGCCGCCGAGGAGACCGAGACCCGCAACAAGGCCGCCGCCGTGCTGGCCGCCATAGCCTCGGCGGAAACCCTGCGCGCCGCACGATGAACAGCCGCCGGACGTACGTCCTGACCCTGCTGGCCGCCCTGGCCGGCGCGGCGCTGGCGCTGTACGCGATCACCCGCACCTGGTCGGTCCAGCTGACCCCGCGGGCCGGGATGTCCGACCTGCGGGAGGCCCGCACCGGCACCGATCTGGAACCGTGGGTGACCGGCCTGGCCGTGGTCGCGCTGGCCGGCACCGGCGCGCTGCTGGCCACCGCCGGCTGGGTCCGCCGCGCCTTGGGCGTGCTGCTGGCCCTGGCCGGCGCGGGCGTGACGGCCGGCGCGATCATCGGCCGGGCCGGCCTGGACCCGGGCTCGGCGGGCGCCGGCGGCACGGTCTGGCCGATCGCCTGCGCGGCCGGCGGCGTGATCATCCTGCTGGGCGGCCTGACCGCGTTCGCCCAGGGCCACCGCTGGCCCGGCATGTCCGCCCGCTACGACCGCAAACCGGCCGCCCCCGAACGCCCGACGGCCGCCGCCGACCACCGGGCCGCCTGGGACGCCCTCGACCGCGGCGACGACCCGACCGCTTAGGGCCTGCCACCCGAACGGCTGGCGGAGCCGCCGTGCTCGGTGACAGACACGGCTGATCCGGATCGGCAGAATTGTCCTCTGTGAAGTCCGGACGCCGAACGCTGATCGTCGTGGCCGCTGCCGCCTGTCTGGCCGCTCTGGTCTGGATGTTCCGCGGCGGCACCGTGGACGAGGGACTTGTGGGCGGGGCCAATGTGATCGGCGGCGTCGCGGGCGCCGTCGCCTTGATCGTGGCCTTGGTGGCCTTCTGGCCGGGCAAGGGCACTGCAGCGGTGGCGCTCCCCGAGAAGCAGTTGCGTGACGCCGAGGCCTATCTGTCTGCCGAAACGCTCCGTCACTGGCGGCAGTTGGCCAAGGACCGGCGGATCACCACACCGTCACCGGCCACGGTGCGGTGGAGCTGGGCGGGTGCGGATGTGGCGGTGCCGCCCGTGCAGCTCGGCGCGGCCGACCTGCTCACCGAAGGTGTGGTGACGAGGCTGCGCCAAGACCTGTACGAATCGATGCCCGTGCCCGGGCCGCGGATCGTCCTTCTCGGCGGGCCGGGAGCCGGCAAGACGACGGCGATGATGCTGCTGCTGATCGATGTGCTGGGCAATCGGCCGGTCGGGTCGGAGGAGCCGGTGCCGGTGTGGCTCACGCTCGGCAGCTGGGACCCGGAGACGTCCCTGCTCGACTGGGCTGCCACCGTCCTGACCCGCGACTATCCGGGTCTCGCCGCAACGGCGTTCGGTGGGCCCGGCGTCGTAGCCGCTCTGATCCGGGTCGGCCGGGTGGCGCTGTTTCTCGACGGTCTCGACGAGATGCCCGATACCGTCCGCGGCCGGGCTCTGGCGGCCATTGACCGGGACAGCATCGGCATGCGGGTGGTGCTGACGAGCCGGTCCGAAGAGTTTCGGGAGGCGTCCGAGTTGCACCGACTGTGGGACGCCGCGGTTGTCGATGTGCTACCGGTCCGGATCGAGCACGCATGCGAATTCCTCCTCGATCAGCAGACCGGTCGCCGCCGGGAGGCATGGGCGAAGGTGGCCGACCATCTGCTCGCACACCGCGACGGCGTCGCTGCACAGGCTTTTGACTCGCCCCTCACGCTGAGCCTGGCGCGGGACACCTACACGCACACCGTGGCTGAACCCACCGAACTGATCGACGCCGAGGCGCACCCGACGCCGGAGGCCCTCCGGCGGCATCTGCTCACCCGGCTGATGGCTCTGGCCTATCCGGACCCGGTCGAGCACGCACATGCCCTGAAGTGGCTTACTTGGATTGCCGAGCGACTCGAGGGGCAACGTGACCTCAGCTGGTGGATCATCCCCATCTGGTTGGCCGGTTCCCAGCGACGCTTGCACGTTCAGGTCGGTCTGGTGATAAGCGCCTTGAGCGCAGTGACAACCGCGCTCGGGATCGGGTTGTTGGCTCAGTTGAACTCGGTGAACCCGTTCTCGGCAAGCATCGAAACCGTGGTGATCAGCCTGATTTCCGTGACCGTGGCGAGTTTGATCGGATTTGTCGGCGGTTACGTCAACACTTGGGACTCCGCCGGTCCGAGCACCTTCACGTTGCGCTGGATTGAACCGAGTCAGCGGACCTCGGTGATCAGGTTGAGCATGATCCTGGGGGTCCCCTTCGGCGTCCTGTTGGGGTCCGTGACGAATTCCTTCGTCGGGGTACTCGCGTTCCTGCTCACGGCAGGCGCGGTGCTCTTCGCCGAGCTACTCACTGTGTGGATCACTCCGCTGAGCACGGCGGAGGCGATCAGCCCGTTGTGGTCATACCGATCGACCAGGCAACGAGTAGTACTGACCGCTTCGATCAGTGGGCTGGCCGGCGGTCTCCTGTTTACCTTCCTGGTTCAGTTCCTGATCGAAGATCTCGGAAGGTGGCGAGCGCTGGTCGCGTTGTTGGTCGCCAGCGTGATCGTCGGACTGTTCATGACAGACGGACGGCCGCGGGATCTCACGGTGATGGAATTCTTCCGGGCAGTGCGTGGCGACCGAGTCCGATTCATGACGTTGCTCGAGACCGCGCTGGAACGGCAGGTTCTACGTCAGGCGGGGGCGATCTACCAGTTTCGGCATGCCGAGCTGCAAGATCTGCTCACCGACATCGACCTGGACGCCGGGATAAAGCCGGGAGCGCGCTGAGACCTAGCGGGTCCTGGCCAGCTTGCGGGTGCGGGTAGGGGTGGCGGCCAGGAGGGCGGCCACCTCGCGGGTCAGGTCGTCTCGGGCCTGGTTGCGGGCTCGGTCGGCCAGCATCGCGAAGTAGGCGTTGTCGCGTGCGGTGGGGACCTTGGTGGGGCCGACCACGGCGCGCTGGACGTTGGTCACCAGGCTGGCCGCCACCGAGACGACGGCCCGGGACACCTCGGCGAGGGTCGGGGACTGCTGGGAATCGGCCACGGTCAACTCC
Organism: Paractinoplanes toevensis; assembly: GCF_018332695.1. Taxonomy (GTDB): domain Bacteria; phylum Actinomycetota; class Actinomycetes; order Mycobacteriales; family Micromonosporaceae; genus Actinoplanes; species Actinoplanes toevensis. The sequence continues at coordinate 55,670 of NZ_BOQN01000118.1, forward strand.
ACGTCGATCATCTCCGCTGGTCGCATCGGGGGACGCGAACCAGTCTGCCTTGTCCACAGCATGAACGAGCCGTATTTCTGCTGGGTGACGTCGGTGTCAACGCGCCGCGGTATCCACCGATCAGATGAGGGAGCCCAGCACACGGGCGTGGTCATCGCTGCGCTCCCTGTGACTGACGTGACAGGATCCGCGGGCAGGCGGCATTATGCCGCAGCCCCACTCGTGAGGCTCGCCATACCCCGGGGGGCCGTGGATGACCGCGACCTCCTAGCATCGGGCGGAGGACACCCGGAGAGGGGAGTCATTACGTGACATCCGATCAGCAGGCGGAAGCGGGCACTGGCGGGCCGCAGAACGTGCTGGAGGAAATCCTCGCCGGCGTGCGCGAGGACGTGGCCGCCCGGCAGGAGAAGGCGCCGCTCGAGCAGGTTCGAGAGCTCGCCGCGGCGGCACCACCGGCCATCGATGCTTACGCGGCGTTGCGTAAGCCCGGTGTTGCCGTGATCGCCGAGGTGAAGCGTTCGTCGCCGTCCAAGGGCGCGATCGCCGACATCCCGGACCCGGCCGAGCTGGCCGGGGAGTACGCGGCGGGTGGCGCCCGCTGTATCAGCGTGCTCACCGAGGGCCGGTGGTTCGGCGGATCGCTGGCCGATCTGGCGGCCGTGCGGCAGTCGGTCGGCATCCCGGTGCTTCGCAAGGACTTCGTGGTCTCCAGCTATCAGGTGCACGAGGCCCGCGCGCACGGCGCTGACCTGGTTCTGCTGATCGTGGCCGCGCTCGAGCAGAACGTTCTGGTCGGGCTCCTCGAGCGGATCGAGTCGCTGGGCATGACCGCCCTCGTCGAGGTCCACAACGAGGAGGAGGCCGACCGGGCACTCGAGGCGAACGCGAAGGTCATCGGGGTCAACGCCCGCGACCTGCGGACGCTCGAGGTGGACCGCTCGGTGTTCGAGCGGATCGCGCCGGGGCTGCCGAACAACGTCGTGAAGATCGCCGAGTCCGGCGTGCGTGGTCCGCACGACCTGATCCGGTACGCGTCGGCCGGTGCCGACGCGGTGCTGGTGGGCGAGGGCCTGGTGACCCAGAAGTCGCCGCGGGACGCGGTGGCCGAGCTGGTGAACGCGGGCAATCATCCGGCGACGCCGAGGCCGGTCCGATGACCGCGCCGGTTCTCCCCGACTTATCCGGGCATTTCGGGCGGTATGGTGGCCGCTTCGTCCCCGAGGCGCTCGTGCGGGCGCTGGACGAGCTGGACGCCGCCTACCGGTCGGCCAAGACCGACCCGGAGTTCCAGGCGGAGTTCCAGGACCTGCTGCTCAACTACGCGGGCGTGCCGTCCCTGCTCTACCCGGCCAAGCGGCTGTCCGCCAAGGCCGGCGCGGAGATCCTGCTCAAGCGGGAGGACCTCAACCACACCGGCGCGCACAAGGTGCGCAACGTGCTGGGGCAGGCCCTCCTCGCGAAGCGGATGGGCAAGCCCCGGGTGATCGCCGAGACCGGGGCCGGCCAGCACGGCGTGGCCAGCGCGACCGCGGCCGCCCTGCTCGACCTCGAGTGCGTGGTCTACATGGGCGAGATGGACACCCAGCGCCAGGCGCTGAACGTGGCCCGGATGCGCATGCTCGGCGCCACCGTCATCCCGGTGACGAACGGCTCGCGCACCCTCAAGGACGCGCTCAACGAGGCCCTGCGCGACTGGGTGGCCAGCGTGGATTCCACGCACTACCTGCTCGGCACGGCGGCCGGCCCGCACCCGTTCCCGGAGATCGTCCGCGATTTCGTGGGTGGCATCGGGGTGGAGGCGCGCGCTCAGTGCCTGGACCAGATCGGGCGGCTGCCCGATGTGGTCGCGGCCTGTGTCGGCGGCGGCTCCAACGCGATCGGCATCTTCCACGCCTTCGTGCCCGACGAGGAGGTCCGCCTCTACGGCTTCGAGGCGGGCGGCGACGGCGTGGAGACCGGACGGCACGCGGCGTCGATCACCGGCGGTTCGTCGGGCGTGCTGCACGGCGCCCGGACGTACGTTCTGCAGGACGACGACGGCCAGACCCTCGAGTCGCACTCGATCTCGGCCGGCCTGGACTACCCGGGCGTCGGTCCCGAGCACGCCTGGCTGCACGACACCGGCCGGGCGGAGTACCAGCCGGTCACCGATGCCGAGGCGATGGCCGCGTTCCAGCTCCTCTGCCGCACCGAGGGGATCATCCCGGCGATCGAGAGCGCTCACGCGCTGGCCGGCGCCCTCCGGATCATTCCCGAAATAACGGCAGAAATCGGTCGCAAGCCTACGATCGTCGTCAATCTCTCGGGCCGCGGCGACAAGGACGTACACACGGCCGGCGCCTACTTCGGCATTCTCGACGAGGTCGAGACGCTGGTCCCGGGGGAACAAGAGTGAGCATCTCGGAAATTTTCGGCAAGGCGCGCGCGGAGCAGAGAGCGGTACTGGTCGGCTGCATGCCGGCCGGGTTCCCGACCGTGGACGACAGCATCGCCTCGATGATCGCGATGCACCGGGCCGGCTGCGACGTCATCGAGGTCGAGCTGCCCTACTCCGACCCGGTCATGGACGGCCCGGTCATTCAGAAGGCCAGCGACATCGCCCTCGCCGCCGGCGTGCGCACCCGCGACACGCTGCGGATCATCGAGGCGGTCGCGAGCGCCGGCGCTCCGGTCGTGCTGATGACCTACTGGAACCCCATCGAGAAGTACGGGGTCAACGCGTTCGCCCGCGACCTGGCCGCGACCGGCGCCACCGGGATGATCACGCCCGACCTGATCCCGGACGAGGCGGAGGAGTGGATCGCCGCGTCCGAGGAGCACAAGATCGACCGTACGTTCCTGGTCTCGCCCTCCTCGACCGACGAGCGGATCGCGATGACCGTGGCGAACTGCCGAGGCTTCGTCTACGCCACCGCGCTGATGGGCGTCACCGGCGCCCGCACCGCCGTGTCGCGGCAGGCCCCGGACCTGGTCGACCGGGTGCGCCACGCCGACCGCGACATGCCGGTGGGCGTCGGCCTGGGCGTCGGCAACGGTAAGCAGGCCGCCCAGGTGGCGGCATTCGCCGACGGCGTGATCGTCGGCAGCGCGCTGATCCGCTGTGTCCTGGACGCGCCCGACCGCGAGACCGGGCTGTCCCGGCTGCGGGCGCTGAGTGCGGAACTCGCCGAGGGAGTCCGGAACCCGGAAAAGTAGGCCCGCCCTGGGCGACCATGGCGAGCGTCGCGACGGTAGCGTGTGCACCCGTGAACTTTGCTGCGATCCCGAGCCCGACAACGTCCGTCTGGCACGTTCTCGGCCTGCCCATCCGGGCGTACGCGCTCTGCATCGTCCTGGGCATCGTCGCCGCCGTCCTGCTCATGGAGGTGCGCCTGCGCCGGCGCGGGGTGGCGCCTTGGGCGTCCCTCGACATGGCCGTGTGGGCGGTGCCGCTGGGCATCATCGGAGCTCGGCTCTACCACCTGGCCACTTCCCCGCAGGACTACTTCGGCGCCGGCGGTGACCCGGTCCGGGCCCTCTACATCTGGGAGGGCGGCCTCGGCATCTGGGGCGCGGTGGCCGGCGGGGCGGTGGGCGCGTGGATCGCCGCCCGCCAGCTCGGACTGCCGTTCGCGATCTTCGCCGACTCGCTGGCGCCGGCCCTGCCGGTCGCGCAGGCCATCGGCCGCTTCGGCAACTGGTTCAACAACGAGCTGTACGGCAAGGCCACCACGCTCCCGTGGGGTCTGCGGGTGCACGACATGGACACGTCCAATCCGGGGCACGCCACCGTGATCGACGGCGAGGCGGTGACCAAGACCGGCCTCTACCATCCGACCTTCCTGTACGAGGCGATCTGGGACCTCGGGGTGGCCGGGTTGGTCTGGGCGCTCGACCGGAGGTTCAAGTTCGGCCGCGGGCGGGCCTTCGCGCTGTACGTGATGGCCTACACGGCCGGTCGCTTCTGGATCGAGATGCTCCGCATCGACGAGGCCAACAAGATCTTCGGCATCCGGCTCAACGTGTTCACCGCGATCGTGGTGTTCCTGCTGGCGGCGATCTACTTCGTGGTGGCCCGTGGCCCACGGGCCTACGTGGTGCCGGACGACGCGCCGGAGACCGCGCCGGTGGCCGGTGCCGAGAGCGACGTCTCGCAGGTCGACGTGTCGGCGAGCACCGAGCCGCAGCGGGCGCCGAAGAGCTACCAGGTGGTCAGCGAGGCCCGCTTCGAGGCCTACCGGCGCACCGGCGTGCTGCCGCCCGACACCGAGGAGGACGTCGCGCTGGAGGTTGCCGCCGGCGCCCACCCGCACGACGCGGCCGACCCGGCCGGGCCGGCCGGAGTGGGCGAGGCGGTGCTGGCCACCGGCGCCGCCGCGGGCAACGGCCACGAGGGCACGAGCGACGCCGAGCCACCCGCCTCCCGCACCGACGAGAACTGATCCGCGGGCCGGTCGGCGTGCGCACAGCGGTGGTGGTGGGCGCGGGAATGGCCGGGTTGGCCACCGCGGGCGCCCTGTCGCGCGCCGGCTGGCAGGTGACACTGCTCGAACGCGGTGAGCGGGTGGCGGCCCCGCCGACCGCGCTGGTGCTGTGGTCCAACGGGCGTCGTGCCCTGGAGTCGCTGGACCCGGACGGCGGCTGGTCGGCCATCGCGTCACCGCTGCCGGACGGCGGCGTGCGGCGGCCGGACGGCCAGTGGCTGGTCGGGCCGCGTGGCCGCACCGGGGCCGGGCCGGCCCCCGCGGTCGTGCATCTGGAGGACCTGTACGACGCGCTGGTCGCCGGCCTCGGCGACCGGGTGGAGATCCGCACCGGCTTCGCCGTGACGACCGTACGGGTCGGGCGCCGCCAGCGGCCCTCGGTGAGCGACGGCCGCACCTTCCTCGAGGCCGACCTGGTGGTGGCGGCCGACGGCATCGACAGCCCGATCCGGCGCGTGCTGGCCCCCGAGTCGGTGGCCGTGGGTTCCGGCTTCGCGGCCTGGCAGGCGGTCGTCCCCGGTTACCGGGTGCCGCGCCTGACCGGGGAACAGGCGGCCGGCGGCGAGACCCTGGGCGCCGGTTACCGCTTCGTCTCCATCCCGCTCGGCGAGCGGGCGGCCGGCAAGGGCGGGGTCTACTGGGTGGCCACCGCGGCCGGAGCGCCCCGGCCCGAGTCGCCCGCCACCCAGCTGGCGCTGCTCCAGCGCTGGTTCGCGAGCTGGCACGCCCCGGTCGGCGATCTGCTGGCGGCGACCCACCCCGAGGACCTGGTGCCGCAGGAGGTGCGCGAGCTGCGGCCGCTGCCCCGGGCGTACGGCTTCGGTTCCGGTCCCGGGGGTGTGGTCCTGCTCGGTGATGCCGCCCACGCCATGCCGCACCACCTCGGACAGGGCGCCTGCCTGGCCTTCGAGGACGCGGCCACGCTGCGGTCCCTGGTCGCGGACGTCCGGCCCGGGCCCGACCTGATCGCGGCCATCGAGACCTTCAGCCGCACCCGCCGGCCCCGCACCACCAGCGTGGTGCGGCAGACCCGGCGGATGTCGGCGGTGGTGCAGGCCCGGGGGCGGCTCGCGCTGCGGGCCCGGGATGCCGCGCTCAACCACATGCGGCCCCGCATCCTGGGCAACCACACCCAACTCCAGGCCGACTGGACCCCGCCGGACTGAGCGGCCGCCTGGGCCGGCCGGACTGAGCGGCCGCCTGGGACCGCCGGCGTAAGCGATCAGAGCTGGGCGGTAGCCGGCTCGGCGATGCACGCCGTGCCCTGCCGGCGGAAGCCGACCTTGGTGTAGAGGCGGGCCACGTCGTCGTCGCCGGCTGACAGGAAGACCAGGTGGACGCCGTCGTTGAGGGCCTGGCGGGCCAGGGTCGCGGTCAGCTGGGAGGCGTAGCCGCGGCCGCGCGCGGCGGGCAGCGTCGCCACCCCGGCGATCTCGGCCACGTCGCCGGACCGCATCAGGGCGCCGGTGGCCAGGATTCCCTCGGTCGGGGACACCACCACGGCGGTGTGGTAGCCGCCCGACGCCGCGCGCTCGCGGAAACCCGCCACCACGGCGGGGCTCAGCTCCGTCACGGCGGCGTCCCGCTCGGCGGGCCCGGCCACCCCGGTGACCAGCGTCGTCTCGGTGGGGCCGGCGATCGCGACCACCTCTTCCAGCGGGCTCGCGTGCGGCGGGTTGCCGAAGGCCAGCTGGGCCACCGCGCGGGTGATGGCCAGGTCGATGGCGTAGCTCGCCGCTGCCGGGTCGAGCACCGAGACGGTGGCGTCGCGCACCGGGAGGTCGGGGACGAGGGCGGCCGGGTCCAGGGTCAGCAGCGGGGCGAGCAGCACCTCGAGGCCGGCCGAGCGGGCCACCGCGAGCAGGTCGGGCGTCGTCTCGTGGACCCATTCGAAAGCCTCGGGCACGCCCAGCTCTCGTTGCCGGCGGCGAACGGCAGTAATATCGGCGGCAGAAGGCGTCTCCGCCCCTATCCGGGGCCGGGCGTAGTAGGGCCACCCGTCGCCCTCGCGGACGAAAAGCACCAGCCCCCCGAAGTCTTCGACACGTGCGTAGGGTCGGGGGAGAGCGTCATAGAAACGCTCGAGCCTGACGAAGACGTCGGTATCCGGTTGCGCCACCGCGCGAGACTACCCAATTCGCCGCGTTGTCGCGCCGTACGCGTTGTGGGCCTTTTGATTTCTGCCTAGATGGGCGATTTACACCGATCCAAGTGTGATCCATCCGAACTGGCGGAGATCGGTGCCCCTTAACGTAGACTCTAGAGACTTTGCAGGGCCGACGTCGTCCCGACCTTGATTCGAAACACCAGCGACGACAGGAGGCCCGGTGGCTTTTCCGCACCCCCAGGGGCTTTACGACCCGTCCTCCGAGCGAGACGCCTGCGGTGTGGCTTTCGTGGCCGATCTGCACGGTCGCCGCTCCCATGATGTGGTCGCCAAGGGCCTGTCGGCGCTGATCCGCCTCGACCACCGGGGCGCCCGCGGCGCCGAGTACAACACCGGCGACGGCGCCGGGATCATGATTCAGGTCCCGGACGCGTTCTACCGCGAAACCACCGGGATCGACCTGCCCGCGGCCGGCGGCTACGCCACCGGGCTGGTCTTCCTGCCCAACGACCCGGCCGCGCAGGCTCGCGCCATCAAGATCTTCGAGAAGTACGCCCTGGTCGAGGGCGGCGAGGTGCTCGGCTGGCGAGATGTCCCGGTGCGGCCCGACGGTCTCGGTGCCACGGCCGACGAGGCCCGCCCGTACATCAAGCAGGTTTTCCTGGCCGCGCACCGGCTCACCGAGACCGCCGCCGGTCCGAAGGACGAGCCGCTGAGCGGCATCGAGCTCGACCGGGTCGCCTTCACCATCCGCAAGCAGGCCGAGCGGGAGTCGTCGCAGCGTGGCGTGGGTGCCTACTTCCCGTCGCTGTCCGGGCGCACCATCACCTACAAGGGCATGCTCACGCCCGACCAGTTGCCGGAGTTCTTCCCGGACCTGACCGACGAGCGGGTCGCCAGCGCGATCGCCCTGGTGCACTCCCGGTTCTCGACGAACACGTTCCCGTCCTGGCCGCTGGCCCACCCGTACCGTTTCATCGCGCACAACGGCGAGATCAACACGATCCGCGGCAACAAGAACTGGATGGCGGCCCGCGAGGCGCTGCTCCAGTCGACCGTGCTGCCCGGCAGCATCAAGCGGCTGTTCCCGATCAACACGCCGGAGGCGTCCGACTCGGCCAGCTTCGACGAGGTGCTCGAACTGCTGCACCTGGCCGGCCGGTCGCTCCCGCACGCGATGATGATGATGATCCCGGAGGCCTGGGAGAACGACCCGGGGATGGAGCCGAAGCGGCGCGCGTTCTACCGCTTCCACGCGTCGTTGATGGAGCCGTGGGACGGGCCGGCCGCGGTCGCGTTCACCGACGGCTCGTCGATCGGCGCGGTGCTCGACCGCAACGGCCTGCGGCCGGGGCGCTGGTGGCACACCGCCGACGGCCTGGTCGTGCTCGGTTCCGAGGCGGGCGTGCTCGACCTCGACCCGGCCACCGTGGTCGCCAAGGGACGGCTCCAGCCGGGCAAGATGTTCCTGGTCGACACCGAGCAGGGCCGGATCGTGCACGACGACGAGATCAAGGCCGGCCTGGCCGCCGCGCAGCCGTACGACGAGTGGCTGCACGCCGGGCTGATCAACCTGGCCGACCTGCCGCCGCGCGAGCACGTCATCTACACGCACGACTCGGTGACCCGCCGCCAGCAGGTGTTCGGCTACACCGAGGAGGAGCTGAAGATCCTGGTGGCGCCGATGGCGCGGACCGGGGCCGAGCCGCTCGGTTCGATGGGTACGGACACCCCGATCTCGCCGCTGTCCACCCGGCCGCGGCTGCTGTTCGACTACTTCCACCAGCTGTTCGCGCAGGTCACCAACCCGCCGCTGGACGCGATCCGGGAAGAGCTGGTCACCAGCCTGGCCGCGACGATCGGGCCGGAGGGCAACCTGCTCGACCCGGGCCCGGCGTCCTGCCGGCAGATCGTGCTGCCCTACCCGGTGATCGACAACGACGAGCTGGCCAAGCTGCTCTCCATCGACGAGGACGGCGACCTGCCCGGTTTCAAGGCGGTCCGGGTCTCCGGTCTCTACCCGCTGCGCGACGGCGCGGCCGGCATCAAGGCCCGGCTCACCCAGATCTGCCGGCACGTGTCGGAGGCGATCGAGGACGGCGTGCGCATCCTGGTGCTGTCCGACCGGGACTCCAACGCCGAGCTGGCGCCGATCCCGTCGCTGCTGCTCACCGCCGCGGTGCACCAGCACCTGGTGCGCGAGCAGACCCGCACCCAGGTGGCGCTGGTCGTGGAGGCCGGCGACTGCCGCGAGGTGCACCACGCCGCGACGCTGATCGGCTTCGGCGCCGCCGCGATCAACCCGTACCTCGCGTTCGAGTCGGTCGACGACCTGATCGCGACCGGGTCGCTCGCCGGGCTCGACCCGCGCGCCGCGGTCCGCAACTACGTCAAGGCGCTCGGCAAGGGCGTCCTGAAGATCATGTCGAAGATGGGCATCTCGACCGTCTCGTCGTACTGCGGCGCCCAGGTGTTCGAGGCCGTCGGTCTGGACAACAAGCTGCTGCAGCGCTATTTCGCCGGCACCAGCGGGCGGATCGGCGGATCCGGGCTCGCCGAGATCCACGCCGAGGTCAAGGCGCGGCACGAGAAGGCGTACCCGGCCAACCCGGCCGAGCGCAGCCACCGTCGGCTCGAGGTCGGCGGGGAATACCAGTGGCGCCGCGAGGGCGAACTGCACCTGTTCAACCCCGAGACGGTGTTCCTGCTCCAGCACGCGACCCGGTCCAAGCAGTACGACGTCTTCCGTAAATACACCGAGAAGGTCGACTCGCTGGCCGCGCAGGCGGGCTCGCTCCGCGGGCTGTTCGAGTTCAAGACGCGTACGCCGGTGCCGCTCGACGAGGTGGAACCGGTCAGCGAGATCGTCAAGCGGTTCGCGACCGGCGCCATGTCGTACGGCTCGATCTCGGCCGAGTCGCACGAGACCCTGGCGATCGCCATGAACCGGATCGGCGGCAAGTCGAACACCGGCGAGGGCGGCGAGGACCCCGACCGCCTCTACGACCCGCAGCGCCGCTCCGCGGTCAAGCAGGTGGCTTCCGGCCGCTTCGGCGTGACCAGCGAATACCTGGTCAACGCGGACGACCTGCAGATCAAGATGGCGCAGGGCGCGAAGCCGGGCGAGGGCGGCCAGCTGGCCGGCAACAAGGTGTGGCCGTGGATCGCCAAGACCCGGCACACCACCCCGGGCATCGGTCTGATCTCCCCGCCGCCGCACCACGACATCTACTCCATCGAGGACCTCGCGCAGCTCGTCCATGACCTGAAGAACGTCAACCCGCAGTCCCGGGTGCACGTGAAACTGGTCAGCGAGATCGGCGTGGGCACGGTCGCGGCCGGCGTCGCGAAGCTGAAGGCCGACGTCATCCTGATCTCCGGGCACGACGGCGGCACCGGCGCGTCCCCGCTCAACTCGCTCAAGCACGCCGGTTCCCCGTGGGAGCTGGGCCTGGCCGAAGCGCAGCAGACGCTGCTGCTCAACAAGCTGCGCGACCGGGTCACCGTGCAGGTCGACGGCCAGCTCAAGACCGGCCGGGACGTGGTGATCGCGGCCCTGCTGGGCGCCGAGGAGTTCGGCTTCGCGACCGCTCCGCTGATCGTCTCCGGCTGCATCATGATGCGGGTCTGCCACCTGGACACCTGCCCGGTCGGCATCGCCACGCAGAACCCGGTGCTGCGCGAGCGCTTCACCGGCAAGCCCGAGTTCGTGGAGAACTTCTTCCTCTTCATGGCCGAGGAGGTCCGCGAGATCCTGGCCGAGCTGGGCTTCCGGACCATCGACGAGGCGATCGGCCACGCCGAGGTGCTGGACATCAAGCCGGCCGTCGACCACTGGAAGGCGAAGGGTCTCGACCTGTCGCCCATCTTGTTCGTGCCCGAACTGCCCGAGGGCGCGGCCCGGCGCGGCGTGGTCGCCCAGGACCACGGCCTCGACAAGGCCCTCGACAACAAGCTGATCGAGCTGGCCCAGCCGGCCCTGACCAGCGAGCTCAAGGTGGCCGAGGAACTGGCGGTCCGCAACGAGAACCGCAGCGTCGGCGCGATGCTCGGCGGCGAGGTGACCCGCCGCTTCGGCGGTGCCGGCCTGCCCGACGACACCATCGAGTTCACTCTGCGCGGCACCGGCGGCCAGTCGTTCGGCGCGTTCCTGCCGCGCGGCGTGACCCTGCGGCTGATCGGCGACACCAACGACTACGTCGCCAAGGGACTCTCCGGCGGCCGGGTGATCGTGCGGCCCGACGAGAACGCGCCGTTCGTGGCCGAGGACAACATCATCGCGGGTAACACCATCCTGTACGGGGCGACCACCGGCGAGCTTTACCTTCGTGGCCGGGCCGGTGAACGTTTCGCGGTCCGCAACTCGGGCGCCGCGGCCGTCGTCGAAGGCGTCGGTGACCACGGCTGCGAGTACATGACCGGCGGCACCGTGGTGGTGCTCGGTCCGACCGGCCGCAACTTCGCGGCCGGCATGAGCGGCGGCACGGCGTTCGTGCTCGACCTGATGCCGACCCGGGTCAACCCGGAACTGGTCGACCTGGCCCCGCTCACCGGCGACGAGCAGGTCGTGCTGCGCGGCCTGGTGGACAAGCACCTGGCCGAGACCGGCTCGGCGGTGGCCGAGAAACTGCTGGCCGACTGGCCGGCAGCGGTCGACCGGTTCACCGCCGTGGTGCCGCGCGACTACAAGCGTGTGATGGAACTGATCAGGACCGCCGAAGCCGCCGGTCGCAACGTCGACGAGGCGGTCATGGGGGTCAAGAGTGCCTGATCCGAACGGTTTCCTCCGCTACGAGCGGCAGCTGCCCAAGCGGCGCCCGGTGCCGGTGCGGATCCGCGACTGGCGGGAGGTCTACCCGCCCGCCGGCGAGGACCTCATCCGCGACCAGGCCACCCGCTGCATGGACTGCGGCATCCCGTTCTGCCACGAGGGCTGCCCGCTGGGCAACCGCATCCCGGACTGGAACGACCTGGTCCGCACCGGGGCGTGGCAGTCGGCGGCCGAGTCGCTGCACGCCACCAACAACTTCCCGGAGTTCACCGGCCGGCTCTGCCCGGCGCCGTGCGAGGCCGCCTGCGTGCTGGGCATCTCGGACGACCCGGTGACCATCAAGCAGGTCGAGGTGGAGATCGCCAACCACGCGTTCGACCTCGGCTACGTCACGCCGCAGCCGGCGCCGCTGCCCTCCGGCTTCAAGGTCGCCGTCGTCGGTTCCGGCCCGGCCGGCCTGGCCGCCGCGCAGCAGCTGGCGCGGGCCGGGCACGCGGTCACGGTCTTCGAGCGCGACGACCGCATCGGCGGCCTTCTGCGTTATGGCATCCCCGACTTCAAGATCGAGAAGTCGGTGGTGGACGCGCGGCTGGCCCAGATGGAGGCCGAGGGCGTCGTCTTCCAGACCGGCGTGAACGTGGGCGTCGACATCACCGCCGACGACCTGCGCGAGCGGTTCGACGCGGTGCTGCTCGCGGCCGGTGCCCTGGCCGGCCGGGACACCCCGGCGACGCCCGGGCGCTCGCTGAACGGCGTGCACCTGGCGATGGAGCATCTGGTCCCGGCCAACCGGGTGGTGGCGGGCCTGCAGGAGAGCACCCCGATCGACGCGGCCGGCAAGCACGTCGTGATCATCGGCGGCGGCGACACCGGCGCCGACTGCCTCGGCGTCGCGCACCGGCAGGGCGCGGCCAATGTGATCCAGCTCGACCAGTACCCGTTGCCCCCCGAGGCCCGCGCGGCCGACCTGCACCCGTGGCCGACCTGGCCGGTCATCCTGCGCAACTACCCGGCCCACGAGGAGGGCGGCGACCGCGTCTTCGGCGTCGCCGTGCAGGAGTTCGTGGACGACGGCGAGGGCAACGTCGCGGCGATCCGGATCGCGGACGTCGTGGTCGAGCGGATCGACGGCGTACGCACGGTGACGATCACCGAGGGCAGCGAGCGCGACCTGCGGGCCGAGCTGGTGCTGCTGGCGATCGGTTTCGAGGGCACCGAGCAGCAGCCGCTGCTGGAGCAGTTCGGCATCGACCGCAACCGCCGCGGCGTGCTCGACGCCGACGCCAACTGGCAGACCTCGGCCGACGGGGTGTTCGTGGCCGGCGACATGCACAAGGGCGCCTCCCTGGTGGTCTGGGCGATCGCGGAGGGCCGGTCGGCGGCCGCCGCCATCCACTCCTACCTGGGGGCGAAGGGCGAACTACCGGCACCGGTGCTCTCCAGCGCCCAGCCGCTCAGCGCCTGATTTTTCCGACGACGACGCCGGCCCGTTTCGACGGGCCGGCGTTTTCCGTACGGTGGGCGGATGCGTGTCACGGTGCTCGGCGGGACCGGGGCGTTCCCGGAGAAGGACCGGGGTTGCAGCGGATATCTCGTCCAGCTGGACGGGTTCACCCTGCTGATCGACCCCGGATATGCCACCTACCAGCCTCTGCTAGCGCATGTCGCGGCGGCCGCGGTCGACGCCGTGCTGATCACCCACGGGCATCCGGACCACTGCGCCGACCTGCATCCGCTGCTGCGCAGCCGGGCGATGTCGTTGCCGCGGGCCGCGTCGCTGCCGCTGTACGCGCCGCCCGGGGCGCTCGACGCGATTCTCGCCCTGGACGGGCCGGCCACGCTCGACGGCGCCTATCAGCGGCACGACCTGCCGGTGCCGGGCCGGGTCACGATCGGGCCGCTGACCGTCGACACCCTGCCGACGCCGCACTTCCTGCCGAACGCCGGGGTGCGGGTGACCGGCGGGGGAGTGAGCATCGCCTACACCGGGGACGGCGGTCCGCACGAGCCGTTCGCGGCCTTCGCGGCCGGCGTCGACCTGCTCATCGCCGAGGCGACCCATCGCACCGAGTTGCCGCCGCGGATGGTGGGCATGCTGAGCACGGCGATCGACGCGGGCACGCTGGCCGATCGGGCCGGGGCCGGGTCGCTGTGGCTGACCCATCTGTGGCCGGGCAGCGACCCGGCCGGTCACCTGGCCGCGGCCGCCTCCGTCTACGCCGGGCCGATCGCGGTCGCCGTTCCGCATCTGAGCTGGAACTGACCGCCGTCGTCCGAGCTGGAACTGACCGCCCGCGTCCGAGCCGGAACTGACCGGCCCTCGCCTCGCGCGAAAGGCGCGTTTTCGGCCTTTCGCCGCATCTGGGTCGCGTCCGGGTGGCCGGGACGGACCGATTCGGCGGGGACGATCCACCCTCGTACGCCTCGGGTCTGATGTCGGAAGGCCGGGTCCGACGGCCTGTCATCGGGCCGGGGGAGGGGTTGTCGCGGCACTTGCGTGAGCGAGGCGGATAAGCTGTTGCGCGCGGTCGTTGAAGCCCGCTAGAACGGCGATGCGCGCCCTCCAGACACCCAGGAGAGTCTGTCCCGAGGACCCACGCCAACCGATGAGTTCACCCTGTTGACGGGGGTCGGCCGCCGGGCCGATCCGAAAGAGAGACTAGCCTGATGGCTGTGACACGCCGCGTAAAAATCGTCTGCACCATGGGCCCCGCCACCGCCTCCGCCGAGCGCATGCTCGGGCTTGTCGAGGCGGGCATGGACGTGGCCCGTATGAACTTCAGTCACGGCAGCCACGAGGATCACCAGAAGATCTACGAGCTGGTCCGGGAAGCCGCCCGGCAGACCGGCCGGGCCGTGGCCGTCCTCGCCGACCTGCAGGGTCCGAAGATCCGGCTGGGGAAGTTCGCGAACGGGCCGCACGTGTGGAGCACCGGTGACCTGGTCACCATCACCAGCGACGACGTGCTCGGCACGCCCGACCGGGTGTCCTGCACCTACACGAAGCTGCCGGAAGAGGTCAAGGTCGGCGACCGCCTGCTGATCGACGACGGCAAGGTCGCCGTCGAGGTCGCCGCGGTCGAGGGTCACGACATCCGCTGCCTGGTCATCGAGGGTGGCCCGGTCAGCAACAACAAGGGCGTCTCGCTGCCCAACGTCGCGGTCAGCGTGCCGGCGATGAGCGAAAAGGACGAGCAGGACCTGCGCTTCGCGCTCAGCCTCGGCGTCGACCTGGTCGCCCTGTCGTTCGTGCGCTCGCCCGACGACATCAAGCTCGTGCACAGCATCATGGCCGAGGAGGGCAAGACCGTCCCGGTCATCGCCAAGGTCGAGAAGCCCGAGGCGGTCGACCACCTCGAGCAGATCGTGCTCGCCTTCGACGGCGTCATGGTGGCCCGCGGCGACCTGGGTGTCGAGCTGCCGCTCGACCAGGTGCCGCTGGTGCAGAAGCGCGCCGTGCAGCTCTGCCGGGAGAACGCGAAGCCGGTCATCGTGGCCACCCAGATGCTCGACTCGATGATCGAGAATTCGCGCCCGACCCGCGCCGAGGCCTCCGACGTCGCCAACGCCGTGCTCGACGGCACCGACGCGGTCATGCTCTCCGGCGAGACGTCGGTCGGTAAGTACCCGGTGCTCACGGTCAGCACGATGGCCAAGATCGTCACGACCACCGAGGGTGGCTCGATCCCGGTCCCGCGCCTGCAGCACGACCCGCGCACGCACGGTGGCGCGCTCACCGTCGCGGCCTCGCAGATCGCCCGCAACATCGGCGCGAAGGCCCTGGTGGCGTTCTCGCAGACCGGTGACACCGTGCGGCGGCTCGCCCGGCTGCACTGTGAGCTCCCGCTGTTCGCCTTCACCCCGGTCGCCGAGGTGCGCGACCAGCTGGCGCTGAGCTGGGGCGTCGAGACGTTCCTGACCGACTTCGTGGAGCACACCGACGACATGTTCCGGCAGGTCGACGCGAAGATGCTCGGGCTCGGCCTGGCCAAGCCCGGCGACTACGTGGTCGTCGTGGCCGGCTCCCCGCCGAACGCCCCCGGTTCCACCAACACGCTGCGGGTGCACCAGCTCGGTTCGCTCGTCGACCCGGCGGCGGTGTGACCTTGCCGCTGCACGGACAGGCCGCCGTCGACCAGCTTCTCGAGATCCTCGACCTGAAGCAGGTCGACGCGGCCACGTTCGTGGGGGAGAGCCCGCAGACCGGTGCCCAGCGCGTCTTCGGCGGCCAGGTCGCCGGTCAGGCCCTGGTCGCGGCCGGTCGCACGGTCGACCCGTCCCGGTTGGTGCACTCGTTGCACGGCTATTTCGTGCGGCCGGGTGACCCGACCGAGCCGATCCAGTTCACCGTCGAGACGATCCGCGACGGGCGGTCCTTCTCGGTGCGGCGGTCCACCGCCCAGCAGCACGGCCGGACGATCTTCTTCATGTCGGCGTCGTTCCAGGTGCGCGAGGAAGGCCTCGACCACTACCTGCCGGCGCCGGTCGACGTGCCCGGCCCCGACGAGGTGCCGACGATGGCCGACTGGGTGCGGAAATACCCGTCCCGGGCCGGCATCTTCGCGTCGTCGCCGCAGGCCATCGACGTGCGGTACGTGGGCGTGCCGGGCTGGGTGCCGCCCGGTGACCGGGGCGCCAGCGAGCAGCAGCGGGTCTGGATGCGGATCAACGGCACGCTGCCGGACGACCCGCTGATCCACGCCTGCGCGCTCGCCTACGCCTCCGACCTGTCCCTGCTCGACTCGGTGCTGTCGGCGCACGGCGAGGTGTGGGGCCCGGGCGGCGTGATCGGCGCGAGCCTCGACCACGCGCTCTGGCTGCACCGGCCGTTCCGGGCCGACGAGTGGTTCCTCTACGACTGCACCAGCCCGTCCGCCTCGGGCAGCCGGGGCCTGGCCACCGGGCGGATGTTCACCCGGGACGGCACGCACATCGCGAGCGCCGTTCAGGAAGGGCTGCTGCGCCGGGTCGGCGAACGCAGGTAATCGTCCTCTTCGTCAACCGCGTCCGGAATGTCGTTCTCCGGCGTGTGGTGTGCCGCGGTGGCCGACACGCCGGCCTGGGCAAGCATGAGGTCCAGGTCGGCGGTGGTTCGCAGCACCTCGTCGTGGAAGTCCTTCGGTGCCCCGCCGGCCCGGTGCCGGGCCCGGCCCGCCTGCGGCGTGGCGTCGAAATCCTCCCGGCCGGCCGAATAGCCGACCACTCCGGCTTCGCGTTCCGGTGACAACTGCAAAACGTCATGGCGTACGCCGGAAACCTCCCGCAACCGCAACGCCGTCACCAGATCGGCCACCGCACGTAGCAGCCCGAGCCCGCCGAGCAGCAGAATCATCGGGTCGGCGGCGCGGGCGAGCGGACCGGCCGCGTAGAAGCCCAGCCCGGCCTGCGTCACCCCGAGTGCCATCATCAGCCCCCAGGTGCGGTCGGTGCCCCGGTTCATCGTCGACACCGCGATGTCCAGCGCGCCCCGCACCATCAGGAACCAGCCCACCAGGGACGCCGGCGTCGCATAGCTCGAACCGGGATCGAGCAGCAGGACCACGCCGGTCACCGTGAACAGCCCGGCCATGCCCGCGTTCAGCCACCAGGTGCGGGTGCCGGCCAGCGCTCGCACCCCCTCGCACAGCGCGCCGAACAGCACCACCGGCCCGGCCACCTCGGCCACGCCGACCGGCTCCAGCCGCAGGACGCTCCACGCGATCGCCAGCCATGCCACCCCGGCGAACATCAGGAAGCCCCACATGCTGTCACGCATGACCGTCAGGGGTGCGGAACCGGACCACAACATGGGGCCTCCAGCGAAGGTGTCCCTGCCATGACAACATCCGCGCTGACGGCCGGGCCGGGGTTCGGGCAGATTCACAGCGCTCCCTCAGGGGTAAGGCAGCGGGTAGCCCCCCAGCACCCGGGAGTCCCCTCGTGCGCCGTCCCGCCCCGACGCGACCACCCACCGAGATCGACCTGGAGGACGCGCTCCGCGCCGCCCAGGACGGGGACCCGCGCGGCTTCGCCACCCTGTGGCGCGGTCTCCAGCCGGCCGTTCTGCGCTATCTGCGGGTGGTGGTCGGTGAGCAGGCCGAGGACGCCGCGAGCGAGACGTGGTTGCAGGTCATCCGCGATCTCGGCCGGTTCCACGGTGACCTGGGCGCGTTTCGCGGGTGGCTGTTCCGGATCGCCCGGCACCGGGGGCTGGATGAGAAGCGCCGCCGGACCGCCACTCCCATCTCGGAACCGCCCGCCAGCCCGGATGCGGCCACTCTCGCTCTCGAGGACGAGGGCACCGCGTGGGCGGTCGGGTTGATCGCGACCCTGCCGCCCGACCAGGCCGAGGCCGTGATGCTGCGGGTGGTGGCCGGCCTCGACGTCGCCGCCACCGCCCGGGTGCTGGGCAAACGACCCGGCGCGGTGCGCATCGCCACGATGCGCGGGCTGCGCCGGCTGGCCGGTTCGCTGGGGGGTGTAACAGGATGAGGCTCCCGCGCGCTCTTCTTCATGCGATGCGTACGAGAAGAATCCACCGCATCGGCCCCGCCGAGGCCGAACGCCTGGTCGCCGGCGACCCAGCTGGTCCCGATCTCGCCGCACTGAAGAAGCTCCTGGACGCCGCCCGTGCCCCCGCTGCGGTGTCCGAGCTCACCGGCGAGAAGGCCGCGGTCGCCGCCTTCCGTGCGCATCGCACCCGTGCTGCCCGGGCCGCCCGGCGGCCGGCGAGGACGCGGGTCGGTGTCGTGACCGTGGCGACCGGCCTGGCTCTCCTTGTCCTCGGCGGAACCGCCGTGGCGGCCCGGACAGGCAACCTCCCCCAGGATGCCCAGCAGCACGCACATCGCCTGTTCTCGGCGCTGGGCGTACCAGCGCCGAGAACAGGCCCGTCCCCTGCTCCTACCCCCGCTCCGTCCTCGTCCCGGCCGGTCCCCACCCGGCCGGCGTCCCCGTCGCCCTCGCCCTCGCCCTCGCCGGACATCACCGCGCTGGGCTGGTGCGAGGCCTGGCGTGGGGCTCCCGGCCGGACCCCGCTCGCCCGGGACGACCGGCGACGGCTGGCGATGGCGGCCGGGGGAGAGGAGCGGATACCGGGTTTCTGCTCCCGTCCTTCGCCCGGCGCGCACAGCCGGTCAGTGCCGCCGGTCACGCCGTCCCGGTCGCCGTCAAGATCGACGTCACCGAGTGCCGCCGAACCGGGCACCCGTTATGCCAGCCCGCCGGTGTGGGATCGGGCATCGCCGGATATGCCTCGATGACCGTGGATTCGTTTACAGAGGCGTAACGCGTGAATGCGCGATTGTTGCCGTTCTATGCGTCACGATTCCTGGACCGGCGCGACGCGAAACCTTCCGGCCAGAGGTGCCGGAATTCGAAAGTTCTGCGCCCGGGCGGTGTGGTGGCGAAAGAGCGGATCCGGGGTGGTGAGCTGATGCTGGTTCCCGAGTTGGATCATGTGGGAGCGCCGGTGGGAGCGTGGATGCGGGCGGAAATACCGGGGCCCCTGGTGATTACCGCGCGCATTGCGTGCGGTTTTGACAATTCTTGTGCCCCCGGTGGGATTCGAACCCACACTGTATGGTGTTTGAGACCATCTTCTCTGCCGGTTGGAATACAGGGGCCGACGGTCAACCTGGCTGCCACAAGTTGGCGACGCCAGGATGAGCTTCCGACAGCCTACCCACTACGCTTAGGGCGGCGATACCCACATACCGGGGTGTCGCGACTTCGGGAGTGTTGGGGGTAGAGGTTCCGTGGCCGACACGCAGGCTGGGGCCGATCGCAAACGGGTGCTGATCGCCGAGGACGAGGCCCTCATCCGGTTGGATCTGGCCGAGATGCTGGTCGAGGAGGGCTACGACGTGGTCGGCGAGGCCGGCGACGGCGAGACCGCCGTCCGCCTGGCCGAGGACCTCCGTCCGGACCTGGTCATCCTCGACATCAAGATGCCGATCATGGACGGCCTCGCGGCCGCCGAGCGGATCGCCGGCGGGCGCATCGCCCCGGTCGTGATCCTGACCGCGTTCAGTCAGCGCGACCTGGTCGAGCGGGCCCGCGCCGCCGGCGCGATGGCCTACCTGGTCAAGCCGTTCCAGAAATCCGACCTCGTGCCGGCGATCGAGATCGCCCTGTCGAGGTATTCGGAGATCGCCGCGCTCGAGTCCGAGGTCGCCGGGCTGACCGACCGCCTCGAGACCCGCAAGTCGGTCGAGCGGGCCAAGGGCGAGCTGATGACGAAGTACCAGATGACCGAACCACAGGCGTTCAAGTGGATTCAGCGCACGGCGATGGACCACCGCATGACGATGCGTGAGGTTGCCGACCGGATCCTGGCCGAGGGTCAGGAGGCCGGCGGAGCTCAGGCAACCACAAGTTGATCTAGCGGAAACACGACTGTTGTAACACCTTCTCCTGCCTGGGCGTCTGTGCACGTAACGGTTCGGTGAAAGCCCGATCGAAGTCTTTTGGCAGGCAGCGAACCTGGGATAGCGTCCCGGCCCATGACGGGCGCAGCGTGGTCGCGCGGGCACGCAAGTGCCAATCGACCAGCGGTGGCTCGGTGGGTTCGGTATGGAGGAGAGGTTCCAACCTTGAGGCAGGTTCTCGCACGAGCCATCGGCGGGGTGGCCATCATCGGGCTCATCGCCGGTGCCGCTGCTTGTAATAAGGACACAAGTAGCAGCAGCGACACGGCGAGCGGCTCGAACTGCGGCTACAAGCTCGCATACTTCGGCGCTCTGACCGGCTCGGCCGCCAACCTCGGTGTGAACATCGAGCAGGGCTTCGAGCTGGCCATCAACCAGTACAACAAGACCAAGGGTTCCGACTGCATCACCGTTGCGAAGTTCGACTCGCAGGGTGCGGCCGAGGTCGCCCCGGGCGTCGCCCGGAACCTCGTCGCGGACAAGAAGATCCTCGGCGTCGTCGGCCCGCCGTTCTCCGGCGAGTCCGAGGCCGCTGACCCGATCTTCGAGGCGGCGGGCATCCCGACGATCACCCCGTCCGCGACCCGCGTGTCGCTGTCGGCGAACGGCTGGAAGACGTTCCACCGCGCGGTGGCCAACGACGACGCGCAGGGCCCCGCGGCCGCGGCGTACATCAAGGACACCCTGAAGGCCACCAAGGTCTTCATCGCGGACGACCAGTCGGCGTACGGTGCCGGTCTGGCCGACGTCGTCAAGTCCAAGCTCGGCTCGCTGGTTGTCTCCTCGGACAAGACCGAGGGCGACGGCAAGCAGACCGACTTCTCGGCGCTGGTGCAGAAGGTGACCTCGTCCGGTGCGACCGCGCTGTTCTACGGCGGTTACTACACCAACGCGGGCGTCATCCGTAAGCAGCTGACCGCGGCCGGCTGGAAGGGCACCCTGCTCGGCGGCGACGGCATGAAGGACCCGGGCCTGTCCAAGGCGTCGGGCGTGGCTGCCGCTGTCGGCACCGTCGTGACCTGCCCGTGCTCCCCGCCTGAGGCGGCCGGTGGCACGTTCGTCAACGACTACAAGGCGCAGTGGAACGTCGCCGCCGGTACCTACTCGGACGTCGCGTTCGACGCGGCGAACATCTTCCTGCAGGGTATCGACGCCGGTAACACCACCCCGGAGAAGCTGAACACCTACCTGTCCACGGTGAACTACAAGGGCATCGCGAACACGTACAAGTTCACCTCGACCGGTGAGCTCGACCCCACCCTGATCAAGGTGTGGGCGTTCAAGTTCGACCAGAGTGGCGACGCCAAGTCCGACGTGGAGATCAAGACCTCCTGATCGCGCAGTAACTCTTCGTAGGGCCGGTGTGGCCGGATGATCTCCGGCCACACCGACCTCGTCGTTTTGGAGCCCCTCTGTGAACTTCTCCGGCCTGATCAACGATTTCGGGCCGCTCACCGTGACCGGGCTTGCACAGGGCGCGATCATTGCCCTGTTCGCACTGGGCTACACCCTGGTCTACGGTGTCCTGCGGCTGATCAACTTTGCACACTCCGAGGTCTTCCTCCTCGGCACCTACGGGTGCCTCATCGCCTGGGGATGGTTCGGCCTCGACCAGAACTCGAAAGCGCCGAACTTCGGCGCGATGCTCGCCTACATGGCCCTCGGGCTGGTGGTGGCCATCGTCGCGTCGGGTCTCACCGCGCTCGCGGTGGAGCTGGTGGCCTACCGGCCGCTGCGCCGCCGTAACGCCCCGCCTCTCGCATTCCTGATCACGGCGATCGGTGCGTCGCTCGCGATCTCGGAGACGGTGGGTGTTCTGACGCACCGCAATCAGAGGGGTGTCCCGCCGATCATCCAGGCCCGGACGGTCATCACGATCGGCGACACGCACATCACGAACCTGCAGATCCTGATCGTCGTCCTGGCGCTGGTGATGATGTTCGTGCTCGACCGCTTCATCAACGGCTCGCGCCTGGGCCGGGGCATCCGCGCGGTGTCCCAGAACCCGGACAGCGCGGCGCTGATGGGCGTCAACAAGTCCCGGGTGATCTCGCTGGTCTTCCTCCTCGGCGGCCTGATGGCGGGCATCGCCGCGGTGATGTACGACCTGAAGATCGGCGTCACCAAGTACGACGCGGGTTTCCTGCTCGGCATCGACGCGTTCACCGCCGCGGTGCTGGGCGGCATCGGCAACCTGCGGGGCGCGCTGCTCGGTGGCCTGCTCCTGGGTGTGCTGCAGAACTACGCGGCCGGCCTGTTCGGTTCGCAGTGGCTGCACGCGGCGGCGTTCGTGCTGCTCGTGCTGATCCTGCTGTTCCGTCCGACGGGCCTGTTGGGTGAGTCTCTCGGAAGGGCACGAGCATGAGTGACACCGCAGTGGCCCCTCCGAAGGCCAAGCAGAACTTCCGCGGCAACGGCGGCGTTCGCGGCTGGTTCGGCCGGCAGCCGACCTGGGTGCGGGCGATCGTGACGCTCGTGGCGCTGGGGCTGGCGATCCTGCTGCCTTACGCGGGCGACGTCCCGCTGATCGGCCCGCAGATCGTCACCCAGGGCATCGACTGGCCCTCGTCGCTGTTCAACATGTCCTACTACGTGCTGCTCGCGCTGGGCCTGAACGTGGTGGTCGGTTATGCGGGCCTGCTCGACCTCGGTTACGTGGGCTTCTTCGCGATCGGGGCGTACGGCACGGCGCTGCTGACCTCGAGGGACAGCCTGCTGTACGCGCACTCGGGCTGGTCGTGGCTGGCGGCGGCGCCGGTGGCGCTGGCGATCACGATGGCGGCGGGCCTGATCCTGGGCTGGCCGACGCTGCGGTTGCGCGGCGACTATCTGGCGATCGTGACCCTCGGCTTCGCCGAGATCATCCGCATCGTGGCCACCAGTACGCCGAACTTCCTGCGCGGCGACCGGGGCTTCACCAACATCCCGCACCCGCCCGGCCAGGGCGCGGACGGCAAGCCGATCTTCGGCGTGACCGACGCGACGCCGTACTTCTGGCTCGGCCTCGCGGTGATCGTCGTGGTCATCCTCGGCGTCCGCAACCTCGACCGCAGCCGGGTCGGCCGGTCGTGGCTGGCGATCCGCGAGGACGAGGAGGCCGCCGAGATCATGGGCGTCCGGACCACCCGCTTCAAGCTGTGGGCGTTCGCGATCGGCGCGTTCATCGGTGGTCTCGGTGGTGTGCTGTTCGCCGGCGAGCAGGGCTTCATCAACTCGCAGACGTTCGTGCTCCAGTTCTCGATCCTGGTGCTGGCCGGTGTGGTCATGGGCGGTTCGGGCAACATGGCCGGCGCGATCCTGGGTGGTGCGCTGATCTCCTACATCCCGGACCGGCTGCGCGGTATCTCGGACCCGTTCTTCCACACCGACCTGTATGAATACCGGTTCGCGATCTTCGGCGTCGTGATCATCGTGATCATGGTCCTGCGCCCGCAAGGTCTCATTCCCAGCCGGCGCCGGGCGATGGAGCTCAAGGACCGGGAGAAGGAGGTGGCTCCGCTGTGAGCGAGCCGCACATCGAGACTCCGGAGGAGCTCGACCGTTCCGACGCCCGTCCGGTGGACGAGCCGGCTCCGACCGGCGGATCCTCCCCATCCTCCTCGGCAACCGGCGATCCGGATCTTCTGCTGGAGGTCGACCACGTCACCCTGCGGTTCGGTGGTGTCGTGGCGCTCAACGACGTGAGCTTCTCACTGCGTCGCGGGGAGATCTTCGGTCTGATCGGCCCGAACGGGGCCGGCAAGACCACCTGCTTCAACGCGATGACCGGCGTCTACCAGCCGACCAGCGGAGCCATCCGGTTCCAGGGCGAGTCGCTCGTCGGCAAGAAGAAGCACGAGATCACCCGGGGCGGCATCGCCCGCACGTTCCAGAACGTGCGGCTGTTCCCCGAGATGACGGCGCTGGAGAACGTCATGGTGGGCGCCGACGCGCACCACAAGACGAGCGTGCTGAGCGCGCTGTTCCGGCTGCCGCGGTTCTGGCGGGAGGAGAAGTCGGGCCGCGAGCGCTCGATGGAACTGCTCCGCTTCGTCGGCATCGCGCACCGAGCCGGCGACGTCAGCCGCAACCTCTCCTACGGCGAACAGCGCCGGCTGGAGATCGCCCGGGCGCTGGCCACCGACCCGACCCTGCTCTGCCTGGACGAGCCGGCCGCCGGCTTCAACCCGGCCGAGAAGGTGGATCTCCTCGCGCTGATCCGCCGGATCCGGGACACCGGCGTCACGGTCCTGCTGATCGAGCACGACATGCGCCTGGTCATGGGCGTCACCGACCGGATCGTGGTGCTGGAGTTCGGCAAGAAGATCGCCGAGGGGACGCCCGCCGAGGTGCGGGACAACCCGGCGGTCATCGCCGCGTACCTGGGGGTTCCGACCGATGCTGCTTGAGCTTGAGAACGTTTCCCTCGCGTACGGCCGCATCCAGGCCCTGCACGGCATCAGCCTGAGCGTCGCGCAGGGCGAGATCGTCGCCCTGATCGGCGCCAACGGCGCCGGGAAGTCCACCACGATGCGGGCCATCTCCGGTCTGCGCCCGGTCTCGGAGGGTTCGATCCGCTTCGACGGGCAGGACATCTCCAAGCTGCGGGCCGACCTCCGGGTGATCCGGGGCGTCTCCCAGTCGCCCGAGGGCCGGGGCATCTTCCCGGGCATGTCGGTGCGGGAAAACCTGGAGATGGGCGCCTACACCCGGAAGAACAGGGCCGAGATCGACGAGGATCTGCAGCGGGTGTTCACCCTGTTCCCGCGGATGAGGGAGCGGGAGAAGCAGTCCGGCGGCACGCTGTCCGGCGGTGAGCAGCAGATGCTCGCCGTGGGCCGGGCGCTGATGAGCCGGCCGAAGCTGCTGCTGCTCGACGAGCCGTCGATGGGTCTCGCGCCCATGCTGATCCAGCAGATCTTCGACATCATCGTGGAGATCAACCAGCAGGGCACCACCGTGCTGCTCGTGGAGCAGAACGCCCAGCAGGCACTTTCCCGGGCACACCGGGCGTACGTTCTGGAGACCGGACGGATCGTGAAGGAAGGCACCGGCGCCGAACTTCTGCACGACCCGGCGGTCAAGGACGCCTACCTCGGCGTTGCTTAATTTCTCTTGAGGAGACATCCATGTTCCGCACCACCCCTGGCCGTCGGGCGATCCTCGGGCTGGCACTTGCGGCGGCGCTGACCACCTCGGTCGCCGCCTGCGGCTCGGAGTCCGGCGACGACACCGGCAGCAGCACCCCCACCGGCGCCTCGTCGGCGAGCACCGCCGTCGACGCGGCCCTGGTCGCGAAGCTCCCGGCCGACATCAAGTCGGCCGGCAAGCTGACCATCGGCACCGACTCGACGTACGCGCCGAACGAGTTCCTCGACGCCGACGGCAAGACCGTCATCGGCTTCGACGTCGACCTGTTCAACGCGGTGGCGGCCAAGCTCGGCCTGACCACCGAGTGGCAGTCGGCCAGCTTCGACAGCATCATCCCCGGCGTCACCAGCAAGAAGTACAACGTCGGCGTCTCGTCCTTCACGATCAACGCGGACCGCCTGAAGGAGACCACCATGGTCTCCTACTTCTCGGCCGGCACCCAGTGGGCGGCCAAGGCCGGCGCCACGATCAGCGCGGACGACGCGTGTGGCAAGAAGGTCGCCGTGCAGACCGCGACCGTGCAGGTCGACGACATCACCGCCCGGTCGAAGAAGTGCACCGACGCCGGCAAGGCGAAGATCACGATCGACCAGTACCAGGCGCAGTCGGACGCGACCAACGCCGTGGTCACCGGCAAGGACGACGCCATGCTGGCCGACTCCCCGATCGGCGCGTACGCGGTGAAGCAGACCAACGGGCAGCTCGCCCTGGTCGGCGACATCTACGACTCGGCGCCGTACGGCTATGTGGTGGCGAAGGACCAGGCCGACGGCCTGGGCGCGGCCCTCGAGGGCGCGCTCGAGGCGCTGATCGCCGACGGCACCTACAAGACGGTCCTGACCAAGTGGGGCGTCGACGCGGGCGGCATCACCGACCCGGCCGTCAACCCCACCGTCTGACCCTTATGTCGGACCAGACACAGACCGACCGGGCACGGCCTGAACCCATCCAGGCCGTGCCCGTCCGGCACCCAGGACGCTGGCTGGCGATCGCGGTTCTCGCCGTGCTCACCGCGATGTTCCTGCACCTGATCTTCACGAACGATCAGTTCCGGTGGTCGTTCATCTTCAGCTCGTACGAGCCCGGCAAGCGCGGTGTCATGTTCACCGAGCCGGTTCTCGACGGCCTGCGCGGCACCCTGCTGCTGACCGTGACGTCGATGGTCATCGGCGTCGTGCTCGGCGTGATCATCGCGATCATGCGGCTGTCCGACAACTGGATCCTGCGCGGGGTCGCGTTCGTCTACACCTGGTTCTTCCGGGCCGTACCCCGGCTGGTCCTCGCCGTGCTGTTCGGCAACCTGAACATCCTGTGGGACCGGATCGGCTTCGGCCTGCCGTTCGACCAGCAGATCGGCAAGCTGTTCGGCATCGATGACCTGAACGCGCAGTTCTACAGCATCAAGGCCAGCGACCTGCTGGCCGGTTTCGTGGCCGGCATGCTCGCGCTCGGCCTGTCCGAGGCGGCCTACATGGCCGAGATCGTCCGGGCCGGCATCCAGTCGATCGACCCCGGCCAGGGCGAGGCGGCGACCGCGCTCGGTCTCTCCCGCGGCCAGGTGCTGCGCCGGGTCGTGCTGCCGCAGGCGATGCGGGTGATCGTGCCGCCGACCGGCAACGAGATCATCGCGATGGTCAAGGACACCTCGCTGGTCGCCTTCGTACCGGTCACCTACGAACTGTTCTTCCAGCTCAACGCGATCAAGGCGCGCACCTTCGTGGTGCTGCCGGTGCTGGTCGCCGCGGTGATCTGGTATTTGATCATCTGCACCGTCCTGATGATCGCGCAATACTTCGTGGAGCGGCACTTCGGCCGGGGCTACGGCGCTTCCGGGCGGGCCCGGCAGCGATTGCGGAACATCCAGGCGGAGCAGGGCGGCGTTCCGGCTTCGGAGAGTGGGGCGGCGACATGAGTACGGAGATGGTGCGCGCCGACAACGTGCACAAGTCGTTCGGCTCGCTCGAGGTACTCAAGGGCGTCGACCTGGTGGTCAACTCGGGCGAGGTGTGCTGCGTGCTCGGCCCCTCCGGTTCCGGCAAGTCGACGTTCCTGCGCTGCGTCAACCACCTCGAGAAGCTCAACGCCGGGAAGATCTTCGTGGACGGCGACCTGGTCGGCTATCACGAGCGCGGCGGCAAGCTGCACGAGATGAAGGGCAAGGAGGTCGCCCGGCAGCGCCGGTCGATCGGCATGGTCTTCCAGCGTTTCAACCTCTTCCCGCACATGACCTCCCTCCAGAACGTGATGGAGGCACCCTGCCGGGTGAAGAGGGAGAACAAGGCTGAGGTACGCGAGCGCGCGGCGTCGCTGCTGGAGCGGGTCGGTCTCGGCGACAAGATCGACGCGTACCCGGGCATGCTCTCCGGTGGTCAGCAGCAGCGGGTCGCGATCGCCCGGGCCCTGGCCATGCGTCCCAAGCTGATGCTGTTCGACGAGCCGACCAGTGCCCTCGACCCGGAGCTGGTGGGCGAGGTGCTGGACGTGATGAAGGACCTGGCCCGGGACGGCATGACCATGGTGGTCGTGACCCACGAGATCGGCTTCGCCCGCGAGGTCGGCGATCAGGTCGTCTTCATGGACGGTGGGGTCGTGGTCGAGAAGGGCACGCCCGCCGAGATCATCGCCAATCCGCAACAC
Source organism: Paractinoplanes toevensis (assembly GCF_018332695.1). Lineage (GTDB taxonomy): Bacteria > Actinomycetota > Actinomycetes > Mycobacteriales > Micromonosporaceae > Actinoplanes > Actinoplanes toevensis. The sequence continues at coordinate 83,189 of NZ_BOQN01000118.1, forward strand.
GAACGAACCCAGGCATTCCTCAGCAAAGTGCTGTAAATGCGACCGGGGCGGTCAGCGTTGTTGTCGTACCTCAGGTCTAGAGTTCCCTGACGTGAGCGACGACGCCCTGACCCCCCGTTTGCTGCTGCTCGACGGCCACTCCCTGGCCTACCGCGCGTTCCACGCGCTGCCGAAGGACAACTTCAGCACGGTGACCGGGCAGCACACGAACGCCGTGTTCGGCTTCACCTCGATGCTGATCAACATGCTGCGCGACGAGAAGCCCACCCACATCGTGGTCGCGTTCGACGTCTCCCGCGTCTCCTTCCGCACGGAGAGATACCCGGAATACAAGGCCGGCCGGTCGGCGACGCCTCCCGAGTTCCTGGGTCAGGTCAGCCTGATCAAAGAGGTCCTCGACGCGCTGCGCATCCCTTATGTCGAGAAGCCCGGCTTCGAGGCCGACGACGTCCTCGCCACCCTCGCCTGCCAGGCCCGCGACGCCGGCATGGAGGTGCTCATCTCCTCCGGCGACCGCGACGCCCTGCAGCTGGTCGACGACCACGTCACGGTCCTCTATCCGAGCCGCGGCGTCTCCGAGGTCTGGCGGATGACCCCCGCCCTGGTCGAGGAGAAGCAGCTCGTCCCGCCGCACCTCTACCGCGACAAGGCCGCCCTGGTCGGTGAGAGCAGCGACAACCTGATCGGCGTCCCCGGCGTCGGGCCCAAGACGGCGGCCAAGTGGATCACCGAGTTCGGCGGCATCGAGGGCGTCGTCGCCAACGCCGACAAGATCAAGGGCAAGGCCGGCGACAGCCTGCGCGCCCATCTGTCGTCGGTGATGCTCAACTACGAGCTCAACGCGTTGCGCAAAGACCTCGAGCTTCCGATCCGCCCCGAAGACGTGCGCTGGCACGGGTGGGACCGCGAAGCCGTCCACCAGGTGTTCGACGCCCTCGAGTTTCGGGTGCTGCGCGAGCGGCTCTACTCCTACCTCGACGCCGTCGAGCCCGAGGCCGAGGCCGGCTTCGACATCGCCGGTTCGGTTCTCGCCGTCGGCCAGGTCGCCGGATGGCTCGCCGCGCATGCTCTCGAAGCCCCGGTCGGGGTGGCGGTAAACGGCACCTTCGGGCGGGGCACCGGCAATCTCACCGGTGTGGCCGTGTCCACCGGCGACGGGCCGGCTGCCTGGTTCGACCCCGCCGTTCTCGACGAGGCGGACGAAAAGGCCGTCGCCGCATGGCTTTCGGATCCCTCGCGGCCGAAGGTGGTGCACGACGCCAAGCCGGCCTCGCTGGCCATGCGCGCGCACGGGTGGTCCCTTTCCGGCGTACGGGTCGACACCGCCCTCGCGGCCTACCTGGCGAAACCCGACCAGCGCGCCTACGACCTCACCGACCTGGCCCTGCGCTACCTGAAGCGCGAGCTGCGGGTCGAGGAACCGGACAACGGCCAGCTCACCATCGAGGGCTTCGGTGACGACAAGGGCGCCGCCGAGGAAAACCTCATGCTGCGCGCCCGGGCCACCCTCGACCTGGCCGACGTGATCACCGAGGAGTTGTCCCGCGACGGTGGCGAGTCGCAGACCCTGCTCACCGAGGTGGAGCAGCCGCTGTCGCAGGTGCTCGCCGAGATGGAGCACCTCGGCATCGCCGCCGACACCGAATACCTCTCCGAGCTCGAGGCGCACTTCGCGGCCGAGGTGAAAGCGGCCCAGCAGGGCGCGCACGAGGTCGTCGGTCGTGAGTTCAACCTCGGCTCGCCCAAGCAGTTGCAGGAGATCCTGTTCAACGAGCGGGGCCTGCCCAAGACCAAGAAGATCAAGTCCGGCTACACCACCGACGCCGACGCGCTGCAGAGCCTCTTCGCCCAGACCGGCGACCCGGTGCTGCACCACCTGCTGCGGCACCGCGACGTCGCGAAGCTCAAGTCCACGGTCGACGGTCTGCTCAAGTCCGTCTCCGACGACGGCCGCATCCACACCACGTTCAACCAGACCGTGGCGGCGACCGGCCGGCTCTCGTCGACCGACCCCAACCTGCAGAACATCCCGATCCGCACCGAGGAGGGCCGGCGCATCCGCCGCGCCTTCGTCGTCGGCCAGGGGTTCGAGCAGCTGATGACCGCCGACTACAGCCAGATCGAGATGCGCATCATGGCGCACCTGTCCGGCGACGAGGCGCTGATCGCCGCGTTCAACTCGGCGTTCGACTTCCACGCCGCCACCGCGTCGTCGGTATTCCACGTCCCGGTGGAGGAGGTCGTCCCCGACCAGCGCCGCAAGATCAAGGCGATGAACTACGGCCTCGCCTACGGCCTGTCCGCGTTCGGCCTGTCCAACCAGCTGACCATCGGGGTCGACGAGGCCAAGGCCCTCATGGAGGAGTATTTCCAGCGGTTCGGCGGCGTCCGCGACTACCTTCAGTCGGTCGTGAAGCGGGCGGTCCAGGACGGTTACACGGCGACGATCCTCGGCCGCCGGCGATATCTGCCCGACCTCTCCAGTGACAACCGCCAGCGCCGTGACATGGCCGAGCGGATGGCGCTGAACGCCCCGATCCAGGGCTCGGCCGCCGACATCATCAAGGTCGCCATGCTCCGGGTCGACGCCGCCATCAAGGAGGCCGGCCTGCGGTCCCGCATGCTCCTCCAGGTCCACGACGAACTCGTCTTCGACGTGGCGCCCGGCGAGCGCGAGACCCTGGAGGAGCTGGTCCGCCGCGAGATGGGTGGCGCCCACCCGCTCTCGGTCCCGCTCGAGGTCTCGGTCGGCTCCGGCCGCGACTGGAACGGCGCCGACCACTAGCGCCCCGCTCCTGGCTCGATGCGGGCTGGGAGCGAGCGCAAAGAGTCCTGAGTGTTGTGGCGGCGCCATTGCTCCTGCCTCCCACAAGCCGTAGGACTGGCGGTGACGATCGGTCCCGTGGGCGGTAATGTTCGGCGCGGCGGCTGCTTGAGAGCGGAGGGGTCGTGGTGGGACGTCGTTGGTTTCGGAGCGGTGTGAGGCTGGCGGGATGTTGAGCAAGATGACCGAGGGGACCGCGGCCGCGGTGGCTGACGACGGTGCGCCGATCGCGCACGCTCCGCTGGACGCCGCGCAGGCGAGCCGGTTCGCTCCGATGTTCAAGGCGCTCGGCGACCCGGTGCGTCTCCGGCTGCTTTCGATGATCGCCTCGGCCGGCGGGGGCGAGGTCTGCGTCTGCGACCTGACCGGCGCCTTCCACCTGACCGGCCCGACGATCTCGCACCACCTGCGGGTGTTGCGCGAGGCCGGCCTGGTCGACAGCGACCGCCGCGGCACGTGGGTCTACTACCGCCTGATCCCGGCCGGCCTGACCGTGCTGGCCGCCCTCCTGGACGCCGGCACCTTCCTCTGAGCTCCGCGGCCGCCGGCGGTCTGATCGCGCCTGCGGCCGCCTTCCGGTCGTCGGCCTCAGGGCCCGCTCAGTGCCGCGGCGCGTTTGCCGGGAGCGGCGCGGGCAGGTCGGCGACGAAGATCGCGGTGCCGGGGAAGAGGCGGCCGCGCAGCGGGCTCCACTGGCCCCAGATCTGCTCGTGGCCGGCCGGCCATTCGGGCTCGATCAGGTCGCGGAGCACGAAGCCCGCGGCCACCAGCTCCCGGATGCGGTCGCCCAGGGTGCGGTGCTGCTCGACGTAGGAGGGCTGGCCGTCGTCGTCGATCTCCACGTACGGCGTCCGGTCGAAGTAGGAATTTCTGGCGATCAAGCCGGTTTCATCCGGTTCGTCCCAGAAAATCCAGCGCATCGGGTGAGTGATCGAGAAGACCCAGGTGCCGCCGGGGCGCAGGACGCGGGCCACCTCCCGCATCGCGGCGCCCGAGTCCGCCACGAAAGGGATCGCCCCGAAGGCGGTGCAGACAATGTCGAATACGCTGTCCGCGAACGGCAGAGCCAGTGCGTCGGCTTGCACCAGCGGCACGCGTACACCCGAGCGCTCGGCCCCGGCCCGCGCATGCCGCAGCATGCCCGCCGAGAGATCCATGGCCACGACGTTCGCGCCCTGGCCGTCGAGCCACCGCGCGCCGGCGGCGGCGCCGGCGCCCAGCTCGAGCACTCTCTTGCCCTTGACCTCGCCCAATAGATGAGCGTCGGACTCGCGCAGGCCCTCCGGACACCAGACGAAGTCCAGATCGCCCAGGAATTTGCCATGCTCAGCTTGGTACTCGTCGGCGTCCAGATCCCACCAGGAACGGCTGGCGACACGGCTTTCGGCATCGCTGACCGAGCGGCGATGCGGGAGTGGGGTGTCGATCACGGGGCAACGGTACGGCAGGGCGTGGTGCCGCCCTGATTCGGCATATTACGGGCATGCTACGAGGTTTCCCCCGAACATTGTGCCGCCGTCGTGAGGAGGGCTTGCAACCTGTGGTAATGCGCACGGTAAGCTAGTCGATGCGCTCGCGGATCGTGTGCCTCGGCAGGGAGCAGGTTCCGTGGTCGTCGGTCTCGACATGATCGACTGCAAGGATCTGATCTTCCCGGTCTGGTCTTTCCCGCTCGGTTGTGTCGTGCCCGCCGGCAGTTCCGCGGAGCGCGAGAGACACCACGAATCCATCCGTTCGGAGCAACTGTCCACATGACGAGCAGCATCGAGGCCACCTCGAGCGCCAACAAGGTCACCGTCGACGATCTCGGGTCCGAGGAAGCATTCCTCGCCGCCATCGACGAGACCATCAAGTACTTCAACGACGGCGACATTGTCGAAGGCACCGTCGTCAAGGTCGATCGGGACGAGGTCCTGCTCGACATCGGCTACAAGACCGAGGGTGTCATCCCCTCGCGCGAGTTGTCGATCAAGCATGACGTGGACCCCGCGGAAGTGGTGTCGGTCGGTGACCACATCGAGGCTCTTGTTCTCACCAAGGAGGACAAAGAAGGCCGCCTGATCCTCTCGAAGAAGCGGGCGCAGTACGAGCGCGCCTGGGGCACCATCGAGAAGATCAAGGAAGACGACGGCGTCGTCCGTGGTTCGGTCATCGAGGTTGTCAAGGGTGGCCTCATCCTCGACATCGGCCTGCGCGGCTTCCTGCCCGCGTCCCTGGTCGAGATGCGTCGCGTTCGCGACCTCCAGCCCTACGTGGGCCGGGAGCTCGAAGCCAAGATCATCGAGCTGGACAAGAACCGCAACAACGTGGTCCTGTCCCGCCGTGCCTGGCTGGAGCAGACGCAGTCCGAGGTTCGCACCGAGTTCCTCAACAAGCTGCAGAAGGGCCAGGTCCGCAAGGGCGTCGTCTCTTCGATCGTCAACTTCGGCGCGTTTGTCGACCTCGGTGGTGTCGATGGTCTGGTGCACGTCTCCGAGCTGTCCTGGAAGCACATCGACCACCCCTCCGAGGTCGTCGAGGTCGGCCAGGAGGTCGAGGTCGAGGTGCTCGACGTCGACCTGGACCGTGAGCGCGTCTCGCTGTCGCTGAAGGCGACCCAGGAAGACCCGTGGCGTCAGTTCGCCCGCACCCACGCGATCAACCAGATCGTGCCGGGCAAGGTCACCAAGCTGGTTCCGTTCGGTGCGTTCGTCCGCGTCGACGACGGCATCGAGGGCCTGGTGCACATCTCCGAGCTGGCCGAGCGGCACGTCGAGCTGCCCGAGCAGGTCGTCCAGGTGGGCTCCGACGTCCTCGTCAAGGTCATCGACATCGACCTGGAGCGCCGCCGGATCTCGCTGTCGCTCAAGCAGGCCAACGAGGGCTTCGTCGAGGGCGAGGAGCACTTCGACCCGACCCTCTACGGCATGGCGGCGACCTACGACGCCGAGGGCAACTACATCTACCCCGAGGGCTTCGACCCCGAGACGGGTGAGTGGCTCGAGGGCTTCGAGAAGCAGCGCGAGACCTGGGAGAAGCAGTACGCCGACGCTCGCGAGCGCTGGGAGGCCCACACCAAGCAGGTGCAGGCATCCCGCGACGCCGACGCCGAGGCTGCGCTCAACCCGACCCCGGTCACGGCTGGTGCTCCCACCGCGACGTCGTCCTCGACCACGTCGAGCTCGCCGGCTCCGGCGCGCGCTTCCGAGGAGCCGTCCGGCACCCTGGCCACCGACGAGGCTCTCGCCGCTCTGCGCGAGAAGCTCGCGGGCGGCAAGGCCTGACGCAGTAATCCGCCGAAAGGCCGTCCCGACTCCGGTCGGGGCGGCCTTTCGCCGTTCCCGGGCGGGCGCCGGGCGGGCTGACCGGCGATACTTGGCGCGTGCTGAAGGTGGGGCTTACCGGCGGGATCGGTGCGGGCAAGAGCGCGGTCGCGAAGCGGCTGGTCGCCAATGGTGCGGTGCTCGTCGACTCCGACGTGCTGGCCCGCGAGGTCGTGGCGGCGGGCACCTCCGGTCTGGCCGAGGTGGTCGACGCCTTCGGCGCCGGCGTGCTCACGCCCGCCGGCGATCTCGACCGGCCGGCGCTGGGCGCCAGGGTCTTCGGCGACGACGAGGCACGGCGGAAGCTCGAACAGATCATTCACCCACGGGTACGCTCGCGTGCGGTCGAGCTGGCGCATGCTGCCCCGGTCGATGCGATCCTCGTCAACGACGTACCGCTGTTGGTGGAGACCGGGCAGGCACCCTCGTACCATCTGGTGATCGTGGTCGAAGCCGACCGTGACCGGCGCATCCGCCGTCTCGAAGAGACGCGCGGGATGACCGCCGACCAGGCGGCCGCGCGGATCGCCGCGCAGGCCGACGACGAGCAGCGCCGAGCCGCCGCCGACGTCCTGCTGGAGAACAACGGCACCCTCGACGACCTGCACGCCCGAGTCGATCTTCTGGTCCGGGAGCGGCTGCGCCCCTTCGAGGAGCACGTGCGGCTCGGCACGGCCGCCCGGCTGGGCCCGGAACTGCGCCTCGTCGAACCCGACCCGACCTGGCCGGCGCAGGCGGACCGGCTGATCGCCCGGATCCGGCACGCGATCGGCGCCGAGGCGGCCGTGACGCACATCGGATCGACCGCGGTGCCGGGGCTGCCGGCCAAGGACATCATCGACCTCATGCTGGCCGTGCGGACGCTCGACGAGGCGGACGCGCTGGCCGCCCGGCTCGGGCAGGCCGGCTTCCCGCGGCGGTCGGGGGAGTGGTTCGACAACGCGCGCGGGCTGCCCGGCCAGACCTGGCCGAAGCGGCTGCACGGCACCGCCGATCCCGGGCGGCCGGTCCACCTGCACGTGCGGGTCAGCGGGTCGCCCGGCTGGCGTTTCGCCCTGCTCATGCGAGATCACCTGCGAGCCGTGCCGGCCGCGCGAGACGAATACACGGCGGCGAAGGCGGCCTGGGCGGCCGAACACACCGACCGATATGCGTACGGCGAGGCGAAGGAGCCGTGGTTCGACGCGGAGGCACAGGCGGCCGACGACTGGGCGGAGTCGACCGGCTGGTGCCCCGGGCAGTGATGAAAGAAGGGCGCTCGCGGCGGCCGGTCAGCGCATAGCGCGACCACCGCGGGTGCGCGCGCCGGGAGTGCCGGGGCGCAACGACCGCGGGCCGGTCGAGCGGGCCGTGTGGTGGCCCGGTATCGATGCCGGTCGGCCGCCGCGAGCGGCCTACCCGAACAGGTTAGGCGAGGGCCGCAAGCGCGAACAACGGCATTCACCGGGACGGAATGTGCACCCTCCGCACGCCGTCGACCGGAACTTGTCATACCCCCGACGTACCGTTGTGGCCATGGCGTTCGACATCCCATTGCTCGACGGCCGCTTCGAGGTCATCAGCGAATTCCAGCCCGCCGGAGACCAGCCGGCGGCCATCGACGAGCTCGAGCGCCGGGTGCGCCAGGGCGACCGCCACACGGTGCTGCTCGGCGCGACCGGCACCGGCAAGAGCGCGACCACCGCGTGGCTCATCGAGCGGTTGCAGCGCCCCGCGCTCGTGATCGCGCCCAACAAGACGCTCTGCGCGCAGCTGGCCAAGGAGTTCCGCGAGCTGCTGCCCAACAACGCGGTCGAATACTTCGTCAGTTACTACGACTACTACCAGCCCGAGGCTTACATCGCCCAGACCGACACCTACATCGAGAAGGACTCGTCGGTCAACGAGGAGGTCGAGCGGCTGCGGCACTCGGCCACCATGTCGCTGCTGACCCGCCGCGACGTGATCGTCGTGGCGACGGTGAGCGCGATCTACGGCCTCGGCACCCCGCAGGAATATGTGGAGACCGCGGTCAAGCTCAAGGTCGGTCAGGAGACCGACCGCGACAAGCTGCTGCGCCGCCTGGTCGACATCCAGTATTCGCGTAACGACATGGCCTTCCAGCGCGGCACGTTCCGGGTCCGGGGCGACACGCTGGAGATCATCCCGGCCTACGAGGAGCTGGCCATCCGCGTCGAGTTGTTCGGCGACGAGGTGGAAAAGCTGTATTACCTGCACCCGCTCACCGGCGAGGTGGTCCGCGAGGTCGACGAGCTGATCATCTTCCCGGCCACGCACTACGTGGCCGGCGCCGAGCGGATGGAGCGGGCGATCCACGGCATCGAGGCCGAGCTCGAAGAGCGACTGGCCGAGCTCGACCGGCAGGGCAAGCTGCTCGAGGCGCAGCGGTTGCGGATGCGCACGACCTACGACATCGAGATGATGCGGCAGGTCGGCTTCTGCAACGGCATCGAGAACTACTCGATGCACATGGACGGCCGCAGTCCCGGCGAGCCGTCCTACACCCTGCTCGACTACTTCCCCGACGACTTCGTCACGGTCATCGACGAGTCGCACCAGACCATCCCGCAGATCGGCGGGATGTACGAGGGCGACGCGTCGCGGAAGCGGATCCTCATCGAGCACGGCTTCCGGTTGCCGAGCGCGGCCGACAACCGGCCGCTGCGGTTCGACGAGTTCCTCGAGCGGGTCGGTCAGATGGTGTTCCTGTCGGCCACCCCCGGCCCGTGGGAGATGCAGCAGGCCCAGGGCGAGTTCGTCGAGCAGGTCATCCGCCCCACCGGGCTGGTCGACCCGCAGGTGGTGGTCAAGCCGACCAAGGGCCAGATCGACGACCTGATGCACGAGATCCGGTTGCGCACCGAGCGCAACGAGCGGGTCCTGGTCACCACGCTGACCAAGAAGATGTCCGAGGACCTGACCGACTACCTCCTGGAGAACGGCATCCGGGTGCGCTACCTGCACTCCGAGGTGGACACCCTGCGCCGGGTCGAGCTGCTCAAGGAGCTGCGCAAGGGCGACTACGACGTGCTGGTCGGCATCAACCTGCTGCGCGAGGGCCTCGACCTGCCCGAGGTGTCGCTGGTGGCGATCCTCGACGCCGACAAGGAGGGCTTCCTGCGCAGCGGCCGGTCACTCATCCAGACCATCGGCCGGGCCGCGCGAAACGTCTCCGGCGAGGTCCATATGTATGCGGACAAGGTCACCCCGTCGATGCGGGACGCCATCGAGGAGACCGACCGGCGCCGCGACAAGCAGATCGCCCACAACGAGGCCAACGGCATCACCCCGACCGCCCTGCGCAAGAAGATCCACGACATCCTCGACGACATCTACCGCGAGTCGGAGGACACCGAGGCGACGGTCGGCGCGATGGTCGGCGGCGGCGGCCGGCAGGTCTCCCGCGGCAAGGCCCCGGTCCCCGAGACCAGGTCGAAGGCGCGCGCGTCGAACGGCACGGCCCGCGAGGGCATGGCCCGGGCCGAGCTGGCCCAGCTCATCCAGGACCTCAACGACCAGATGCTGGCCGCGGCCCGCGAGCTGCAGTTCGAGCTGGCGGCCCGAATCCGCGACGAGATGTCCGAGCTGAAGAAGGAACTGCGCGGCATGGATATGGCAGGCGTGAAGTAGGAGCTTTCGCTAACCTCGCCCGCGTGACCTCCGCGGACGACCAACCTCGAACAACACCGGACGGCCCCGGCCAGGGCGTGACTGCTTCGGCCGCGTCCGGTCAGGGCGTGGCTGCTTCGGCCGTGCCTGGCCGGGGTGCTTCGGCCGCGCGCGACGAGGCGGCGCCCGCTTCGGCCGTGCCTGGTCAGGGTGTGACTGACGCGGCTGTGGCCGCCTTGGGCGTGACCGGCCAGGCCGGGGTCAGCTCGGCCGGGGCCGATGTGGTCGGGCCGGATCTGATCGGGCTGGCCGAGCGGTGCCTGCGGGCCGACGGTGGCATGCCGCTCGCCGTCGAGCCGTGGTTTCTCCGCCGTCGTTGGGCGGTCCCGGAGGGCGTGACGTTCGGGCTTCGGCAGCCGGTGGACGGGCGGCTGGTGGCGGCCGGGGCGGTGTGCCCCTCGGGAGACGGCGTCATCGTGACCGGGCTGGTTGATCCGGCGGTTCGGGGGCGTGGGCTGGGTGCGCGGGTGCTCGACCACGGACTCTCACTGGCCGGCGGCAAGCCGGTCACCGTCGAGACGGAGTCGTTGACCGAGGCGGGTGCGGCGCTGTTCGCCTCGCGGGGGTTGGTGCAGACGTTCGCCGAGGACGTCATGCGCATCGGGCTGACCGGGCCGTTGCCGGCTACCGCGCGCCCGGGCGAAGTCGATCTCGCCGAAGGACCGGCCGGGTCTGAGCCTGCCGATCGGCCGGGTGTAGCTCAGTCTGCCGCTCAGCAGGGAGGGCGTGAGCTTGCCGGCCGCTCGGGTGTGATTGAGCATCTCGATCGGCCAAGCGCAGCTGAATTTGCCGCTCGGCGGGCAGGGTTTGAGCCTGCTGGCCGGCCGGTTGTAGCTGAGCATGCCCATCAGCCGAATGGGGTTGAGCCTGGTGATCGGCGGAGTGGGGTCGGGCCGGCTGGTTGGCCGGGCGGGGTTGAGCTTTTTGAATGGTCTGGTCGGACGGCGGAGCGGTTTCACCGGGTTTATGTGGGCGCGTTTCGGGATCGGCCTGGGTTTTCGGGGGAGTCGGCCGCCTCGTGGATCGCTGAGCATGACGAGGATGACGAGTTTCGGGCGGCGTGGTCGGTTCTGGTTGCCGATTCCGGTGGGGACGTCGGCTTTGTTACTGCGGCGGTGGGGTGGATCGTGCAGGTCGGGGTGTTGCCCAGGGCGCGCGGGCGCGGACTCGGGGCGGCCCTGGTGCGGGAGTCGCTGGGCCGGATGGCCGCGGCCGGTGGCACCGAGGCTTGGCTCAACGTCAACGTCAACAACCCGGGGGCCGCGGCGCTCTACCGCGGACTCGGATTCGTGGATCGTGGGCGCCGGGCCCGGTTTCAGCGAGCGGCAATTGAGCTAGCCTCCTAGGACGTCTCGCCTGTCCGTGGGCCTGGTCACCCCGTCAACCCTCGATAGCGTGCCGTATTACCTGGTCAATCGGCGGCAGCAGGGAACTCTGTATAGCTGCGAAGTCCCGAGTAGGCGTTACGCTGGCGGTAGGAACATGTTCGGGAGGGCGGTTCGGCCGAGAGGCTGGACACGATTCCCGGGGTGCCCTGCCGTTGCGTCTCGTCATGAGACACAATGGCTGCCGTAGGAGGGGAGTATTCCCTCGTGCCGGTCTCGTCAACACGGAATGCCCTTACGGGCTACCCGGGGCCGGCGGTCGCTCCAGGGCGGCGGAAGAGACCTCCGACAGCCGTACCGTCGCTGCGCCCGCTCAAGTGGGTGCGGGGTCGCACCGTGTCTGCCGGAGGTCCTCGTTGTCTGTGTCCGCCTGGGTGTGGATTGCCACACTGGTCGCCCTCATCGCCGTTCTCGCCGTTGATCTGCTGATCATCGGCCGGCGGCCGCATGAGCCCTCCGTGAAGGAGTCCGGTGGGTGGGTGGCCCTGTATGTCGGGCTGGCGGTCGTCTTCGGGATCGGTGTCTGGATCACCGCGGGTGGGCGGTACGCGGGTGAGTTCTACACGGGGTGGCTGACCGAGTACTCGCTGTCCGTGGACAACCTCTTCGTCTTCGTGATCATCATGGCCCGGTTCTCCGTGCCCCGGCAGTTCCAGCAGAAGGTGCTGCTCATCGGCATCGTGCTGGCGCTGGTGATGCGCGGCCTGTTCATCGCGGCCGGTGCCGCCCTCATCGCCCAGTTCTCGTGGGTCTTCTACATCTTCGGCGCGTTCCTCGTCTACACGGCGATCAACCTGCTGAAGGAGGGGGAGAACGACGCGGACGACTTCAACGAGAACGTTCTGATCCGGTGGGCCAAGAAGGTGCTGCCGGTGTCGAACTCGTTCGGTGACGGCCGGATGATGACGGTCACGTCGGTGGGGAAGCGGATGTTCACGCCGCTGCTGATCGTGACGATCGCGATCGGCACCACCGATCTGCTGTTCGCCCTGGACTCGATCCCGGCGATCTTCGGCATCACCAAGGAGCCCTACCTGGTCTTCACGGCGAACATCTTCGCCCTGATGGGCCTGCGCCAGCTCTACTTCCTGCTGGGTGGCCTGCTGGAACGCCTGGTGTACCTGAACTACGGCCTGGCCGCGGTGCTGGCCTTCATCGGTGTGAAGCTGTTCCTCGAGGCCCTGCACACCAACAGCCTGCCGTTCATCAACGGTGGCGAGGGCGTGCACTGGGCGCCGGAGATCCCGATCTGGCTGTCGCTGCTGGTCATCATCGGCACGCTCGGCATCGCGACCGTCGCCAGCCTGGTGAAATCGTCCCGGGACCGCAAGCGCGCGTTAGTCGACTCGAAAGCCTAGAAACGCACACCGCCCGATGGTCGCGCTGGGAAGCGCGACCACCGGGCGGGCGGCGTTGTGGCGGCGGTGCCCCACCGTGCGGTTGGGGCACCCCTACGGCGTACCGATAATTGTTACTGGTGTTTGCGGCGGGCCGCGGCCCGGCCTCGGGTCTGCTGGTCGAGGACGACCTTGCGGATGCGGACCGCGGCCGGGGTGACCTCGACGCACTCGTCCTCGCGGCAGAACTCGAGGGCCTGCTCCAGCGACAGCTTGCGCGGCGGGATCAGTTTCTCGGTCTCGTCGGAGGTCGACTGACGCATGTTCGTCAGCTTCTTCTCCTTGGTGATGTTGACGTCCATGTCGTCCTGGCGCGAGTTCTCACCGACGATCATGCCTTCGTAGACCTCGGTGGTCGGCTCGACGAAGAGCTGGCCGCGCTCCTGGAGGTTGGTCATCGCGAACGCGGTGACCACGCCGGCCCGGTCGGCGACCAGGGAGCCGTTGCTGCGGGTGCGCAGCTCGCCGAACCAGGGCTCGTAGTCCTCGAAGAGGTGGTGCATGATGCCGGTGCCGCGGGTCTCGGTGAGGAACTCGGTGCGGAAGCCGATCAGGCCGCGCGCCGGGACCAGCCACTCCATGCGCAGCCAGCCGGTGCCGTGGTTGATCAGCTCTTCCATCCGGCCCTTGCGGGTCGACAGCAGGGTGGTGATGGCGCCCATGTATTCGTCCGGGGCGTCGATCGTGAGGCGCTCTACCGGCTCGTGGATCTTGCCGTCGATGGTCTTCGTGACCACCTGCGGCTTGCCCACGGTGAGTTCGTAGGACTCGCGGCGCATCTGCTCGACCAGGATGGCCAGGGCGAGCTCGCCGCGGCCCTGGACCTCCCAGGCGTCGGGGCGCTCGGTCGGGAGAACCCGCAGCGAGACGTTACCGACCAGTTCGCGGTCGAGGCGGTCCTTGACCATGCGGGCCGTGACCTTGCCGCCCTTGACCTTGCCGACCAGGGGCGACGTGTTGGTGCCGAGGACCATCGAGATGGCCGGCTCGTCGACGGTGATCAGCGGCAGGGGGATCGGATTTTCCGCGTCGGCCAGCGTCTCGCCGATCATGATGTCGGAGATGCCGGCGATGGCCATGATGTCGCCGGGGCCGGCGCTCTCGGCCGGCTTGCGCTCGAGACCCTCGGTGATGAGCAGCTCGGAGATGCGGACGTTGCTGACCGTGCCGTCGGTCTTGCACCAAGCCACGGTCTGGCCCTTGCGGATCGTGCCCTCGTGCACGCGGCAGAGCGCGAGCCGGCCCAGGAAGTTGGACGAGTCGAGGTTGACGACGTGGGCCTGGAGCGGGGCGCCCTCGGTGTAGGTCGGGGCCGGGATCGTCTCGAGGATCGTCTTGAACAGGACCGACAGGTCGGTGGCGTCCTCGGGGACGGTGCCGTCCTTGGGCATGTTCAGCGAGGCGATGCCGTCGCGGGCACACGCGTAGACGATCGGGAACTCGATCTGGTGCTCGTCGGCGTCGAGGTCGAGGAAGAGCTCGTAGGTCTCGTCGACGACCTCTTTGATCCGGGCGTCGGGACGGTCGACCTTGTTGATGATCAGGATGATCGGGAGCTTGGCGTGCAGCGCCTTGCGCAGCACGAAGCGGGTCTGCGGGAGCGGGCCCTCGGAGGCGTCGACCAGCAGGGCGACGCCGTCGACCATGGTGAGGCCGCGCTCGACCTCACCGCCGAAGTCGGCGTGACCCGGGGTGTCGATGATGTTGATGGTGACCGGGCCACCCTCGGCGGGCTGATAGCTGATCGCCGTGTTCTTGGCGAGAATGGTGATGCCCTTTTCCCGCTCCAGGTCCATGGAGTCCATGGCGCGGTCGGCCATCTCGCCACGCGCGTGGGACTGGCTCCCCTGGCGCAGCATGGCGTCGACCAGGGTGGTTTTGCCATGGTCGACGTGAGCGATGATGGCGACGTTGCGTAGGTCGGTGCGGGTCTGCATAGCTCTATTGTCCCCGGTCTTGGTTGCTGGGGTGGGTCCGGGGTGTGACCGCGGAACTCGGGTTGTTTGTCCGTAATCGCCGGGCAGCGGATCTTGGGTGGGGGCTGTTAGCGTTCGTCGGCGGCGGGTTCACGGGGAAGGTGGTCGTCGATGACGCATCGATGGAAAGTGCTTGCGGCGGTGGTCGCCTTGATCGTCGCGGCCGGGTGCGGGCTGACCGGCAACAAGGATGACGATGTGGCCGCGGCCGTGACGCCGTCCGCCGAGCCGACCTTCGACCTGGAAACCGAGTCACCGACGCCGGAGCCGGAGCCGACGACGCCGTCACCCACGCCGACAAAGAAGAAGAAGCCGAAGACGGCCGAGCCGACCCAGCCGGCGTTCTGGAGCCAGCTTCCCGACTGCGCGCACTACGACAAGACCAAGGCCGTGCCGAAGGGCACGATCAAGGTCGCGCTGAAGGCGGCCGCCGGGCGCACCTACTGGAACACCGAGGCGCCCCAGCTCAAGCTCAACTATCCGCTGCTCAAGGCGGTGGCCTGGCAGGAGAGCGGCTGGCAGAGCAACATCCACAACTGTGACGGCGGGGCCGGGGTCATGCAGGTCATGCCGGCCACGGTGGAGATGATCAACCAGCGGTTCGGGCTGGCCTACAACCCGGCGTTGTTCCAGGACAACGCTTACGTGGGAGCCAACTACGTGGCGTGGCTGACCAAGTGGGCCGGCGACAAGTACTTCCCGGGCGCCAACTACAACCTGAGCGCGAGCAAGTGCAAGACGCATTCGTCGTGGTGCCTGCTCAACGTGGTGATCTCGGGCTACAACGCGGGCCAGGGCGGCATCGAAGCGGCCGCGGAGAGCAAGACGTTGCCCAACCCGGAGTACGTGGCGGCGGTCCGCTCGTTGATGACCCGGTGCCAGTGCGATAAGTACTGAGCCGCCGAGCTACACTTTTTGTCGTGCGCCCGGGGCCTGTAGTAGGGTCCTCGGGTTAGTCGTGTGTTGATGATGCTGGCGAGCTGCACTTTCAAAGCTTGCAGCTCACCCTAAGGAGCCCTACGCAATGCCGCCCAAGAAAAAGACCCATGAGGTAACCCTCGCGCTTGAGGCGGGTAACGCCGCGATGGTCGACCTCGGCAAGATGCTTGGTCCGACCGGGGCCAACATGCGGGCCGTGAAGGTGGAGTACGACGAGGCCACCTCGAAGAACCGGGGCGAGATCATCCCGGTCGTCGTGTCCGTCTACGAGGACCGCAGCCACACGCTGGTCTACAAGACGCCGCCGACCAGCTTCCTGATCCGCAAGGCTCTGGGGATCCAGTCCGGCGCGTCCAACCCGCTGACCCAGACCGTCGGCACCCTGAGCACCACCCAGGTCAAGGAGATCGCCGAGCGCAAGCTCCCCGACCTGAACGCGAACGACGTCGACGCCGCGATCCAGATCGTGGCCGGCACCGCCCGCTCGATGGGTGTCAAGGTCGCGCAGTAGCTTTTGCGAAAGCCCCCGGGGTCGACCCCGGGGGCTTTTTCATGCCTTGCCGACGATCTCGTCGATCAGGCCGTACTCCACGGCCTCCTGGGCGCTGAGGATGCGGCCCGAGGACAGGTCGTCCTCGATCCGGCTGCGGGGCTGGCCGGTTACCTCGACCAGGCGCAGCACGATCTCCTCCAGCTCACGCAGGTGCTGGCCGGCGGCCCGGGTCACCTCGTCGGCGGTGCCGGTGACCCCGGCGGCGCGCGGCTCGGTCAGCTTGAACCGGGCGTGCCGGTAGGCGGTGCGCTTGTCGGCGGCGGCGAGCACGGCCACCACCGCGCCGGCCGCCTGCGCGGTGACCAGGGCATGCACCGGGGCGGTCATCGTGTCGATCACGTCGATGACGGTGAGCGCGGCGCTCAGGTCGCCGCCGTCGCCGGCCACGTGCAGCTGGACCGGGGCGGGGCCGGCCGCGTCGAGGGTGAGCAGGGCCGCCGAGATGCCGGTGGCGGCCTCGTTGCTGAGATGGCCGCGGATCATGACGATGCGCTGGTCGAATAGCCGTTCCTCGAGCCAGGCGGGCAGGCCGGGGCCCGGCACGGGCTCGTTCTGCGGGGGCCGGCCCCAACTCGGATCGTGCCGCATCTCCACGCCGGCCTCCTGGTCTTTGCCCTCGTGGAGAGCCTAGCCTGGCGAGAAGAGTGACGAGGGCCACAGGAGGCGTGCGATGGCGGAGACGCTGCAGTTCGATCCGGCGAGGACGGCGGTCGTGCTGATCGAGTTCCAGAACGAGTTCACCACCGAGGGCGGCGTGCTGCACGGCGCGGTGGCGCCGGTGATGGACAAGACCGGCATGCTGGCCAAGACGGTGGCGCTGGTGGCGGCGGCCCGGGCGGCCGGGGTGACCATCATGCACGCGCCGATCACGTTCGCCCCCGGGTTCGGGGAGCTGACCCGCCATCCGTACGGGATCCTCAAGGGCGTCGTGGACGGTAACGCGTTCGTTAAGGGCACCTGGGGCGCGGCGATCGTCGACCAGCTCACCCCGGCCGACGGCGACATCGTCATCGAGGGCAAGCGGGGGCTGGACACGTTCGCCAGCACCAACCTCGACTTCATCCTGCGCAGCAAGGGCATCGAGACGGTCATCCTGGGCGGGTTCCTGACCAACTGCTGTGTCGAGTCCACGATGCGCAGCGCCTACGAGAACGGGTACCGCGTCATCACCCTCACCGACTGCATGGCGGCGACGTCACCGGAGGAACACGACAACGCGATCGCCTACGACTTCCCGATGTTCTCGATTCCGGTCGAGTCCGCCGCCGTCGTAGCGGCGCTGTAACCGGAGCGGTTTAGGGTCCGGGCATGTCAGGTCCTCGCCGCCGGTCGATTCTGATCTCGCGGCTGGGCGGGCGTCCGCTCGGTGGCGTTCTGGACGAGCTGCGCGGCATCATCCTGGACGGGGAGGTGCCGCCCGGCTCGGCAATACCGGTCGACGCGGTGGCGGCCGCGTTCGGGGTGAGCCGCATACCCGTACGCGAAGCCCTGATGACCTTGATCGGCGAGGGGCTGGTCGATCACCGGCCGAACGGCGGTTACCGGGTGGCGACCATGACCGCGGCCGAGTTCACCGAGATCTACCTGGTGCGGGAGGCGCTCGAGACGGCCGCGCTGCGGGCCGCCGTCGAGCTGGCCGGCGAGGACGACGACCGGCAGGCGCTGGCCGCGCTCGGTGCGCTGGACGCGGCGATCAGCGCCTACGACGGGCGGCTCTACCACCGGGAGAGCCGCCGTTTCCACCTGGCGCTGCTGCGGCCGTGCCGGATGCGCCGGCTGTTGCACATGCTCGACGCCGCCTGGAACATGACCGAGCCGCTGCAGCCGATGACGCACCTCGACGGCGAGAGACGAGCGCTGCTGCACGCCGATCACGCCGGCATGCTGGCCGCGTTCCGGGCCCGCGACGCCGAGGCACTCACGGCGGTGTTCGCCGAGCATCACCACCGGCTGCAGACGGCGATCGGTGCGTTGCCGCACGACACCGGGCTCTTCGAGCCCGCCGAGAATCAGGCCGGTTCGGGTACGCCGTCCGGGTCCGGGCCCGGGATGGGTACGCCGATCGGGTCCGGGTCGGGGCCCATCGGTTCGACCCGGGCCGGTGGCAGGGTCTCCGGGGTGTCCGGGGAGAGTTCACCCGGGTCGTCGGGGATCGGGGCGCCAGGATCGAGCGGTGGGTAACGATCTGGATCAGGCATGCCCCGCTCTTACCCTCGGTCCGAGTTGGCAAAACGGGCAAATGCCTAGGTGTCGAACTCACCGTCCTTCACGCCGGCCACGAACGCGTCCACCTCGGCCGGCGTGAAGAACAGGATCGGGCCGTCCGGCTCGCGCGAGTCACGCACCGCCCACCCGCCGTCCGGCAGCAGGGCCACCTCGACGCTGTTGCCGTCGCCGCCCTGGTCGGTGGTTCGCCAGTCGGCGGTGTGCCGGTCGAACCGTTCCTGGTATCCCTTGACGCTCACCCGTCCATCGTGCAGGTTGACCGCCACCGATGTCGCCCACCTTGTCCGGTTAAAGACCAAAGGGCAACAGCATTCCGGTGTACGGCTTGGCCGGTGGCGAGGCGTATTCGCCGCGCCGGGACGTCGTCACCGACATCGTGACCAAGGCCTGGACGAGCAGCGTGGCGGCGGCGACCCCGTCGATGACCGGCACGCCGAGCTCGGCGGTGGCGGCCGCGCACAGGTCCGCCATCCCCGCGCAGCCCAGCACGATCACGTCGGAGCCGTCCCGCTCCAGCGCGACCCGGGCCAGCCCCACCACCCGCTTCAGGACGGTGGGGTCGCTCTCCAGGGCCAGCACCGGGATGTCGCAGGCGTACACCCCGCGGCAGGCCCCGGCCGGGGCATAACGAGCGGCCAGGTCCAGTGCCCGGCCGCGGGTCCGGTCCAGCGTGGTCACCACGCTGAACCCCCGGCCGACCAGCGTCGCCGCGTGCATGGCGGCCTCGGCGATGCCGACCACCGGGCCGTTCGCCAGTTCCCGGGCGGCGTCCAGGCCGGGATCGCCGAAGCAGGCCACTACGTACCCGTCGATGCCGTCCCGTTCACCCTGCGCGACCGCCGCGAGCAGGCCGGGCACCGCCAGTGCCTCGTCGTAATGGCTTTCGATCGACGCCGGGCCCATCGGCGCGGTGACCGCGTCCAGGGTGACGCCCGGGCCGGTCACGGCCCGGGCGGTCACCTCGATCAGTGCGGTCATCGACTCCGTGGTGTTGGGGTTGACGACCCGGATGTGCATCAGACCGGCTCTTCCACCCGGCTGCGGACGGTCAGTGCGAGATAGACCAGGAAGCCGAGGCCCATGCCGATGAACCAGCTGTACTGGGCGATGGTGTGCATGTGCGGGCCGCCGGTCCACAGCACCGGGATCATCGCGACGACCGCGCCGACCGCGGTGGCGATGACGGCCGCCGGGTTGACGCCCTTGCGGTAGTAGTACCGGCCGGTCGGCTTCATCGTGAACAGGTCGTCGACCTCGACCTGCTGCTTGCGGACCAGGTAGTAGTCGGCGATCAGCACCCCGAACAGCGGGCCGATGAAGGCGCCCAGGGTTTCCAGCGTGTAGTGGATGACGTCCGGGTTGTTGTAGAGGTTCCACGGCGTGATCAGCACCGAGCCGACCGCGGCGATCATGCCGCCGGCCCGCCAGCTGATCCGCTGCGGCGAGACGTTGGAGAAGTCGAACGCCGGGGAGATGAAGTTGGCCACGATGTTGATGCCGATCGTGGCGATCGCGAACGTCAGCGCGCCCAGCACGATCGCGAAGGTGCTGTCGATCCGGGCCACCGTGGTGACCGGGTCGGTGATCAGCTCGCCGAAGACCGGGATGGTCAGCGACGCGGTCACCACCACCAGGATCGAGAACATCAGGAAGTTCAGCGGCAGCCCGAGCAGATTGCCGGTCTTGACCGCCTTGAACGACTTGCCGTAACGGGAGAAGTCGCCGAAGTTCAGCATCGGCCCGGAGAAGTACGAGACGACCAGGGCGATCGCCCCCAGCATGATCGGCAGGGCGTCCCAGCCGTGGTACTTCACGTCGCCCAGCGACAGGTTGATCGAACCCCAGCCCGCCTTGTAGATGAGGTAACCGGCGAGCAGGAACATCACGACGTAGACGGCCGGGCCGCAGAAGTCGATGAACCGGCGGATCGTCTCCATGCCGGTCCAGAACACCGCGGCCTGCAGCACCCACAGGATCGCGTAGGTGCACCAGCCGAGCGTCGGCAGACCCAGGAAGCCGTGCAGGTCGACATCCGCGTACGGCGCGAGTGACGGCCACAGCTTCAGAACGACGACATCAAGGGCGGCCGAGGCGAGGTACGTCTGGATGCCGTACCAGGCCACCGCGATAGCGCCCCGGATGATCGCCGGCACGTTCGCGCCGAGCACCCCGAACGCCGCCCGGTTGATCACCGGGTAGGGCACCCCGGTCTGCTGCGACGGCTTGGCCACCAGGTTGCAGAAGAAGTAGACGATCGTGATTCCCACGACCAGCGAGACCAGCACCTGCCAGCTGGACAGGCCCAGGGCGAACAGGCTGCCCGCCGTCACGTACCCGCCGACGCTGTGCACGTCGGACATCCAGAACGCGAAGATGTTGTAGGAACCCCAGTGCTGATCCTTCAGCGGTGCGAGGTCTTCGTTGGTGAGCCGGAGGTCGTACTCCGGCTTGATGACGCCGCTGCCGACCGGCATGCCGGCGGCTTCGACCAGGTCCTGTGGCGTGCTCGAGGTGATGTCGGCCATGCGAACACGCTAGGTAGCCGCTGTTTCACCGGGATTTGCGGAACTGTATATCTTCGCGCCCATGCAACCGATCCCGGCTGCCGGTCGTCATGGGGCTGTGAGAGCGAAGGAGGGCACGTGAATGACAGAGCGTGACGAGCAGTTCCACAGCTTCGTGCTTGAGAAGCGCGCCGGGTTGGTGCGTACGGCGACTTTGCTGACGGCGGGTGACGGACATCTGGCCGAGGATCTGGTCCAAGCCACCCTGACCAAGCTTTATGTCGCCTGGCCGGCGTTCCGGCGCGCGGACAACCCGGACGGTTATCTGCGCCGCACCCTGGTGAACGCCCTTACCGACGAGAAGCGTCGGTGGTGGCGCCGCCACGAACGGCCGGTGGCCGAGCTGCCGGACCGCCCGCACGCCGCGTCGACGGACCCGGACGACCGCACCGACGGGCTGCGTGCCGCGTTGGGCGAGCTGCCGCCGAAGATGCGGGCCGCGCTGGTGTTCCGCTACTTCTACGACCTGGACGTCGCCGACACCGCCGACGCCCTCGGATGTTCCGAAGGCACGGTGAAGAGCCAGACCGCCCGGGCCCTCGACCGGCTCCGGGCGGTCATGAACCTTCCCCTGACAGGAGTGATCCGATGATGGATCTGCACCACCGTCTGTCCCAGATCGCCGGGCCGTCCGGCGCACCCTCGGCCGAGCAGGCGGACGCCGACCTCACCCGCGGCAAGCGGGCCCTGCGCCGCCGCCGCGCGTTCCAGGGAGCGGGTGCCTCGGTCTTCGCCGTGGCCGCGCTCGCCGCCGTGGTCGCCTACGGCACGACCAACCAGGCCACCGCGCCGACCACCGAGGCCGCCCCGGCCGGGACATCGACCGTGAGCACCGCCAAGCTCGTCGCCTACCACGGTGAGCAGCCCAAGGGCTTCACGATCGACAAGGTGCCGGCCGGCTGGGAGCTGCAGGGCGTCAGCGAATCGGTGCTGACGATCGCCCCGACCGGCTTCAAGGACAAGGACGTCAACAGCTTCGTCGGCAAGATCGCCGTGATGCTGCAGTCGAAGGACGACAAGAGCACCCCGACCGGCACGACCGTGACGGTCGCCGGCAAGCCGGGCGTGATCAACACACCCACCGACGGCGGCGACACCCGCAACCTCTGGGTGCAGCAGCCCGACGGGATCTGGCTGCTGGCGCAGATCTGGGACGCGAGCGGCTGGACCACCGACGACATCGTCGAATTCGGCGCGGGCCTGCACGTCCTGCCGGGCGCGGTCCAGGGCGTCGGCTAACGGGTGATCCCGCGCGCGACCGACTCGACCTCGGCCGCCGGGAACGCCGCGTTGGCCTCCACGGTGATCACCGCCCCTTCCGGGGTGGTGATCACCGCCGTGTAGGTGGTGACCTCGCTGCCGGTGTAGGTCAGCAGCTCGGCGTCGCCGGCCGGGACGGCGAACGTGCGCACCGTCTCGTTCGCGCCGGCCGCCCAGTCGCGCACCTGCTCGGTGGTGGCGCCGGTCTCCGGCCGCAGGACGGTCACCCACATCCCGATGCCGGTGCCCCGGTCGAAGCGGCGGCTGGCGATGCCGATGCCGGGCTCGCCGGCGGTAACGTCCTCGCTGGTCAGGCCCCGCCGCGAGGTGCTGTCCGGGCCGGTGCGGGTGACTCCGTCGGGCAGCCAGGTGATCTGAAAGCCGTCCAGCACCTGCCCGATCGCGGGCGCGACGACCGCCGGACGTGGATCGTTCGTGCCCCGCACCGCGAGCGTGAGGCCGCCGGCCGCGAGCAGCACCGCCGCGCCCGCCGCGGCCCGGCGCAGCAGACGGCGCCGCCGGACACCCCGGCTGACGTTCCGCACGAAATGGTCGGTGACCGGAATATCCCAGCTCATCGGGATCCCTCCTGGGCGCGCAGGGCCGCGAGGCCCCGGGACACCTGCGAACGGACGGTCTGCGGACTGCACCCGAGCAGCTCACCGATCTGCTCGTCCGGCAGATCCAGGACGTAGCGCAGGGCGACCGCGGCCCGCTGCTTGGGCGGCAGGGCGGCGAGCAGATCCCGTACGCCGTCGAAGGCGTCCACGGCCGCGAACCCGGCGTCCTCCCCGGGCCGATCGGGCACCGCCGCGACCGGGATGTCGCCGCGGCGCCGGCGCTTGTTGAGGAAGAGGTTGAGCAGCGTGCGCTGGGCGTAGCCGACCGGGTTGCCGTCCCGCCGCACCCGCGACCAGGCCAGGCCGACCCGGATCAGGGCCTCCTGGGCCAGATCCTCGGCCTCGGCGCGGTGCAGGGTGAGGACGTGCGCGAAGCGGAGCAGCCCGGGACTGACCTCGCGCACGTAGGCCTCGAAGTCGGCACCCGGGAATCGGCTCACATGCTGATTACACGGGCGGTACCGAATCTGTTGCATCACCAGCCGCGTTCGCGCCACTCCGCGAGGTGCGGGCGCTCGTTGCCGAGGGTGGAGTCCTTGCCGTGGCCCGGGTAGAACCAGGTGTCGTCGGGGAGCCGGTCGAACAGCTTGTGCTCGACGTCGTCGATCAGCGAGGCGAACCGGGCCGGGTCCTTCTGGGTGTTGCCGACGCCGCCCGGGAAGAGGGAGTCGCCGGTCCACAGGTGGCCGTGGCCGTTCGGGTCGCGGTAGAGCAGGGCGATCGAGCCGGGCGTGTGGCCCACGATGTGGATCACCTCGAGCTCGCACTCACCGACCGCGACCTTGTCACCGTCGGCCAGGGTGCCGGTGACCACCGGGATCTCGGCCGCGTCGTCGGCGTGCGCGAGGGACCGGGCGCCGGTCGCCTCGACCACCGCGGACAGGGCCTGCCAGTGGTCGCCGTGCCGGTGGGTGGTGACCACAGTGCTCAGCCCGGCCGGGCCGATCAGCTCCAGCAGGGCCGGCGCGTCGTTCGCGGCGTCGATCAGCACCTGCTCGTCGCCGCAGCGCAGCAGGTAGGCGTTGTTGTCCATCGGGCCGACCGAGATCTTCGTGACGGTCAGGTGGTCGAGGGTGCGGGTGGCGGGGACGCCGCCCCGGGTCACGTCGCCGGTGTAGGCCACGGTCATTTCCACCTTCCGGGAGCGGGGAGCTGGCCGTCCGGCGAGACGGTCAGGTCGGCGCCGTCACCACGGCCGGACAGCCAGGCGGCGATCGACTTGGTGGGGCCGCCGATCACCGGCGGGTCGGCGGCGTCGCCGATGGTCAGGGCGTGCTCGAGGCCGAACGGCCGCAGCACCATGGCCGGACCGTCCAGGCCGGTGACCAGCTCCTTGAGCAGGCGCTGCGCGAACGCGTCGGACCAGTCGGCCGGTGTGTAGGACAGGGCCAGATCGACGTGGTGGACCTCGACCTCGCGCAGCCGCGCCCACGGCACCACGGCGGCCGGCGCCTTGAGGAAATCGAGGTGGACCGTCCACGCCTCGGCCGGCATGGCGGCGCCCGCGTCGGCGAACCGCTCGTGCGACTCGCGGATGTCGGCGATCTGCTCGCGCAGCGGCCGGGTCGCCCCGGCCTCGATGTCGGCGCCCCGCTGGCCCGGCGCGTAGCCCTCGGCGGGGGAGCCGGTGCGGGCGCCGGTGAGCAGCCGGGTGTACGCGTCGGCGTTGCGGGCGACGTGGGTCAGCACGTGCCCCACCGTCCAGCCGGGCAGCAGCGACGGCTGCGAGATCACCGTGGGGTCGAGGTCCGACGCCGTCCGGACCAGCGAATCCGTGGCGCGGTCGACGTCGGTGAGCAGAACGAGCGGGTCCATGGTCATGAGCGACTGCACCGAGCGCAGCGAGGGCCAGGAGAGCATGACAAAGATGTCGCGGTCACGCGGCCAACCCTATCGGCCCGGAATTCGCTTTCGCTGGTGTAGTGGCCGTCGTACCGTCGGTGGCAGACGCGCCGATCGACCCGCGGGGAGGTGAGGAACGTGCTCTTCGACCGTGATGCGTCCCTTCACCCGGAGGCCCGGCCTCCCCTCCCGTAAAGGGTTCCCATGTCGCACGCCCTGTCCCACCTCGGGTGGGACGACACCTTCGCATCCTCGTATCGTCCCTTCGACCGCCCCGACGCCGCGCCGGCCCGGGTGCTGCGCGCCGACCGCGGCGTCTGCACCGTGCTCGGGGAGAACGGCGTCACCCGGGCCACCCTGGCCGGCAGTGTGCTGCTCGGCGCCGCGCAGGACCCGGTCAACCTGCCCTGCGCCGGCGACTGGGTGGTGACCCGCCGCTGGCCCGACCGCCGGGTGACGATCGAGCTGGTGCTGCCCCGGCGCACCGCGTTGATCCGCCGCACCTCGGACAAGGACGCCACCGGCCAGCTGCTGGCCGCCAATATGGACACCGTCGCCGTGGTCGAACCGATCCACCCCGAACCGGACGACGCCCGGATCGAGCGGCTGCTCGCCCTGGCCTGGGAATCGGGGGCGAAACCGCTGCTCATCCTGAGCAAGAGCGACACCTCACGCGATCCGGACGCGGTGGCCCGGCAGCTCGCCGAGCTCGCGCCGGGCGTGCCGGTGGTCGCGGTCAGCACGCGCGGCCGGGCCGGCGTCGAGAAACTCCGGCCGTACGTGGCCGACGGCCGCACCCTGGCCCTGCTGGGCCGTTCCGGGGCCGGCAAGTCGACCCTGGTCAACGCCCTGACCGGGACGGCCGTGATGCCGGTGCAGGCGACCCGGGACGCCGACGGCAAGGGCCGGCACACCACTGCCTACCGCAACCTCGTCCCACTGCCCGGCGGCGGCGCGGTCCTCGACACCCCGGGCATCCGGGGCGTCGGCCTGCTCGACACGGCCGACGGGCTCGACCGGGCCTTCGCCGACATCGCCGAGCTGGCCGCGCACTGCCGGTTCGGCGACTGCCGGCACGGCGCCGAACCGGGCTGCGCGGTCGCCGCCGCCCTCGCCAACGGCTCGCTCGCCCCGCGCCGGCTGGCCAGCTGGCGCAAGCTGCACCACGAGGTCGAGGTGGAGAGCGCCCGCCGGCAGGCCCGCCTGACCGCGGCCGCCGGTCAACGCCGACGCCGGAGCTGACCGGCTGGTCTGCAAGAATGCTCCGATGCGCGCGGTGGACGAGGTGGTCGAGGAGCAGGCTGTCCCCGAGCCGCCGGAGCCGGCCACCGTGCCGCGCCGGCGCGCCGACCTGTGGTCGCTGCTGAACTATGTCGTCCTGTCGCTGCTGGTGATGAGCCAGCTCTGGCGCGACCCCAACGGCCGGGTGCTGGCCAGCAACGACGACGACCACGGCGTGATGCTGTTCATGCTGGCGCACGGCGAGCGGGTGATCTTCCACGGCGACAGCCCGTTCTGGTCCGACCGGCTGAACGTGCCGGACGGCGTGAACATGATGGCCAACACGGCGATGCTGGCGCTGACCCTGCCGGTGTCACCGATCACCCACTTCCTCGGCGCCGGCGTGTCGGTCGCGCTGCTGCTCACCCTGGGCCTGGCCGCCACCGCCTGGGCCTGGTATTGGGTGTTGTCCCGGC
This sequence comes from Paractinoplanes toevensis, assembly GCF_018332695.1. Classification (GTDB taxonomy): domain Bacteria; phylum Actinomycetota; class Actinomycetes; order Mycobacteriales; family Micromonosporaceae; genus Actinoplanes; species Actinoplanes toevensis. The sequence continues at coordinate 109,443 of NZ_BOQN01000118.1, forward strand.
ACCTGGTGACCAGCCGGGTCGCGGCCTGGCTCGGCGGGCTCTGGTGCGGCTTCGCGCCGACCATGGTGTCGCACGCGAACGGGCACGTGAACTTCGTCTGCCAGTTCGTGATCCCGTTCATCGTGCTGCAGGTGCTGCGGCTGCGTGAGCCGGGCCGGGCGATCCGGGGCGGGCTCACCCTCACCGCGCTGATCGTGCTGCAGGTCTTCATCAACGAGGAGTCGCTGCTCTTCACCGCGCTGGCCCTGGGCGTGTTCGTCGTCGCGTACGCGGCCATGGCCTGGCCGCAAGCCAAGCGCGACGCGCGGCACTTCCTGGCCGGTCTCGGGGTCGCGGCCCTGTCCTCACTCGCCCTGCTCGCCTACCCGCTGCACTACCAGTTCTTCCGCACCGGCAGTTACCACGGCCAGCCGTTCTCGCCGGACGAGTACGTCACCGACCTGCTGTCGGTGGGCGCGTTCGCGCGGCAGTCGCTGGCCGGTTACGCGGCGCTGACCCGGCACCTGAGCGTCAGCGCGACCGAGGACAACACGTTCTTCGGGCCGGTCGGCCTGGTCATGATCGTGGTCTCGGTGGTGGTGCTGTGGCGCTCGGTGGCGGCCCGGTCCGCGGCGATCTCCGCCCTGGTGCTGCTGCTGGTGTCGATGGGCCCGCGGCTGCGGGTGGCCGGTCACGACACCTCCATCCCGCTGCCGTTCGGCCTGGTCAGCCACGTGCCGATCATCGACCTGGTGAGCGTGACCCGGTTCGCGATGGTGCCCGCGACGATCGCCGGGGTGCTGCTGGCGATGGCCGCCGACCGGATGCCGGCGATGTCGGTCAAAGGCCGCCGCTGGTTCGTCACCGGCCTGGTGCTGGCGCTGGTGCCGCTGGCGCCGAAACCGCTGCCGGTGGTCGCGGGCGAGCCGCTGCCGCCGTTCCTGACCGAGGGCATCTACCAGCAGTACGTCGCGGACGACCGCAGCCTGGTGACCGTGCCGCTGCCGGACGTGACCACCGGCCGCACCGGGATGCGCTGGGTCACCCTGTCCAACCTCGCGTACCGGTCGCCGCGCGGCTACTTCATGGGCCCGGTCGACCCGCCGGCCGACGACACCGGCTCGTGGAGCGCCCCCGTCCGATACACATCCAGCCTGCTGTGGCGGGTCCGCGAGTACGGCCAGCGGCCGACCGTGACCGACACCATGCGGATCCGGATCCGGCAGGACCTGATCTTCTGGCGGGCCGCGGTGGTCGTGCTGGTGCCGAACAGCCGCAACGGCGATGCCCTGCTGGCGACCTTGACCGACGCCCTGGGCCCGCCGCAGCTGGTGGGCGGTGTCCAGATCTGGGACGTACGCTATCTCCCGGTTCCCTCGACCGAGTGAGTTAGCCCGGTCTGAACTGCGGGAATGTGCGTCATGTGACAGGCGCTGCACGGAGGCAGGCCGTTTCCGGCGAAAACTTGTCGTACCCCATGGCTAGAGTGGCCGCGGCTTTGCTCGACTCATACACCTGTACGGAGAGGCTGGCTGGTGGCCGACCGTTTGATCATTCGAGGCGCGCGCGAACACAATCTGCGTGACGTCAACCTCGACCTGCCCCGCGACGCGATGATCGTCTTCACCGGACTCTCCGGCTCGGGCAAGTCCAGCCTCGCGTTCGACACGATCTTCGCCGAGGGCCAGCGGAGATATGTGGAGTCGCTGTCGTCGTACGCCCGGCAGTTCCTCGGGCAGATGGACAAGCCCGACGTCGACTTCATCGAGGGCCTGTCGCCGGCCGTCTCGATCGACCAGAAGTCGACCTCGCGCAACCCGCGCTCGACCGTGGGCACGATCACCGAGGTCTACGACTACCTTCGCCTGCTCTTCGCCCGCACCGGCATCCCGCACTGCCCGGTCTGCGGCGAGCGGATCAGCAAGCAGACCCCGCAGCAGATCGTCGACCGGGTCCTCGCCATGGACGAGGGCACCCGCTTCATGGTGCTCGCCCCGGTGATCCGCGGCCGCAAGGGGGAATATGTCGATCTGTTCGCCGAGCTGCAGGCCAAGGGTTACGCCCGGGCCCGGGTCGACGGCGTGGTGCACCCGCTCACCGAGCCGCCGAAGCTGAAGAAGCAGGAGAAACACACCATCGAGGTGGTGATCGACCGGCTCAGCGTCAAGGCGTCCAGCAAGCAGCGCCTGACCGACTCGGTCGAGGCCGCCCTCGGCTTGGCCGGCGGCATCGTGCTGCTCGACTTCGTCGACCAGCCGGAGGGCGACCCGGCCCGCGAGCGCCGCTTCTCCGAGCACCTGGCCTGTCCCAACGACCACCCGCTGGCGATCGAGGACCTCGAACCCCGGGTGTTCTCCTTCAACGCGCCCTACGGCGCCTGCCCCGAGTGCACCGGCCTCGGGACGAAGAAGGAGGTCGACCCCGAGCTGATCATCCCGGACGTGGAGCGCAGCCTCCGCGAGGGCGCGATCCAGCCGTGGTCGGGCGGCCAGACCCAGGAGTACTTCCTGCGTCTGCTCGAGGCCCTGGCCAACGCCGAGAAGTTCTCGATCGACATGCCGTGGCGGCAGCTGCCGGCCCGCGCGCAGAAGACGATCCTGTACGGCTCGGAGGACCAGGTCCACGTCCGCTACCGCAACAAGTACGGGCGGGAGCGCTCCTACTACACCGGGTTCGAGGGCGTGATCCAGTGGATCGAGCGCCGGCACAACGACACCGAGAGCGACTGGTCCCGCGACAAGTACGAAGGCTACATGCGCGACGTGCCGTGCCCGGTCTGCGGCGGCACCCGCCTCAAGCCCGAGGTGCTGGCCGTGACGATCGCCGGCAAGAGCATCGCCGAGGTCTGCAACCTGTCGATCGGGGACTGCGCCGAGCTGCTGGCCACCATCGAGCTCGACGACCGGCAGAAGATGATCGCCGAGCGGGTGCTCAAGGAGATCAACGCCCGGCTGCGCTTCCTGGTCGACGTCGGCCTCGAATACCTGTCCCTCGACCGCGGCGCCGGCACCCTGTCCGGCGGTGAGGCGCAGCGCATCCGGCTGGCCACCCAGATCGGCTCCGGCCTGGTCGGCGTGCTCTACGTGCTGGACGAGCCGTCGATCGGCCTGCACCAGCGCGACAACCACCGGCTGATCGAGACCCTGGTCCGGCTCAAGAAGCTGGGCAACACGCTGATCGTGGTCGAGCACGACGAGGACACCATCCGCACCGCCGACTGGATCGTCGACATCGGACCGGGCGCCGGCGAGCACGGCGGCAAGATCGTGCACAGCGGCTCGGTCGAGGGCCTGCTGGCCAACGAGGAGTCGCCCACCGGCGCCTACCTCTCCGGCCGCCGGTCGATCCCGACGCCGCGCACCCGCCGCCCGCAGACCGCCGGCCGGGAGCTGGTGGTGCAGGGCGCCCGCGAGCACAACCTGCGCGGGCTGACCGTCGGCTTCCCGCTCGGCCAGTTCATCGCGGTCACCGGGGTCAGCGGCTCGGGCAAGTCCACCCTGGTCAACGACATCCTCTACACGGTGCTGGCCAACCAGGTGAACGGCGCCCGGATGGTGCCCGGCCGGCACACCCGCATCACCGGCCTGGAGAACGTCGACAAGGTGGTGGGCGTCGACCAGTCGCCGATCGGGCGCACCCCGCGGTCCAACCCCGCGACGTACACCGGCGTGTTCGACAACATCCGCAAGCTGTTCGCGGAGACGGTCGAGGCCAAGGTGCGCGGCTACGGCCCGGGCCGGTTCTCGTTCAACGTCAAGGGCGGCCGCTGCGAGAACTGCGCGGGCGACGGGACGATCAAGATCGAGATGAACTTCCTGCCGGACGTCTACGTCCCCTGCGAGGTGTGCAAGGGGGCGCGGTACAACCGGGAGACCCTCGAGGTGCACTACAAGGGCAAGACGATCTCCGAGGTGCTGGAGATGCCGATCGAGGAGGCCGCGACCTTCTTCGAGCCGATCACGTCGATCCACCGGCACCTCAAGACGCTGGTCGACGTCGGCCTCGGCTACGTCCGGCTGGGCCAGCCGGCCCCGACCCTGTCCGGTGGTGAGGCGCAGCGCGTCAAGCTCGCCTCCGAGCTGCAGAAGCGGTCCACCGGCCGGACGGTCTACGTGCTCGACGAGCCGACCACCGGCCTGCACTTCGAGGACATCCGCAAGCTGCTGCTGGTGCTCAACGGCCTGGTCGACAAGGGCAACACGGTGATCACCATCGAGCACAACCTCGACGTGATCAAGACGGCCGACTGGCTCATCGACATGGGTCCGGAGGGCGGCAGCAAGGGCGGCCTGGTGCTGGCCACCGGCACGCCGGAGGAGTTGGCCGAGGTGCCGGAGAGCCACACCGGCCAGTTCCTGCGGCACATGCTGGGCCTGGAGGGCGAGCCGGCCGGGGCAGCCGCGGCAACTGCCCGGGCGGCCAAGGCCAACGGCACCGCCGCGCCGAAAACCGCCACCAAACCCCGCGCGACCAGGTCACGGGCCAAAGCCGCGGTCTGACGGGTGCTTGAAGCGTAAAGTTCCAGCAAGGTCACAGGTGACTCATAGCAACGGCGCCGGGTCGGGTCCATAGGCTCGACCGGGCGCCGTTCCGTGTGTAAACAACGGGGAAAGGCGCCGGGCAAAGGCGCCCAAATACCAGGAAAGAACCGCACTTTCAGCGGACAATTTCGCCGAACCCCTGAACCGGCTCGGCCATGACCGCGTACACATCTGCGACGCCGCGTGACCACTAGCGCGGACATGCACTGGAGGGCTAACCGATGACAGACGTGCAGACGAGGACCGACAACGCGCTCCCCACCGAGGAGCCGCCGGGCCGCACGGGCACGGCCTCGACGCGCCGGCTCGTCCTGCTCGGCGCCGGCGCGGCCGGTGCCACCGCGGTCCTGGCCGCCTGCGGCACCAGCAGCACCAACACCAACGGCAGCGGGTTCAGCAACGACCCGGCCCCGGCCGGCAGTGCCGAGGCCGGCGGCGGCACCGGCAGCACCGCGGGTGCGACCGGCGGCAGCGCCCTGGCGTCGACGGCCGACGTGCCGGAGGGCGGCGGCGTCATCTCCGGCGACTTCGTGATCACCCAGCCGGTGGCCGGCACGTTCAAGGCGTTCAGCAAGGTCTGCACGCACGCCGGCTGCGACGTCAGCAAGGTGGACGGCGGGGTGATCACCTGCCCGTGCCACGGCAGCAAGTTCTCCATCGAGACCGGCGAGCCGACCACCGGGCCGGCCACCAAGGCGCTGGCCGAGACGAAGGTCAAGGTGGACGGCGACAGCATCGTCAAGGCGTAGCGGGAAAGGCCGGAGGTCCGACGCCGTGGCGGCGGCAACGGACCTCCGGTCGGGTAATCATGTCAGTCCCCCGCACTATCGTTGACCCCGTGCCAGACCCGTCGACCTACCGACCCGCGCCGGGGACGATCCCCGAGTCGCCCGGCGTCTACCGCTTCCGCGATCCGACCGGCCGCGTCATCTACGTCGGCAAGGCGAAAAATCTGCGCAACCGCCTGAATTCGTATTTCGCGGATACCTGGTCGCTGCACGCGCGCACCCAGCAGATGGTGACGACCGCGGCCGCCGTCGACTGGGTGACGGTCGGGACCGAGGTCGAGGCGCTGCAGCTGGAGTTCAGCTGGATCAAGGAGTTCGATCCGCGGTTCAACGTCAAATACCGCGACGACAAGTCCTACCCGTTCCTCGCGGTGACCCTCAACGAGGAGTTCCCGCGCCTGCAGGTGATGCGCGGCGCCAAGCGCAAGGGCGTGCGCTACTTCGGGCCCTATTCGCACGCCTGGGCCATCCGCGAGACCCTCGACCTGCTGCTGCGGGTCTTCCCGGCGCGCACCTGCTCGGCCGGGGTCTTCAAGCGGTCCGGTCAGATCGGCCGTCCCTGCCTGCTCGGTTACATCGGCAAGTGCTCGGCCCCGTGCACCGGCCAGGTCACCGCCGACGAGCACCGGGCCATCGTCGACGACTTCTGCGACTTCATGGCCGGTAAGACCGACACGTTCGTCAAGCGGCTCGAGCGCGACATGATGCGGGCCTCCGAGACGCTCGAGTTCGAGCGCGCGGCCCGGCTGCGCGACGACATCGCCGCCCTGCGCCGCGCCATGGAGAAACAGACCGTGGTGCTCGGCGACGGCACCGACGCCGACGTGGTCGCCTTCGCCGAGGACCCGCTCGAGGCGGCCGTGCAGGTGTTCCACGTGCGCGACGGCCGGGTCCGCGGCCAGCGCGGCTGGGTGGTGGAAAAGGTGGAGGACCTGTCGGCCGGCGACCTGGTGCACCACTTCTGCTCGCAGATGTACGGCGATGTCGAGGGCGAGGGCGACGTGCCCCGCGAGCTGCTCGTCCCGGCCCTGCCGGAGGACGCCGCGGCGCTCGCCGACTGGCTGTCCGAGCACCGCGGCAGCCGGGTCTCCCTGCGGGTGCCGCAGCGCGGCGACAAGAAGGCCCTGATGGAGACGGTGGCCCGCAACGCCGGCGAGTCGCTGCAGCGGCACAAGCTGCGCCGGGCCGGTGACCTGACCACCCGCAGCAAGGCGCTCGACGAGATCGCCGAGGCGCTCGGCATGGAGACGTCGCCGCTGCGCATCGAGTGCTTCGACGTCTCGCAGATCCAGGGCACCGACGTGGTCGCGTCCATGGTGGTCTTCGAGGACGGCTTGCCTCGTAAGAGTGAGTACCGCCGGTTCGCGGTCCGGGGCAACGCCGACGGCAGCGGCACCGACGACCTGTCCGCGATGACCGAGGTCATGCGGCGCCGGTTCGCCCGCTTCAAGGCCCGGCCGGAGGCCGACGCACCGCGCGACCGGCCGGAGTCCGATGTGGCCGACGACGCGGCCGACGCTCTGCTGCACGGCGACGAGGTCCCGGCCGGCGAGCTGCCGGGCATCGACCCGCTCACCGGTAAACCCCGCCGGTTCGCCTACCCGCCCCAACTGGTCGTGGTGGACGGTGGCCAGCCGCAGGTCAACGCGGTCGCCGAGGTCTTCGCCGAGCTCGGCATCACCGACGTCGCCCTGTGCGGCCTGGCCAAGCGGCTCGAGGAGGTGTGGCTGCCGGGGGAGGACTTCCCGGTGATCTTCCCGCGCACCTCCGAGGCGCTCTACCTTCTGCAGCGGGCCCGCGACGAGGCCCACCGGTTCGCCATCACGTTCCACCGACAGCGCCGGTCGAAGCGGATGACCGGCTCCGCCCTGGACAGCATCCCGGGGCTGGGGGAGACCCGCCGCAAGGCGCTGCTGCGGCACTTCGGGTCCCTCAAGCGCCTGGCCGCCGCGACGGTCGAGGAGATCACCGAGGTTCCCGGCATCGGCAAGCGCACCGCCGAGACCCTGCTCGCGACGCTCAACCCGGCCGCCGAGCCGGAAGAACCGCCGGCCGAGCCGGGCGCGATCCCGCGCGGCGGCGCGGGCAAGACCCGTCCGGGCGCCACCCGCAACCGGGCCGGCACCAGCCTGCCGGCGTCGGCCCCGGTCAAGACCTCGGCCGTCCGGGCGGCCATGGCACAGGACAACCTGGATTCACACGATTAGCGGATCGGCCCGACTCGTCGAGCCGGTTCGGCCTAGGATGTTGCCTTCAGTCCGTTCAAGGGCGGCGGCGGGGCGGTTGGATGGGGTGTCCGCCGCCAGGCGGCATTTACGCGGGAGGCGTGCGTGACGGAGTCGTTGCCGGAGTTCGCTGACGCGGTGGACCCGGACGAAGTGGCCACCGACCTGGTGGTCGTGACCGGTGTGTCCGGTGGTGGCCGCAGCACGGTCGCCCGCGCGCTGGAAAATGTCGGCTTCTACGTGGTGGACAACCTGCCCCAGGCGCTGATGCTGGACATGGCCCAGCTCGCGTTCCAGGCCGGTGGCGCGGCCCGGCGCACCGCCATGGTGCTCGACGTGCGCAGCCGGGCGTTCTCCACCGACCTGGCCGGTGCCGTGCGCGCGCTCAAGGAGCGCGGCTTCTCGCCGCGGGTGGTGTTCGTCGACGCCGACGACGAGGTGCTGATCCGCCGGTTCGAGTCGGTGCGCCGCTCGCACCCGCTGCAGGGCGACGGCCGGCTCGCCGACGGCATCACGGCCGAGCGCAAGCTGCTGGCCGAGGCCCGCGAGCAGTCCGACGTCATCATCGACACCAGCCACCTCAACGTGAACCAGCTGCGCCGCCGGGTCGAGGAGCTGTTCGGCGGCGAGGATGTGCGCAAGCTGCGCATCACCGTGCTGTCGTTCGGCTTCAAGTACGGCCTGCCGCCCGACGCCGACTACGTGCTGGACGCCCGCTTCCTGCCCAACCCGTTCTGGGTGCCCGACCTGCGCGACCACACCGGCCTGGAGGACGCGGTCAGCAAATACGTCCTCGACCAGGAGGGCGCGGGCACGTTCGTCAGCAACTACGCCGCCCTGATCGCGTCGACCGCACCCGGCTTCGAGCGCGAGGGCAAGCGCTACCTCACCGTCGCGGTCGGCTGCACCGGCGGCAAGCACCGCAGCGTCGCGATCACCGAGGAACTCACCGCGCAGCTGCGCGACATGCGCCTCGCCGCCCATCCGTCGCACCGCGACCTGGGGCGGGAGTGACGGCCGTTCGGGTGGTCGCGTTCGGGGGAGGCCACGGGCTCGGCGCCTCCCTCCGCGGCCTGCGTCATGCAGCGCGCGAAATGGAGCTGGACATCACGGCGATCGTCACGGTCGGCGACGACGGCGGTTCCAGCGGCCGGCTCCGGGCCGAGCGGGACGCGCTGCTGCCACCGGGCGACCTGCGGCAGGCGCTGGCCGCGCTGGCCGCCGACGACCCGGCCCGGCAGTTCACCGCCGAGCTGCTGCAATACCGGTTCGCCGGCAGCGACGCCCTGGCCGGGCACGCGGTCGGCAACCTGCTGCTGCTCGGCCTCATGGAGATGCTGGGCGACCCGGTCGACGCCCTCGACCACGCGGCCGCCCTGGTCGGCGCGCAGGGCCGGGTGTTGCCGATGGCCCGGCACGCGGTCGACATCGAGGCCGACGTGATCGGCGCCGACCCCGAGCGCCCCGGCGAGGTGGTCACGGTGCGCGGCCAGCACGCGGTCGCGGTGGCGCTCGGGCACGTCGAGGCGGTCCGCCTCGAGCCGGCCGACCCGCCCGTCTGCGAGCAGGCGATCGACGCCATCCACGCCGCCGACTGGCTGATCTTCGGCCCCGGCAGTTGGTACACGAGTGTGCTGCCCCACCTGCTCGTGCCCCGGCTGGCCGAGGCGATCATCACGAGCCCGGCCCGCAAGCTGGTGACGCTCAACCTGGCCGCCGACAACGAGACCCTCGGCCTGTCGGTGGCCGACCACCTGGCCGCCCTGAGGTGGTATTTACCGGGTCTGCGGGCCGACACGGTGCTGGCCGACGCCAAGTGGGTGGGCGAACCGGAACCGGTGCACCAGGCGGCCGAAACCTTGGGCGCCCGTCTCGTGTTGGCACCCTTGGCCGTTGCGGACGGCAGCCCTAGGCATGATCCTGAGTCGCTGGGCGTTGCACTGGTGCCAGTATTGGGCGCCGCTCGTTAAGCAGACGGCGTAGTGCGGCACACACTGTTCAAGATTCGGCGCATGAGGTGGGACTAACACGATGGCGATGACGGCAGCGGTCAAGGACGAGCTGAGCCGGGTCGACGTGCCCAAGCCGTGCTGCCGCCGGGCGGAGATGGCGGCGCTGCTGCGTTTCGCCGGCGGCCTGCACATCGTGTCCGGCCGGGTGGTGGTCGAGGCCGAGCTCGACACCGGCGCCGTCGCGCGCCGCCTGCGCCGCGAGATCGCCGACGTCTACGGCTACCCCAGCGAGGTGCACGTGCTGGCCTCCGGCGGCCTGCGCAAGGGCAGCCACTACATCGTCCGGATCGTCAAGGACGGCGAGGCCCTGGCCCGCCAGACCGGCCTGCTCGACGTGCGCGGCCGCCCGGTCCGCGGCCTCCCGCCGCACGTGGTCTCGGCCAACGTCTGCTGCGCCGTCGCCGCCTGGCGCGGCGCCTTCATGGCGCACGGCTCACTCACCGAGCCCGGCCGCTCCAGCGCCCTCGAGATCACCTGCCCCGGCCCGGAGGCGGCACTCGCGCTGCGCGGCGCCGCCCGGCGCATCGGCATCACCGCCAAGGAACGCGAGGTCCGCGGCGTGGACCGCGTGGTGATCAAGGACGGCGACGCGATCGCCGCCCTGCTCACCCGCATCGGCGCGCACGCGAGCGTGCTGGCCTGGGAGGAGCGCCGGGTCCGCCGCGAGGTGCGCGCGACGGCCAACCGCCTCGCCAACTTCGACGACGCCAACCTGCGCCGCTCGGCCCGCGCCGCGGTCGCGGCGGCCGCGCGGGTCACCCGCGCCCTGGAGATCCTGGCCGACGAGGCCCCCAACCACCTGACGTCCGCGGGCCGCCTGCGCCTCGAACATCGCCAGGCCTCCCTGGAGGAGCTGGGCGCGCTGGCCGACCCACCGCTGACGAAGGACGCGATCGCCGGCCGCATAAGGCGTCTGCTCGCCCTGGCCGACAAGCGCGCCCGCGACCTGGGCATCCCCGACACCGAAGCAGCGGTGACGCCCGAGATGATGGCGTGCTGATCAAGGCGACCGGCGTGAGCTGGGCGTTTCCGCGCACGCTTTTCTAAAAGTACGGGTAGCCCCGTTCACAAGCGCAAGTCGGCCGCTCCGCCGAGCCGCGCGGCCGGCCCGCGCCACCAGGCCGCAGCGCGACTCTCGCGTGAAGCGATGGCCGCGCCGGGCGCCGTCACGACTTCGCGCTTGCGGTGCCCGCGCTTGCGGTGCCCGCGCTTGCGGTGCCCCGCGGGCGGGGCGGCTCCGGCCGTTCGGTGCGGCGGGGTGGGAGTGGTCGCGATGGTTGCGTTACGCAGCGCTACACGCGAGAGGCGCGCTGCGGCCGCGAGGCCGCTCGGAGATCGCGCTCGTAGGCGGGGACCTGCCGGAACGCGTACATTTCAAGGGTTTTTCTTGAACGCTTAATTAGGGACCTTGGTCACCTCGCGGTAACCCACCCGGCCTCTCGGTCGGCGGATGGCTCGGATAGGGTCGGTGATGACGGCGACGGTGCCGGCAGCTCGGCCGACCGCGCTGTGACGCCGCCAGTTCGGTGCGGCGCACCCTTCACTCGCGCGCGTTCGCCGGACGCCCTACGCCGGACCGTTGCAGTTCGGCGTGCAGACCCTCCGCCGGTCGACGAAATCCGGCGGACCGAAACGAGGAGATCCACCTGTGACCATCCGGGTTGGCATCAATGGCTTCGGCCGTATCGGACGTAACTTCTTCCGGGCCGTTCAGGCCTCCGGCGCGGACATCGAGATCGTCGGCGTCAACGACCTCACCGACAACGCGACGCTGGCTCACCTGCTCAAGTACGACTCGATCCTGGGCCGTCTGCCCGCCGAGGTGAAGGCCACCGCCGACGAGATCACCGTGGGTGGCAAGACCTTCAAGGCGTTCGCCGAGCGTGACCCCGCCAACCTCGCGTGGGGTGACCTGGGCGCCGACGTGGTGATCGAGTCGACCGGTTTCTTCACCGACGCCACCAAGGCGAAGGCGCACGTCGACAACGGCGCGAAGAAGGTCATCATCTCGGCTCCGGCCAAGAACGAGGACATCACGATCGTCATCGGTGTGAACGACGGTCTGTACGACGCCGCCAAGCACACGATCATCTCGAACGCGTCCTGCACCACCAACTGCCTCGCGCCGATGGCCAAGGTGCTCAACGACACGATCGGCATCGAGCGTGGCCTGATGACGACGATCCACGCCTACACCCAGGACCAGAACCTGCAGGACGGCCCGCACAAGGACCTGCGTCGCGCCCGCGCCGCCGCCCTGAACATCGTGCCGACCTCGACCGGTGCCGCGAAGGCCGTCAGCCTGGTGCTGCCGGAGCTCAAGGGCAAGCTGGACGGCTTCGCGCTGCGGGTGCCGATCCCCACCGGCTCGGCCACCGACCTGACCTTCACCGCGAGCAAGGAGACCTCGGTCGACGAGGTCAACGCCGCGATCAAGGCCGCCGCGGACGGCCCGCTCAAGGGCATCCTGGTCTACACCGAGGACCCGATCGTGTCGTCCGACATCGTCACCGACCCGGCGTCCTGCATCTTCGACGCCGGCCTCACCAAGGTGATCGGCGACCAGGTCAAGGTCGTCGGCTGGTACGACAACGAGTGGGGCTACTCGAACCGCCTCGTCGACCTGGTCAAGCTGGTTGGCTGACGAATCGTGAAGACTCTCGACGACCTGCTCGGCGAGGGTGTCTCGGGTCGGCGCGTGCTCGTGCGCGCCGACCTGAACGTCCCGTTCGACAAGGCCAACCCCGGTGTCATCAGCGACGACGGCCGTGCACGCGCGGTGCTGCCGACGCTGGTCGCACTGCGTGACGCGGGTGCCCGTGTCATCGTGATGTCCCACCTCGGCCGCCCGAAGGGCGCGCCGGACCCGAAGTACACGCTCGCTCCCGTCGCGACCCGGCTCTCCGAGCTCCTGGGCTCGGACGTCGTCTTCGCCTCGGACACGGTCGGCCCGTCCGCTTCCGCTGCCGTTGCCGCCTTGACGGACGGCCAGGTGCTCCTGCTGGAGAACCTGCGCTTCAACGAGGGCGAGACCTCGAAGGACGACGCGGCGCGCGCGGCTTTCGCGGGGGAGCTGGCAGCATTCGCCGACTTCTACGTCGATGACGCTTTCGGTGCCGTGCACCGCAAGCACGCCTCGGTGTACGACGTGCCGGCGCTGCTGCCGCACTACGCCGGTGGTCTCGTCCTGAAAGAGGTCGAGGTCCTGCGCAAGGTGAGCGAGAGCCCGGAGCAGCCCTACGTGGTCGTGCTCGGCGGCTCGAAGGTCTCCGACAAGCTCGCCGTGATCAAGGCGCTGCTGCCGAAGGTCGACAAGCTGCTCGTCGGCGGCGGCATGTGCTTCACGTTCCTGAAGGCGCAGGGGCACGAGGTCGGCAAGTCGCTGCTGGAGTCGGAGATGATCGACACCTGCGCTGACCTTCTGTCGCAGGCCGACGGCCGGATCGTGCTGCCGGTGGACGTCGTGGCCGCCGACGAGTTCTCGGCTGACGCCTCGTATGACACGGTCGACATCTCGGACATCCCGGCCGATCGGCTCGGGCTTGACATCGGGCCGAAGTCGGTCGCGCTGTTCGCCGAGGCCATCGGGTCCGCGAAGACGGTCTTCTGGAACGGCCCGATGGGCGTCTTCGAGCTGGCGCCGTTCGCGGCCGGCACCCGGGGCGTCGCCGAGGCCATCACCAAGATCGACGGCTTCTCGGTGGTCGGCGGCGGTGACTCGGCCGCGGCCGTGCGCACCCTCGGCCTCGACGAGTCCGCGTTCGGGCACATCTCGACCGGTGGCGGCGCGTCCCTGGAGTACCTCGAGGGCAAGAAGCTGCCCGGCGTCGAAGCCCTGGAGAAGTGAAAATGACCGACCCGACCCCCCGCCTTCCCATCGTGGCCGGCAACTGGAAGATGAACCTCAACCACTTCGAGGCGATTCTCCTGGTGCAGAAACTGGCCGCGAGCCTCAACGAGAAGCAGTTGACCGACGTCGAGGTGGTCGTCGTTCCGCCGTTCACCGATCTGCGCAGCGTGCAGACCGCGATCGAGGGCGACAAGCTGCTGCTCAAGTTCGGGGCGCAGGACATCTCCCGGCACAAGAGCGGCGCGTACACCGGGGAGATCTCCGGCGCGATGCTGGCAAAGCTGGGCGTCTCCTACGTGCTGGCCGGGCACTCCGAGCGCCGCGAGTACCACGACGAGGACGACGCGCTGGTCAACGCGAAGGTGAAGGCGGCCTTCGCGAACGACATCACGCCGATCCTCTGCGTCGGCGAGGGCCTGGTGACCCGCGAGGAGGGCACGCACGTCGCCCACTGCACCCACCAGACCCTTCTCGGGCTCGAGGGCCTGACGCCCGAGCAGGTCAAGCAGACCGTGGTGGCGTACGAGCCGGTCTGGGCGATCGGCACCGGCAAGACTGCGACGCCGGACGACGCGCAGGAGGTCTGCAAGGCCATCCGCGTGGCGATCACCGAGAAGTACGGCGCCGAGGTGGGCGAGACCGTGCGGATCCAGTACGGCGGTTCAGTGAAGGCTGCCAATATCGCCGCGATCATGGCGCAGCCGGACATCGATGGTGTGCTGGTCGGCGGCGCTTCGCTGGAGGCCGAGGAGTTCGCCTCCATCGTGCGGTTCAAGGAGCACGTGGCTCGCTGAGACATACCGTGTGCCCGGTCGCCATCGGTGGCCGGGCACACGCTATTGTTGGTGCGCTGTCTGCCCTTCGAGAGGAATGAACCCGATCATGCCGATGTGGTTCGCGTACACGATGATCGTGTTGCTGGTGCTCACCAGCCTGGTGCTGACCCTGCTGATCCTGCTGCACCGCGGCAAGGGCGGCGGCATGTCGAGCATGTTCGGCGGCGGCGTCAGCTCCAGCCTGGCCGGTTCCTCGGTGGCGGAGAAGAACCTCGACCGCTACACGGTTCTGGTGGGCATCGTCTGGTTCGCGTGCATCGTGGGTCTGGGACTCTGGCTGCGTCTGGCCCTGCCTGCTAGCTGACGGTCACCGATAGTCGTAGAATCTGCCGCGCGTCCGGTTCTGCCGGGCGTGCGGCGTTTCTTTTGCCAGTATTTCGGCCATATTTCCGGGCCGAGTCATCTATCGCCTCGAGACAGGAGTGACATCCGTGTCCAGCGGCAGTGCGATCCGCGGCAGCCGTGTCGGGTCCAGCCCGATGCGCCCCGACGAGCGCAGCGAGCCCGCCCCGCGCCGAGAAGTCATGTACTTCTGCGCGGCCGGCCACGCCAGCCTGATCAAGTTCGCGGCCGAGGCCCCCGCGCCCGACACGTGGGACTGCCCGCGCTGCGGGCAGCCGGCCGGCCTCGACGGGGAGAACCCGCCCGGCCGGCTGCGCGCCGAGCCGTACAAGTCGCACCTGGCCTACGTCAAGGAGCGCCGCACCGACGAGGACGGGGCGAAGATCCTCGCCGAGGCGCTCGCCAAGGTGCGCCAGCGCCGCGGCGAGTGACGTGAACCAGGTGCTCGGGATCGTCTTGATGCCGCTCGCCGGCATCGAGCGGTCCACGGCTTCGTCGGATCGCTGAAGGGCGTTCGCTGGACAAGCGCGGGCTTGTTCTTCAGCGATTCCGACGATGAGGGCCTGGCAAAAGGGCAGATCTCCAGCCGCGCTGCCGCACCCCACGATTACGAAGTACCCCGGTGAGGTTCGCGCGTGTTTTCCGCACGTCCGGGTGGGTCTCGCCGAGCAGCTCGGTCTGCGCTGTCAGCACCTCTCGGAGTTGCTGTTCCGACTCGGCCAGTCGGCCCTGTGCCTGCCAGACCAACGCCCGGTTGTGCTTCGTGGCGAGGGCCGACGGGTTGGTGCTTCCCAGCGTGTCCTCCTGCCGACGCAGCACGTCGGTGAAGATTTGGTCAGCCTCCTGCAGGTTTCCCTGAGACCTGAGCGCCTGAGCGAGATTGTGCCGGGTGGTCAGCGTGCGCGGATGATTCTCGCCGAGAACCCGTATGCGGTCCCGGACAAGTTCACGCAGCAGCTCTTCCGCCTCGCGCCACCGACCTTCCTCATTCCTCAACCAGGCGATGTTGCCCCGGGTGGTCAGCGTGTCCGGGTGGTCCGGGCCCAGCCGAGCCTGCCGCTTTCGCAACACGATGTCGAAGAGTGCATACGAGTCGGCGTATTTGCCTTGAAGGAGAAGCACCCAGGCGATGTTGGCCTGAGTCGCGAGCGTGTGGGGATGGTCCTTGCCCAGTCGATCGATCTGGTCGCTCAGCACCGACCGCAGTTGCCGCTCGGCCCCTGAGTAGTCACCGCTGAGGTGGACCAGCCAGGCCAGGTTGTGCCTGGTGATCAGGGTGTTCGGATGGGTCTCACCCAATCGCAGTCGGCGCTCGGCGAGAACCTTCTGGAACAGTGTCGTCGCACCGTCAACGTCACCCTGTGCCTGGCGGGCGTATGCGAGGGCATGCAGCGTGGAAAGAGTGTCCGGATGGGTGGGACCGAGTCGTTGGTTCCGGTCACTGAGAACCTCGCGAAGAAGCTGTTCCGCCTCGACAAACTTGCCGGTTGCGTGCAGCACGGAGGCAAGGTCGTGCCGAACGGACATCGCGGCTGGGTGGTTGTCACCGAAGCGGCGGACTCGCCGGTCGAGAACGCCCCGTAGCATGCTTTCCGCCTGCTCGATATGCCCCTGTGCCTGGAGCGCCAGGCCCAGGTGATGCATGGTGGACAAGGCTGCCGCAGTGTTCTCCTCATTCGCACTGAGGTTCTGTACATGCAACCGGTAAGCCTCGCTGAAGTCTCCGCAGTCGAATTGGACCAGCGCGAGATCGTGGCGAGCGCGGAGTAGAAGGGCCGTCTGGTCGCCGCCGGCACCTTCCGCCGCAGCGGCCGCCTGCGCTGCCAGGCTTCGAGCGACGGTGTAGAGACCGAACATGCGTAGCTGGCGGACTATGGGCGCGATCGCGTCAAGAACGTTTCGTAACCCACCGCCGTCGGCGAGTTCCACGCGCTCGAGGAGCGCCGACGCATGCGGCACCAGAAGTTGCCAGACCGGCCAATGTTCGGGATCGCTTGCGTCGAGTCCGTCACATGCCTCGCGAAGAGCCGACGCTGCCGCGACCAGCAGCAGGGTCGCGTTCTCCCCTTCCTCGGTGAGCCGGAGTAGTGAAACTTCCGCGACCAGCGGGTGTATGGCGACTACGTCGATTTCCTTGTACGCCGACCGCTCATCGTCCAGCGGTTGAAGGAGGCCGAACTTCTTCAGGCCGCTGAGCGCTCGAAACTGGACGTCGTGCGCATCATCCGGATTGTTGGTAAGGAGGCCTGCGCGGTGCAGTACCCGCCAGTCGGCGAGCTCGACGGGGATCGGTTGTCCGGCCGAGAACATGGACAGGTATCTCAGAAGTCGTCGCGCGTGGGTGTTGCCGTGGGCTTCCAGCGCGGCCAGCGAAACCTCCCAGGTGTGGAAGACCTGCTGTTCGGCTTCACCGCCCTCCGTTCTCGCCGCGATGTCCACGATGCGGACGGACTCGTTGTCGAGTATCCGGAGATAGCGTTTCAGATCGCTGTCCGCGACTCCGCTACCCAGATATCGGCCGGCGAGGTGCAGCGCTAGGGGTAGTCGGCCCAACCTCTTGGCGACCTCCTCGGCATCGCTGGCAGCAGAGGCGGCACGCCGAGGAATGCGGTCGAGCAGTAGCGCCGCCGCGTCGGTAAGGGAGAGCGGCGGGAGGGGTACGACCTCGGCCTCGCGCCCCCAGGCTTCGTTTTCAACGACTCGGCTGGTCACCAGGACGAATGCATTTTCTCCGCGTACCAGGGCGGTGTGGCCGTCGGGGGCGAGGAGCGCGGGATCATCGGCGCCGTCGATCACCAGAACGTACGGCTCTTCGTACTGCATCAATGCATGCCAGGCGACCTCAACAGCGCCCAGTTCCCGGGATCGTTGGACGGCTGCGTCCGGCGCCCCCGCAGCGGACGCGACCGCGAGCATGCCCTCGACGTACGACTGCGGACTCCGCGCCCGGATCCACCAGACGGTGACATGCTCTCTCGTCATGCTGGCGGCGAACGCGAGCGCGACCGTCGTCTTCCCGCAGCCGCCCAGTCCGGTAAGAATGTGCACTCGTTTCGAGCAGCCACGGCGGTGCTGGGCCAGCCAGGTCATCTGCTCGTCGCGGCCCCGTAGAGGGGGAAGGTCTCCGGTTGGCGGTCGAATGTGACCGCTGCCCGTGGGCGACGCCGTCATTGGCAGGTCGGCCGCGGCCTGGAGCGGAACGTTGGCGTGAGTATGCCTGTTGCCGGGCCGCCGATCACGGCGCCACACGTAGGCCGCGAAGAGTGCCGAAGCCAACGTGAAGACCAGGTAGCCGAGCCAGGGATGGTTTCGGACTGGTGCGACGATGGCCGGCAGCCGGGAGGTGTCGGCCATCGTCGCGAGTTGCAGGGCCAGCGCGGCCAGATTGGCCACCACCGGGCTGAGAACCACGACGAGAATCGTCAGGCGGTCCTTGCGTTGGCGGCTGTTCGTCGACACGGGTTCTGCCCCTCCGTGCCGGCGTGGGCTAAACGACCGTTTAGATTTTAGTCAGTCGATTCCTCATTTACTAGGAGTAGTTCTTCCACTACTTCTGGCGACTATCGCCGAGCCGGCACGTCGGCCGCCGCGGCCCGGTCGAGCAGCCAGTAGGTCTTGCTGACGCCGGTGGCGTGGGCGGCCGGCTTGGCCTTGTCGCCGCCCAGCGCGGCCCCGACCGAGACGGTCTTGTCCGGGCCCGCGGCGATCAGCCACACCTCGTCGGCCGACTGGATCGTCGGCATGGTCAGCGTGACCCGGTTCGGCGGCGGCTTCGGGCTGTCGTGCACGGCCGCCGTCGTCGTGCCGGTCTCGTTCAGCACCGGGTGGTCGGGGAAGAGCGACGCCACGTGCCCGTCCTCGCCGACGCCCAGCATCAGCACGTCGAACGTCGGCAGCGGGTCACCGAGCTCGGCGGCGTAGGCGAGCGCCGCTGCCTCCGCGCCCTGGCCGCTGTCGGCCGGCATGGCGTGCACCTTCGCCGGGTCCAGCGGCAGCGCGTCGAGCAGCGCGGCACGGGCCTGGGTCTCGTTGCGGTCGGCGTCGCCGGCCGGCAGGAACCGCTCGTCACCCCACCACAGGTCGACCTGCGACCAGTCGATCGCGGCCGCGGCCGGCAGGTCCTTGACGGTCGTCAGGACCTTCGCGGCGATCCGGCCACCGGTCAGCACGACGCTCGCCGTGCCGCGGTCGGCCTGCGCGTCCACGATCTTCGCGACCAGGCGGGACGCGACGGTGGCGGCGAGGACGTCGGCGTCGGGTACCACCACGACCAGGGTCTTGCTCACGTACGCCTCCTATTGCGGAAGGGCCGCCCACCGTGAGGCGGACGGCCCTGCTTGATTGTCGGGGTCAGGCGGCGGTGCCACCGGGGCCGGCCATGGCACCGGCGTCCTCGTCCGCGCGAGCGGCGAGGGCCGGGTCCTTCCAGACGTGCACCCGCATCGGGGCCCGGTGGTCGAGGCCGGTGGCGCCGGCCATCGCACCGAGGGCCTCGGAGTAGATCTGGTCGGCGTCGAGCCGGCGCAGCTCCTCGGCCAGCTCGTCACCGACCGGCCGCTTCGGCAGCGGCATGTAGCGGTCCTCCTGGCCGGTGCGGCTGAACAGCGCCGTGTTCTCCTCGCGGGTCACCCGGACGCAGTCGCCGTTGGCGCACTGCAGCTCCACCGAGTGCATCCGCGGGGAGCGGTCGGAGGGTTCCAGCTTCGGTTCGATGCCGAGGCGGGACTGCAGCCAGCCCTTCATCAGCCAGGCGGTCGGGTCCTTGGCCGGCGCGACGATGGTGGCGCCGGTGACCCGCTCGTCGGTGGTGTCGAACGCGCCGGCCACCAGGGTGCGCCACAGCGTGATGCGGGTCCAGGTGAGGTCGGTGTCGCCGGGTGCGTAGTCGACGGCCCGCTGCTGCAGCGCGGCCACCGGGTCAGGGGACTGCGCGCAGTCGGTGATGCGCCGGTCGGCGACGACGCCCAGGAAGTCGTTGGCGATCGAGTCCGGCGGCTCCTCGTGCCACCAGGTGACCACCGGGACGTCCGGGGCGAGCAGCGGCATGACGACCGACTCGGCGTGCAGGGCGAGACGGCCGTACATCCGCATGACGACCGCCTCGGCCGGGCCGAGCCGGCCACCCACGACGATTTCCGCGTCGAGGCGGCTGCGGCCCTCCAGATCGGAGCGGACCACGATGAGCAGCCGGCAGGGGTGCGCGGAGGCGGCGATGGTCGCGGCCGCCTCGGCCTCCCGGACCTTCTTCTCCTCGACGACGGCGACCAGGGTCAGGGCGAGGCCGGAGGCCACGCCGCCGGCGCTGCGCCGTTCGGCCGCGAGTGCCTTGACGACCTCGTTGCCGGTGGTGTCCCACAAGCCGATCATGCTCGCCTCCAAGCGCGGCCTTCGCGGCCCAGCATCTCGTCGGACGCCCGCGGGCCCCACTCACCGGCGCGGTACGGCTCCGGCTTGGTGTCCGCCCAGGCGGCCTCCAGCGGGTCGATGACCTGCCAGGACTGCTCGATCTCGGCGGCGTCCGGGAACAGCGTCCGGTCGCCGACCAGCACGTCCAGCACCAGTCGTTCGTACGCCTCGGGGCTGGACTCGGTGAACGCCTCGCCGTACTGGAAGTCCATCGCGATGTCGCGGACCTCCATCGTGGTGCCGGGCACCTTGGAACCGAACTTGAGCACCACGCCCTCGTCCGGCTGGACCCGGATGACCAGCTGGTTGTTGCCCAGCATCTCGACGTCGGCCGGGTCGAACGGCAGGTGCGGCGCGCGCTTGAACAGGATCGCGATCTCGGTGACCCGGCGCGGCATGCGCTTGCCGACCCGCACGTAGAACGGGACCTCGGCCCAGCGACGGTTCTGGATGCCCAGCCGGACCGCCGCGTACGTCTCGGTGGTCGAGTCGGGCGGGATGTTCTTCTCCTCGAGATATCCCACGGCCCGCTCGCCGGCCACCCAGCCCGGGAGATATTGACCCCGCACGGAACCCTTGGCGATGTCCTTCGGGATGGCGATCGCCTTCAGGACCTTGAGCTTCTCGGCGCGTACGTCATTGGGGTCGAAGCTTGTCGGTTCTTCCATGGCGACCAGGGCGAGCAGCTGCAGCAGGTGGTTCTGCAGGACGTCACGGGCCGCGCCGGACGCGTCGTAGAACGCGGCCCGGGTGCCGATACCGACGTCCTCGGCCATGGTGATCTGCACGCTGTCCACGTACTTCGAGTTCCACACCGGCTCGAACAGGCTGTTCGCGAAGCGGAGGGCCAGGATGTTCTGGACCGTCTCCTTGCCCAGGTAGTGGTCGATGCGGTAGACGTCCTGCGGGGTGAAGACCTCGTCGACCAGCTGGTTGAGCGAGATGGCGCTCTGCAGGTCGTTACCGAACGGCTTCTCCACCACCACTCGGCGCCAGCCGCCCGACTTGGCGTTGTCGGCCATTCCGGTGCGGGCCAGCTGGTTGAGCACCAGCGGGAAAGCGGCCGGCGGGATGGAGAAGTAGAAGGCGGCGTTGCCCGGGATGCCGTTGCGCTGGCGCAGGTCGTCGAGCGTCTCGGCCAGACTGTCGAACGCGGCGTCGTCGTCGAACGAGCCGGGCACGAACTGGAACTGGCTGGCGAGTCGCTGCCAGACGTCCTCGCGCCACGGGGTTCGGGCGCCCTTCTTCGCCGCTTCCAGAGCCAGGGACTCGAAGTCGCCGTCACCCCAGTCGCGGCGGGCGAAGCCCAGGACCACGAAACCGGGCGGCAGCAGACCGCGGTTGGCCAAGTCGTAGACGGCCGGGATGAGCTTCTTTCGGGACAGGTCACCGGTGACTCCGAAGATCACCAGAGCGCACGGCTCCGGGATGCGCGGGAGCCTGCGGTCCTGTGCGGTACGCAGCGGATTGCCCACGTGGTCCATCCTGCCAGTTATCGGTGTCGTGCAGGTGAAGTACGCCGGGGCCCGCCTCGTAGTCTTCGGCGGGCCCCGGCGGAGAAATCAGGCTGCGTCGCTCGGGCTGTCCGAGCCCTTGGCCGCCGCCTTCAGCGACTTGCTGACGCCGTCGAGCAGTTCCTTCCAGCTGGCCTCGAACTTGTCGACGCCCTCGTCCTCGAGGACCTTCACGACGTCGTTGAAGTCGATGCCCACACCGGCCAGGTCGTTGAAGACCTTCTTGGCAGCGTCGAACGAGCCGCTGACGGTGTCGCCACGGGTGTCACCGTGGTCCTCGTACGCGAAGATCACGGACTCCGGCATGGTGTTGACCGTCCCGGGGGCGATCAGCTCCTCGACGTAGATCGTGTCCTTGAACTCGGGGTTCTTCGTCGAGGTGGACGCCCACAGCGGACGCTGCGGGTGCGCGCCGGCCTTCTCCAGGGTCTTCCAGCGGTCAGTGCCGAAGACCTCGGTGTACGCCTCGTACGCCAGCTGGGCGTTGGCGATGGCCGCCTTGCCCTTGAGCGCCTTGGCCTCGTCGCTGCCGATCTTGTCGAGCCGCTTGTCCACCTCGGTGTCCACCCGGGAGACGAAGAACGACGCCACCGAACCGATCTTGGCGAGGTCGTGGCCGTTCAGCTTGGCCTGCTCGAGGCCGGCCAGGAACGCCTCCATGACCGCGCGGTAGCGGTCCAGCGAGAAGATCAGCGTCACGTTCACGCTGATGCCGGCGGCCAGGGTCGCCGTGATCGCCGGCAGGCCCGCGAGGGTGGCCGGGATCTTGATGTACAGGTTTTCCCGGTCGACGAGCCACCACAGCGTCTTGGCCTCGGCCACGGTGCTGTCGGTCTCGTGCGCCTTGCGCGGGTCGACCTCGATGGAGACGCGGCCGTCGACGCCCTTGGACGCGTCGTACGCGGGACGCATCACGTCACACGCGGCCCGCACGTCCTTGGCCGTCATCAGGCGCACGGCCTCCTCGACCGTGACCTTCTGCGCCGCGAGGTCCTTGAGCTGCTCGTCGTAGGCGTCCGCGTCGGACAGCGCCTTCTGGAAGATGCTCGGGTTGGTGGTCACGCCGACCACGTGCTGGTCAACGCGCAGTTTCTCCAGCGAACCAGTGGTCAGGCGGACACGGGAGAGATCGTCGAGCCATACCGCCACACCCTGGGCGGAGAGCTCGGCCAGCCTGTCGGTCATCGCGTACTCCTCAGTTTCCGGTCTTGTGACCGGTGATCGCGCCGACCTTGGCCAGGGCGGCGTTGGCCTTTGCCACCACGTTGTCCGCGGTGAAGCCGAACTGCTCGAAAAGGATCTTGGCGGGCGCGCTGGCGCCGTAGTGCTCGATGCTGACCGGCTCGCCCGCATCTCCAAGGATGCGGTCCCAGCTCATCCGGATGCCAGCCTCGACCGTCACACGTGCCTTTACCCCGCGCGGCAGGACTTCCTCCTGGTAGGCCTTGTCCTGTTCGTAGAACCACTCCTGGCAGGGCATCGACACGACCCGGGTGGGGGTGCCCTGCGCCTCGAGGCGCTCCTGGGCGGCGAGGCAGTGCTGCACCTCGGAACCGGTGCCGATGAGGATCACGCTGGGCTGGCCGCCGGACGCGTCGGAGAGGATGTAGCCGCCCTTGAGGGTGCCCTCGGCCGACGCGTACTTGTCGCGGTCGATGGTCGGCAGGTTCTGCCGGGACAGCGCGAGCGCGGTCGGCCGGTCGGTGTGCTCGAGAGCACCACGCCAGGCCCAGGCGGTCTCGTTGGCATCGGCCGGGCGGACCACGTCGAGGCCGACGATGGCGCGCAGCGCGGAGATCGTCTCGATCGGCTGGTGCGTCGGGCCGTCCTCGCCGAGACCGATCGAGTCGTGCGTCCACACGTAGATGACCGGCAGCTTCATCAGCGCGGACAGCCGGACGGCACCGCGCATGTAGTCGCTGAACACCAGGAACGTCGCGCCGTACGGGCGGGTGCCGCCGTGCACGGTGATGCCGTTGAGGATCGAGCCCATGCCGTGCTCGCGGATGCCGAAGTGCAGCGTGCGGCCGTACTCGTTACCGGGGAACGCCTTCGTCGCGTACTCCGACGGGATGAAGGACGGCTCACCCTTCATCGTGGTGTTGTTGCTCTCGGCCAGGTCGGCCGAGCCGCCCCACAGCTCCGGCAGCACCGGCGCGAGCGCGTCGAGCACCTTGCCGGACGCGGCGCGAGTGGCGATGCCCTTGTCGTCGGCCGGGAAGACCGGCACGGCGTCGAACCAGTTGTCCGGCAGCTTGCGCGCCTCGACCCGGTCGAACAGCTTCTTGCCCTCGGCGTTGGCCTTGGCCCAGGCGTCGAACGCCTTCTGCCACTCGGCGTGCGCCGCGCGGCCCCGCTCGGAGACCTCACGGGCGTGGGCGAGCACGTCCTCGGCGACCGCGAACGACTCGTTCGGGTCCCAGCCGAGGACCTTCTTGGTCGCGGCGACCTCGTCGGCGCCCAGCGCCGAGCCGTGGATCTTACCGGTGTTCTGCTTGTTCGGGGCGGGCCAGCCGATGATGGTCTTGAGGACGATGAACGTCGGCCGGTCGGTCACCTTGTGCCCGGCCTGGATCGCCTTGTAGAGGGCCTCGACGTCCTCGTGGTAGTCGCCCTTGGCCGGGTCGCCCTTGCGCCAGTCGACGTGCCGCACGTCCCAGCCGTAGGCGGCGTACCGCGCGCCGACGTCCTCGTTCTTGGCGATCCGGGTGTCGTCCTCGATGGAGATCTCGTTGTCGTCGTAGATCACCGTGAGGTTGCCGAGCTTCTGCACGCCGGCGATGGCGCTCGACTCGTGGCTGACGCCCTCTTCGATATCGCCGTCCGAGCACAGTGCGTAAACCTGGTGGTCGAACACGGAGTTACCGGGGTCGGCGTCCGGGTCGAACAGGCCGCGCTCGCGGCGGGCGGCCATCGCCATGCCCACCGCGTTGCCGATGCCCTGTCCGAGCGGGCCGGTGGTGATCTCGACGCCGGGGGTGTGGCCGTACTCCGGGTGGCCCGGGGTCAGCGAGTCCCACTGGCGCAGGTGTTGCAGGTCGTCCAGCGACAGACCGTAACCGGAGAGGTAGAGCTGAATGTAGAGGGTAAGGCTGGAGTGCCCACAGGAGAGCACGAAGCGGTCACGCCCGGCCCAGTGCGGATCGGTCGGGTCGTGCCGCATGACCCGGTTGAACAGCAGGTAGGCGGCCGGTGCGAGGCTCATCGCGGTGCCGGGATGGCCGTTGCCGGACTTCTCGACGGCGTCCATGGCCAGCACCCGGACGGTGTCCACCGCTTTGCGGTCGAGGTCGGACCAATTGAGAGCAGGATCTGTGGCAGCCACGTCGGTTGTGCTCCTCGGGGCATGAATTAGGAACCCTTTTGAGGTTGACCCTATCCACTTGCCGTAAACCTGCGCCGGGGGAACGCCTCAGGCCCATACGCTGAGAGCGGACATGCCACATGTGACGCTTTGCACCGGCGCTGGGTCGCCGGAGCTGCACATTCGGCTGAGCGTAGGCTGTCCCAGCGTGCCGCCGGCTGGCGCCGGCAACGGTCGTGAGTTGGCTAGTGCCGATGCCGGAAGGTGGCAGTCCGTGAGCATGATCACCGAGCGTCCCATCACCTCACGGGCGCCCGGCGTCAAGGAGCGCACCGAAACCCGGCGAGATCGAGCCGCCGTCTTCCGCGCCTACCTCGCGCTGACCAAGCCGCAGATCGTCGAGCTGCTCCTGGTGACCACGGTGCCGGCCCTGATGCTCGCCGCCGGTGGCTGGCCCGACCTGCGCACTCTCGCGGTCGTCCTGATCGGCGGGGCCCTCGCGGGCGGCGCGGCCAGCGCGCTGAACTGCTACATCGACCGCGACATCGACGAGCTGATGCGGCGCACCAAGCGGCGTCCGCTGCCCGCACACAGCGTGACCCCCCGGGCCGTGCTGATCTTCGGTCTCACCCTCGCGGTGATCTCGGTCGCGCTGATGGCGGTCTTCACCAACTGGCTCGCCACCGCCCTGACCGCGGGCGCCATCTTCTACTACGACGTCATCTACACGCTCTGGTTGAAGCGGCGCACGCCGGCCAACACGTTCTGGGGCGGCGTCTGCGGCGCGGCCCCGGTGATCATCGGATGGGCCGCGGTGACCGGCACGGTGGCCCCGCTCGGATGGGCGCTTTTCGCGGTTGTGTTCTTTTGGCAGATGCCGCACTTCTATGCGCTCGCCATCAAGTACAAGGACGACTACGCCCGCGCCGGCATCCCGATGCTGCCTGTGGTCCGCTCGGCCGGCCGGGTCAACTTCGAGATCGTGCTCTACACCGTGCTCACCGTGGTGGCCTCGCTCGCGGCCTGGCCGCTCGGTCTGGGCCCGATCTACGGCATCACCGCGATCATCACGGGCGCCTTCTTCCTCGGCGAGGCCTTCCTGTTGGTCAACCGCACCCGCAAGGGCGGCCCGATCAAGCCGATGCGCCTCTTCCACTGGTCCATCACGTACCTGACGATCCTCTTCATCGCCGTCGCGGTCGACGCGCTCATTTGAGCGAAATGACCGTTTTAAAGGTTACGGTTGGTCATCCCATCGATGGAAACCTGTTGATGCGGGCAATTCGGGCGCAATTGGTGCATAGCAATGAGTCCACCAGGTAAACGTCCTGGTTATTGTCATCACAAAATGCAACAGGTGGTGCTTGCTTCCACAGGGAACGTGCTTAGGCTGCCCGTCATGGCTCAAGGTTCCGATACGACACTGACTGCGGGGATCAAATCCTTCGCCGCCGGCCACGGCGGCGCGAAGGCGGTCATCGAGTACGTCGGCAAGCGTGGTGCCCGCATCGTCCTCGTCGGCCAGGACGGCGAGTGGTCCGACCAGTTCGCCGATGGCACCGACGTCGCCCGCCAGGCATGTGAGAACGCCGGCGTAGAGATTGAGAACGAGTGGGAGCGCGAGCTCCTGGAGCAGATGCGCCCCAGCAACGACCTTTGGCGCTCGATGTCGCGCCGGAGCATGGCCCGCTGATCTTGTCCCCGTCCACTTCAACCCAGGCGACCCGGGAGTCCTCCCGGGTCGCTCTCGTTACCTGCGGCCTCTTTCCGTCCCTCTGGGACGACGACCACCCGCTGCGGGATGCCCTGCTGGCCAAGGGAGTCGCGGTCGACGCGGTCCGCTGGGACGATCCGGCCGCCGACTGGGCGTCCTATCAGGCCGTCGTCCTGCGCTCCCCGTGGGACTACGTTCCCCGCCGGGCCGAGTTCGTGGCCTGGGCCCACTCGGTGCCCGGCCTGCTGAACCCCGCCGCGGTCGTCGAATGGAACACCGACAAGCGTTACCTGCACGAGCTGGCCGAGGCCGGCGCTCCGGTCACCCCCACGACCTATGTGTCTCCCGGTGAGACCTGGCAGCCGCCGTCCGGCGGCGAGTGGGTGGTCAAGCCGACCATCAGCGCCGGAAGCCAGGACACCGGCCGCTACGCGCTGCCGTCCCAGCTGGAGCTGGCCGAGGCGCATGTGGCCAGACTGACGTCGCTGGGCCGCACCGCGATGATCCAGCCGTACCTCTCCGCCGTGGACACCGCCGGCGAGACGGCCCTGCTGTACTTCGCCGACCCGTCGTCCGGCACGCTCACCTTCAGCCACGCGGCCCGCAAGGGCCCCATGCTCACCGGCCCCGACGAGGGCAAGATCGACCCCGGCAGCGAGGACATCACCGCCCGCAGCGCGTCCCCGGCCGAGCTGGAGACCGCCGAGCGGGTGCTGGCCGCCATCCCCGAGCGCTTCCGCGACCTCCTCTACGCCCGGGTGGACGTGATCCCCGGCCCCGACGGCGTCCCGCTCTTGGTCGAGCTGGAGCTGACCGAGCCCTCACTCTTCCTGCGCACGTCCCCGGCCGCCGCCCTTCGGCTGGCCGAGGCGATCCGCACCCGCCTTTAGAGGTACGGGCGCCCCCGCCCGCCCAACCCACGCAGTCCCGCCGAGCAGCGCGACCACCGCGCGGCAAAGGCCGCAGCGCGCCTCTCGCGCAACTGCACGCCGCCCCCCACGTGCGCCCTGCGCGGTCCGCGCGATCTTGTGGATCTGCTGCTCGGAGCGAACGGAAAATCGACATCCTCGGCGCGGTGGGCGGACCGGCGCGAGCTGCGTTTACCCGCGTCTCTTCAGGCGTGCCCGGCGGGCGTCGGGTGGGTTATCCACAGGCTCGAATTTTCTTCTTCGTTGATCGCTGCGGCCCGGCAGGCTGGGTGCAGTTCCTCAGCGGGTGGCCGGCCGCCCGCCGACGGGACGAGTGCCATGGCCACTGACCGTTGTCCGCAGCAGAGCCCGCCGCCGTAGCGCGCGGCGGTCGGCTCAGAAAGGAGTGAGGCCTCACGACAGCCTCGAGATAGTGCGTGGTGGCCGCTTCCGTCTCCCGAAGCGGCTGCCGTCCTCAACCGGCCCGGCATCCGGGGGTGCCGTTCGCCGCCCTGACCAAGCGGCGTCTGGTCCGTCTGCCTCCCGGCAACGCCATACGCCGGGCCGGTTGAGGCTCCGCTTGCCACTTAGATGTATACGTCTATAGGCTCACGCCATGCCACTGGATGCAACGCGGAACGGGTTCGTTCTGCCGATGTTGGGACTGCTGGTGGAGTCACCGGCACACGCGTACGACGTGGCGAGCCGGCTCGCGGGGCGATATCCGCAGTTGGCCGTCACCCGCAGCAGCGTGACGACGCTGTTGAAGTCCCTGGCCGACGCCGGCCTGGTCCAGGCCGGGGAGCCCGAGCGGGTCGGTCGCCGCCCGGCCCGGACGGTCTACGAGCTTTCGCCGGCGGGGCTGGAGCTGTTCCGTGAGCGCGTGGAGGAGGGGCTGCGGGACGGGACGCCGGCCTCGACCGGGTTCCTCACCGCTCTCGCCTATCTGGGGATTCTGCCCCGGTCGGTGGCGGCGGGGGTGCTCGGCGGGCGGGTCGAGCGGCTGCGGCGGGAGCTGGACGGGCTGCCGGCGGATCCGCCGGAGCTCGCGGAGATTCAGATGATCGAGGTCGCGTACTGGCGGGAGGTGCTGCGTAACGAGATCGCCTGGCTGTCCACGCTGGCCGAGCGGGTCGAGAGCGGGGACCTCGCCTGGCCGGGGCGGGCATCGTGAAGTACGGGATCTATCCGGGTGGGCGGGCCGGTGTCACCTGCTCGCGGGAGTCGGACCCGCGGCGGGTGGGTGAGCTGGTCGACGAGCTGGGCGGTGGCGGGCCGTTCGTGGTCCGGGAGTACGTGCACTATCTCGGGACCAGGCCGGACCCGGCTGTCGTGGCGTCGATCGGCGCGGCGGGGGAGATGGACGGGCTGACCATGCCCGACGACTGGTATGTGCGGGACGGACGGGAACTCGATCTCGTGGTCAGCTATATCCCGGCGGAGGCGGGCCTTCCGGGGTGGCTCGGGTTTCTGGATCGGGTCATCGAGCGGTATGCGGGGATCACGCGATATCTGCAGATCACCCTCGAACCGAACTTCCCGATCCCGCTCATCGACGGCAGCTCGCCGGGTGTGCTGGAGGCGCTGATCGCGGGGCTGCCGCATGCGCGGCGGGCGCTGGACGCGCGTGGGCACGACGCGGTCCGGGTCGGGTTCTCGGTGGCCGAGCCCGCCGAGTGGCTCGGCGGGGACGACGCGTTCTGGCAGCGGCTGGCCGGGGCGGACCTGTCGGCCGTCGACTACGTGGGGCTGGGGCTCTACCCCGACGCGTTCGGGCCGCCGGTGCCGGTCGAGGGTGTGCGAGCGATGACCGAGCACGCGCTGCGGCACCTGCGGGAGCACAGCCTGCCCACCGCCGGGATTCCGGCCGGTACGCCGATCCACGTCTGCGAGAACGGGTCACCCAGCCTGCCCGGCCGCGACCAGGCCGCCTCGCTCGCGACCATGCTCGCGGTGGTGCATGAGCTGGCGCCGACGCTGAACATCACGCTCTACGAGCTGTTCGCCCTGCGCGACGCGGACACGGCCGGCGGCGAGCCGGTGGGCGCACTGGGCCTGGTCACCGCGGAGTACGAGCGCAAGCCAACCTTCGACCTTTACCGGCGAATCGTGGGCGCCGGGCGCGACGCGCCCGAGCCGGGCTGAGCGTACGGTCCGGGCGCGGCGTGCATGAGG
>NZ_BOQN01000119.1 GCF_018332695.1 Paractinoplanes toevensis
TTCCGGCGGAGCCCGCACTTCAGGGTGAGCCCGCATTTCGAGCAGGGCTGGCGCACCGAGTGCATGCGACTGGCCGAGCCGATCGGGTAGGGCTCGTGTGCCGGATCGACGCTGTCGACGCGCGTGGCTGCGCGGAAGCCGGGCCCACCATGCCGGCCGCGCGATGGCGTCAGACCAGCCGGGGCCGGCCGCCGCCCGTCGTTCGCTCGTCTGGCGACATCGATCGCCCGTACCTCTGCCGAGGGCGCCGCTGCACCGCCGATCTGCGGCAACGGCTTCCTCGCGGTCGGCGCACGGCCATAACCACGCGCCGGCCGCGGATGGCCTCTGCAGAACGGATTGCGCCGGGGAAGGGCCGGCAATGTTTGCTGTTAATCGGGCGGTGCCGCCTTCGTAGAAACGATGTCTTATTTCTGGATAAGGAGGCTGAAGGGGATTTCCGTCTCTTGCTCGGCATGCGATTGGCGCGCGCCGCGGCTGCGGCGCGCGCCGTTACGGCGTACGTTAGAAGTTGCCGTCGGTGTTGCACTTCGCCTTTTGGACTATGCAGTTCTTTACTCGTTGGCTCTGCGCCAGGTTGTCCCAGGCGAAGAAGGCGTCGCCGTGCATTGATGATGCCATTCCTGAGGCCAAGCGGAAACCGTTCGCGGAACCGCTGGTGGGGTAGGAGATCAGGAAGGACAGGTTGGGGATGGCTACTGGGAAGTCGCCCTTGCAGGTGCCGTCGTAGCTGTATGCGACGTGGGCCTTGTGGGTGGGGCTGTCCAGGTTCTTGCCGTCCCAGCAGTCCTGGAAGACCAAGTGGAACATCAGGACGGCGGTGGAGGCGCAGACCGGCCAGTTGCCGTCGGCGCTTCGGCCTATCTGGCCGCCGGGGCCGGCGCAGTAGAACGCGTTCACCGAGCCCTCCGGTGTCGGCGTCTGCAGCTTTGCGTCGCCGGCGATCATGCGGAAGCCCTGCGGGAACGGCTTGGTGACGCTCGGGTCGGTGATCCGGGAGCCGTAGTAGACGACCACGTCCTTCGGCTCGATCGCCTGGTCGCCGTTGTAGAGGGTGGGGATCCAGTAGGCCGAGAGGTCCGGCGCCGGGCGGCAGGACGTGCCGGCGTTCGCCAGCAGGGACGACGTCGTGGTGTACGCGTCGGTCTTGGTGTTGCCCAGGAACGTGTGCATGTGTGATGCGCCGGGCATGCCGGGGAAGATGATCGGGTCGTCCGTGTGCGAGTGGCTGTAGGTGCAGCTCGCGTTGAACTCGGACACCCGGACCGTGCCGGCCGGCACCGGCTTCGGGGTCAGGGCGTTGAACTGGGCCAGCTGGGCGTTCCAGGCGGCCTGGTCGATCGGGATCCAGCCGGCTCCGCCCGTTGCGGCACCGTCGCCGAACGAGAACCAGTTGATGTTGACGAAGTCGCCGCCGGTGGTGTTGCGCAGCAGCGCGAACACTGTCTGGGCACCCGTGGGATGCGAGGCGACGCTGGTGGTCTGGGTGGTCCAGACCTGCCAGCCGCCGGTGTTGGCGATCGCGAAGGTGGCCAGCACCGGGCCGGTCGCCGAACCGGTGCGCAGTTCGACGCTGCCGGTGCCGGTCGCCGAGGCCACCCGGGCCTGCACGGTGAGCGTGCCGGCCGCGCCGAGGTCGACGTTGTCGTAGCGCAGCCAGTCGCCGTTGGCGAGGTAGGCGAGGTTCTGCCCGCCGCCGGTGTCGGCGGTGCCCTCCACCTGGGTGCCGGACTGCGCGGCGTACGACTCGGCCTGCACGGTGACGGTGGCGGCGTCGGCTCTCGACGGCGCCAGGACGAGTGTGGCGGCCACCGTGAGGGCGGTGGCCACCAGCACGCGGATTCGTGGGGATGAATGCATCAGCACTCCTCGGGGATTCGGGGATCAGGAGTGCCAGGAAGTATCGAGGCTCGGGAAGCGCTCTCTCAACATCGAGCCGTTTTAATCGACACCATGTGTCGAAACATGCGCGAAATCTCGGGAAGCGCTTCCCCGACGGACGGCCGGTACGCTGAACTCGATGACTAGCACCGGGCCGGGCCGGCCCCGGGACCCGCAGGTCGACCGGCGGATCGCCCAGGCCGCCCTGGACGTGTTCGGCGAACTGGGCTGGGCCGGGTTCGCGATGGAGGCCGTCGCCCGGCGGGCGGGAGTCGGCAAAGCCTCGCTCTATCTGCGGTGGAGCAGCAAGGAGGCGCTGCTCAGCGACGCGCTGACCACCGGCCTGGTGCGGATCAGCGACGTCGACACCGGCACCGTCCACGGCGACCTCGCCGAGTTGGCCGGCCAGATGATCGACCTCTACGTCGGACCGGCCAGCCGCGCGGCGATGCGCCTCAACCTGGAGGCCCGCACGATCCCCGGCATCGCCGAGAACTACGCGGCGATGCGTACCGCCCAGACGAGGGCGGCGCGGGCCATCGTCCGGCGCGGCATCGAGCGCGGTGAGCTACCACCGGCGACGTCGGTGACGCTGCTGCTGGACACCCTGGTCGGCGGAGCGATGATGCACGCCCTGAACACGCCGGCCGAGAAACGAACCCCGGACCACGCCCGCGACCTGGTCGACTTCCTCCTGCACGCGGTGACGGTCCCCTGACTCAGGCCGGCGGGTCGGCGAACCAGCCGGTCGAGGGGCGGGGCGGAGGCGGCGGCGGGGTCTGTTCCACCGGCGGCTGGGGCGGCCACAGCAGGTAGCTCCGGTCGGCGGCCGCGCGGATGACACTGCCGTCCACCTCGGTGCGGGACTCGGCGATGCCGAACGCCGGCCAGGCCAGCACGAACGTCACCGGGCCGGCCGGCGGCAGCGGGGACACCCAGTAGGTCTGGTTGGCACTCAGGTCACCGCTGCTGCCGCCACCATGCCGCATCAGGGTCAGCGGGCTGCTCGCGCCCGGGCCCCGGGTGTGGAAGTCGTCCAGGATCGAGGCCCGGCCACCGTCGGCGTACTCGATGCCGAACAGCAGGCGGTCCTCGGCCGGGACCTGCACACGGGGATGGCCGTGCCCGCTGACCAGGGCGAACAGGCCGCCGTTGGCTATCTCCGGGCGAGACGCGCGCAGCCGGACGTCGAGGGTGAAGCGGAAGCCCGTCGAATACACCTCGACCTGGCTGATCCCGACCGCGGTGTCCTCGGTCTTGCTGAGCAGCACGGTGATCCCGGCGCCGGCGGGCAACTCGTTCTCCGGCGGGGAGATCCGGCGCTGCCATTCCTGCATCTGCTCGGGGGTGGGTGGCTCTGCCTCGCTGCGGACGAAATGCACGGCGTGCTCCTCAGGGCCGGAAGTAGTCGCGGAGGTGGGCGATGCGGTCGTCGCGGACGCGAAAGATCTGGACCAGCGACATGGTGCTGCTCGGATTCTCGAAGACGGTGTCGATCTCGGCGATGAACACGCCCGGGTCGGCGGTGTCGTGCAGGACGTACGCGGACTTCTCGAAGCTCAGCGTGCCGGGCACCGACACGCTCTGGTAGACGCCGATGCCGGCCCGGATCGCCTCGCGGCCCTCCAGCCGGTGGCCGGTGAGCGGCACCTCGTACACCCCGTCCGGCGTGAACAGGTCGGCGTACGCGTCGGGGTTGCGGGTGATGGCGCCCGCGTAGATGTACCGCTCGAAGATCTCTTTGTGCGAAAGGCTCACTCTCCACCATGGCACAAACCCGGGCCGGTTGACCGCGCCTGGAACGGTCAGGCGCGGATCACGGCCACTCCCCTGGCGGCGAGAGTGGTTTCCGCGGCGCCGAGCGACGAGATGTCGATCGGCTCGTCGGTGCGGTTGAGGATGAAGCGGAAGTCGCCTCGCTGCGCGAGTTCGACGCGGCCGCGCAGGGCGGCCGGGAGGTCGCCGGGCACGCCGGCCCGCTCCAGCAGGGTGCCGAGAACAGGGGCAAGCCCTTCGGGCCCCAGACGCGTCGAGACGTACGCGGCGGAGCCGTTGCCGACCTCGCGACGGGTCACGGCCGGGCGACCGGCCAGCTCGCCGGTCTGGTAGGTCGCGAGCACGTCGACGGCCTCGTCCACCAGGTCGATCCGGTCGGTCCACAGCGTGCCGGTGGTGCCGTTGGAAAGCGTGGCGCTCTCGTGGTCGAGCAGCGGCGCGAACTCCTCGATGCGGATGCCGAGCAGGTCACGCAGCGCACCGGGGTAACCGCCGAGCCACACGTGGTCGTGCTCGTCGACGATGCCGGAGAAGTACGTGGTGACCAGGTGGCCGCCGGCGCTGACGTACGCGTCGAGGCGCTTGGCCAGGTCGGCCGGCACGACGTGCAGGACGGGCGCGACCAGTACGTCGTACTCCTCGAGGGGTGCGCCCAGCGGGACCACGTCCGCCCGTACGCCAAGGTTGAGGAACGTGGTGTACCAGTCCAGGGCCTCCTGGCGGTAGCGCAGGCGGTCGGTGGGGTGCGAGTCGAGTTCGGAGGCCCACCAGGACGGCCAGTCGAAGAGGATGGCGGCCCGGGCGCGGGTGCGCGGGGTGCCGGCCAGCTCTGACAACGTTGCCAGTTGGGCACCGAGCGCCGCGACCGAGCGGAACAGGTCGCTGTCGGCGCCGGCGTGCGGGAACATCGCCGAGTGGTATTTCTCGGCGCCGGCCCGGGACTGCCGCCACTGGAAGAAGCAGACCGCGTCGGCGCCGTGCGCGACGTGGGTGAGCGAGTCGCGAGCCAGTTCGCCGGCCTTCTTCGGCACGTTGATCGGCTGCCAGTTGACGGCACTGGTGGAGTGCTCCATCAGGAACCACGGCCGGCCGCCGGCCAGGTTGCCGGTCAGGTTGGCCGAGAACGACAGCTCGTCGAGGGACTGCGGGCCGGGCTGCCGGTAGTGGTCGTTGGAGACGAAGTCGACCTCGTCGGCCCAGGCGGCGTAGTCCATGCCCTTGGTCTCGCCCATGACCATGAAATTCGTGGTCACCGGGATGTCGGGAGTGATCTCCCGGAGGATCTCCTTCTCGGCCCGCAGGTAATCCACGAGCGCGTCCGACGAGAACCGCTTGAAGTCGAGCTGCTGCCCCGGGTTGGGGTGGGTGGCGGCCAGCCGCGGCGGGATGATCTCGTCCCAGGCGGTGTAGCGCTGCGACCAGAAGGCCGTGCCCCAGGCGTCGTTGAGCTCGTCCAGGGTCGCGTACTTGTCGCGCAGCCACACCCGGAACGCGCGGGCCGCGTCGTCCGAGTAGTCGTAGATGTTGTGGCAGCCGAGCTCGTTGGAGACGTGCCAGGCCACCACGGCCGGGTGCTCTTTGTACCGGTCAGCGAGCGCCCGGACCAGCGCCAGGGCGTGCGAACGGAAGATCGGCGAGGTCGGACGCCACTGCTGGCGTCCACCGGGCCAGATCGTGTGCCCTTCCCGGTCCACCGGGAGAATGGACGGGTGGGCGGCGGTCAGCCACGGCGGCGGCGACGCGGTCGCGGTCGCCAGGTCCACCGAGATGCCGTTGGCGTGCAGGAGATCGATGGCGTCGTCGAGCCAGGCGAAGTCGTACTCGCCTTCGGCCGGCTCCAGACGAGCCCACGAGAAGATCGCGAGCGAAACGATCGTCACGCCCGCCGAACGCATGTGCTGGACGTCCTCGTCCCACACGGCACGCGGCCACTGGTCGGGGTTGTAATCCGCACCGAATTCCAGGCGGGGGGCTCCGTCACGACGCAGCCATCGGGGGGAACTCACACGAACTCCTTAAAGGTGGGGGCCCGCGCGCCCACCGCACGGGCCCCCGGTGTCACTACTTGACGGTGAAGCCCTGCTCGGTGCCGTACTTGGCGGACTGCTCCTGCCACGCCTTCAGGCCGTCGGTGAGGGTGGTGCCGGAGACGTACGCCTTGCCGACCGTGTCGTTGAAGATGCTGTTCGAGTACACCTGGAACGGCAGGTAGGACCAGCCGGTGACCACGTTCTGCGCCGACTTCGCGAAGATCTCGTTGGCCTTCTGGCCGCCGAAGTACTTGAACTCGGTGTTCAGGAACGCGGGGTCGTTGAGCTGCTTGGTGGTGGCCGGGAAGGCCCCGTTGTCCACGCGGACCTGCACGCCGTCACCGTCGTTCGCGTACTTCATGAAGCCGTACGCCAGTTCCTTGTTCGCGCCCTTGTCCATGATCGCGAGAGAGCTGCCGCCGTTCTCGGCGCTGGCGGTGGCGCCGGCCGTCCACTGCGGCAGGTCGGCGACCCGCCACTTGCCGGAGCCGCCGGGCGCGCTGGAGGTGAAGTTGGCGGGCATCCAGGCGCCGGTGGAGATGGAGGCGATGGTGCCGCCGGCCATGCCCTGGAACCACTGGTCGCTCCAGCTGGAGATCGGCGCGAGGAGCTTCTCGCTGATCAGCTGCTGCCAGACCTTGGCGAACTCGGTGGCGCCCGGGTCCGAGAAGTTGATCGTCACGTTGGTGCCGTCGACCGTGTAGGGCTTGCCGCCGGCCTGCCAGATCAGGCTGGTGGTGAGGCCGGCGTCGCCGGTGTCGTTGGTGATGTACGCCTTCGGGTCGGCCTTGTGCAGCTTGCGGGCCGCGTCCAGGTATTCGTCCCAGGTCTTGGGGACCGCGATGCCGTACTTGTCGAAGACCTCTTTGTTGTAGAACAGCGCCATCGGGCCGGAGTCCATCGGCAGGCCGTAGACGGTGCCGCCGCTGGTCACCGACGACCACGGGCCGGGGGTGAAGTCGGCCTTGAGGCTCTCGGCGCCGTAGCCGGTGAGGGCGGTCAGCGACTTGCCCAGGGCGAACTGCGGCAGCGCGTAGTACTCGATCTGCGCGACGTCGGGGACGCCCTTACCGGCGGCGACGGCGTTCTGCAGGGCGGTGTACTGGTCGTTGCCGGTACCGGCGTTGACCAGATTTACCTTGACGTTCGGGTACTTCTCCTGAAATTTCGTCACGACCTGCTTGAGCGTGGGCTCCCACGCCCACACGGTCAGGTTGCCGCCCTTTTCCAGGGCCGCGGTGACATCCGCGTCGGAGACGGTGCCGGACGACGACGCGGACGAATCGGAGGAGTCGTCGCCACCGCCGCAGGCGGCCAGGCCGAGCGACAGCAGCGCAACCGCTGCGATGGGCAAGAACTTACGCATCAGGGAGGGATCCTTTCCCGGGTTCATTCTTTTACGCTTCCGGCGGCCAGACCCGACTGCCAGTAGCGCTGGAGGAGGAGGAACGCCGCGATGAGCGGCAGGATCGTGAGGAGCGATCCGGTGATGACGAGGTTGAAAACGGCCTGGCCCCCGGCGGTCGCGGCCTGGGCGTTCCAGGCGTTGAGGCCGAGCGTGATCGGGTACCAGTCCGGGTCCTTCAGCATGATCAGCGGAAGGAAGTAGTTGTTCCAGGTGGCGACCGTGCTGATCAGCAGCACGGTGACGATGCCGGGAGCGAGCAACGGCACCGAGATCTTGAAGAACGTGCGGAACTCCCCCGCACCGTCGACCCGGGCCGCCTCGATGATCTCGTCGGGCACGGCCTCGGCCGAGAAGGTCCACATCAGGTAGAAGCCGAGCGGCGTCACCAGCGACGGGATGATCACGGCCCACGGGGTGTTCGTCAGGTTCATCTTGCTGAACATCAGGAACGTCGGGACGGCCAGGGCGGTGCCGGGCACGGCGACCGCGCCGATGACGATCGCGAAGACGCCCCGCTTGCCCGGGAAGTCGAACTTGGCCAGGCCGTACCCGGCCAGCGTGGCCAGGATCGTGGCCCCGCCCGCGCCCACCACCACGTACAGCAGGGTGTTGCCGAGCCAGCGGACGAACACTCCGTCGTCGTACGTCAAAGTCTCTTTGATGTTGGCGAAGAGCGCGAACTTGCCGTCGTCGAACCAGAGACCGAACGACGAGAACAGGCCGTCCTGCGTCTTGGTCGCGTTGATCAGCAGCCACACCATCGGCACGAGGCTGTAGATGGCGAACAGCGCGACCAGCCCGGTGAGCAGGATGCTCTTGCGACGCCGGCGCTTGGTCGCGACGGGCGCGTCCACCGAAGCGGGACGGGTACGCAACGCGGTGGTCATCAGCGGTTCCTGCTTCCGCGCAGCTGCACGATGTACGCGATGACCATGGTGACCAGGGCCATGATGATCGCGACGGTGGCGGCGTAGTTGTACTGCTGGCCGGCGAAGGTCAGCGAGGAGGCGTAGAGGTTCGGGGTGAAGAACGTGGTGATCGCGTTCTTGGCCAGCGGGCGCAGGATGCTCGGCTCGTTGAACAGCTGGAAGCTGCCGATCACCGAGAAGATCGTGGCGATGGTGATGGCGCCGCGGATGGCGGGCAGCTTGATCGCCGTGATGATCTTCATCTGGCTCGCGCCGTCGATCTCGGCCGACTCGTACAGCGACGTGGGCACGGTGGCCAGCGCGGAGTACAGGATCAGCATGTTGTAACCGATGAACTCCCAGGTCACGATGTTGCCGATGCTGGCCAGCACGATGTTCGGGGCGAGCGGGTCGAGCGCGGTACCGAGCCAGTCGTTGATGTTCTTGACCAGGCCGAACTGGTTGCCGTACATGAAGCCCCACATGAGCGTGGCCACCACGGCGGGCACCGCGTACGGCAGGAAGATCGAGACCCGGAAGAACGCCTTGCCGTACAGCCGGCCGCTGTCGATCGCGAGCGCCACGATCAGCG
This sequence comes from Paractinoplanes toevensis, assembly GCF_018332695.1. GTDB lineage: Bacteria > Actinomycetota > Actinomycetes > Mycobacteriales > Micromonosporaceae > Actinoplanes > Actinoplanes toevensis. The sequence continues at coordinate 8,596 of NZ_BOQN01000119.1, forward strand.
CCAGGGCCAGCATGATCGGCACCTGGACGACCAGGAACAGCGACACCCGGCCGAGTGCCGACCAGAACTGCGAGTCCTGCAGGGCCTTCGTGTAGTTGTCGAGGCCGACGAACGAGTTACCGCCGACGAGCTGGTTGCGGTACAGGCTCAGGTAGATCGTGTAGGCGATCGGCGCGAGGAAAACAAAAGCGAACACCAGCATGAAGGGACCGACGAACTGCCAGCCCTTCCAGGACCGGCCTCGCCGCTTCACGCGTACGCCCGGGGGCGCCGCCACCTGGGGAACCGCCACTTCTTCACCTCTTACATCTTGCACCCGGTCCTGCGTATGTTTACGTAAACATGCAGCTCACGGTACCTTGTGCGATTTTGTTTCAGGAAGTTCAACCTCGTGATGTTTACGTAAACATCGTGGTGATAGTTTCACCGCGTGCACGGATCGTCAAGGAGTCCACGCCTGTGAACGAAACTCCCTCCCGCCGCCGGTCGCGCGGCGTATCGATGGCCGATGTCGCCGCCCTGGCCGGCGTGTCCTCGCAGACCGTCTCGCGGGTCTCCACCGGCCATCCCGGCGTGGTCGAATCCACCCGCCGCCAGGTGCTGGACGCCATGCGCGAGCTGGGCTACCGCCCCAACAGCGCGGCCCGGGCGCTCAAGAGCGGCGAGTTCCGCACGCTCGGCGTCATCCTCTTCACCCTGGCGACCACCGGCAACAGCCGGACCGTCGAGGCCATCGCGGCCCAGGCCGCCCAGGAGGGGTACGCGATCACGCTCATCCCGGTGGCGGTGCCGACCCAGGACGGGGTGCTCGGGGCGTTCACCCGGCTCGGCGAGCTCGCGGTCGACGGCGTCATCGTGATCATGGAGGTGCACCTGCTCGACGCGGTCGAGCTGCAACTGCCGCCCGGCGTGCAGGTGGTGGTGGTCGACTCCGACGCCGGCGACCGCTACCCGGTCGTCGACACCGACCAGGCCGACGGCGCCCGGCAGGCCGTCCGGCACCTGCTCTCGCTCGGACATGCCACGGTCTTCCACGTGACCGGGCCGGCGGAGTCGTACTCCTCCGAGCGCCGGGCCCAGGCCTGGCGCGACGTCCTGACCGAAGCCGGCCGGCCGGTCCCGCCGGTCGAGCGGGGCGACTGGTCGGCCGCCTCCGGATACGAGGCCGGGCTGCGCCTCGCCGCCGATCCGGCCTGCACCGCGATCTTCGCCGCGAACGACCAGATGGCCCTCGGCGTGCTGCGCGCCCTGCAGGAGAACGGCCGCCGGGTGCCGCAGGACGTCAGCGTGGTCGGCTTCGACGACCTGCCCGAGTCGGCCTCCTACCTGCCCCCGCTCACCACCGTGCACCAGGACTTCGCCGAGGTCGGGCGGCGGTGCGTGCAGGGGTTGCTGTCGCAGATCCGCGACGACCGCGGCGAGCCGGGCACCGTACTGGTGCCGACGACCCTGGTGCCGCGGGCGAGCACCGCGCCCCCGCCGTCATAGCCGGTGCGGCTTGGGGAACCAGGCCCAGTGGTAGTCGCACCAGACCAGCCCGTCGTAGGACAGCACGGCGGTCCGCCCCGGCACGATGTACCGCCAGCTGGCCCACACCCGGCCCGGCATCAGCGTCTCGCTGCCGGTCGCCGGCACCACGTCGACCTCGACGACCGCCTCCGGCTCGGGGTGACGGAAGTCGACCGGCCCGGCCCATAGACGCTCGTAACGCTCGCGGGCGCGGTCCACGACGGCCGCGGTGAAGACCTTCGGATAGTCCTCCGGGCGCGGCCGCAGCTCCCGCAGGGTCACGCCGGTGCCGTCGACGGCAAGCTCCCGCAGCAGCGGCTCGAGGCGCCGGCGCAGATCGGCGGGATCCCACTCGTACACGCTCGGTTCACCTCCGTCCGGCTCGGGCCATCACCGTACCGACCGGCACCTCCCTTGACATCCGCGAACGTCGAGCCGTTGGATGTTACCCGGAGGTAATCAAATGATCACGTGGTCGAAACGAGCCGCCCTCGCCGTCCTCCTGGCCCTGCCGCTGACCGCCGTGGCCTCCCCCGCCGCGGCCGCCGCCTGCACCGCACCGGTGCCGAGCACGACGCAGCCCGGCTACACCGTCCTCGACCCGAACTGCGACGTGAACGGCACCCCGTTCACCGCCCTGCCCGGGGCGACCGTCCACACCGGAATCTCCGGCGGCGCGGCCTACCGCATCGAGGTGCCGGCCGGCTGGAACGGCAAACTCGTGGTGTACGCGCACGGCTACCGCGGCACCGGCACCACCGTCTACGTGGACAACCCCGATCTGCGGCAGCACTACCTCGACACGGGCTACGCGTGGGCCGCCTCCAGCTACGCGACGAACGGCTACGACGTGGGGCAGGGCGTGCGTGACTCGTACGCCCTGATCGGTCTTTTCCGGCAGTTGACCGGTTCTGGCCCGCGCAGCGTCATCATGACCGGTGAGTCGATGGGCGGCCAGGTCACCGCGGTGGCCATCGAGACCTACCCGCGCGCGTTCGCCGGCGCCATGCCCTACTGCGGGGTCCTCGGCGACACGTCCCTGTTCGACTACTTCCTGGACGCCAACGTCACCGCCGCCGCCCTCACCAAGGTGAAGATCGGCTTCCCATCGAGTCCGCCGCCCGACTCCTACCAGGACGAGTGGCGTCGCCAGGTCGCCCAGATCCTGCCCGCCCTCGGCGTGACGACCGGCCGTCCCCCGGTGCTGACCGCCACCGGAAAGACCTGGTCGGACGTGGTGGAGCGGCGCACCGGCGGCGAGCGGCCCGGCTTCGACGGCGCCTTCTCCTACTGGAACACCGCCACCTCGCTGGCCCCGCTCAACGATCTGCCGTTCCTGTTCGGCCTCTACCCCGGCCTGAGCGCGGGCACCTCCAACATCGCGCCCGGCAACGTCACCGACAACCGGTTCACCCTCTACCGCAGCACCGACCGGCTCTGGCCGACCACGGCCGAGTGGCGCCTGAACGCCTCGGTCCTGCGCGTACGGCACACGGCCTCGGCCGACCCGGGCCTGTCCGGCATCCCGCGCGTCGACGGCAACCCGCGCGTCCCGGTTCTCTCCCTGCACGACATCGGCGACCTGTTCGTACCGTTCTCGATGGAACAGATCTACGCGAAGCGGGCCGCCGCCCACGGCCGGGCCAACCTGTTCGTCTCCCGGGCGATCCGCGGCACCGGCCATTGCGACTTCACCCAGGCCGAGCTGACGTCGGCCTTCGACGATCTGACCGGCTGGATCCGCACCGGCCACCGCCCGGCCGGCGACGCCATCCTCAACCCCGCCGTCGTCGCCGCCCCCACGTTCGGCTGCCGCTTCACCCGTGGCACCCACCCGGCGTTCGCCGCTCCGGCCTGCCCCTGACCTCGGCTTTCGGTGTCGTACTGAGGCCGTCCGCAGCCCGTCCGGTACTGTTGGGTGGACGTAGGGTTAACGGAAGGTGGACGGGGGTATGCGCTCCCTGCCTCGGCCGCGGCCGAGGGCGGCACCGAGCGAAGGGGACGCGTTGAAACGGACGGCCGGATACTGGCAGCGTGAGCCGTTGCGGAACATCGCCAGGCAGGTCGAGCGCGTCGAGCTGAAACTGGTGGTGCCCGAGCACGGCGGCCGGTCCCTGGGTCTCGACCCCGACGGCCGGCCGAACCGCCGGGTCTACTTCCTCGACACCCCCGACCTCGCGCTCTACCGGCACGGCGTGATCATCCGGTTCCGCGACCGGGCCCGCCGCCGGGACGACGCCGTGATCAAGCTGCGACCGGTGCGACCGGGCCGGGTGCCGGGCTGGCTGAAAGACGCCGACCGGTTCCGGATGGAGATCGACGCGCTCCCCGGTCACGCGGTCTGCTCGGGCGCGCTGAAAAAGGTGCTCGACCGTGGCGAGGTGTCCCGGGCGCTGTCCGCCGGCCGGCCGCTGACCGGCCTGCTTTCGGCCCGGCAGCGCAAACTCTTCGCCATGTACGCCCCCAAGGGAGTGCACCTGCGCGACCTCACCCTCTTCGGTCCGATCGACGTGCGCTGCCACAACCTCAAGCTGCGCGGCCTCGACCACGGCCTGACCGCCGAGCGCTGGCGCTACCCGGACGGCTCGGACCTGCTCGAACTCTCCGCCAAGTGCCCGGTCGACGAGGCCGCCGCGGTGGCGTCCCGCATCTCCACCGCACTGCGCACCTACGGCGTGGCCCCGGCCGGCCACCAGCGCACCAAGACCGAGATGGCCCTGCAGGCTTGAAATCCCGGCTCATCTCCGGACGATGGTGAAGCCGCCGGGCAGGACCAGGGCGCGCACGGCCGCGTCCGAGGTGGTGGTGACGGCTCGGCGGTGGCCCGTCGCGTCGTAGGTCTCGACTGTCGCCCGGGCCGCGCCGGTGACGGTGAGCGTCACGGTCCGCGGGGTGGTGGCGGCGCTGCGGAGCAGGGCCGTGGTGCGGCCGTTGCCGCCGATCACGTAACGGGAGATCAGCGGCTCCAGCATGACCGCGTCCACGATGGCCTCGCCGCCGGACGCGACGGCCGTCAGCTCGGTGCGACCCGGTGGCAGCTCGTGGGGCAGGGTCACCGGCAGCAGGGCACCGGGTGCCGGTGAGGTGCCCTGCGCGCCGATGCGATGCCGCAGCACTCCCCCGGGCGACCAGCGGGTGATCGCGGCGCTGCCGGGCCGCAGGTCGGCGACCGGGAGCACCAGGTGGGGCTGGGTCAGCGCCGGCAGCTGCCAACTGAGGGCAGCACCGGCGGGCATCCGCACGAAGGCGCCGTTGCTGTACGACGACTCCCCGGTCCAGGCCGACGGGGGCGTGACCACCGTGGCGCCGCCGGTGAGGACGGCCTGTTCGGCTTCCAGAGTGGTCGTCCCGGCCCGGTCGACGATGTGACCCTGGCGCGCGATGGCCGCCACGTCGGGGTGGGCGTCCAGGGCCAGCATGCTCAGCAGACCGTGGATCGTGGACTCGGCGCCGGCGTTGCGGTTGACCGTTCCGTCGCCGGCTATACCGTCGACGGTGCGGCCGGTCGCCGGGTCGTAGGCGGGCACGCCGGCCGCGTTCGCCCCGAAATACCAGGCGGCCACGATCCCGGCGAGCCGGCGGAATCCGGGGCCCTCCATGGCGATCAGAGACTGCAGGCGCGAGTCGACTCCGTAGGCGATCTGGCTGCGGTCGACCCGGGTGGGCAGGCGTCCGTTGTCCGGGCCGCCGGAGGTGAGCAGCCAGGGCGTGAAGACCGCGCCGTCGGTCGCCGCCGCCCGCACCAGGCGGTGATCGCCGAGGATCTGACCGGCGCGGGCCAGGGCCGCCGGCATCTGCGATGCCCAGGCGTGCCAGTCGGAGAGCGAGAGCGCCCAGGGCCGGACGGCGCCGAACGGCCAGGAGCGCGGGCTTCCGCCGGCCAGGGCCGCGATCCCCTCGGCGAACTGCCGCAGCGCCCGCCGGGCGGCGCCCACGCCGCCGGTCGCCGCGGGCGCGCCGGAAGAACCGGCCGAGACGTACGCGGCGAGGCCGAGCACCGCCTCGGCGGTGGCGTCGGCGCCGTCGACGATCAGCCAGGCCGGGGCCCGCGTGCCGTCGACGGTCTGCCAGGTGCCGTAACGGGTGAGGACCTGCCGGTCCAGGGCGGCGACGGCCAGGTCCAGCCGCTGCCGCAGGAACGCCGCGAAGGCCGGGTCGGCGGTGCGCCAGGCCGCATATCCCTCGCCGAGGGCCCACACCGTGCGGGCCAGCCAGTAGGACGGGCCGCTGTCGGACGGGTCGGGCAGCTCCGGCGGTTCGGCGCTCGGGTGGAGGGTGCCGTCCGGCTGCATCCAGAGCACGACATTGCCGGCGTTCGGTCCAGCCGCGGTCTGCAGGTAGGTCAGACCGCGGAGCAACTCAAACGAGGCGGACCGGCTGCTCACGGCGCCGGTCTGCTGCCAATGTCGTAGATAGACGACCGCAGCGCGGGCAATGTCGTCGGCGTTGTAGGCGCCTTGGCCGTAAGTGTCGGTGGCCGGGTCATACGGTCCCCCGCCGATCCGGCGGTAGGTCCCGTCAGGGTTCGGCTCGGCGTAGGTCCACAGCACGCCGAGAGCCGACCCTCCGTAGGTGGTGTGCCCGGCCTGCGCGGGCGGAGTGATGACCTCGCGCAGGAAGTCGAGGTGGGCGAGGTTGGTGAGGTCGGTCAGGCGGGCCGGCGTCGCCTCAGCCGACGTGGAAGTCAGCGGAGCGGTCAAGATCAGGCCGCTGCCGAGCAGGACGGATCGGCGCTTCATGGGCGCACTCCTTCGGTGAGTCGGTCCAGGCGAGCCACGCCGATCCGGGAGTCCGCCATGCCGTAGAAGACGTAGTGGACTCCGTCGACCTGCTCGATAGCGGTGGGAAAGACGACCCCGGGAACCAGGCCCCGTTGCTCGCCGTCGGCCGAGGGAACAAAGATCGGTTCGGGAGTACGGGCGAGAACGCGCCCCGGGTCGGCCGGGTCGAGCAGCATCGCCCCGGCCGCGTAGGTGACGTCCTGACCGGTCGGGTCCCAGCCGGGCGGGATGTAGCCGGTGGCACCGTGGTGCAGGAGCAGCCAGCCCTCCGGCACCCGCAGCGGCGGCGGCCCGGCCCCGATCTTCAGCTGTTCGTAGGCGAACTCGGGCTGCGCCACGCACCGGTGACCTCGGAGCCGGACCAGCGCCGTGAGGTCGGCCAGCACCTCGTCCACCGGCACATAGGAGATCCAGATCCCGGGCCGCGGATCGGTGACCCCGGCCGGCGGGTGCACCCCTTCGCCGGCCCGGATCAGGCCGAGATCCCACATCGGCCGGTGCAGCATCGCGAAGCTCAGCTTCCCGTCCGGCCCCGGCACCGCGGAGGGAAAGAACACCGCATCCTTGTTGGGAAACAGGTTCAGGTCGGCGGACAGGTCCGGCTGGTAGCCGAACGACACCGGCCCGAGCCGCCGCCACGACGTCAGATCCGCGGAGACGGCCAGGGCGAGGCGAGGACCGAGCGGCCCGAAGGCGACGTACGTCATGACGTGCTGACCGAGGTCGGGAATCCACGTCGTCCGCGGATCCTCGACGCCCGCGTTGGCGAGGCCCCGCTCCCAGCCCTCGTCCGGCGACAGGACGACGCCCCGGCGGATGACCCCGACCGGCACGCCGTCGCGAAGTGCGACGGTGGCCAGTCCGATCCGCGACACGTTGCCGGCCGCCACCATCCGGGGCAGCAGGTGCAGTCGCCCGTCCGGGGTGCGCCCGCTCGCCGGGTTCAGCACGCCCATGGCCTCGAACGGCGACGACAGATCGGGTTCCATGACCACGCCCAGCCGGCTCAGTCCGTACGGAATGATCATCAGCCTTTGACCCCGGAGCCGAGGTCGGTGGAGACGAAGTGTCGCTGGAAGGCGATGAAGAGGCCGACCGCCGGGGCCGCGAGGACGCAGGCGCCGGCCAGGATCGCGCCGAACGGGTTGGCGGCCCGGGACGACACGTTGCTGATGTAGTTGGCCAGCGAGACGGCCAGGGGTTGCATGTCGGCCTGCTTGGTGACCAGGAACGGCCACAGGAACTCGTTCCACGGCCCGATGAAGGTCAGCAGGACCGCGGTCAGCAGCGCGGGCCGCACCAGCGGCAGCGCCACCGACCAGAGGACCCGCAGCTCACCGGCACCGTCGAGGCGCGCCGCCGCGAACAGGTCGTCGGGCAGTTGCAGGAAGAACTGCCGGAAGATGAAGACCGCGGTGGTGTTGATGGCGAAGGGCAGGATCATCCCGAGGTACGAGTCGGCCAGGCCGTAGCCGCGCACGATCAGCACGTACAGCGGGATCAGCAATAGCTGGAACGGGATCACCTGCACGAGCAGGACCAGCACGAACAGGGTCCCGCGACCGCGGAAGCGCAGCCGGGCGAGGGCGTAGCCGGCGAGGACGCCGAACACGACGGTGCCGAGCAGGACGCCGCCGGTGAAGATCCCGGAGTTGATCAGCGAGCCGAGCAGGTCGACCCGCGAGTTGATGTCGGCGTAGTTGTCGAGCGTCAGCCCGTTCGTCGGCAACGCACCGGCGATCGACGTGTCCGGTGCGGACTGCAGCGAGCCGATCAGCATGTAGTAGAAGGGGAAGAGGAAGATCAGCGCCCCGAGGAAGAGGACGACATAGCGCACCGCTTTCATGTCAGTCCCTCTCGATGAGCCGGCGATTGATGTACGCGACGATCAGCACGCCGATGACCAGCAGGACGCCGAGCGCCGCCGCGAAGTCCGGTTCGCCCTGCTGCAGGCCGCGCTGGTACATGACCAGGACCGGCGAGGCGGACGCACCGCTCGGGCCGCCGCCCCCGGTCAGCAGGTACGGCTCGGTGAACAGGTTGGCGCCGGTGATCAGCGCCAGGATCACCACGAGCGCGGTGGCCGGGCGCACGGCCGGCACGGTCACCGACCAGAACCGGTTCCAGGCCGAGGCGCCGTCGACCGCGGCCGACTCGTACAGCTCCTTCGGCACGTTCTGCAGGGCGGCCAGGTAGAGCAGGATGAAGAACCCGAGCTGCTTCCAGGTGACGAAGACGGCGATGGTCGGCATCGCCAGGCTCTCGTTGATCAGCCAGGACGGGTCCGGGGCGAGCGGGCCGAGCGCCGAGTTGACCAGCCCGTTGGTGTTGAACAGGAACAACCAGACGCCGACCACGGCGACGCTGGCCGTCACGTACGGGACGTAGAACGCGACCCGCAGGAACGCCCGCGCGTGCACCGCCCGGTTGAGCGCCACCGCCAGCACCAGAGCGAGCCCCGTGGTGAGCGGCACGTTGATGACCAGGAAGATCAAAATATTCCGGAAGGCCTGGTGTACGCCGGGATCGCCGAGCACCGCCCGGTAGTTGTCGAGCCCGACGAACGGGTGGTCGACGATGGCACCGGGGGCCGCGAAGAAGTAGTCGTGGAAGCTCATCCAGACCGCGAACCCCAGCGGATACGCGAAGATCACCGCGAGGTAGACGGCGTACGGCGCCGACAGGATCATCCCGACCGGGTGCCGGCCGAGGAACCTCACGAGCCGCTCGCGAGCTGGTCGACCTTCTGCGCGGCGCCGTCGAACGCGTCGGCCACCGGTTGCTTTCCGAAGATCACCGACTGCGAGTACGCGTCCCGGAACGCCTGCCAGATGGCCACCGAGTTCGGCACGTTCGGCACCTCGACGGTGCGCGCGGCCTGATCGGCGAACTGCTTGTAGGCCGGGTTCTTGGCGAAGTAGTCCGGGTAGGCGGCGGCGAGGTCCGTACGCAACGGCATCTGACCGGTCTTGCCCAGCAGATCGCCGTCCTGCTCCTTGCTCGTGGCGAACTTGAGCACCTCCCAGGCGGTGGCCCGGTTCTGGCAGGCGCTGTACATGGCCACGTTCTTGGCGTCGCTGAACGTCTTGATCTGCTCGGCCGGCTTCCCGGTCGAGGTGGGCACCGGAACCGCACCCCACTTGACCTTGTCGCCGTAGACCGCGATCGCCCACGGCCCGACGATCGCCATGGCCGACTTCTGGTCGGCGAACGCGTCGCCGTTGTACTTCTCCTTGGGCGCGAGACCCTCGTCGTAGAGCGCCTTCCAGAAGGCGGCGACCTTCTGCCCCTCGGGCGAGTCGAACTGCGCCTTACCGTCCTGCACCAGCTGCTTGCCGTCGGTCTCGGCCGCGAACAGCGGGTAGAAGTCGAACCAGGACTGGAAGAACTCGCTGCTCGGCGCCGGGTAGATGGCGGCGACCCCGGACGCCTTGAGCTTGCGGGCCGCGGCCAGGAACTCGTCGTAGGTGGACAGGACCGGCTGAATGCCGGCCTTCGCGAACAGGTCCTTGTTGTAGAAGATCATCACCGGGTTGGACTTCCACGGCATCTGATAGAACTTGCCGTCCGGCGATTTGTACTGCTCGGCGGTGGAGCCGGTCCGGTCGGCGATGTACTGCGCGGCACCGTCGAACGTGTCCAGCGCGACCAGCCCGCCCTGCTTCTGGAACTGCGGCACGGCGGCCGGCGCGGTGTTGAAGATCAGGCAGGGGGCGTTGCCGGCCGTGATCGCGGCGCCGATCACCTCCTCGGAGGTGTTGCCGGCCGGGATCTCCTGCGCGGTGATCGCCTGGTCGGCGTGCGCCGAGTTCCACGCCTGGACCATGGCCTTGCCCCAGGCCAGCTCCTCCTGGTTGTTGGAGAGCCAGATGGTGATCGGCCCGGCGGCGGCGTTGGCCTTCGAGGCGTCGCCGCCCCCGCTGCCGTCACAGCCGGCCGCGAGCACGAGGGTGAGAGAGAGGAGGACGGCCGGGAGCGTGCGTTTCATGGGTGTCTCCGTTCGCGCGGCAGGAGGTGGGGGCGCGGTGGACGCCGTCCCGACCTGCTATGACCGTGAACATAAGACCGTTACCCAGGTCACACAAACGGAGAGAGTCGATGTCTGATCAGTCGGCCCGACATATCCGAAAAGATGATGACACCCGACAAGCTCGTGTCACTTCTTCAGCCGTTGCCGCTCGTGGCGCAGCAGGCGGGTGCGCGGCCCCCGCGCGGTGCGGCGGGGCCGGTCGGCCTGCGGGTGCGGGAAGACCCACCGCTTGAACGCCCACAGCCGGAAAACCATCGCGATCAGCGTGCCGAGGACGATGCCGCTGACGAAGTCGGCGATCTCCTGCACCGGGCGGGACACCTCCGGCACCCGCAGCAGGAGCAGGTAGCGGGAGACGCCGAGCGGGATCAGGTTGAGGACGATGCCGACCGCGCTGACCGCGAAGAACAGCGCGGCCTCGTGATGACGCTCCCGGCCGCCCCGGGCCCGGAACGACCACTCCCGGTTCAGCACGTAGGACAGGATCGTGCTCAGCACCGTGGCGAACGCGAGAGCGGTCACCGGTTTCTGGTGCAGGACGGTCAGCTTCAGCGCGTAATTGACAACGGTCGTGGCGACAAAACAAACACCCCCGACCAGCAGAAACTTCGCCGCTTCATGATGCTTGCGCCACATCCGGTCCAGCCACATCCGCGCGAGTCTAGCGCCCCGCCTCCGTGCGCTTTCGATCAAACCTTTTCCGTACGGGCCGGCTCAGTCCCGCGGCACGCGGTCCCGGCCGGTGCAGCTCGCCCTCCACGCGCCCGCTGCGGGCGGGCCCGCACCCGATCTTGTGGACTCGCCGTGCGGACAGAGCGGCAAGTCGGCAACATCTGCAATGGCGCCGGGCGGGGTGGGGTGCGCAAGAGGTGGTGCGGTTTCGCCCCCGCGTTTCCCCGCGAGATCTTGGAAAGTGCGGCACTGAGCGGGGTGTGAACTCGACAAGTTCGCCGTGGGTCGTCCGGTCGCTGCCGGATACAGACGGCATATCGGCGTGCCGCGGGTGGAAGATGGAAACGTCACCCGCATGGCGGGATCGTGGGTCCGCGGAATGGATGCGCCCGGGCAACGCGCCCTTCATCCCGAAAGCTCCCTACTGCCCGTTTCGCGCTTGAGGGCCGGCTCCCCTCTCTCTTCCGCGCTGGGCGTTTCGCTCACGCTCTCTTTTTCGTAGCCTCCCAGGGGCGATTGAGGCGTCTCAATTATTGCGGGGAGTGCGCGTGCAACCACTGACGGAGGCGGTCAGCCGCCGGGTCGTGCTGGCCGGCACCGGCGCGGCCGTGGTCGCCGCGGGCGGCCGGCCGGGGGTCGCCGGGGCGGCGGAGGCCGGGCGGCCGGACGTCGACGGGCTCACGCTCTGGTACGACGCGCCCGCCGCCGACTGGGAGAGCCAGGCCCTGCCGATCGGCAACGGCACGCTCGGGGCGATGGTCTTCGGGCGGGTCGGCGTCGAGACCATTCAGTTCAACGAGAAGACGCTGTGGACCGGCGGGCCGGGATCGGCGTCCGGCTATGACTTCGGCAATTGGCGGGAACCCCGGCCGGGGGCGATCACGCACATTCAAGAACAGATCAATGACCGGGTACGGGTGGCGCCCGAAGAAGTGGCGGCGGCGCTCGGGCAGGCTCGGATCGGGTACGGCAGCTATCAGAGTTTCGGGGAACTCGTCCTCACCCTGCCGACCGCCGACGCGGAGAACTACCGCCGTGAACTCGACATCGCCGATGCGATCGCCACCGTCGAATACACCGCGGGCGACGTCCGGCACCGCCGGGAGCATTTCGTGAGCCATCCGCACCGGGTGATCGTCGTCCAGCTGAGCGCCGACCGGCCCGGCCAGGTCTCCTTCACCGTGGCCGTGAAGTTGCCGGCCAATCGGACCGCCACCACCACGGCGATGAACGGCCGCATCACCACCGCCGGTGCGCTGACCGACAACGGCCTCCGATTCGAGGGGCAGGTGCAGATCCTCGTCCGGGGCGGCACCCGCACCGAGAACCCGGCCGGCGAGGTCACGGTGGCCGGCGCCGACAGCGCGACGATCCTCGTGGCGGCGGGCACGAACTACGGTGACCGCTATCCCGAATACCGCGGCGCCGACCCGCATCACCGCGTCACGGCCGATCTCGACCGGGCGGCGAAAACCGCGTACCCCTCATTGCGGGAAGCGCATCGGCGCGACCACCGCGGTCTTTTCGACCGGGTGCGACTGGACCTCGGCGGGCGGATGCCGCACCGGCCGACCGATCAGGTCCTCGCCGATTACCAGGGCGCCGACCGGGCGCTCGAGGCGCTCTTCTTCCAGTACGGACGCTATCTGCTGATCGCCTCGAGCCGGGACGGCGAGATCCTGCCGGCCAATCTCCAGGGCGTCTGGAACAGGTTCGAATCGGCGCCGTGGAGTGCCGATTACCACACGAACATCAATATCCAGATGAACTACTGGCTGGCCGGCCCGGCCAACCTCGGCGACACCACCGCCCCTTTCTTCCGGTTCGTCGAAGCGCTTCAACGGCCGGGTGCGGAGACGGCCCGGACGATGTTCGGCAATCCGGGCTGGGTGGTGCACAACGAGACGAACCCGTTCGGTTTCACCGGGGTGCACGACTGGCCGACCGCGTTCTGGTTCCCGGAGGCGGCGGCGTGGCTGGCCCACCATTTCTACGACCATTACCGGTTCACCCTGGACGACCGTTTCCTGCGCGACCACGCCTACCCGGTCATGCGGGAGGTGGCCCGTTTCTGGCTGGCCGAGCTGGTCACCGACCCGCGCGACGGCACCCTCGTGGTCTCCCCCAGCTACTCCCCGGAGCACGGCGATTTCTCGGCCGGCGCGGCCATGTCGCAGCAGATCGTCTGGGACCTGTTCACCGCCGTCACCGAGGCGGCCGGGTTGATGGGCGACGAGCAATTCGGCGCCGAGGTCGGTAAGGCGCTGAAACAGCTCGACCCGGGCACCCGGATCGGCAGTTGGGGGCAGCTTCAGGAATGGAAGGCCGACTGGGACGATCCCGCCGACGAACACCGGCACGTCTCGCACCTGTTCGGCCTGCACCCGGGCCGGCAGATCACCCCGGCCACCACGCCGGCGCTGACCCGGGCGGCCGAGGTCTCGCTGCGGGCCCGTGGCGACGGCGGCACCGGCTGGAGCAAGGCCTGGAAGATCAATTTCTGGGCGCGGCTGCTCGACGGCGACCACGCCCACCTGATGCTGAGCGAGCAGCTGAAGACCAGCACGCTGGCGAACCTGTGGGACACCCACCCGCCGTTCCAGATCGACGGCAACTTCGGTGCCACCGCGGGCATCGTGGAAATGCTGCTCCAGTCGCACGGCGACGAGGTGCAGATCCTGCCGGCCCTGCCGTCGGCCTGGCCGGCCGGCCGTGTGACGGGCCTGCGGGCCCGCGGCGACCTGACGGTCGACATCGCCTGGTCGGCCGGGCTCGCGCACGAGGTGGCGGTGACGGCCGGTCACGGCGGCCGGATAACCCTGCGAAACGCGGCTTGGGCGATCGGCTCGGCCGAGCTTTCCGGCGGTACGGCCGGGGCCGTGCACGACGGCGACCGTGTCACGTTCACCGCCCACCCCGGCACCCGCTACGTGCTGACCTCCACCTGATCGAGACCGGCCACCTGCTCCGGGCCGCCACCCGGAGTCGAGGGCGGATCAGATCAGCACTTCGGTGGGCGCACTTCGGACTTCTCGTTCCAGATCGGCTGCGGCTCGTACTTCTTGGCTGTTCCGTCGGAGAGATCACCCTGGGGGATGTCCACTCCGTACCGGAAGTTGGTCCACACGTCGACCGCGATGGGCCAGGTCAGCGACCCCATCGGAGTGAGTTCGTCGAAGCCGGCCGGAACCTCGCCGACGGTCACGGTGGGGGTGGCGCTCGATGGATCGAGGCGGCGAACCGCCCACAGCAGATGGCGGGATGATCCGGAACCGGACGGGTTGGGGGTGACGGTGTCAGCGACCTCGAGACGGCGCAGATAACTCTGCGCCCCACATTGCCCACCGACGGTGAGCACGACCTTGTTGTCGACGAGTTGGGCGGTGAGCCACTCGTCGGCCTCTTTGCCCTTACAACTGGCAGCGGACATGCCACTGGCCAGCAGTATCAACAGCGCCAGCCCCCGGCGCAGATACGACATTGCGCCACGCTAGCAGTCATCGAGTCGTTTCGTTTCGGGCCGTTATGGGCGTGTAATCACCGTCATCGAGGCGTGCCGTCCGGCGATGATATTCACCGGCCATGCCCGGCCAGTTCGTGACGATGCGCCCGGTCGCCGTGCGGTACCAGCTCTGGCAACCGGTCCACACGCTACCGGCGAGGCGGGACTGCATCTCGCCGTCGTAGGCGGTGGCGCGCTCCCGGCGTACCTCGATCGGGGTTTGATCCTCGGTGACCCGGCGGACCAGCCGCGCCAGGTAACGCGCCTGGGCCTCGTGGAAATACAACACCGACGTGTTGCCGGTGTTGGTGTTCGGACCGTAGATCAGGAACAGGTTGGGGAAATTCGGCACGGCCACCCCGAGGTACGCGTACGCACCGTCACGCCATTCCTCGTCGAGCGTGCGGCCGTCACGGCCCGTGATCCGCATCGGCGCCAGGAACTCGGTGGCCGCGAAGCCCGTCGCGTACACCAGCAGGTCGCAACCATGCACCAGGCCGTCAGCCGTCCGAATGCCGTCCGGGACCACCTCGACGATCTTCTCGGTGACCAGCGTGGCGTCCGGGCGGGCCAGCGTGGGCAGCCAGGAACTGGTGAACAGCACCCGCTTGCAGCCCATCGGCTCGTCCGGGGTCACCCGGGCCCGCAGCGCCGGATCGCGCACCTGCCACCGGCGCTGCAGGCCGGAGACGCCACGCAGGAACGCGCCGGCCGGGCGGTTCCCGGTGACGGCGAGGCCGGTCACGATGGTCATGGCCCAGGTCGCGGCGCGCGGCAGGTGCATCAGTCGCGGCATTTTCCGGTACGCGAACCGGCGGCCCGCACCGTACCGCCGATCCGGTTTCGGCAGCGTCCACGGCGCGCTGCGCTGGAACACGGTGACGTGCGCGGCCCGGCCCGCGATGGCCGGAACCAGCTGGATCGCGCTGGCCCCGGTGCCGACGACGGCGACCCGCATGCCGTCGATCGGGACGGCCGGATCCCACTGTGCGGTGTGCACGGCCCGCCCGGCGAACCGCTCCGCCCCCGGCAGCGAGGGCGTCGACGGCCGGCTGAGCTGCCCGACTGCCGGCACCAGGATGTCGGCGACGATCTCCTCGCCGGCGCTCGTCGTGATCCGCCAGCGGGCCGCCGCCGCGTCCCAGACGGCGTCGGTGACCTCGGTGCCGAACCGCACCCGCGGCGTGACACCGAACCGGTCGGCGGTCTGCCGGGCGTAGGCCAGGATCTCGTCGTGCGGCGGAAACCGCCGCGACCAGCGCGGATTAGGGGCGAAGGAGTACGAGTACAGCGGGGCCGGCACGTCGCAGGCACAACCCGGGTACGAGTTGGCCCGCCACACCCCGCCGACCGCATCGCCCTTCTCCAGCAGGACGAGGTTGTCGAACCCCTGCCTGAGCAGCTCGACGGCCGCCGCGATCCCGCCGAAGCCGGCGCCGATGATGACGACGCGCGGCTTCGTCAGAGTTTCGCTCATCCGCCGAGTGCTTCGGCCCGGTCGGTCGGCTCGGACGTCTTCGCCGGGGGCGTGTGGCTCCCGCCGCCGTCCTCACCCTCGGTGGTCTCGTCCGGTTCGTCGTCACCGGTGTCGGCCTTCTCCGGTGCGTCCTCCCCGGTGCCGAACTCGGCCGGCGGCGTATGGCTGCCGCCGCCGTCCTCACCCTCGCCGGAGTCGACGAGGATGAACAGGTCGAGCGGACTGTCCGGATCGGACAAACGGTCCAGATCCCATAGATCGAAGATGGTAGATTCAAGCGCGATGGTGGCGCGGGGCTGGCTCATCAACGTCCCCTCATCAGCGTGCCGGCACGGCGGCACGGGTCCGTCGCCCGAAAGTAGCAGCCTGTTGGCAGTGTGCCAATAGCGCCGCGAACGATGTCCGGAAACCGACTGCGACCAGGCATTCAGGCCACGCCGCCCCTTGGCACGATCACCCGCGCATCCGGCCGGTAGGGTGCCGGCATGCCCGTCGTCCACGATCTCGCCTCGCTGCCGTACGCCCGCCACCTCCAGCCCTTCCGCGGCGAGCTGGGCCACGACGGCGACCACACCGAGGTGCACCTCGACGGCGCCGAACTGGACGAGGTGCAGGCGCCCGGCACCCGGTTCGGCGAGAGCGCGATCACCGGCGTGACGTTCAGCGGCGGCACGTTCGACCACGTCCGCCTCGACGACGTGTGGATGTCGCGCTGCCGCTGGATCGGCGGCGACTGGGCCGAGTCGCAGCTGCTGGACACCACGATCCTGGACAGCGTGCTGGCCGGCGTGCAGTCCTACCGGTCCTACTGGCGGCGGGTCGTGGTCCAGTCCTGCAAGGTCGACAGCCTCAACCTGCGCGGCGCCAAGCTGCAGGACGTCGAGTTCCGCGACTGCGACCTGACCGAGGTCGACTTCGGCGACGCCACCCTGATCGGCGTGACGTTCCCCGGTTCCGCCATCCGCCGGGCCCGCTTCAACAAGGTGACCGCGAAGAAACTCGACTTCCGCGGCGCCCGGGAGCTCGACATCGCCCAGGGCTGGGACGCCCTGCGCGGCGCGACCATCGACGGCTCCCAGCTGGCCGAGGCGGCCCCGGCACTGGCCCACGTCCTGGGCATCGTGGTCAAAGACCGCTGACCGGTCAGGCCGCTTCCAGCAGGAGGCGGCCGCAGGTGCGTGGGTCGTCGGCGAACGGCAGGTGGCCGCAGCCGGCGAGGCGGACGTGGCGGGCGTTCGGGAGGACGCGCCGGGCCTGTCGTGCCTGGCGGTAGGGCAGCACCACGTCGCGGTCGCCCCACGCGATCGTCACCGGGACGCCGGTGATCGGCTCGGTCAGCCGCCACTCCCCCAGCGCGCGCCGGGCGCCGGTGAAGCCGGGGGCAGTGATCATCGCCCGGGCGTCAGCCAGGCACTCGTCCGGCGGCAGTGACCCCGGCCGGCCGAAGAACACCCCGCACAGCGCCACCCGGCCGGCCCGGCGGGCGAAGAGCCGCGGAAGCGCCGGCCCGAGCGCGGTGCCGGCGGCCCGGGCGCCGCCGACGACCGTGCGGCACCAGGCCGCCTCGGCCGGCCCGAAGAAACCGACCGGCGAGAACGCCACCACCGACCGGGCGAGCCCGCGCCGGGCCAGCTCGAGCGCGACGCCACCGCCCAGCGAGCTGCCGCCGATCGCGGGCCGCTCCACCCCCAGCGAGCCGAGGAACGCGGCCACCCGGTCGGCCAGGTGCGGCACCGAGCCCGGCACCCCGTCGAACGGCGTCCCGCCGAACCCGGGCAGGTCCAGCGCGATCACGTCGTGCCATTCGGCGAGGCGGTCCAGCACCGGTTTCCAGACCTGCCACCGGCTCCCGATGCCGTGGATCAGCACAATCGGACTGCCGCTGCCCTGCCGATGGTGGTTCACGGGCCGCCTCCGCTTATTGACATGTCGCCAACAACGATGCCACCGTACGCCATGGCGCATGATTTCGATGTCGTGATCGTCGGGTCGGGTTTCGGTGGCAGCGTGAGCGCCCTGCGCCTGACGGAGAAGGGCTACCGGGTGGCGGTTCTGGAGGCCGGCCGCCGTTTCGCCGACGACGAGTTCGCCGAGACGTCCTGGCGCCTGAGCCGCTATCTCTACGCACCGGCCCTGCGCTGCTACGGCATCCTGCGCCTGACCCTGCTGCGGCACGCCATGATCATGTCCGGCACCGGTGTCGGCGGCGGCTCCCTCGGTTACGCGAACACCCTCTACGAGCCGCCCGACGCGTTCTTCGCCGATCCACAGTGGTCCACCATCACGGATTGGAAGGCCGAGCTTGCCCCCGCCTACGACCAGGCCAAACGCATGCTCGGCGTGACCACCAACCCGGTCGAGACGCCGTCGGACCGCGCGTTGCTCGCGGTGGCCCAAGACCTGGGCGTCGAGAACACCTTCCGGCGTACGCCGGTGGGCGTCCTGTTCGCCACCCCCTCCGACAGCCGGGCCGATCCCGGGCGGCCGATCGCCGACCCGTTCTTCGGGGGTGCCGGGCCGGAGCGGCGCGCTTGCACACTCTGCGGGGCCTGCATGACCGGATGCCGGGTGGGCGCCAAGAACACGCTGGTCAAGAACTACCTCTACCTGGCCGAGCGGGCCGGGGCCGAGGTGCGGCCACTGACCACCGTCACCGACGTACAGGAACTTGCGGTGGGGGGCTTCTCCGTCCGTACCCGGAAAACGGGAGGGATCGCCAAGGGTGAGCTGACCGCCGGGCAGGTGATCTTCGCCGCGGGTGCCCTCGGCACCCAGCGGCTGCTGCACGGCCTGCGCGACCGCGGGCGGCTGCCGCACATCTCCCCCCGGCTCGGCGAGCTGTCCCGGACGAACTCCGAATCCATCCTGGGAGCGCGCACCCGCCGCCGGGACGCCGACTTCAGCCGCGGGGTCGCGATCACCTCGTCGATCCATCCGGATGCCAGCACGCACGTCGAGCCGGTCCGCTACGGACGGGGCAGCAACCTGCTCGCGTTGCTGGCCACCGTGCTGGTGGATGACACCGGCGGCAGATCGCGGCTGCTCACCGGGATCAGGCAGCTGTGGCGCGACCGTAAGGATCTCCGGTTGCTCGCCTCGCCCCGGCGCTGGTCGGAGCAGACGATCGTGGTCCTGGGAATGCAGCCCCTCGACAACTCGATCACGCTGCACACGGCCCGCGGCGTGTTCGGGCGGCGACTGCGCAGCCGCCCCGGCGTCGGCGAACCGAACCCGGTCTGGGTCCCGGCCGCCCACGACGTCGCGCGGCGGGTCGCCGAGAAGATCGACGGGGTCCCGCTGGGTTCGATGACCGAGCTGATCGGCCGGCCGGTCACCGGCCACTTCATCGGTGGTTGCGCCATCGGCGAGGACGCCACGCGCGGCGTCATCGACCCCTACCACCGGCTGTACGGGCATCCCGGCCTGCACGTGATCGACGGCTCGGCGGTCGCCGCGAACCTGGGCGTCAATCCGTCCCTGACGATCACCGCACTGTCCGAGCGGGCCCTCTCGCTGTGGCCCAACGCCGGCGAGGACGACCCTCGGCCCGCACTGGGCGAGCCCTACCGGCGGGTCGCGCCGATCGCGCCGCACAGGCCGGTGGTGCCGGCCTTCGCGCCCGGGGCGTTGCGGTGGTAGTCGAGGCGCCGGTCCAGGGCCGGGCTGAAGGGTCCTGGACCGGCACTCCGTAACCGCGGGGGCCGGCCCGCGGTCGCTCTTGTTACTTCAGGGTGATGCCGGTGGCGATGCAGGCGACGCCGTCCGGGACGTTGCTCGTCTCCGTCGGTTCGCCGCTGGTAACCCCCTTGAACAGGGCGCACACGTTCGTCGACTTGCCGCCGATGATGGTGGCGCCGGTGATCGTGGCGGTGTCGCCGAGGTTCGGGTTGATGCCGGCCAGGGTCTTCACCGGCGCGGTGACCGTGACGTTGGAGATCTGCACCTTGCGGGCGAACTGCTTCGAGCAGTTGCCGCACGAGCGGTACAGCTTGCCGATGTCGGTGGCCTGGAAGTTCTTGATGACGAACGTGCCCGGCCCGTTGTGCTGGAACACCTTGTCCGAGGCGTGCATGGCGCCGCCGCCGTCGACCGTCATGGTCTGGCTCGCCGCCGTGCCCTTGAAGGTGGCGGCGTCCTCACCCACGTCGAGCCACCACACGTTCTTCAGCGTGCAGGTGCCCGCGCAGTGCACACCGTCGGCCGCCGGCGCACCGATGATCACGTTGGCCAGGGTGGCCCCGTCGGCGAGCTGGAACAGCGGGTCCTGCCCCTCGTCCTGGCCGCCGTCACCCAGGGCACCGCCGCCGATGAACTCGACGTTGCCGCCGTCGAACGTGCCGGTCACGGCCTTGGTGGCGGTGAGGGTGGTGGTGCTGACCGGCTTGGGCCAGCTGGTCGCGGCCGCGGTGGGCGTGGCGGTCGCTGTCGCGGTAGCGGTCTTGGTCGGCGTCGGCGATGCCGTGGTCGGTGCGGCGGTGGCGGTCTTCGTCGGCGTCGGCGATGCGGTCGCCGTCGCCCTGGCGGCCGGTGACGACGTTGCGGGCGCGCCGGCGAGCGCGGTCACCGAGACGTCGTCGAAGGACGCGGCGGCCGACGTGGTGATCAGGCCGACCCGGCCCTTGGTGAGCTTGGCCGAGCCGCTGCCGACCTTCGCACCGTCCACATAGCCGGTCACCGTGCCGCCCTCGACGTCCAGGCGCAGCGTGTGGAAGCCGGTCGCGGCCGACGCCAGGGTCAGGCTGCCGAGCACGGTGACGGCCGAGCCCTTCACCTCCTCGAGGCGGGCCGCGCCGGGCGCGAGCACCAGCCGCTCGAACTGGTGGGCACCGCCGGCCCGGGCCGCGATGCCGGCCGTGGCCGAGCTCCCGCTGAGGGTCACCGCTCGCACCTCGGCGGTCAGCGTGTAATCGGTCCAGTCGCCGTCCCCGGCGAACTGCCGAGCCAGCGCACTGGCCGCATCGGACTGCCGGAGCGCCTTGCTGCCGTCGGTCACCACCGACCAGGAACCCCCGGACTTCGACCAGCCGGCCGTATCGCCGTCCTCGAAGTTGTCGCTGAGCGACGTACTGCCGGCGAACGCGGTGGCGGTGATCCCGACCGCCCCGGCCACGACGGCCGCCGTAACGCCAACCAGGACGGCGCGTCGGCGGCCGCCGGTCTTTGCGTGCTTCATCGGTGAGTTCCTCCAGATCAACGTCTTCGTGATCTAGTGGTTTGGCCCCGGGGAAAGGTTGCCGATTTTCCGCAACTACTTTGAGCATCGAGGCAGTTGCATGCAGTGCCGGCCGGCGTGAACGGCCGGTTCGTCACCTTCATCTCGTACGCCGGCAACCTGGCACCCGGCGACACCAACGGAGCGGGCGACATCTACGTCCGCGACCGGGTGGCCGGCACGACGGTGCGAGCCGGCGTCGCCGACGAGTTCCGCAAGGACCTGCGAGCCGGCACGGTCATCCGGGCCAGCCGCCGCACCGGTGGCGCGCAGGGGCTCGGCGACCCTCCTGGGTGTCGCATGAGCGGGTGAAAGTCGGAAAGGCGGTATTCCGCGGGCTTCCGGGCGGTTGATACTCGCCGGGTGGCACGACTGTCGGCCAAGGACGGCTACTCGGCATTCATCTCCTACAGCCATGCGCAGGACCGGCTCCTGTCCGCCGCGCTGCAGTCCGAGCTCGAGAGGTTCGCCGGATCGTGGCGGCATCCGCGCCGCATGCGGGTTTTCCGCGACGAGACGAACCTGGCCGCATCGCCCGCCCTGTGGCCGAGCATCGTGCGGTCCATGGCGGCGGCCGACTGGTTCGTCCTGCTCGCCTCGCCGGCCGCGGCCGGCTCGGAGTGGGTGCGGCGCGAGGTGGCCTGGTGGGTGGAGCACAAGGGCGCCGACCGGCTGCTCATCGCGGTGACCGCGGGGCGGCTGCACTGGCGGGGCGACGACTTCGACTGGTCGATCACGGACGCCGTGCCGGGTGTGCTCGCCGGTGTCTTCGCGACCGAGCCGAACTGGGTGGACCTCAGCCAGATCCCCTCGTCGGACGAGCGACCGCAGCTCGGTGACACGGTTGCCAATCTCGCCGCGCCGATCCTCGGCGTGGAGAAGGATGCGCTGGTCGGCGAGCACGTCCGGCATCGCCGGCAGCTGCGGCGCACCGTCTGGGCCGTCGGCGTCACGCTGACCGCACTTCTGGTGGCGGTCGCGGTCGCGTCGGTCATCGCGGTCGTCCGGGCGCGCGCGGAGCACGAGCAGGCGCAGGTGTCGGCCGCCCGCGAGTTGGCCGCGCTCGCCGACGGCATGGTCTCCTCCGATCCGCGGACCGCTCTCGGGCTCGCCCTGGCCGGCAACCGGATCCGGCCGGGGCCGGAGTCCGAACTGGCCGTCTTCCGGACGCTGTCCACCACCCGCTACGTCAGCACGCTGGCCGGCCATCGCGCCCGGGTGAACGCGGTCGCGTTCGCCGGATCGGTACTGGCCACCGGGGCCGACGACCAGACGCTGCGGCTCTGGGACCTGACCGACCCGGCCCGGCCACGGCCACTCGGTGACCCCGTCGACCCCGGTATCGGAGCGGTGGCGGCGCTCGCCTTCGAGCCGGGCACACGACGGTTGGCCATCCTCGGCGTGCATGCCGAGTTGACCGGCGCGGAAACCAGCCGCCTGGTCCTCTGGGACACCGCCGAGCCGTACTCCCAGGCCCGGACCACGCCGGAGTGGAAGGGCCTCGGCACCAGCCTGGCCTTCCTTCCCGGCACCGGCCTGCTGGCGGTCAGCAACGTGGACGGCGTCGGCACGGACGGCCGCATCCAGCTGTGGGAGGCGGGCCCGGACGCAGACGCCCGCCTGCTCAGTGACGCGGCCGCCGACGGAGCCGGCCCGATCTACAGCCTGGCCGTGTCGGCCGACGGCAGCACCGTGGCAACCGGGAACGCCCACGGCGACGGCACCGACAGCGGCGGCGAGACGGGCATCTGGGAACTGGCCGACGGGCCGAAGCTCAAGCGAGTGGCGACCCTCGACACCGGACCGGCCCTGTCGGTGGCGATCAACCCGGCCGGAACGATCATCGCCGCCGCCGGTCAGGACCGCGCGGCCGCGGGAAGCGTAACGTTGTGGGACGCGCACAGCCATTCCCGCCTCGGCCGGCCGACGGCTCGGTCGGCCGATCAGATCACCGCGGTCGCCTTCGCCCCGGACGGATCGACACTCGCCGCCGGTTCCGGACAGACCGCCCTGCTGTGGGACGTCAGCGACCCGGCCGCGCCGACCGCGATCGGTGATCCGCTGGCGGCACACGGCGAGACCGTCGAGGCGACCGCCTTCTCGCCCGACGGCCGAGTGCTGGTCACCGCCTCGCGGGACGCGCAGGTGATCGTCTGGGACGCGGGTGGCCGGATCCGGCCACCGCTGGCGCAGGCGGCGACCGACACGTCCACCGGCGCGGCCGGGCCGAACCCCGCCCTGCGCAGCCTGCTCGTCACCACCGGGACCCGCAGCCCGATCGATTACGACGCCGTCACCAGCGTCGACGGCCGGACGATGGCCACCGTCGACGAGCGCCAGCGCGTCACGCTGTGGCACCTCGGCCCGGACGGCGCCCGGCAGAAGCTCACCGTCCTGCCGCCCGAAACCCCGGCGGACGGCCGGGTGCCCATCCTCCCGCAGTTCGATGCGGCCGCCCGGTACGCGATCACCGGCACCGACATCGAAGGGACCGGCAGCCGCCTGTACCTCTGGGACGTGTCCGCACCTCGCGAGCCACGACCGGCCGGTGCCCCGCTGGTCGGGTTCACCGGGCCGCTGACGCTCTCACCGGACGGTCGCCTGCTCGCCGCCATGCGGAAAGGACCGGAGGGGTACGGCGTGGTGGTCGTCCTCTTCGACGTGACCGACATGGCGCGACCCCGCTCCGTGGCGACGATCGACGCGACCCGGGAGGCCAAGGTCCTCTCGTTGGCCTTCGCGCCGGACGGCACGACGCTCGCGGTCGCCGACAACGCCAAGACGACCCTGTTCGACGTGTCGGATCCGGCCCGGCCCGGACGACTGGGCCGGCCACTGGCCGGCCTCACCGGGCTGGTCGCCTTCGCGCCCGACGGCCACACCCTGGCGGTGGCCGGCGATGAGCAGGGCGGCAGAGCCGGCCTGACCCTCTGGGACGTCACCCGCCGCCACGACCCACGCCGGATCGGCGATCCGTTCCTTGCGTCCGGTGCCGGCGGCACGACCGCCCTGGCGTTCAGCGTCGACGGCAGGACGCTGCTGACCGGCGGCAGCGATCACACGATCCGCACCTGGGATCTGACCTCCCTGACCGCGGTTCGCACCGACCCGGCCGGTGCGGTCTGCCGGCTCACCGATGCCGGGCTCCCGCCGGAGGTCTGGGCGCGCTACATCGCCGGCTACGACTACCAGGCCGGTTGTCATGGGAAGGGGTGAACTACGCCGAAGCGGCGCCCAGCCACGAGGCCGGGCGCCGCTTCCGGGGTCGATCAGCGGGAGGCGCCGGCCCGCCGCTTGGTCCACACGTCGAAGGCGACGGCGGCCAGCAGGACCGCGCCCTTGACCAGCATGACCTGTTCGGACGGAGCGCCGATCAGGCTCATGCCGTTGTTGATCACGCCCATGATCAGGCCGCCGGTGATGGCGCCGACCACCTTGCCGACACCGCCCTGCACCGCGGCACCGCCGATGAAGGCGGCCGCGATGGCGTCCAGCTCGAACTGGTCGCCGCCGGTCGGGTTGGCCTGGTTGAGCCGGCCCGCGAAGATGATGCCGGCGACGGCGGACAGGACGCCCATGTTGACGAAGATCCAGAAGACCACCGACTTGACCTTGACGCCGGAAAGCGTCGCGGCCTGCAGGTTGCCGCCGACCGCGTAGATCTGCCGGCCGAAGACGGCCCGGTTGGTGAGCAGCGAGTAGCCGAGCACCAGGATCGCCAGCAGGACCAGCACCCACGGCAGGTTGCGGAAGCGGGCCAGCTGCACGATCACGAACATGACCACCACGGCGGCGACCACGATCTTCGCGACGAACAGCGGGAGCGCCTCGACCACCTGGCCGTAGCGGGCCCGGCCGGCCCGCGACCGCCACTGGCTGACCACGATGCCGACGACCGCGAACACGCCGATCAACAGGCTGAGCAGGTCGGCGCCGCCCAGATAGTTGCCCAGGCCGATGTTGCCCAGATAGCCGTCGGTGAAGCCGTTGGCCAGGGTCCGCACCGATTCCGGGAACGGGCCGATGCCGCGGTTGCCGAGGATCATGTAGGTGATCGCGCGGAACAGCAGCATGCCGGCGAGCGTGACGATGAAGGCGGGGATGCCGAAGTAGGCCACCCAGTAGCCCTGCCACGCGCCGATCGCGGCGCCGACCACGATGGTGATCAGCAGGGCCAGCGGCCACGGCATGTTGTGGTTGACCATCAGCACGGCCGCGATGGCACCGGTCGCCGCGACCACCGAGCCGACCGACAGGTCGATGTGGCCGGAGATGATCACCAGGATCATCCCGATCGCGAGGATCAGGATGTACGAGTTCTGCACGATGATGTTGCTGATGTTCTGCGGCGCGAGCATGTCGCCGTCGGTGAGGATCGTGAACAGCAGCACGATCGCGGCGAAGGCGATGTAGATGCCGCTCTGCCGCAGGTTGATCGAGAACTTGCGGCCGGTCCCGGACGCCTCGGGCAGCGACGGGCCGCCGCCCACGGCGAGGTCGGCGTTACTGGGGGCGAGGCTCACCGTGGTGCCTCCTGTCCGGCGGTCATGAGGGTCATCAGACCTTCCTGGGTGGCCTCGGCCCGGGGCACCTCACCGGTGATCCGGCCGGCCGAGAGGGTGTAGATGCGGTCGCAGAGCCCGAGCAGCTCGGGCAGTTCGGAGGAGATCAGCAGCACGGCTTTTCCCTCGTCGGCGAGCCGGTTGATGATCGTGTAGATCTCGTACTTGGCGCCGACGTCGATGCCGCGGGTGGGCTCGTCGAGGATCAGCACGTCCGGGTCGGTGAAGATCCACTTGGACAGGACGACCTTCTGCTGATTTCCGCCGGAGAGCTTGCCGGTGATGCTGGCGACGCTCGGGGCCTTGATGTTGAGGCTGCGCCGGTATCCCTCGGCGACCTTGTACTCCTCGTTGTCGTCGACCCAGCCGACCTTGGCCAGCTTGCCGAGGGCAGCGGCGGAGACGTTCCGCTTGATGTCCTCGATCAGGTTCAGCCCGTACCGTTTGCGGTCCTCCGTCGCGTACGCGATGCCGTGCCGGATGGCCTCGCGGACGGACCGCAACCGAATCTCCTTGCCGTCCTTGATGACCCGGCCGGAGATGCCGGTCCCGAAGGACCGGCCGAAGACGCTCATCGCCAACTCGGTGCGCCCGGCGCCCATCAGGCCGGCCAGGCCGACGATCTCGCCGCGGCGCAGGTTGAGGCTGGCGTTGTCGACGAGCAGCCGGCCGTGCTGGACGGGGCTGTGCACGGTCCAGTTCTCGATCCGCAGCACTTCCTCGCCGATGGTCGGCTCGTGCGGCGGGAAGCGGTGGTCGAGGTCCCGGCCGACCATGCCCGAGATGATCTTGTCTTCGGTCAGGCCCTCGGCCGGCAGTGTGGTGATCGTCTTTCCGTCCCGCAGGATCGTCACCCGGTCGGCGATGGCGAGCACCTCGTTGAGCTTGTGCGAGATGATCACGCAGGTGATGCCCTGGTCGCGCAGGCCGCGCAGCAGCTCGAGCAGGTGCGCCGAGTCGTCGTCGTTGAGCGCCGCGGTGGGCTCGTCCAGGATGAGCAGCTGCACCCGCTTGGACAGCGCCTTGGCGATCTCGACCAACTGCTGCTTGCCCACGCCGAGGTCGATCACCTGGGTGACCGGGTTCTCGTTGAGGCCGACGCGCTGCATCAGCTCGGCCGCGGCGGCGTTCGTCCGGTTCCAGTCGATCAGGCCGCGCTTGGACTGCTCGTTGCCGAGGAAGATGTTCTCGGCGATGGAGAGGTTGGACGCGAGCGCCAACTCCTGGTGGATGATCACGATGCCCACGTGCTCGCTGTCCCGGATGCCGGCGAACCGGCATTCCTGGCCGTCGAACTCGATCGCGCCCTCGTAGTCACCATGGGGGTAGACGCCGGAAAGCACCTTCATGAGGGTGGACTTTCCGGCGCCGTTCTCCCCGCAGATCGCGTGGATCTCGCCGCGGGACACCTCCAGGTTGACATCCGCGAGCGCTTTCACGCCCGGGAATGTCTTGGTGATGCCCCGCATGCGGAGAATGGTGTCGCTCATTCGCTCAGGAACCCAGCTGAGCCTGGGTGTAGTAGCCGCCGTCGACCAGGATCTTCTGGTAGTTCGACTTGTCGACGATCACCGACTGCAGCAGCATCGACGGGACGACCTTGTTGCCGTTGTCGTAGTCGGTGGTGTTGTTCGTCTGCGGCTGCTGTCCCTTGAGGACCGCGTCGGCCATGGCCACCGTGGTCTTGGCCAGCTCCCGGGTGTCCTTGTAGATGGTCGAGTACTGCTCGCCCTTGATGATCGACTTCACCGACGCGAGCTCGGCGTCCTGGCCGGTCACGACCGGGTAGGGCTGGGCGGCGGTGCCGTAACCGTTGCTCTTCAGTGCGGACAGGATGCCGATCGACAGGCCGTCGTAGGGCGAGAGCACGCCGTCGACCTTGGCGCCCGCGCGGTACGTCGAGGTGAGGAGGTTCTCCATCCGCTCCTGGGCCGTCTTCGGCTGCCAGCGCAGGATCGCGACGGTCTTGAAGTCGGTCTGCTTGCTCTTGACCACCAGGGTGCCGTCGTCGATCTTCGGCTTCAGGATGCTCATCGCACCGTTGAAGAAGAACGTCGCGTTGTTGTCGTCCGGCGAA
>NZ_BOQN01000120.1 GCF_018332695.1 Paractinoplanes toevensis
CGTGGCCGCCCGGCGCTTCGCCGAACGCAACCCCGGCTCGCACTCGGCGGCCGGTGCCGCGGCGCACGCCACCGGCGTCCACGACGGCGACCTGGCCCGGATTCAGCAGGCCGTCGCCGAGTTCCGGCTGGCGAACCGGCCGCTCGCGCTGGCCGCGGCCCTCGAGGACGCGGCGTCGATCGGCGGCTCCGGCTACGAGGAGGCGCTGTCCATCGTCACCGCTTGCGGGGCCGAACGGGTCCGGGCGCGGATCGAAGCCGTACTGCGGGCCCGCGGTACGGTCGCGCCGGAACCGCCCGCACCGGCCGCGCCCTGCCTGCCGCAGCTCTCCCCGGCCGAGCGCCGGGTGGCCATCGAGGTCGGCCGGGGCTGCACCAACATCGAAGTCGCGGAGATCCTGTTCATCTCCAAGCACACGGTGGACGCGCATCTGCGGAACATCTTCAGCAAGCTGGGCGTACGGCGCCGGGCCGAACTCGCCGCCGTGGTCGCCCGGGAATGCGGCCCAACCACGTGAATACGTAATGTACGGATGACCCTCCGGGCGCCGAGCATGGCGGTGTAACACGCCGCCCATCCCTCCGCCTCAAGGGACCTCCATGCCGACACCCGCCTTGCGTACGCCGGTGCTCGTGGCCGGTGCCGGCGTCGCCGGCTCGCTGACCGCGCTCGAGCTGGCTCATCACGGCGTGCCGAGCATGGTGGTGGAGAGAGCCGACCGGCCGGCCCGGATCCCCGACCTGCTGATGATCAACGGGCGCAGCATGGAGTTGCTGCGCCGGCTGGATCTGACCGGCGACCTGCGGGCGGCCGGCCTCGACCCGGACTGCCCGCTCGACTTCCTCTGGTCGGCGGGGATGGACCGGCCACCGGCGCTGCAGTGGCGGCTGCCGCCGGTGGCCACCCTCCGGGAGACGTACGCCGCCACCGCCGACGGCGTCGCACCCGTCGAGCCGTACGTTCTTATCTCCAGTCCCGGACTGATCTCCCGGCTGCGGCGGGCGTTGCGCGGGCACCCGCTGATCGACCTGCGCACCCGATGGACCCTCACCGAGGTGGAGACCACGGCGGACACGGTGACCGCGACGGTGCTCGACGCCGAGGGCGGGGCGCGGCACCTGGTCGAGGCGGGCTACCTGGCCGGGTGCGACGGGGCCGACAGCACCGTACGCCGCTGCGCCGGCCTGACCCTGGAGAAGCTCGGCCCGCCCGCCCCCTACCTCGCCCTGCACTTCCGCAGCCCCGCGCTGGCCGGCCGGTGGGCCAACCCGGCCGTGCTGGTCACCGGGGGAGCGACCGTGGTCGCGGGCCACGACGGCGACCGGTGCGTGGCCTACGTGCCGGTCGGGGCGGACGACCAGGACGCCGTCGCCAACCCGGCCGACCTGCTTCAGGACCGGCTCGGCCTGCCCGACGACCCGGCGCGGATCGTGACCGTGGTGCAGCGGTCCGGGGTGCCGTCGGTCGCCCGGTCCTACCGGCAGGGCCGGGTCTTCCTGGCCGGGCAGGCCGCCCACCAGGTCGAGACGCCCGGTGACGACCTGGCCACCTGCATCGGCGACGCCGTCGACCTGGGCTGGCGGCTGGCCGCGGCGGTGCACGGCTGGGCCGGTGACCGGCTGCTGGCCGGCTACCAGACCGAGCGGCGGCGGCACGCCCTGGCCGACCGGGAGCGGGGCGCCCGCAGCCGGTCGACCCGGAGCCGCCTGCAGCGGCTGGTGGATTCCGGTGCGGACGGTGCGGCGCTGGCGGCCGTACTCCGGAACGGGCCGCCCCAGGTCGACCCGGCCGGCACCGGACCGGCCGAGACGGCCGGCAGTCCCGGGTTCCGCCCGCACGCCTTCCGGCTCGCCGGTGGCGGCCAGTTCTTCGATCGGCTGGGCCCGCAGTTCACCCTGGTCGACCTGACCCTCGGCCAGGATGGTTATCCGCTGGTCAAGGCGGCGCGGGTGCGCGGCATCCCGGTGCGGCACCTGCCGCTGGCCGGGGCTCCGGTGCCGGCCGCCTGGTGCGGGCGGCTCGTGCTGATCCGCCCCGACCAGTTGGTCGCGTGGTGCGCGGACGGCCCGCCGGTCGACTGCGACGGTGTTCTCGACGACGTGACCGGGGCACGACAGCAGTTATACGAAAACACGTGATGCGCGGGCCCGGTCCCTCCGGCGAGGCTCGACATCTCCCCGTAGATCTCGAACGGACAGAGGGACGATGTCAACGAGGATCACCGAGGACCTGGGTCGGACCACGATCGCGGGCTGGTACACGCGGCTCGCCGACAACCCCTCCCCGCGCCGTAACCATTGGCAGACGAAGATCATCTATTACCGGGCGGTCGCCGAGCTGCTCGCCGCCTCGCCGGGGCGCCCGCTGACCTGGAAGACCATCGTGGGCGCGGCCCGGCCGCGCGGCTGCCGCAGCACGTTCTACGAGGTGGCCGGCCCGCACGCGCGACACGGCATGGTCGGCGAGCTGATCGCCGACGGGAGTGCCCGCTCGATCGAGATAGCGTGGCGCTACCAGCGGCAGGACCCGGTCGAGCAGCTCATCGACGAGACGAAGGTGTGGTCGTTCTGGCCGCACCGGCAGCCGTTCGTGGCGGCGGCGACCGGCCCCGGCGGGTCAGCCGACGACGTTCCCGACGGGCTGCGCGCCGCCCTGCTCGCCTGGGCCCGGGCCAACCCGGCGCTGGCCGCCGCGAACATGTTCCGCCCACCGGCCTGCGCGGTCGAGGACCTGACCGTGCTGCACGGCGGGCGGCTGGCCGCCAGCCGGGCGGAGACCCGTCTCACCGAGGTCCTGCGGCAGGCGCACTGAGCGTCGGTCATTCCTGCCGCAGATGGGCGTGCACGGCAACGATGCCGACGCCGCGGCCGGGCAGGGGCAGCAGCTGCCGGCCGATCCGGCGCGCGATGTCATCCTCGGCCGCGGCCGGTACGTCGTACGCGTGGGTGCGGGTGATGGCGGGCAGGTTGGCGGTCAGAAAGGTCTCGCACTCGGTTGCCGGGTCCTGCACCTGCTCGCGGACGACCTCGATCGGCTGGTGCACCCGCCAGGTGAAACGAACGGTGGCGGCGAAGAACAGGGCGCCGCCCAGGGCCGGCAACCG
This sequence comes from Paractinoplanes toevensis, assembly GCF_018332695.1. Taxonomy (GTDB): domain Bacteria; phylum Actinomycetota; class Actinomycetes; order Mycobacteriales; family Micromonosporaceae; genus Actinoplanes; species Actinoplanes toevensis. The sequence goes on from NZ_BOQN01000120.1 coordinate 3,104, forward strand.
GCAGGCGAACACCGCGTGGTGCGGGCGGTTGTCCACGACGTACGCCGTCGTCGGGCCTTTCCACCAGGTCTCCCCGGTGGTGTACGGGGGTTCGGGAGCGACCAGTTGGTTGTCCGGCATCTGAAAGACGAGAACGGTGCCCGGCTGGGCGATCGGCCGTCGGGTGAACGGCAACCGGTTGAGCTCCACGGTGTTCAGGATCGGGCCGGGCATCGCTGTCTCCCTGTCGTGCGGGCGGGGATCGGGTGGAACAGCGAGCGTTTCGGCACGGACCAATTCTCGAACCGGCCGTGCCCGGACCCCATCGACCTGCGGTGCACAACGGACCGTGATGATCGGCCACGGTCCGTGCCGATCGGCCTACCCGTTCCGGTTCCGGCACCGGCATGATGGACGGTGGCGACCGTAGGGGGTGTCATGGCGGAGGCGATCCCCGGGCGCGCCGCCGGCTGGGCGCCCAGAACGTTCCTCGGTGGCCTGTCCCGGCCCGTTGCCGAGGAGTTGCTCCGGCGCAGCGCCCGGCGCCGCTATCAGAGCGGCCGCAGCATCCTGCGCGAGGGCGTTCTGGGCTCGCACGTCGTGGTGCTGGAGAGCGGCTTCGTCAAGGTGACCACGGCGGTCGAGGGGTGCGAGACCCTGCTGGGCATCCGGTTGCCCGGCGAGCTGGTCGGCGCAAAGTCGCGCCCGCAAGAGTCACAACGGGCGGGGCTGTCCGGTCCTAGCTGATGCCGTCGCCCGAGAGGAAGACTCCATGCCCGTCATCACCAAGACCCACGCGCTCCGCGTCATCCGCCGCGCCTACGGGCCCGACCACGCCCAGTCGGTGGCCGAGCAGCTGCCCGAGCGGCTCGACATGGCGAACCCCGCCGACGCCGCCCTGCTCTACCGGCTCGGACTGACCCCCGATCGCCTGGCCAGCGCCCTGGGCGGGGAACTCTGATGGACGACATCACGAAACTGGCGATCCTGCTGGACGATCCTGAGGTCCGGGAGCTGATCCTCGGCCTGGGCGCCGCGCCCCGGCTGCACGCCATCGTGCTGGATCTGGCCGGCACGGTGAGCCCCGAGCAGTACCGCAGCTGGCTCTCCGACGACACGCGCAATCTGGCCATGACCCCCGACCAGGTGCGTGCCGCGCTCGGCGACGGCCCGCTCGGCGACCTGGCCGCCGCCACCGGCACCGACTCCGGCGTGGTCAGCCGGCAGCTCGCCGGGTTGCTGCCCGACCTGGTCGACGCGGTCAGCCCCGGCGGCCGGATCGTCGACCCGGCCCGGCTGGCCGGCGAGATCACCGAGGCCCGCCGCGAGGACGACCTGGAGGCCGGTGTTTTCGGCAACCAGTGAGCCGGTATTGCCTAAAGCCTATAGGTGCTATAGGGATTAGGGATGACGAAACTGGTTCTGCTCGCGCTCGTCGGGCTCGGGGCCCAGCTCGTCGATGGCAGTCTCGGAATGGCGTACGGCGTCACCTCGACCACGCTGCTTCTTGCCATCGGCACCAGCCCGGCCGCCGCTTCAGCCACCGTCCATCTCGCCGAGATCGGCACCACGCTGGTCGCCGGCCTCTCCCATTGGCGCTTCGGCAACGTCGACTGGAAGGTCGTCCTGAAGATCGGTGTGCCCGGGGCCGTCGGCGCCTTCGCCGGTGCGACGTTTCTCTCCGGCCTGTCGACCGACACCGCCGCCCCGCTCATGTCCATCATCCTGCTGCTCCTCGGCCTCTACGTGTTCGTCCGCTTCACCGTGGCCGGCCTGCCCAAGGCCGACCTCGGCAAGCCGCTGCGCAAGCGGTTCCTGGCCCCGCTCGGCCTGGTCGGCGGGTTCGTCGACGCCACCGGCGGTGGCGGCTGGGGCCCGGTCGGCACGCCGGCCATCCTGGCCAGCGGCCGGCTCGAGCCGCGTAAGACGATCGGCTCCATCGACGCCAGCGAGTTCCTGGTGGCGATCGCGGCCAGCCTCGGCTTCCTGTTCGGGATCGGCGGGGAAGGCGTCAACGCCACCTGGGCGCTCGCTCTGCTGCTGGGCGGGATCATCGCGGCGCCGATCGCGGCCTGGCTGGTCCGGCACATCCCGCCGCGGGTGCTCGGCTCGGCGGTGGGCGGGATCATCATCCTGACCAACATGCGCACCCTGCTGCGCAGCGACTGGATCGACGCCCCGGACACCACCCGGTACGCCGTCTACACGGTGATCTACGTGATCTGGGCGGCGGCTCTGGCGTACTCGATCCAGCAGTACCGCCTGCACCGGGACGAGGATCGCCAGATCATCGCGGCCGCGGCTGCGTGACCATCCTGCCGCCGCGGCCCCGTGGGGTGGGCCGCGGCGGTGTGATCATGGTGACCATGGTGAGTAAACCTATGAGAGTTGTAGGGTTTGCCTGGGAAGTCGTCAAGATCAACTAAGGGGATGGCCACCGTGACGGTGGAGGAACACGATGCCTGGAAGGCGGCCCGCCGCAGCGCGGTCACCGCGCCGGCCGGCAACCTGGCGCTGATCGACACCCGCTGGGGTGCCGACGATCCGGACGCCGCGCTCGCCGGGCAACCGGCCACCGTGCGCGCCACACTGCTGCGCAACCGCGAGGGGCTACCGGGCGTGCGCCTCTGGGACGCCGAGTCCCCGGCCATCCGGAACTTCGAGCGGATCGACACGTTCGCCTACGACCCGGCGTGGGTGCTCGAGGCCCGCTGGACGGACGCCCCGGATCAAAAGCCGTTCGAACACCTGCGTGACAAAGGACGCACCCGTGACCTGCCGGTTCCTGGTGATCTCCACCTCACCCTGGCCGGCCGTGACTACACGCTGAGCGCGTTCGACGACGACGGCGAGTTGCTGCTGGTCTTCGGCGACCCGACCAACGGCTCCCAGACGTACGGCGGCGGTCGGTTCTTGATCGTCGAGCGGCTCTCCGATGAGCTGGTCCGCCTCGACTTCAACCGGGCCTTCGTGCCGCCGTGCGGGTTCTCGGAGCACTACAACTGCCCGCTCCCGCCGCCGCAGAACCGCCTGGCCGTGCCGGTCGAGGCCGGCGAAAAGCTTCCGATCTTCAAGCCGGGATTTGTGCACTGAAATGGAGAAATACACCGTGCGACGTTTGATAACGGCCTCGCTGGCGGCGGTCACCGCGCTGAGCCTCGTGGCCGCTTGCGGCGACAAGGAGGACGGAAGCTCGACCGCGGACGGCGCTGCCGCCACCATCCAGGTGGGCTCGCTCTACGAGCCGCAGAACCTGGACAACACCGCCGGCGGCGGCCAGGGCGTCACCGAGGCGCTGAACGGCAACGTGTACGAGGGCCTGTTCAAGCTCACCGACGACGGCAAGGTCGAGCCGCTGCTGGCCAAGGACCAGAAGGTCAGCGAGGACGGCCTCACCTACACGTTCACCCTCCAGCCGAACGTGAAGTTCCACTCCGGCAAGGCGCTGACCTCGGCCGACGTGAAGGCCAGCATCGAGAAGGTGACCGCCGAGAACTCGAAGTCGGCCCGCAAGAGCAACCTCGAGGTCATCAAGTCGATCGCCACCCCGGACGACTCGACCGTCGTCGTCACGCTGAAGACCCGGTCGATCTCGTTCGTCTACAACCTCAGCTACATCTGGGTGATCAACTCGGCGGCCACCGACCTGACCACCAAGGCGGACGGCACCGGCCCGTACAAGCTGGGCGAATGGAAGCGGGGCTCGACGCTCACGCTGACGAAGTTCGACGGCTACTGGGGTACGCCGGCCAAGAACGCGTCCGTGGTGTTCCACTACTTCACCGACGCCACCGCGCTGAACAACGCGCTGCTCACCAACGCCGTCGACGTCGTCACCAGCGAGCAGAGCCCCGATGCCCTCGCGCAGTTCAAGAACAACAGCAACTACAAGGTCAACAACGGCCAGGGTACGACGAAGCTGCTGCTCGCCTTCAACGACAAGGTCGCGCCGTTCACCGACGTGAAGGTGCGCCAGGCCATCACCAAGGCGATCGACAAGAAGAAGCTGCTCACCTCGATCTGGGGTGAGTACGGCACCGTGATCGGCTCGATGGTCCCGCCGAGCGACCCGTGGTACGAGGACCTGACGTCGGTCAACGCCTACGACCCGTCGGCGGCTGCTTCGATCAAGGGGCTGAGCTTCACGCTCGACACGCCCAGCTACGACCCGCACCCGACCGTGGCGACCTTCATCAAGAGCGAGCTCGCGAAGGTCGGCGTCACCGTCACCATCAACACGATCAGCGCCGACGAGTGGTACACGAAGGTCTACCAGAAGCACGACTTCACGGCGACGCTCCAGGAGCACGTCAACGACCGCGACGTCGTCTGGTACGGCAACCCCGACTTCTACTGGGGCTACGACAACAAGCAGGTCACCGCGTGGATCGACCGGGCCGAGCAGGCGTCGTCGGCCGACGAGCAGACCGCGCTGCTGAAGAAGGCCAACGAGCAGATCGCCGCCGACGCGGCCAGCGACTGGCTCTACCTCTACCCCCAGATCGTGGTGGCCTCGTCGAAGCTGTCCGGCTACCCGCTCAACGGCCTCAACGCCCAGTTCTTCGCGTACGGCATCACAAAGAGCTGATGATCTCGTACCTCGTGCGGCGGACAGCGATCCTCATCGGATCGCTGTTCCTCGCTGCCGTGGCACTGTTCGTGCTGCTCCGGCTGCTGCCGGGCGACCCGGCCAACGCTCTGCTCCCGGTGGGCGCGACCCCCGAGCAGATCGAGGCCGCCCGGCGGCAGCTCGGCACGGACGCGCCGCTGCTCTCCCAGTTCGGCACCTGGCTGGGCCACGTCCTCACGCTCGACCTCGGCAAATCGCTGATCAGTACGCTGCCGGTCGGCCCCGAGATCGTCACCCGGCTGCCGGTCACCGTGCCGCTGACGCTCGCGGCGTTCCTGCTGGCCGTACTCGTCGCGGTGCCGGTCGGCGTGCTCGCCGCAGTGCGGGCCGACCGCTGGTACGGCCCGGTGCTCAACGCGGTCGCCCAGTTCGGCATCGCCGTACCCGCGTTCTGGGTGGGTTTGTTGTTGATCACCGTCTTCGCGCTGAAGCTGCAGGTACTGCCGGCCGGCGGCTTCCCGCCGGACGGCTGGGCCGCACCCGGCCCGGCGACCGAGGCGCTGGTCCTGCCGGTCATCACGGTCGCGCTGGTCATGTCGGCCAGCCTCATCCGGTACGTCCGGACGGCCACCCTGGACGTACTCGGGGCCGACTACCTGCGTACCGCCCGATCGCTCGGCTACACCAAAGGGCAGGCGATGCGCCGGCACGGGCTGCGCAACGCGGCCGTACCCGTCATCGCCGTCCTGGCCATGGAACTGGCCACCACCTTCCTCGGCGCGGTAGTGGTGGAGAGCGTCTTCGCCCTGCCCGGCCTCGGCGGCCTGCTGGTCCGCGGCATCAGCCAGCACGACTACCCGGTCATCCAGGGCGTCATGCTGGTCAGCACGGCCACCGTCCTGGTCGTCGGCTTCCTCGGCGACCTGGCCCAGCGCCTGGTCGACCCGCGCCTGCGCAACCGGACGGCCTCATGAGCAGCACCGCCCCGCGGCCGGGCTCCTCGCCGACCTCGCCGCCAGGTTTGTCGCCGACCTCGCCGCCGGGTTTGTCGCCGACCTCGCCGCCGGGCTCCTCGCCGACCTCGCCGCCGGGTTTGTCGCCGACCTCGCCGCTTGGCCCGCCGTCGGCCTCGGCGCAGGCCGGCGCCGGGTCGCGGCGCCGATCGCTGCACCTCGTCATCGGTCTCATGCTTGTCGCGATCATCGCGGGCGGGGTGCTCGTCTCGTACTTCTGGCTGCCGTTCGCCCCCGACGACACCTCCGGCGGCCGGCTGATGCCGCCCGGCGGCGACCACCTGCTCGGCACCGACAAACTCGGCCGCGACCTGCTCACCCAGCTGCTGATCGGCGGCCGTATCGCGCTGGCCACGGCGCTCGGTGCGGTGGCCGTCGGCGGCATCCTCGGCGTGAGCTTCGGCCTGCTGGCCGGCTTCGCCACCCGCTGGCTCGACGACGCCGCCGCCGTGGTCCTGGACATCCTGATCGCCTTCCCCACCCTGCTGCTCGCGATGCTGATCGTGGCCGGCACCGGCGCCTCCCTGGGCACCGCGATCCTGGCGATCGGCCTGGCCATGGCCGCGATCGTGGCCCGCCTGACGCGCGTGCTGGTCAAACAGGTCCTCGGCCGCGACTACATCACCGCCGCCCGCATCGCCGGCATCTCCTGGCCGCGCATCGTGGCCAGCCACGTCCTGCCGAACATCGCCCCGGTGGTCCTGGTCAATCTGGCCCTGCAGGCCGGCCTGGCGGTCCTGGCCGAGGCCAGCCTCTCGTACCTGGGTCTGGGCACCCCACCACCGAACGCGTCCTGGGGCCGCATGCTCTACGAGGCCCAGGCCACCGTCCTGACCGCGCCCGCCGCCGCGCTGGCCCCCGGCCTGGCCTTGGTAGCCCTGGTGATCGGCATGAACCTGACCGCCGACGGCCTGCGTGATCTGGCCGACCCCCGAAGGGCCAACCGATGAACGCCCACACCGCCGAAGCCCGGCGTCGCGTTGCCGAGCCGCTCGATGGCCGGGGTTTGGGTGCCGAGCCGCTTGATGGCCGGGGTTTGGGCGCTGAGCCGCTCGATGGCCGGGGCCTGGGCGCTGAGCCGCTCGATGGCCGGAGTTTGGGTGCCGAGCTGCTCGATGGCCGGGGCCTGGGCGCCGATCCGCGAAAGGTGGCCGGATGAGCCTGCTCGCCGTCGAGGGACTGACCGTTCGGGATCAGGCCGGGCGGGCGCTGGTCGACGACGTTTCGTTCGCCGTCGCGGCCGGGGACCGGGCCGGGCTGATCGGCGAGTCCGGCTCGGGGAAGTCGCTCACCGCACTCGCCGTCACCGGGCTGCTGCCGCCCGGCCTCAGCGCCACGGGGGATATCCGGCTCGACGGCGTCGACATGATCCGCGCGCCGGAGAAGCAGCGGACCGCCGCACGCGGCCCGGTCGCCGCCATCGTCTTCCAGGAACCGCTCACCGCGCTCGACCCGCTGATGACGGCCGGCCGGCAGATCGCCGGCCCGCTACGGCGACTGCACGGCCTGCGCGGCGCGGCGCTGCGGTCCGCCATCGGCGAGGCCCTGGCCGAGGTGCGCCTGACCGACGCCGAGCGGATCGCCCGCTCGTACCCGCACGAGCTCTCCGGCGGCCAGCGGCAGCGCGTCGCGATCGCGATGGCCCTGGCCTGCCGCCCCCGGCTGCTGATCGCCGACGAGCCGACCACCGCCCTCGACGTCACCGTCCAGGCCGAGATCCTCGACCTGCTGGACCGCCTGGTCGCGACCCGCGGCACCGCGCTGCTGTTCATCACCCACGACCTGCCGGTGGCGGCCCGCGTCACCCGCGACACGCACGTGCTGCGCGACGGCCGGATCGTCGAGTCCGGCCCGATCGCCGACGTGATCGCCCGCCCCGAGCACCCGTACACCCGCACGCTCGTCGACAGCGCCCGTCGCTTCGACGCCGCCCTGGAACGGACCGGCCGTGACTGAACCGATCATCTCCGCCGACCGGGTGGGCTACGCCTACCGCGGCGGCGCGGCCGTTCTCACCGACGTGTCGCTGGCCGTGCCGCCCGGCCGCAACGTGGCCCTGGTGGGGGAGTCGGGAGCGGGCAAGACCACACTGCTGCGGCTGCTCCTGGGCCTGACCCGGCCGACCGAGGGGGCCATCCGGTTCGAGGGCGGCCTGCTCACCCGCGGGCGGCTGCGCGACTACCGGCGGGCGGTGCAGGCGGTCTTCCAGGACCCGTACTCTTCGCTGGACCCCCGCCACCGCATCGGCCGCATCGTCGCCGAACCACTGCGCGGCCTGGGGCTGGGCGCCGAGCCGGCCAAGGTGGCCGCGGCCCTGGAGGCCGTCGGCCTGCCCACCGACACGGCCGGCCGCTACCCGCACGAGTTCTCCGGCGGCCAGCGCCAGCGCATAGCGATCGCCCGCGCCATCGTCGGCAACCCACGCCTGCTGCTGGCCGACGAGCCGGTCAGCGCCCTGGACCTGACAACTCGGGTGCGCATAGTGGACCTGCTCGGCTCGCTGTGCGCCGACCGGGGCCTCACGATCCTGCTGGTCTCGCACGATCTGGGCGTGGTAGCCGAACTGTGCGAACACACCGCCGTCCTGGAGCACGGCCGCCTGGTCGAACAGGGCCCGACAAGCCAGGTGCTGGGTGCGCCTTCCCACCCGTACACCAGGAGGTTGCTGGAAAGCGTGCCCCGCCTCCCGGCGTGAGGGAGGCGGGGCACCTTGGGTCAGACCAGGCCGTTCTCGGTCAGGAAGGCCTTGGCTACCGCAGCGGTGTCCTGCTTGTCGACCTGGACCTTGGCCAGGTAGGTGGTCAGGTTCTCGGTGGTCAGCTTGGCCGAGACGGCGTTGAGGGCGCCGCTGACCGTCGGGTTGTTGGCCGCCGTGCGGATCAGCGGGATGATGTTCTCGGCCAGGTAGAGGTTCTTCGGGTCCTCCAGGACGACGAACTTGTTGGTGGCGATCGACGAGTCGGTGGAGAAGATGTTGCCGACGTCGATCTGGCCCTTGGTGAGGGCGTTGACGGTCAGCGGGCCGCCGGCGTCGAGCGGCTTGAAGGTCTTGAACTTGATGCCGTAGAGGGACTCCAGGCCCTTGAGGCCCTGGTAACGCTCCTGCCACTCCGGACCGGCACCGATGGTGAGCTGGTTCGCCACCGGCTTGAGGTCCTCGATGGTCTTCAGGCTGTATTTCGCGGCCGTCGCGCTGGTGACCGTCAGGGTGTCCTTGTCCTCGGCCGCCGACTGCTCGAGCACCTCGGTGCCGGCCGGCAGCACCTTCTTGAGCTCGGTGAGCACCTGGTCGGGGCTGCTCACGCCCTCCGGCGCGCCGCCCTTGGCCAGCGCGGAGAGCAGGGCGCCGTTGTACTCGGGCAGCAGGTCGATCGAGCCGTCCTGCAACGCCTTCAGGTAGAGCTCGCGGGCGCCGATGTTGAACTGGCGCTTGACCGTCACGCCCTTGGCCTCCAGGGCCTGCGCGTAGATCTCGCCGAGCAGCTCGCTCTCGGCGAAGTTGGCCGAGCCGATGGTGACCGTGGAGGTCGAGGCGCTGCTGCCGCCGGCCGGCTCGTTGCTGAGCGGGTCGTCGTTGGCGCCACAGGCGGACAGGGTGAGTGCAAGGGTGACGCCGGCGGCGAGAACGCCGGCGATTCGCGTACGCAACAAGGGGTTGGCCTTTCGTTCTTTTCTAGCGGAGCCCGGGGGAGACGATCCAGCGCTGGGCCAGCGCGAGGATCAGGTCGAGAACGACCGCCAGCACCGCGACGACGATGGCGCCGGCCAGCACACGGGAGTAATCGTTGACGGCGAGGCCGTCGATCAGGAGGCGGCCGAGGCCGTTGAGGCCGACCGCCGCGGCCACCGTCGCGGTGGCCACCACCTGCAGGGCGGCGCTGCGGAAGCCGCTCATCATCACCGGCAGCGCCATCGGCAGTTCCACCTTGAACAGCACCTGCGAGGGACGCATACCCATGCCGCGGGCCGCGTCGACCACCCGGTGGTCGAGGGTCCGCATCCCGGCGTACGCCGAGGTCAGGATCGGGGGGATGACCAGCACGGTCAGCGCGATCAGCACCGGGGTCAGGCCGAGGCCGAGCAGGGTGACCATGAGCATCAGCAGGCCGAGGGTGGGCAGTGAGCGGCCGGCGTTTCCGGCGTTGATGGCCAGGAACGACCCGCGGCCGGTGTGCCCGATGTACAGGCCGACCGGCAGCGCGATGATCGTGCCGATGATGAGGGCGAGCACGACGTACCAGACATGCGAGAGGATCAGCTGCGGGATGCTGCCGTCGTCGGTGAGGCTCCAGTGCGCCGCGTCGAACAGGTAGGAGAGGTTCACGCGGCACCTCGCTGGTAACGGGTCCACGGCGTGACGAGCCGCTGCAGGCCGACGATGGCCAGGTCGCAGATGCCGGCCAGGGCCACCGACAGCACGATGCCGACGATGATCGGCTGGGTGTAGAACAGCTGAAAGCCGCGGGTGAACAGCTGGCCGAGGCCGCCGACGCCGATCAGGGCGCCGACGCTGACCAGGCTGATGTTGGACACCGTGGCCACCCGCAGACCGGCCAGGATGACCGGCAGCGCGACCGGCAGTTCCACGTCGATCAGCCGCCGCAGGCGGCGGTAGCCCATCGCGGTGGCCGACTGCACGACCAGGGCGTCGACCGAGCGCAGGCCGTCGGCGACGGTGCGGGCGAGCAGCGCGACCGTGTAGATGGTGAGCGCGACGACGATGTTCAGCGGCGACAGGATCTTGGTGCCGAGGACGACCGGCAGGAAGACGAACAGCGCCAGCGACGGGATCGAGTAGAGCACCCCGCACGTGTTGACCAGCGGGTGGTAGAGCCAGGGGAAGCGGACGCCGAGGTAACCGATCGGCAGCGCCACCACGAAGCCGATCACGACCGGGACCAGCGCGAGCCAGATGTGCTGGCGCAGCGCGGTCAGGATGGTCTCCCAGTTGTTGGACAGGTAGGTGCTCACTTGGCCGCCCGGCGTTCGGCGAGGTGGTCGACCAGGTCGTGGTGTGGCACGAGGCCGTCGGCCCGGCCGTCCGCGTCGACCCGCACCGCGATGCCGACCGGCGAGGTGATCGCCAGGTCGGTGACCAGCCGCAGCGAGTCGCCGACGGTGAACGAGCCGCCGGTCGGCTCGCCGCTGCTCCACCTGATCGGGCGGCCCGCGTCGTCGAGCACCAGGTCCTCGGTCAGCGGGCGCACCGGCAGGCCGGCGGCGGTGTCGAAGGACAGGCTGCGCAGCCCGCGGTCGCGGCCCACGAACTCGGCCACGAACTCGTCGGCCGGGTGGTCGAGCAGCTCCTGCGGGGTGCCGATCTGAGCGAGCTTGCCGCCCTGGCGCAGGATGACGACGACGTCGCCCAGCTTGATCGCCTCGTCGATGTCGTGGGTGACCATCGCGATCGTCTTGCCCAGGTCTTTCTGCAGGCGCAGGAACTCGCGGTGCAACCCCTCGCGCACGACCGGGTCGACGGCGCTGAACGGCTCGTCCATCAGCATGACCGGTGGGTCGGCGGCGAGCGCCCGGGCCACGCCGACGCGCTGCTGCTGGCCGCCGGAGAGCTGGGCCGGGTAGCGGCTCGCGAACTCGGCGGACAGGCCGACCCGTTCGAGCAACCCCAGCGCGGCGGTGCGGGCCTGTTTGCGGGATTTGCCGAGCAGCATCGGCACGGTGGCGACGTTGTCCAGCACGGTGCGGTGCGGGAAGAGGCCGGCGTGCTGGATGACGTACCCGATCTTGCGCCGCAGGAGAGCCTCGTCCTGCCCGGCCACGTCCTTGCCGTCGATGAGCACCCGGCCGGAGGTCGGGTTGATCATCCGGTTGATCATGCGCAGCGAGGTGGTCTTGCCGCAGCCGGACGGACCGACGAACACGGTCGTCTTCCCGGTGGGAAGCTCGAGCGAGAGGTGGTCGACGGCCGTGCTGCCGCCGGGGTACACCTTCACGACGTCGTCGAATGTGATCATGGTACTCCCAGGCGGCGCTCCGGTGAATGAGGCTATTCATACTTCAGGGGTAGTGAATAGGATGTCAAACGATCGGCCCGAGCCTTTACGCTCCTGAAACTAGGTGACGTTGTTATGCGTGCAAAAGTCCGGCTCGACGGCCAATCGCTCACGGTGGAGGACCTCGTCGCCGTCGCCTCCGGCCGGGCCGAGGTCTCGGTCGACCCGGCCGCCCTGCGGCTCGTCGAGCGGCGGCACGCGGTGCTGCAGGAGGCCCGGGCGGCGGGCGCGGTCTACGGCGCCAACACCGGCGTGGGGGCCAACCGGCACGAACAGACCGCGGACGACGGGGGACACGGCCTGCGGCTGCTGCGCAGCCACTGCGCCGCGGTCGGGCCGGTGGAGGACGACGAGACGGCCCGGGCCGCGATGACGACCCGGCTCAACCAGATTTTGGCCGGCGGATCGGGCATCTCCCGCCGGGTGGCCGAAGCGCTCGCCGAGGCCGTGTACGCCGGAGCCGTGCCGACCCTGCACTCGTGGGGCGCGATCGGCACCGGCGACCTGGCCGCCCTCGCCGAGCTGGGCCTCACCCTCTCCGGCGAGCGGCCCTGGCGCTCCGGGCTGGGCCCGGTCACCACGATCGACGCCACCGACGCGCTCCCGATGATCAGCTCCAGCGCGCTGACCGTGGCGACCGCCGCCCTCGCCCTCGACCGGGTGAACGCCCAGCTCCGGGCGTCGATCGTGGTGGGGGCGCTGACCTTCGTCGCCCTGCGCGGCAACCCGGAGGCCTACGACGCCGCCGTGCACCTCGCCCGGGCCCACCCGTGCCAGGCCGAGGTGGCCGCGATGCTGCGTGCGCTGGTGGCCGGCTCCGGCGCCCCGGTGCGCATCCAGGACCCGTTCGGGCTGCGGGTGATGCCGCAGGTGACCGCGCCCGCGCTGGACGCCGTCCGCGACCTGCGCAACGTGCTGGCCGAGGAGCTGAACGCCGCCGTCGAGAACCCGCTGGTCACCGTCAGCGGCGTGCACCACCACGGGCAGTTCCACACCGCCACCCTGGCCTCGCACCTGGACGCGGTCCGCAACGCCTTCCTGCCGGTGCTGTCGCTGTCGTCGGCCCGGCTCGGCCTGCTGATGCGGCCCGACCTGACCGGCCTGCGGGCCTTCCTGGCCGACGGCCCGACCGGCAGCTCCGGCCTGATGATCAGCGAATACGTCGTGCAGGACCTGATCACCGAGATCCGGGTCGGCATGCAGGCGGTCGCGGCCGGCACGCTCACCATCTCGCTCGGCCTGGAGGAGCATGCCAGCTTCGCCACCCAGGGTGCCCGCTCGCTGCGCCGGATGACCGAGCTGGCCCCGACGCTGCTCGCCGCCGAGCTGATCGCGGCGGTCCGGGCGCTGCGGATGGCGCCCGGCCGGCTCGTCGACGGCCCGGCCCGGGAGGCGTTCGAACTGGCCGCCAAGGTCCTCGACCCGGACATGGAGGACCGGCCGCTCGGCACCGACCTGGAACGCGCCGCCGCCCTCCTGCCCGATCTGGCCGCGTTAGTCCAACGGCCGTAGCTCGTCGGCGTAGCTCACCGCTCGGCGGCGCAGCACGCCGCTCGGGCTGATCGAGTACTGCCCCATCCGCCACAGCGGCGGCGAGTAGGCGTGGATCGAGACCGAGCCGTCGATCGCGCCGGCCATCCGGTGGATGTGGTCGGGCCCGAAGCTGAACGTGCGGCCGGCCTTGACGACCCGGGTCGCCGGCGTGCCGCCCATCCGCGGGGTCGCCTCGGACACCGCACCCCGGGTCACCGCGACCGCGCCGGAGGAGATGTCGTGGTCGTGCCAGCCGGTGTCGTCCCGCAGGTTCCAGCACAGCACCCACACGTCGATGTCGGTGTCGCGGTAGAGCGAGGCGTAGTGCCGCTTGCCGGTGTCGTGCCGGACCAGCGGCTCCCACAGCCCGGTCTGTGCGGCCAGCTCGGTCACCCAACGCTTCAGCTCGATGGTGGTCAGCGCGCGTCCGGGCAGAACCGGCAGGATCATCGGGGCTCTCCAGTCAAGAAATGCCGGGGGTTGGCGGTGAACAGGGCGTGCGTGAAGGCCGCGCCGAAGCCCGGGTCGGTGGCTTCCGCGTACGGCCGGTCGGAGCCGTTGACCAGCGGGTCGACCCCGACGACCCGGACCATCGCGTCGATCGCCCGGGTGCCGTAGGAGGACGTCTCGTAGAAGACGTCCGGGTCGAGCGGGCCGAGCGCGCCGCCGCGGGCGGCGAGGCGCTCGTGGTGCAGCGGGGCGAGGCCGGCCAGCGCGACGAAGGCGATCCGCTGCCGCCGGCCGGCGACGTGCCAGGCCATCCAGGCCTGCTGCAGCTGAGAGACATACGGAACCAGGGCGGGCCACCAGGCCGGGAGGCCGGCGTCGGCCGCCGGGGCCGGTCCGGGGTGTACGAGTACGGGCTTGCCGGCGTACCGGGCCTCGTCGAGCAGCGGCGCCATCCGGTCGATCGCCGCCGGGTCGGTCAGCGCCGTGGCGGGCAGTTGCAGGCCGGCGACGCGCTCCTCGCGCAGCACCTCGGCCAGGCCGGCCGGATCCAGGTCGGTCACGCACGCCGCGGCCCAGACCCGGAACGGGTCGCCCAGCTCGAGGGCGCTCTCGTGCCACACGTCGATGAGCTCGCGGTCGGCCAGATGCTCGAGACCCAGCGGGCTGGACAGCGAGAGCAGCACCTGGTCGGTGTCCTTCTCCTGCTTCCGCCGCAACTCCACGTCGTGGGCGGCCGGGTCCACCTCGTAGGGCGGCTCGCCCGGCAGGTGCAGAGTCCAGTCGCGGAGGTAGGGGTAGGTCTGCCGACGGCGCAGGGCGTCCAGGAAGCGGGGCGGCCACAGGTGCTGATGGCAGTCGATCATTCCAGTCTCCGGGGGAGGGAAGCGCTTCACAAGATGCATTTAGTGAAGCGCTTCCGGGTTACAGCGGCAAGGCGTTCTCAGGCACTGGACTGTTACTGTCAGCCCGTGTCCGGCCGTCGCACCCTGCAGGACCTGGCGGACGCCGCCGGGCTCTCGCTGGCAGCGACCTCGTACGCTCTGCGCGGCGTCCGCGGCTCACCGGCCACCATCGCGCGGGTCCGGCAGATCGCCGAAGACCTCGGCTACACGGTCGACCCGATCGCCCGGGCGCTGGCCAGCGGCCGCACCGGATCGGTCGGCGTCAGCGGCTCCCTGCGCGACCTCTGGCAGCAGGACTTCTCGGTGCTGCTCACCCGGGCGCTGCGCCGCCAGGGCAGGTACGCGACGATCGCCGACGCCGACGCCGACCCCGCCCAGGAACGCCTGATCGTCGAACAGTTCGCGGCCCAGCGCGTCGACGGCGCCCTGGTCTCCCCGGTCGACCCGACCGCCGACTACTGGCGGCTGCTCGGCCCCGACGTGGCGGTCGTGGCCATCGGCGACGCCCTGACCACCCGGCCCGGCTCCGGCAGCGTCCTGTTCGACAACCGGTACGGCGTGCAGACCGCCCTGGCCCACCTGGCCGGCCTCGGCCACCACCGGGTCGGGCTGCTCGCACCGGCCCTGCCCTCCACCCCCGGCCGCCCGGCGCAGGTGCTCGCCGCCTCGGTCGCCGCCGCGCTGGGCATCGAGCTAGTCGAGATCTCCGCCCCCGCGGCCACCGCCGACGCGGTCGAGGTGGCCGCCGCCCTGCTCGCCGGCGACACCCGGCCGACCGCGGTGCTCTGCCTGAGCGACTCGCTGGCCTTCGCCGTCTACCGCGCGGCCCGCGACGCCGGCCTGCGGCTGCCCGACGACCTATCGGTGGTCGGCTACGACGACCACCAGCTGGCCGCCCTCGTCGACCCCGGTCTGACCACCATGGCCTGGGACGAGGACGCGATCGTCGAGGCGGCCATCAGCCAGTTGGCGGGCGCCGTCGACGACGTGCCGACGTTCCGCCCGGAACTCATCGTCCGCGGCTCCACCAGCCCACCCCGGCCCACCCTCAGCGCCGGCGGCCTCGGCTGAGCTCAGGTGGCGCCGTCGACCACGCGAACCAGTCGGTGGACCACTTGGCGGAAGTCGCCGGGCGTGACGGCAATTGCCTGGCGGCGGCTGATGCCGGTCAAGGAGATCGGAAGTTGCTCAGCCGTCGGCATGCGAGCGCCGTCGACCAGAATGGGCACGATCCGGCGTTTCAGCGCGACGGCGGTCTCGAGCTCCAATCGCACATAATCCTGCGGGTCGGCGATTCGCGGATTCCCGCCGGGCGCAGCCGGATCCAGCCATCGTGGACCGATCATCACCAGAACGACCTGGCAGCGAGTCAGGGCGGCGTAGATCGCCTCCACGAAATCGGCGCCGGGCTCGATGTCGGAGGTGTCCATGAACACTCTCGGCGCGCCGAGGTGCTGAACGAGTTCCGAACGAACACTCGCCGCTGCCCAGTGGGTGTCCTGCCGGCGATAGCACACGAAGACGGAGTCGGTACGGTCCGAGCCCTGATAAACCCGGTGCTCACCCTTTGTATCGAATATTCCTTGGGTGATCTGCCAGTTGCCGGACTCCAGCCGCTCCTTCACCGTGAATGCGATGCGGTCCTTGTCGTCGCTGCGTCCGAATAGCGGCACCGCGACCCCCTCGGTCGGATTCGTCCGAGGCAGCATAGACCGCGCCTGTCTGCGATGCTGTCGCTCAGTCGAGGCAGAACTCGTTGCCCTCGACGTCCTGCATCACGATGCACGACTCGTATTCCTCGTCGGCCTCCAGCAGTCGCACGCGGGTCGCGCCGAGCGCGACCAGCCGTGCGCATTCGGCCTCCAGCGTGGCCAGGCGCTCCGCACCGACGAGCCCGGTGCCGGCCCGCACGTCGAGGTGCACCCGGTTCTTGACGACCTTGCCCTCGGGGACGCGCTGGAAGTACAGCCGCGGGCCCACCCCGGAGGGATCGAGGCAGGCGAACGACGCACCCTGTTTCTCCGGCGCCAGCGAACGGTCGTAGTCGCTCCAACTGGCGAAGCCCTCGGGCGGCGGCGGCACGACGTAGCCCAGGACCTCGCACCAGAAGCGGGCGACCCGCTCGGGTTCGGCGCAGTCGAAAGTGACCTGGAACTGCCGGATCGATGCCATCGCTCCACCATAGAGGCGGATCCCCGTCAGGCGGTGGCGACCGCCGGGCGGCGGCGTGGGCGCAGCCGCCACAGGCGGCCGGTGCCGACGATGACGAGGAGCCACAGGACGTACGTCAGTGGGGTCCAGGCGCCGCCGTGTGAGCTGGCCGCGCCGTCGGTGAAGGTGTAGGTGATGGCGGACTGCAGGCCGCTCACCCCGGACCAGACGTACGTGCCGGTGGCGTGCGGGTCGGCGGCGGTCACCGCGTTGCGGTAGGCGTTGGCGGCCTCGCTGAGGAAGAAGTTGAGCAGCAGGGGTGCCAGCCCGGCCGCGTAGATGGCGCCGATCCAGGAGGGGCGGGGGCCGTCGCCGAACTCGGCGGCCAGGTACTGCTCGGCCAGGCGGCGGCTGCTGCCGACCCGGCGCAGGGCCTCGGTGGTGCCCACGTCCTGGGCCGCCTCCAGCAGGTTGGCGCGCACCTCGCGGCGGACGGCAATGCGCTGGGCCCTGGGCAGGTCGTAGATCTGCTGGTCGAGGCTCCAGACGAGACGCTCGATGCGCAGTCGGTCGAACCACATGTCAGTTTCCCTTCGAAGCGGGCGGCAGCGGCCGGGACAGCACCACGTCGACCGCGGCGGTGTGCCGGGCCCACGAGTCGGTGCCTTGAGCGAGTGCTTGGTGGCCGGCCGGGGTCAGCCGGTAGTACTTCCGGGCGGGGCCGCTGGACGACGGCACCAGCCGGGTCTCCAGCCGGCCCTCGCGCTGCAGCCGGGTCAGGGCCGGGTAGACGCTGCCCTCGAGCACGTCGGCGAAGCCGGCCGCCTGCAGCCGCTGCACCACCTCGTAGCCGTAGGACTCGTGCTCGGCCAGCAGGTGCAGCAGCAGCAGGGACAGCACCCCCTTCAGCAGCTGGGGGTCGTGGGTCTCGGTCACGCTTATATACAAAGCCAGGTACTAGAGAATGTCAAGTAGTGAAATCAGGGCGTCGACCGCGCTGTCGTACGCATGCTGCGGCGGAGTGGCGTAACCGATGACCACGCCGAGCGGCGAATCTCCCGGCCGGTGGTAGAAGGAGCCGAGCCCGTCGACGGCGACGCCGTGCGCGGTCAGCCGGGCGAGCAGCTCGGACTCCGACCGGAAACGGCCGGGCGGGTGCAGGACGGCGTGCAACCCGGCCGCGATCCCGGACAGCCGGGCGCCGGGCAGCCGGTCGGCGACCGCCTGACCGAGGCGATCCCGCCGGTGGCGGTACCGGGTGCGACAGCGTCGCAGATGGCGATCGAGCTCGCCGCGCCGGATCAGGTGGGCGAGTGCCAGCTGGTCGATCACGTTGACGTGCGTCTCCTCGAACCGCAGTACCTCCCGTACCGCCGGAAGGAGCTTGGTCGGCACCACCAGCCAGGCGATCCGCAGGGCGGGAGCGACGGTCTTGCTGACGGTTCCGGCGTAGACGACGTGATCGGGGGCCAGGCCCTGCAGTGCCCCGACCGGCTGGCGGTCGTAGCGGAACTCGCCGTCGTAGTCGTCCTCCAGTACGACCGCACCGGTCCGCCGGGCCCAGTCCAGCAGCCGGATGCGCCGCCGGGGGCTGAGCGTGACACCGAGCGGGAACTGGTGGGCCGGGGTGACCACGGCGGCCACCTCGTCGCCGAGATCGTCGACGATCAGTCCGTCGCGATCCACGGCGATCCGGTTCACCCGCAGGCCGGCGACCTCGGCCAGTGCCGGGTAGTCGGGCAGCGTCGGATCCTCGAAGGCGATCGCCGACCCGGCCCGGCTCAGTGCCTGGCACACGATGCGCAACGCGTGGGTGTAGCCCGCGCACACGACGAGATGCTCCGGGGTGGTGATCACGCCGCGGGCGCGACCGAGGTAGTCGGCCAGCGCCTCCCGCAGCTCGGCGTGCCCGGCCGGGTCGCTGTAACCGAACGTGCCGTGCGGAACGGACTGCAGCACCTGCCGGGTGGCGGCCAGCCACTCCCGGCGGGGGAACATCGACAGGTCCGGCATACCCGGGCGCAGATCGTGACCGTCGACCGGCGTACGGAACGATGGTGCCGGCGGCATCGCCGGGCCCGGCGCCGGACCGGGTCGCGGCGCGACCAGCATGCCCGACCTCGGCCGCGCCGCCAGGTATCCCTCGGCCGCGAGCTGCTCATAGACCTGGCTGACCGTGCCGCGAGCGACGCCGAGTTCCTGGGCGAGCGCCCGGGAGGACGGCAGGCGCTCCCCGGGCGTCAGCCGGCCGTCCCGGATCGCCTCGCGGAGGCTCTGCTCCAGCCCGTCGCGCAGGCCGTGTTCACGGTCGACACGCAGATGAAGATCCAAACCGAACCTGGCCCACTGGTCTGCCATGCAACTGGACTATAGGGGTGGACCAGATCCTTCCTAGATTGACCGCATGAGATACCTCGCCGCCGCCGTCGGCCTCACCGTTCACCACCTCGGACCCAGCCCGGCCCGCCGGCGACCTACCCGGAGGAGCCTGCGGAGATTCCTCCGGCCCAGCCGCCCTCGAGCAGACTGATGATCCGGTCCAGGTCGCGGCCGAACGGCCGGTCGGCGGTGCCGGCCGGCACCACCGCCGCGATCTCATCGATCACGGCGGGGACAGGAGCACCGATCAAATTCGCCTGATGTACGGCGAGCAGCTCGCACGCCAGCACGTCCCGGAGCCCGCCCACCGCCTCACCGAGGCACTCGGCGGCCTCGAAACCGAAGCTCTGCACGTCCTCCTGACCGAGCGAGGTCTCCATCGTCCCGATCAGCGCCGGCGCGGCGAACCGGCGCAGCCGATGAATCACGCCGACGGCCCGCTTGTGCACCGTCACCATCCCGGCATGCAGCCCGGGGGAGTCGGACAGCTGGCGGGGCAGCCCGGTGAGCGCGCCGTCCAGCAGCCGGTGCAGCCGGGCCGCACCCAGCTCGGCGAGGTGGATCAGCGCGGTGGTCAGCGCCCCGGCCGTCGCGACCAGATCGGTCCCGGCAAAGCCGAACGTGCCCACGAACCGTCCGTCCAGATGAGCGGGCGAGTCGGTGACCGCGCCCAGCGCCCGATCCGCCGCGTCCTCCACGGCCGCCGCCGCCCGCATCGCCACGGCCACGGCCGGCGCGGTGACCCGGAACGACACCGGCGCCTGCAGCGCCCGCCCTTCGCGCCGGTGGTCCGGGCCGAGGAGGGCGCGGAGGGAGGCGAGGACCTCGCTCAGCTCGGGGCTGTCGGCCAGGGCGGGGTGCAGCGGGTCGGGGCCGGCCCGGATCACGGCGTGCGAGGCCGCCGCCGCGATGACGACCTGATTCAGCAGTGTGCGGACCTCGGCGGCGGCGAGGACGGCCAGGCCGGTCAGGCCGGGCACGCCCTCCAGGAAGGCCACACCCTCCTTGGCCTCGAACGGGCGCGGGGAGAGGCCGGCCGCGGCCAGGGTCGGGGCCGCGTCGATCGCCAGGCCGGCCGGGTCGAGCACCTGGCCGGCGCCGATCAGGACGGCGCCCGCGTGGGCCAGCGGGATGATCTCGCCGGCCGCGCCGCCGCGCAGCGGGATGGCCGGGACCACGTCGGCGTCGAGCAGCGCGAGCAGGTGGAGGCAGAGGCCGGGGGAGGCGCCGGCGGCGGGGTGCAGCAGGGTGCGCAGGCGGGACACGAGCAGGGCGCGGGCTTCCGCCCGGCGCAACCACGGCGCCGAGCCTACGGCCCGGCCGATCATCAGGGTGTTCTGCTGGCGGGCTTGGCCGTCGGCATCGAGGCGTACGCCGGCCATCGCACCCATGCCGGTGTTCACCCCGTAGACCGGTTCGTCGCCGGCGAGGTCGCCGAGCATCGCGCGCCGGTTGGCGGCCACGGTGGCGAGCAGGTCGTCGGAGAGGACGATCCGCTGCTCGGAGCGGGCCAGCGCGGCGATCACCGCCCGATCGAGCTGCTCGGGGCGGTCGATCCTCATCGGTAGCGGAGCATGGTGCCCACGCCGGCGGTCTCGGCCCGGGTCAGGATCAGGTGGGCCAGGGCCACGTCGAGGATGGACAGGCCGCGGTGCCAGAAGAGGATGCGCTCGTCGGGGTGTTCGCGGCCGGGCTTGGCGCCGCTCACGATCTCGCCGATCTGGGCGTGCAGGGTGTCCTCGCTCAGGCGGCCGGTGTCGACGTGGGCGCGCAGCGCGCCGAACCGGCCGGAGCGGGACTCTCGCCAGTCGTCGACGACCACCTTGTCCATCACGTCGAGCAGGTCGAGTTCCACGGCGCTGATGGTTCCGTACGGAACGACGAAGGCGCCCGGCTTTACCACCGCCGTACGCAAAAGGGGTGTCGGTTTTTCCAGCCTGGACGCCTCGACCAGGATGTCGGCCTGGTCGAACGCCTCGTCGGCGGTGGCCACCGCCCGCACCGGGGTGTCGGTGACCTCGCGCAGCCGCGCGGCGAACGCCTCCCGGGACTCGGGGCGGCGGCTGGTCACCCGGATCTCCTCCAGCGGGAAGAGGCTGTCCAGCATGGTGACGTTGGCGAACGCGGTGCCGCGCGCGCCGACGTGGCCCAGGACGCGGGAGTCGGGGCGGGCCAGGTGTTTGGCGCCGACCGCGGTCATCGCCCCGGTGCGCACCTCGGTGATCAGCGTGGCGTCCAGGATGGCGAGCGGCACCCCGGTGGTGGGGTCGTAGACGGTCATCAGGGCCAGCTCGCTGGGCAGGCCCTGCTCGTAGTTGTGCACGAAGTCGCCGACGACCTTGACGCCGCTCAGGCCGCGCGGGCCGAGCGTGGAGACGTGGCCGCGCAGGATGTTGAAATGGCCGGCGCCGCCGTTGTCCGGGACCAGGTGGGTGCGCGGCTCGAAGACCGTGTGGCCGCGGCCGTGGGCGTCGACGACCGACTCGACGGCGGCGATGACCTCGGTGCTGGTGATGCCGAGACCGTCGATGTCGCCCCCGGAGAGGAAGCGAATCTGAATCATGACATGCACCCTATAGCCTAGGTGTTTCAAGTTATTCAGGTACGGCCGAGGGGAGCCCCATGGCGCGCGCGGAGGACTGGCTGCTCGCCCTGGCCCAGCGGCACCGGCTCTCGCCCACCCAGCGGCAGATCGTGCAGCGGATGCTCGGCCTGTTCCCGGACGTCGCGTTCAAGTCGACCATCGAGATCGCCGAGCTGGCCGGGGTCAGCCAGCCGACGGTCACCCGGCTCGCCACCGCCCTGGGGTTCGCCGGGTTCCCCGAGTTCCGGGCCGCGCTGCGGGACGCGGTGCTGTCCGCGTCCGCGCCGGCCTCGGCGACTCCCGCGCCGTCGCCGGTCGATCAGGAACTGGCCAACCTCGCGTACGTGAAACGGGTCCTGGACAGCGACGCCGCCCGCGAGGCGGTGAGTCTGCTGGCCGGCACGACCCCGCTCGGCGTCCTGGGTTTGCGCGCCTCGGCCGCTCTAGCCGAATATTTCGGATATTTCGCACGGCGGCTGCTGCCCGCGGTGAGCGTGTGCACCGACGCGAGCATCATCGACGACACCGTCCTGCAGCTGCACCAGCAGGGCGCCACCGCCCTGCTGGTCTTCGCGATGCCCCGCTGCCCGGCCGCGACGGTCGGCGCGATCCGGCTGGCCCGCGAGCTGGGACTGGCCTCGGTCGTGGTGACCGACACCGCCCTCGTCCCGTTCGCCGGCGACGCCGACGTGCTGCTGGTCGCGCCGGTCGGCACCGAACTGGTCTTCGACTCGCACGCCGCCGTGGTGGTGCTGGCGATCAGCCTGCTCGACGCGATCGCCCGCACCGCACCGCAGCGCACCCAGGAACGCCTCGAGGCCCACGAGGCCCTGGTCGAGCGCTGGATCTTCTAACTCTTTCCGAGGGAACGCACGCAGCCCCCCGCACGCGAACGCCCGGCATCGCAGATCTTGTGGAGTTGCCGCTCTGTCCGCACGG
Organism: Paractinoplanes toevensis; assembly: GCF_018332695.1. Taxonomy (GTDB): domain Bacteria; phylum Actinomycetota; class Actinomycetes; order Mycobacteriales; family Micromonosporaceae; genus Actinoplanes; species Actinoplanes toevensis. The sequence continues at coordinate 25,615 of NZ_BOQN01000120.1, forward strand.
AAAGTCCACAAGTTCGGGCGTAGCCGGGGGCGGGCCGGGCCCGCCCGCAGCGGGCTCGCGGAGGGTGAGTGGCACCTGCCGGGACCGCGTGCCACGGGAGTGGGGCGGCGCGTACGCAAAGGTTTGATCTTCCGCGCGGAAGCGTCCCGTCCTCCGGACCTCGACCCGAACGGATCTCTAGCTCTTGCCGTTGTCCAGGATCTTGGCGGTCGCGGTGATGGTCTTCGAGTGCTGCTTGCCGCCGCCCAGGGCCCAGATCGCGTACGTGTGCTTCTCCACCGAACCGACCTCGCCCGCGCAGCTGAACTGGAACTCCTCGGTGCCGGACAGCGGCTCCGGCCCGTAGGTGCCGGGCGTGTGGGTCGGGTCGTCGACGCTGAGCGCCGCGCTGTCCGCACCGGTGATCTTCCACTTGATGATCGCCGGGACGGCCGGGGCACGGAACACCGCGGTGCCCTCCGGGCACTTCGGCTTCTGCACCAGCTTGAACGAGACGATCGTCGGTCCGGAGTCGGTCGGCTTCGTCGCCGTCGGAGCGGGCTTGGTGGTTTTCTCGGCCTTCGGCGAGCTGGTCGACCCCGGCTCGGCGGTGACCGGGCCGGTCGTGGTCACGGTCGCGGTGGCCTTGGCCGGCGCCGGGTTGTCACCGGCCGCCGCGGCCGCGGTGGTCTCGGTCGGCGCCCCGGTGGTGGACGCGGCCGACGGGGAGGAGCCGGCCTTGCAGCCGGACAGGATCACGAGCGTGGTCGCGGCCAGGGCCAGGACCGTCGTCTGCGTCTTCATGGCATGAACGGTAGGGATCTTGCTACTTTCTGTGCTCCTCCATTCGTGCCGTCGGCCCGGAACAATTGCGTTGCCGCCCTGCTGAGGGGGCCCTACCGTAGTGCTCACCACCGATCACCAAGGTCAGGAGAGACCGATGTTCCGGCAGATCCTCATTGTTCCGCGGCGGCATGCGTCGCGCGGCGAGGCTGCCGTGCGAGGTCTCGGGGAGCGGTGGCGCCACTGACAGTGCGCCAGCAAGGCCCACCGCCGCCGCCCCGGAAAACGGGACCGGCGGTTTTCTGTTTCATGCGGCTGTAGCTCAGCAGGGAGAGCGCCACCCCGCCAAGGTGGAGGTCGCCGGTTCGATTCCGGTCAGCCGCTCGGCGTCGCCGTAGCTCAGCAGGTCAGAGCGCGGAGCTGATAACTCCGAGGCCGGTGGTTCGATCCCACCCGGCGACACGGGCCGCAAGGCCGAAACTGTGGCTGTAGCTCAGTGGCAGAGCGCCGGGTCGTGGCCCCGGAGATCGCCGGTTCGAATCCGGCCAGTCACCCCGCCCGTAGCTCAGCGCACCCCAACCCGCCCACCGAACAGTCCCGGGCGCCGGCCATCGACCTCCCGCGGGGTGGTCGCCCGCTCTCGGATACCGGGTCGTCGTCCCGCATCCCGGGCATGGTCCCGCCGAGGACAGAGCAGCAACTCCCCGGTGGCGACAATGATGCCCGCGAATGCGCTGTGCCATCCATTCAGCACGCTTGATGCGGCAACGTACTGAGGAAACGCCCATTCCGGCTCGACCCCGGCCGCGGCCTGTGAGGGGAGATCTGCCGGTCTGTCTTCAGTGGACGTTCTTGTGCGCGGGGCGCGGCGGGAGGACGCTGGCTGGCATGGCTGGGAGTCCGCAACTGCCGTCGTTCACCGGGGCCGCGGCTTGGCTCAACTCGGCGCCGCTGAGCCCGCAGCAGGTGCGCGGGCGGGTCGTGCTGGTCAACTTCTGGACGCTCACCTGCATCAATTGGCTGCGCCAGGAACCGTATGTCCGGGCCTGGTCGCGGGCCTACCGTAACGACGGTCTGGTCGTGATCGGGGTGCACACGCCGGAGTTCGGTTTCGAGCACGATGTCGACGGTGTGAAACGGGCGGTCGAGGTGCGGGAGATCGACTATCCGGTCGCGGTCGACAACGACTATGCGATCTGGTCGGCGTTCGACAACCACTACTGGCCCGCGCTGTATTTCGCCGATCGCGACGGTGGGCTGCGCGATTTCCACTTCGGTGAGGGGCGCTACGAGGAGTCGGAACGCCGCATTCAGCGGCTGCTCGGCATTCACCGGGAGCCGGCCGCGGTGCGTGCGCTCGGCGTCGAGGCGCCGGCCGATTGGGACCATTTGCGTACGCCGGAGACGTACCTCGGCACCGCGCGGGGCGAACGGTTCGCGTCGCCGGGTGGGGCCCGCAGCGGCTCCCACGATTACGCGCGGCCCGGCTACCTCGATTTCAACGACTGGGCGCTGGACGGCACCTGGACGATCGGCCGGGAGAGTGTGGAGCTCGACGCGGCCGGCGGCACCATCGGCTTCCGTTTCCAGGCACGTGACGCGCACGTCGTGCTGTCGGCGGCCGGCGACGAGCCGATCCCGTTCCGGGTGTTCGTCGACGGCGAGGCACCGGGCGCGAACCACGGCGAGGACGTCGACGAGGACGGCAACGGCGAACTCGGCGCCGGCCGCCTCTATCAGTTGTTCCGGGAGAGGGAGAAAGTCGGCGAGCGCACGCTGGAGATCACCTTCAGCGAGCCGGGCGCGCGGGCGTACGCGTTCACTTTCGGCTGAGGAAGCTGAGGAAGCTCAGGAAGTCGAGGCTTTCCTGGACGATCGGGTCCAGGTCGGCGCCGGCGAAACAGTGGTCGGCGCCGGGCACGATCCGCAGTTGCGCGGGGGCGCCGGCCGCGGTTAGCCGGTCATGGAGTTCCCGGCTCTGCCCGACCGGCACGATCCGGTCGTCGTCGCCGTGCACGAGCAACAACGGCGGGGCATCGGCGGAGACGTAGCTGACCGGGCTGGCCGCGGCGGACTTTTCCGGTACGTCCTGGACGGGCCCGCCGACGAGCAGGCTCTCCGGGCAATCGGGCGCGTCGTGGTCCTGCAGGCCTTCGGGATGGTTCTGGGCGGCCATGGTGAGCAGGTCGCTCGGCCCGTACCAGATCACCCCGGCCCGGATCTCGCCGCTGGTCAGCGCGAGCAGGCTGGCCAGGTGGCCGCCCGCCGACTCGCCCCACACCGCGAAGCGCCCGGGGTCGAGGCCCAGTTCACCGGCGTGCTCGCGCAGCCAGGTCGTCGCGGCCCGGACGTCGTCGAGCTGCGCGGGAAAGGTGGCCTCGCCACTGAGCCGGTAGGTGATCCGGGCCAGGGCGAACCCGGCGCCGAGGATGCGCTCGCCGATCCGCCCGCGCACCAGCTGCGGTGACTCCCGCTTGTTGGTGCCGAAGCGCCAGGCGCCGCCGTGCACCCAGATCACCAGCGGCACCGGCGTCGGGGCCCCGGCCGGCCGGAACAGGTCGAGGGTGAGCGGACGGTAGCCGTCGACCTCGGCGACGATCGCGTCCCGCCAGCAGAGGTGGTCGCCGTCGGTGACCGGGGCGGGCGGTGGTTGCGAAGGTGTCATGATCCCATCATCGGCCCATCGGCAGGGTCGCGTGCACGGTCCACGTGCCGTCCGGCTGGAGGCCGGCCGTTACCGTGCCGCCCGCGGCCGTGGCCCGTTCGCGCATGCCGGTCAGGCCGTGGCCGGTTCCCTCGCCGCGGTGGCCGGGCCGGGCCGGGTTGGTCACGGTGATCTCCAGGGTGCGGTCGGCTCGGGTCAGGGTGACCGAGGCGCGGCGTTCGGTGCCGTGTTTTCCGGCGTTGGTCAGGGCCTCCTGGATGATGCGGTAGGCGGCCAGGTCGGTGGCGGCGTCGAGTGCCGGGGGCGGGCCGGTGACGGTGATGTCGATGCCGGCCGTGCGGAAGCCGTCGAGCAGGTCGTCGAGGCCGGCCAGCGTCGGTGCGGGCCGCCGTTCGAAGTCGGGGTCGCCCTCCTGGCGGAGCAGGCCGACCGTGGCGCGCAGCTCGTCCAGCGCCGCCCGGCTGGTGTCGCGCAGGCCGGCCAGGGCCTCGCGGGCCTTCTCGGGATGGGTCGGCATCAGGTGGTGTGCCACCCCGGCCTGTGCGTTGACCAGGGCGATGTGGTGGGCGACCACGTCGTGCAGGTCGCGGGCGATGCGCAGGCGTTCCTCCTGCACGGCCCGGTCGGCGATCTCGGTCTGCAGGGCGCGGCGGTTGCGGGTGGCGTCGCCGGCCGCCACCGCGATCGCCACGTAGTTGATCGGCACCAGGTTGGCCAGGTCGAGCAGACCGCCGGGCTGCCAGGGGAGGCTCGCGGCGGTGAGCGCGACCGCCGCGAGGACGCCGGCGGTCCACGCCGTGCGGCGGTCGCGCAGGGTGGCCAGGGTGTAGAGGGCGACCACCGCGGCCACGTCGATCAGGACCAGGTGGCGGGCGGTGAGCGGGAGCAGGCTGCCGGTCACCACCGTCACGGCGGTCACCGCGACCGGGAAGTGGTAGCGGAACAGCAGCGCCACCGCGCCGGTGAGGATCAGGATCAGCTGGAAGCCGCCGGGTGCGAAGACCGGCCGGCCGTGGCTGTAGGAGACGGTGGCCATCATGATCATGATGACCAGCAGCGGTGCGATCCAGAGCCGGTGTTTCCTAGTCACGGCGGCCCGCCCGGACCAGGCCGTTCTCGTAGGCGAAGACCACCAGCTGGGCGCGGTCGCGGGCGCCGGTCTTCATCATCGCCCGGTTCACGTGGGTCTTCGCGGTGGCGGTGCTGATGCCGAGCCGGTCGGCGATCTCGTTGTTGGCGAGCCCGGCCCCGACCAGCGCGGTGATCTCCCGCTCCCGGCCGGTGAGCTCGGCGAGGGTGGCCGCGACCGCGACGGTGCCGGGGTCGGGCTGGGCCAGGAACCGTTCGATCAGCGCGGTGGTGGCGCTCGGGGACAACAGTGATTCGCCGGCCGCGATCACCCGTACGGCCGCAAGGAGATCGCCGGGATCGACTCCCTTGCCCAGGAATCCGGAGGCGCCGGCGCGCAGCGCCGCGACGACCAGGTCGTCGCTGTCGAACGTGGTCAGCACCAGCACCCGCACGCCGGCCAGGTCCTCGTCGCCGGTGATGCGGCGGGTCGCCTCGATGCCGTCCATGCCGGGCATCCGGATGTCCATCAGGATCACCTCGGCCCGCGCCGACCGGGCGAGGGCGACCGCCTCCGCGCCGGTGGCGGCCTCGCCGACGACCTCGATGTCTTCTTCGGCCTCGAGCAGCAGGCGGAACGTCGCCCGTAGCAGAGCCTGGTCGTCGGCGAGGAGCACCCGGATCGTCACCTGCTCATCTTCTCCAACTCACGCGCCGCCGGGCCCTCGATCGACACGCGTGGCGTGACCTTGTCGGCCCAGCGCGGGTACCACCAGTTGGCCCGGCCGATCAGCCGCATCAGCGCGGGGATCAGGGTGAGCCGCACGACGAACGCGTCGATGAGGACCGCGATGCCCAGGCCGATGCCGATGCCGGCGACGATCCGCTCGCCGCTGAAGCCGAACGAGGCGAACACGCACAGCATGATGGTGGCGGCGGCCGCGATGACCTGCCCGGTCTCGCCGACGCCGACCCGGATCGCCCGGTTGTTGTCGCGGCTGTGTGCGAACTCCTCGTGCATCCGGCTGACCAGGAACACCTGGTAGTCCATGGACAGGCCGAACACGATGCCGACGATCAGCACCGGGATCAGGTACATGATCGGTGCGCCGGAACCGACGCCGAGCAGTTCGGAACCCCAGCCGAACTGGAAGATCGCGGTGACGGCGCCCAGGCCGACCAGGATGGTGGTGAGGTTGCTGAGCGCGCCGACCAGCGGCACCAGCACGCTGCGGAACGCGATCACCAGCAGCAGGAAACCGAGCAGCACGACCAGACCCAGGTACAGCGGCAGCTTCCCGAGCAGGGCGTCGGACAGGTCGATGCTGGTGGCGGTGGTACCGCCGACGTAGACCCGCAGTCCGGTGCTGCCTTCGGCAGCCGGGATGACCTCATCCCGCAGGCGGTGGACCAGGTCCGCGGTTTCCTCGGTCTGAGCGCTCGTTTCCGGTACGACGGTGAGCGCGGTCGCGCCGGCCCGGGTGACCGAGGCGACGCCGGTGACCGACCGGAGTTCCGTGGCCAGGGCGGCGAGCGCCTGCTCGGATGCGGCGTCCGGTGCGTCGGCCACCAGCAGCAGGGTGGCGTCGAAGCCTTTCCCGAACGCGGGGGCCATCAGGTCGTGGTAGGCCCGGCCCGAGGCGCCGGCCGGGTCGCTGCTCGCGTCGGCGTCCCCGACCCGCATCGCGGTGACCGGCGCGGCCAGGATGCCGATCACGAGTACCGCCGCCGCGACGGTGCGAACCGGTGCCCGGCCGACCACGCCCGCCCACCGGGCCGCGAGGCCGGGCTGCCGGGCTGCGACGCGCCTGCGGCGGGGGAGGATTCGGTGGCCGAGCATCGCGAGCAGGGCCGGGAGCAGGGTGATCGCGGCGAGGACGGTGAACAGCACGGTGACCGCGGCCGCCCGGGCCATGCCGGTGAGCAGGCTCAGGTCGACCACGAACATGCCGAGCAGCGCGACCATGACGGTGATCCCGGCGAACACGACCGCGCGACCGGAGGTGTTGAGCGCGTCCGCGATGCTCTCGTGCACCGACTGCCCGGCGAGCAATCCCTTGCGGTGCCGGTTGACGATGAACAGCGCGTAGTCGATGCCGACGCCGAGGCCGATCAGCGCACCCATGGTGAGGCTGGTGGCGGCCAGGTCGACGTAGTGCGAGCCGATCATCACGAGCAGCAGGGACGCGGCCACCCCGACCACGCCGGTGAGGATCGGCAGCGCGGCCGCCCAGCCGGAGCGGAACATCAGCACCAGGATCACCAGGGCGGCCAGGATGCCGACCGCCTCGGTGCCGTGCGAGGCGCCCACCTCGTCGGCGAACGCCGTCCCGCCGACCTCGACGTCCAGCGTCGCCGAGTCGTGCCCGCGGGCGGCCGCGATGATCGGCTCGACGTCGGTGCCGTCGGCGACCGTCACGTTGGCGTACGCCGTGTCGGCGGTGGTGGCTCCCATCGTCACCGCCCGCACCCCGGGCAGCGCCTTGACCTCGGCGAGCATGGCCGTGACCGACGCGTTCACGGACCTGTCGGTGAGCGCGGCGCCGGTGCTGTGCCAGGCGATGGTCCCGGACTCGCCGGGCGAGGCCGGCAGCAGGGCGTACGCCTGGGCGGACTCGCTGTCGGGCAGGTTGGTCGAGTCGGTGAAGGCGGTTCCGCCGCCGATGGCGATGGCGGCGAGGGCCACCAGGGCGACGATCCAGCCGCCGACGACGGCGAACCGCCGGCGGGAGCACCAGTGGGCGAGAGCTTGCACGGCGGTGACCTTTCCCAGGGGAATTCGACCTGCTCAGCGTGGCCCGAGGGGCCGGAAAGGTCGTCCACCCGGCGCGGCGGTCCGGGATACCGCAGGTGCGGTAGCCGGGATCTTCTCAGTGGGAAATGTTTCGCGATGGGAACGTAGCTATTGCTGAACGGTTACCGTCGCGATACCGTCCGGAACAGGCGAACGGAGGCGGCCATGGACGGTCCCGGCGCGATCCTGGTGGGCGTCGACGGCTCGACGCCCTCGATGCGGGCGGCGGCCTACGCCGTGGGGCTGGCCCGCCGGCAACACTGCAAACTCGTCGCCGTCTACGTGCGGTCGCTGCCCTCGACGATCTTGCCGCTCGCGGATCTCGGCGGGAGTGCCACCACCACGCTGATCGCCACCCACGACGACGTCGAGAAGGAGTTGCGGGCCTCGATCGGGCTGTGCGCCGAGATGGCGGTCGACGCCCGGCTCGTCGTCCGCACCGGCGAGCCCTACAGCGAGCTGCTCGACGTGGCCCGGGAGATCCAGGCCGACGCGGTGATCGTCGGCCGGTCGGCGCAGGCGCTGCACCGGATCGCCGGCTCGCTAGCCACCAAGCTGGTCCGCTGCGGCCGCTGGCCGGTGACCGTCGTCCCGTAGCACCGGCACCGTGTCGAGCAGGCCGGCGGCGATCTCCGAGGCCGGGCCGGCCAGTCGTTCGTTCAGGCGGAAGAACAGTTCCTGAGCGCCGGCCGCCGGCCAGGAGAGCGGCAGGTGGGCCACCGGCAGGCGAGGATCGCGGCGGATGATCTGCAGCCAGTCGGTGACCAGGTGCAGCTTGTCCGCCAGCGGATCCAGCTCGGGGGCGTTCTCCCAGCGCGTACGGAAATCGGTGTATCGGGCCGCCAGGGCCGGCAGGTCGTAGGCCCCGGCGACCATCTCGGTCACGTCGGTGCTCGCGTCGGCCCGCGCGTGGAAGACCCGGATGTGCGGGCCGAGGGCCCGGACCGACTCGATCTCCGGGGTTCCCGGGGCGATCCACAGGCCGCCCTGCACCGGGCCGAACCCGGCCCAGGCCAGCGCGGCACGCAGGTCGTGCCGCTCGCGCTGCCGTTCGCCCGGCAACGAGAAGGCGAGCAGCGTCCAGGTGCCGTCCCAGTCGTGGTTGACGGCGCCGGTCTGCCACAGCCGCACCGAGCCGTCGTGCAGCACCCGCACCGAGCGCTCGGTCAGTCCGAAGTACATGCGGCGGCCGTGCCGCTGCCGGCGCAGCAGGCCGCGGGCGGTCATCCGGGTCAGCGTCGAGCGGGTCGCCTCGGCCGAGACGCCGGCGCGCGCGAGCACCTCGATGACGCTTCCGGAGTAGACGCACACGTCCCGGTCCAGGACGTGATCACCCAGGAACGTCAGCATGATCGCCGAGGCGGCCGGTGACGGGGGCACGTGGCGCACAGTACCGGCGGTGTTAGCGGCATGTGCTGTGATGTCGGGCAATTTATTGACCAGCGTCAAAATTACGCCTAACTTGGCGACACCCGCTCCTGAGTACACGGAGGTACTCATGCGACGCCTCTCCGCCTCATTCGCAGCAGTCCTGCTTCTGCTTTCCACCGCTTGCAGCAGCAACGATTCGTCGACCACCGAGGACAAACTGAAGGTCGGCCTGATCGTCTCGCTGACCGGCAACTACGCACCGCTCGGCAGCGAGGACAAGAAGTCCGTCGAGCTGGCCGTCCAGCAGCTCAACGACGCCGGCGGGCTGCTCGGCAAGACCGTCGAACTGATCGTCCGGGACGACAAGAGCCAGCCCGAGCAGTCCGTGCTCAGCTTCAACGAGCTCAAGGGCAGCGGGGTGGTCGCGGTGATCGGCTCGCCGTTCTCCAACTCGGCGCTGGCCACCATCCCCCAGGTCGACCGGGCCAAGATCCCTTACGTTTCGCTGACCCCCGCCGACGAACAGATCAAACCCATCCATCCGTACGTCTTCGTGGTGCCCGCCACCTCCGCGACCTACGCCGACCGGATCCTGCAGTACTACCAGTCGCAGAAGATCAGCAAGGTCGCCGTGGCGCACGACAACCGCAGCTCGTACGCGAACGCGGGCGCGGCCGGCATGCAGGCCAAGGCCGCGCAGTACGGCATCACGCTGGTCGCCGGCGAACAGTTCCAGACGTCCACCACCGAGTTCGGCGCGGTCATCAACAACATCAAGAAATCCGGCGCGCAGGCCCTCACGGTCTGGGCGACCGGCCCGCCCGCCGTCGCCTTCGCCAAGCAGTACGCCACGGCCGGCGCCGGCCTGCCGCTGATGTTCACCGGCGCCCAGGCCAGCACGCTCTGGCTCAAGCCCACCGGCGCCGCGGCCGAGGGCGTCTTCGTGGCCAGCTCGATCGCCGTCGTGGGGGATGCCCTGCCGGCCGGAGCGCAGAAGACCGCGATCGACGAGCTGGCCACGCCGTTCACCACCCAGCACGGTTATCCGCCGCCGCAGTTCGCCGCCGACGGATACACCGGGTTCAAGCTGCTCACCGCGGCGGTCAAGAGCGCCGGCGGCACCGACCCCGAGAACATCCGGACAGCCTTCGAGGCCCTCTCCCTGACCACGCCGAACGGCACCTACCGCTACTCGGCGACCGACCACGCCGGCCTGACCGCCGAGTACATCTCGATCAACGTGGTGAAGGCCGGCAAGTTCGAGGCCACCGACTGGGCCAAGGGCAAGCTGGCCGCGGTAGCCGGCGGGTGACGGCGTGCCCGCACTGCTGACGGTGTCCGGCGAGCCCAGGCGGGTGATGCCGTGCCCGCACTGCTGACCGTGTCCGGCGCGACCCGGCGGTTCGGCGGTGTCTACGCCCTGCGCGACGTCGACCTGGAGGTCGCGCCGGGCGAGACGCACGCCGTGATCGGCCCGAACGGCGCCGGCAAGTCGACCCTGTTCAAACTGATCGGCGGCCAGCTGGTCGCCACCGCCGGCACCATCGGCTACGACGGCGACCGCATCGACCGGCTGGCCCCGCACCGCCGGGCCCGCCGCGGCATCGCCATCGCCTTCCAGGACTCACCGGTCTTCCGCGGCATGACCGTCGCCGAGAACGTGATGGTCGGCGCCCACGCGATCACCGGCGCCGGCCCGGTCTCGGCGATCCTCCGCCTGCCCCGCCACCGCCGGGAGGAGGCCCGGATCCGCGAGCTGGCCTCGGTCGCGCTGGCGAGGGCCGGCCTGTCGGAGTGGGCCGATCATCAGGCCGACGCTCTGCCGCTCGGCCGGCAGCGGGCTCTGCAGGTGGCCCGGGCGCTGTGCGGCAACCCGCGGCTGCTGCTGCTCGACGAGCCGGCGTCCGGCCTGCGCGGCCCGGAGCGCTCCGCGCTGGCCACCCTGATCGAACAGCTGCGCGGCGAGGGTCTGTCCATCCTGCTGGTCGAGCACGACGTGGCGTTCGTGGCCCGCCTGGCCGACCGGGTGACCGTCCTGGATCTCGGCCGGGTGATCGCGAGCGGCCCGTTCACCGAGATCCGCGCCGACCCGGCGGTGATCGCCGCCTACCTGGGCGACCCGGACCGGGCCGGCGAGGGGTCGCGATGATTGAGGCTCGGGATCTGGTCGTGCGTTACGGGGCCGCTACGGCGCTCGACGGGGTCAGCCTGTCGGTGCGGGCCGGCGAGATGGTCGCGCTGATCGGGGCGAACGGGGCCGGCAAGACCACGCTGGTCAACACCGTGTGCGGGATTCTCCGGCCGGCCGCCGGGGAGCTCGCGACCACCGGGCGGCTGGCGCTGGTGCCGGAGGGGCGGCATCTGTTCGGGCCGCTGACCGTGGACGACAACCTGCGGCTCGGCGCGTGGCGGGACCGGACGGGGCGCGACACCGGGCACATCTACGACTTGCTGCCGGAGCTGGTGCCGCTGCGGAAGCAGGCGGCCGGGCGACTGTCCGGCGGGCAGCAGCAGATGGTCGCGCTCGGGCGGGCGCTGATGGCCCGGCCCGACGTGCTGGTCATCGACGAGATGTCGCTCGGCCTGGCACCGCGGGTCGTCGAGCATCTGGCCGCCCATCTGCGCGAACGCAACGCCGAAGGGCTCGCGGTGCTGCTCATCGAGCAGAACGCGCGGCTCGCGCTCGACCTCTGCGCCCGCGCCTATGTCCTGGAGGCCGGCCGGGTCGTCGCCGAAGGGCCGTCCGCCGAGCTCGCCGGAAGCCCCGAGGTCGCCGCCGCCTACCTGGGTCTGGAGTCGTGATGAGTTCGCTTGCTCGAGTGCTCGGCCGGGAGTCGTGATGGGGGAGCTGGCGCAGTATCTCGTCACCGGGGTGGGGCTCGGCTGTGCCTATGCCCTGACCGGGAGCGGGCTGGTGGTCATCTACCGGGTGACCCGGGTGGTCAACTTCGCGCAGGGGAGCTTCGCGGTGCTGGCCGCGCTCTGCGTCACCACGGTGCTCGCGGCGGGACTGCCGCACGGTGTCGCCGAAGGGCTCGGCGTGCTGCTCGCGGCGGTGGTCGGCCTGCTCGTCGGGCTGGTCGCCACCGGGAAACCCGGGACCACGCCGCAGGCCGCGCTGATCGTCACGCTCGGGCTCGGGGTGTTCGCGTACGCCGTGGAGATCCTCTTCTGGGGTGACCAGCCGCGGTCGTTCCCGGGCCTGGGCGGTGCGATCGGCGGGGTTCAGATCCACTACCTCCTCATCATCGCGGTCACCGCGGTGGTGCTCGGCGCTGTCGCGCTCCTGTTCGCCCGCACCGACCTCGGGCGGGCGCTCACCGCCACCGCGGCCGACCCCTACGCGGCCCGGGCGGTCGGGATCGACGTCGTGCGGATGGGGCTGTTCGCGTTCGCGGTCGGTGGGGCGCTCGGTGGGCTGGCCGGGGTGCTGATCACGCCGGTGCAGCAGGTCTCGTTCGACAGTGACGTCGCGCTGGTCGTCAACGGGTTCTCGGCCGCCATCCTCGGCAACCTCACCCGGCCCGGGCTCACGCTGGCCGGCGGTCTGCTGCTGGGCGTCGTGTCGGCCCTGGTGGGCGGTTACCTCTCCACGGCGTACCAGTCGGATGTGGCTCTGGTCTTCATGTTGGTCGTGTTGATCGCGCGGGCCGGGCGCCGGGACGTGGTGGAGGCGGCATGAAGTGGGCCTATCCGGTCGCGGCGGTGATCGCGCTGGTGCTGCCGGCGTTTCTCGCGCCCGGCCAGTTGACCGTGTTCATCCTGCTCGGACTGTCCGCGATGGCGGTGGTCGGGCTGTCGCTGCTGATGGGCTACGCCGGTCAGGTGTCGCTCGGGCAGGCGGCGTTCACCGCTCTCGGGGCGTACACCTCGGGTCTGTTGTCCCTCCACCACACCCCGCCGCTGCTCGCCCTCGCCGCCGCGCCGGTCGCGGCGGCCCTGGCCGCCGTCCTGGTCGGCGTGCCCGTCCTGCGGCTGCGCGGCCACCAGCTCGCGTTCGCCACCCTCGCCCTGCAGATCCTGCTGCTGTCGGTGCTCGGCGGGGCGGAGTGGGCGGGCGGCGCGGTCGGCCTGCAGGGGCTGCCCTATCTGTCGGTGGGCGGGTTCGAGCTGGACCAGGATCTCGACTACGCCTACCTGGTGGTGGCCGGCGTCCTGCTGGTCAGCCTGATCGCCCATCGGCTGGTGCGCTCCCGGGTCGGGCGTGGGCTGCGCGCGCTCGCCACCGGCGAGATGGCGGCCGAGGCCAGCGGGGTGCCCGTCGGGGCGTACCGGCTGCTGGTCTTCGCCGTCTCGGCCGCCTTCGCCGGCCTCGCCGGCGGCATCTACTCCTTCTTCCTCGGCTATCTCGCGCCGGGTTCGTTCCCGGTGCTGCTCTCGATCGAGTACGTCGTGATGGCCGTCGTCGGCGGCCTGGGCAGCATCGCCGGGGCGCTCCTCGGCGCCGCCCTGATCACGGTGGGAGTCCAGTTGCTGACCACTCTCGCCACCCAGCCCGGCATGCCCAGCTACGCGCCGAGCGTCCTGTCGTACGCCGTCTACGCGCTGCTGCTGATCGCCGTCGTCCTGTTCGTCCCGAAGGGAATCGTCCCCACCCTGCGGAGGTCCTCATGAAACGCTTGTTCTCGGTACTTGTCGTCCTCGTCCTCGCTCTTGCTCCGGCCGCTCCGGCCCGCGCCGCCGACACCCACTACACCGGCACGCTGGCCGACGGCGCCACCTGGATCGCCGACGTTCCGTCCCGGTGGAACGGCACGCTCGTGCTGTACAGCCACGGCTTCGGGTCCCTGGCGGCGGCCGACGCGCCCGATGCCGCGACCCAGCGAACCCTGCTCGATCGTGGTTATGCCCTCGTCGGATCGTCCTACGACCCGAACGGGTCGCTGTGGGCTCTCGCCAGTGCCGCCCGGGACCAGTTCGCGGCGCTCGCCGCCGTCACGCGACAAATCGGGCGCCCACGAATCACCGTCGCGCTCGGGGTCTCCATGGGTGGGCTGGTCAGCACCCAGGAGGCCGAGCGGGCCGGGCACCGGCTCGACGCCGCGGTCTCCACCTGCGGCCTGCTCGGTGGCGGCGTCGACCTGAACAACTACCAGCTCGACGGCGAGTACGCCCTGACCCGGCTGCTCGCCCCGACGGCTGCCATCAAACTCGTCGGCTACGCGAGCCCGGCCGAGGGCGCGGCCGCCGCCGGTCAGCTGTCGGCGCTGGCCACCGCGGCCCAGGACACCGCGGCCGGCCGGGCCCGGGTCGCCCTCGGCACCGCGCTGCTCAACATGCCGACCTGGTCGGCCGGGCAGGCCACGCCGCCGCGCGACGCCGCCGGCATCGCCCGGGCCCAGTACGACTGGCTGGTGGCGATGCTGCCGTTCATCATGCCGTCGCGGTACTTCATCGAGCTCAGCGCCGGCGGCAACGCCTCCTGGAACGCCGGGGTCAACTACGGCGCGCTGCTGGCCCGGTCGCCCTACCGGTCGACGGTGGAGGCGCTCTACCGTGCTGCCGGTCTTTCGGTAACCGCGGACCTCGCGGATCTGACCAGGCACGCGGCCGTCCGGGCGGATCGTGCGGCCTTGGCCGAGCTGACCCGTACGTCGACGGTGACCGGCCGGCTCGATGTGCCGATGCTGACCATGCACACCCTCTACGACCAGCTCGCCCCGGTCGAGTACGAGAACCGCTACGCCCGGCAGGCGCGCGGTCCGCTGCTGCGGCAGTCCTACGTCAACCGGCGCGGGCACTGCGCGTTCGTACCGTCGGAGTACCTCGCCGCGATCCGGGCCGCCGAGCACCGGGTGCGCACCGGCCGCTGGTCCCTCGACCTGCAGAACGACGCCCTCGGTCTGGGGCTGGGTGACGCGCCGGCCTTCGTCGGCTTCCGGCCCGGGCCGTTCGTCAGCCATCGAGACATACCGCTTCGCTACCTATCAGACTGATATGCCGGAAAGGGTGTCGGCCGCCGAAGTAATCAAAGATCATCGATCGCACCCGCCTTTGCACCCCCCGCACGGGCGGAGAAGGAGTACGCGTGATGATCCGAAGCACAATGGCCGTCGCCGTCGGTACCGCGACGGTGGTGGCAGCGGCACTGGCCGCCGGGCCGGCCAACGCCCAGCCGTCGGCGCCCACCGCCGCGCAGACCCTGGCGGCCGCCGCGAACGGCGCCGACGCCCTGATCGCCGCCAAGCCGGCCGCGCTGCACGCCAGCCGCCTGGACACGTTCCAGCGGCATCCGGTGATCAGCTCGGCCGGCCACAACTACGTGCCGTTCACCCGGTCGTACAAGGGCCTGCAGGTCGAGGGCGGTGACCTGGTCGTGGCCACCGACGCCACCGGCAAGGTCACCTACACCTCGGTCGCGCAGACCAGCCCGATCGGTGAGTTGTCCGTCGTCCCGAAGATCTCCGACGCGGCGGCGCTGGCCACGGCCGAGAAGCAGCTGAAGACGGTCTCGTCGGTGGAGGGCACCAAGCTCGTCGTGGTCGCTTCCGAAGGTGCGGCCGCCCGCCTCGCGTGGCAGTCGACCATCAACGGGACCAGTGCTGAGGGCGTCAGCCGGCTCTCGGTCAACGTGGACGCCTTGACCGGCGCGGTGCTGAGCACGAAGGAGCACGTCACCAATGTGGCGGGCACCGGGCAGGGCTGGATCTACGGCTCGGTGTCGATCGACACCACCAAGTCCGGCTCGACCTATCTCCTCCAGGACCCCTCGCACACGACGGTGAAGGCGCAGAACGCCACCGGGAACGCCACGTTCTCCGGGACCGACAACGTGTGGGGCAACGGCGTCGGCACCAACCGCGAGAGCGGCGGCGTGGACGCGTTCTACGTCGCCCAGAAGCAGTACGCGATGCTGTCGTCCTGGCTGGGCCGCAACGGTCAGAACGGTTCGGGCGGCGCGTGGCCGATCCGGGTCGGGCTGAACGACCAGAACGCGTACTACGACGGCACCCAGGTGCAGATCGGCAAGAACACCGCCGGTCAGTGGATC
>NZ_BOQN01000121.1 GCF_018332695.1 Paractinoplanes toevensis
GTCGAATCGGGTCAAGCCCACTGTCACCTCGGTCGTGGTCTGCTGTGTATTACTGATGGCCGCTATTCACTCCATCTGGTGGAGCGCGCACATCTACTACCAGGTCCTGATGCGCACACACTTCAGCGATCCCGGCCGCCCCAAGTGGTACCAGTTCCCGTTGGCTCTCTCCAACGGCCGTGCCATGGCGAGTTGGGTCTGCCGCGACATCATTTCCGGGTCGGCGCACGTGAGTGGGCTGAGCGAGCAGTTGCGTCCGGGTAAGGAACTGCGGTCCAGCTCGGGCACTTAGGCGACCCGACGTGTGTTCGGCGGCGCGGAACGTGGGTTCGTCTTCGCTGTCGCCGCGTTCCTCGCCGTACTCATCGCGGTCTTTGCCGGGGTTTCAACCGCCGAGAAAACCGCGCAGGGCTCGCACCAGCGCTTCCGGGTTCTCCTCGGCCATATGGTGGCCGGAGTCGATGGGTACGCCACGGATGTCCTTCGCCCACGGCTCCCAGATCGCGAGCGGGTCGCCGTACAGGTCCTCCATGTCGTCGCGGGTCGACCACAGGTAGAGCGCCGGGCACTCGACGAGCCGGCCGGCCAGGCGGTCATCCTCCTCGTGTTCGCGGTCGATGCCGAGGCCGGCCCGGTAGTCCTCCAGCATCGCCCGGACCGTGGCCGGGTCGTGGACGGCGGCCCGGCGCTCCTCGAAATTCTCCTTGCCCATGGCGTCCGGGTCGCCGCCGTACCAGGCGTCGGGGTCGGCGAGGATGGCGCGCTCGGGCTTGTCCGGCTGGGCGAAGAAGAACCAGTGGTACCAGTCGTGGGCGAACTTGGCGTCGCAGCGGGCAAGGGCCTCACTGATCGGCACCCCGTCCATCACGACGAGCCGGTTCACCGCGTCCGGATGGTCGAGTGCCAGGCGCAACGCTACGTAGCAGCCGCGGTCGTGCCCGGCGGCCGCGAAGATCGGATGGCCCAGCGCCTCCATCAGGCGACGCATGTCCTCGGCTACGGCCCGCTTGGACTGCTGCGCGTGGTCCGGCCGGATCGCGGCCTTGCCGGAACTGCCGTACCCCCGCATGTCCGGGCAGACCACGGTGAACCCGTCGGCGACCAGCCGCGGCGCGACCCGGTGCCAGGTGGCCCCGGTGCGTGGGTGCCCGTGGATCAGCAGGACCGGCGGTCCCTCGCCGCCATGACGAACCCGCAGCTCAACCTCGCCGACGTCGACTCGCTCCTCCGCAAATCCCTCAAACATGGCGGTGACATACCCACCCGATCCGGCAATGAACAGACAACTTGGCAGACGACCGTCCGAGCGTCTCGACACCGCGGGGGGAGAGGCGTTGCGAAATGCGATCGCCTGGCCGGTTCGCGAGCTGCTCGGTGCGGGAAACCCCCGGCATGTCCGGGTCGCCGGCTACCGGTTGCTGATCGGCGGCGACGCATGGGAGCGGCTGGCCGTCAACCTGCTGGTCGACGACCTCGACGGCTGGTTGCGCACCAGTGCGCGAGCGGACATCGACGGATGGCTGGGTGGACCGGCGGCCACCACCTATCGTGCGGTTCCACGCCGGCCTTCCCGGCCGGTGACCATCGGTGGGGTCGGGAGTCAGTCGAAGCGGATGTGCAGGCCGATGATCTGGCCGGCCCGGCGCCGGATGTCGAGGGTGCCGGTGCCGCCGCGCGACCACGCGAAGGCCACCGTCTCGCCGTCCGTGCCGGGACGGACCTCGACGACGCGCATGGTGTCGCCGGGCGGGTTGGTGGCGTACGCGTCGGCGATGGCCTGGCGGCCGTGGAACGGTCCCACCGGCACCCCGGCGAAGGTCATCACGGCGTCGGGATGCAGGGTCGCGATCAGCGCGGACCAGTCACCGCTGAGCACGGCGGCGTTGAACCGGTCGATGTGGTCGTGCCGGACCGGATCGGTCATGGCCGCCATTCTGCGGCATCAACGGCTCGGACCACCGATCAGGGCTGCCGGCCGTTCCAGGACCAGCGCGGGACGGTCAGGCCGGTGGGCACGTCGTCGGGGGAGCGGTGGTAGCGGTTCATCGTCGTCGTGGTCGCCCAGGCGAAGTAGTCGTGCAGAACCTGCCGCAGCGGGTCGGCGGTGAAACCGGCGTCGGTCAGCGCCTCGTCGAAGCAGGCGATCGCTCGCCGGTCCATCTCCTCGTGCGGGCCGTTGCCGCTGTGCATGCGCACCACCGTGGACTCGTCACCGTAGTGGCCGGTGTAGGCCGTGGGACCGCCGAGGGCCTCGGCCCAGTAGGCGGCCAGCCGGGCGGTGTGCTCGGGGTGGTAACCGTGGCTGAACGCGTGGCTCACCACCTCGTCGGCCAGCACCCGGGCGTGCCAGGCCGCAGCCAGGCGGGTCAGGCCCTCGGTAGCGCCGGCTGCCTGGTAGACGCTCGGCATCGGGTGACCTCCGATCGCGCGATAGGCAAACCGTACCGCGAGACCGGACAACGCAGGGCGACGCCGCACCGGCCGTCCGTGGCCGATGCGGCGCCGCCGCGGGGGGGTGGGTAGGTCAGTACTTGAAGGCCGAGACCAGGCCGCGCAGGTCCTCGGCCGTGCGGGCCACCTCGGTGGAGGCCTGGCGGGTCTGCTCGACGCCCTCGGCCGACATGGCCGCCGCGGTGGCGACGTCGGAGATGTTGGTGGCGATGCGGCTGGAGCCGCTGGAGACCTCGCCGATGCTGCGGCTCATCTCGCCGGTGGTCGCGGTCTGCTCCTCGACGGCCGAGGCGATCGTCGTCTGGAAGTCGTTGATCTGGGCGATGACCTCGGAGATCCGGGAGATCACCTCGACCGCTCCGCCGGTGTCCTGCTGGATGGCGGCGACCCGGGCGCCGATGTCCTCGGTGGCCTTGGCGGTCTCCTGGGCGAGGTCCTTGACCTCGGAGGCGACCACCGCGAAGCCCTTGCCGGCCTCGCCGGCCCGGGCGGCCTCGATGGTGGCGTTCAGCGCGAGGAGGTTGGTCTGCTCGGCGATCGAGGTGATCAGCTTGATCACATTGCCGATCTCGGCGGAGGACTCGCCGAGCTGGCGGACGGTTTCGGTGGCGCGGGCGGCCTCGTTCACCGCGGTCGCGGCGATCTGGGCGGACTCGCTGGTGTTGCGGGAGATCTCGCGGATGGCCAGGCCCATCTCCTCGGAGCCGGCGGCTACCGACTGCACGTTGCGGGAGATCTCCTCGGCCTCGGCGGCGGCCGACACGGTCTGGGCGTTGGTGGCGCTCGACGACTCGGCGATGGTGCCGGCCACGGCGGACAGTTCGGAGGAGGCGCTGGCCAGCATGTCGGCGTCGGCGGCGATGGTGCTCATCGAGTCGCGGAGTTTTTCGAGCGACCGGTCCAGGTTGGTGGCCATGGTGCCGAGCTCGTCGCGGCTGGTGATCTCGCTGCGGACGGTGAGGTCGCCGGCCGCGAGGGCGTCGATGACCACGCCGAGGCGGCGGACCGGCGTGAGAATGGAGCGGACCAGCGGGACGGCCAGGCCGATCATCAGCAGCAGGCCGAGGCCGGCGACGATCAGGGCGAGGTTGCGGGAGAAGGCGACGGTGGAGTCCATGTCCTTCTGTGCCTGCTCGGCCGCCGCGGTGCTGGCGTCGGTCAGGGCGCCCAGCTCGTCGTCGGTGACGTGGTTGCGGTCGGCGATCTCGGCGATGTTCCTCACCGCGGCGGCCCGGTCGGCGAGCGCGGCCTTGGTGAAGTCGGTGATGAAGGCGCTGAAGTCGACGAAGTCGGGGCGGATCTTGGTGAATTCGGCCTGCAGTTCGGGGGTGAGGCCGGCCGCGGCGACCGCGTCCTGCGCCTCGACGGAGGACTGCACGTCGTCGACCACGTCCTGGGTGACGTCCTGGCCGAGCAGGGAACGGTAGGCGTCCACCTTGAGCTCGCTCTGCCGGGTGTCCAGGTGGTGCAACGCGGCGAGGCCGGCATCCAGGCCGGTGATCGTACGGCTCTGGGTGGCGACCTTGTTCTGGCTGTACAGGTTGATGGCGGCCAGCGCGGCCAGGAGAACTGCGCCGATGGTGACGATGAGCCCGAGACGCCGGGCGACACCGATGTTGTGCAGTCTCCGCATGTGACTCTGCCTCTGCTGTCAGGCCGCTTCTTCGCGGTGGTCGATGCCAGCAGAATCGGTGGTGATCCGGGTCACCTGAGGTCGGCAACCGCAAAGCAACAAATCAAGATCAGCGGCGGGCGGCGGTCTTCTCCTCGTACATCGCGGTGTCGGCGTCGCGGGTGAGGTCGTCCAGGGAGCGGGTGGAACCGGCCGGGCGGCAGGCGACGCCGATGCTGGTGCCGACGGCCACCTCCGATCCGTCGATGTCCACCGGGCGGCGGATCTCGTCGCGGAGGCGGGCGGCCAGCTCACCGGCGGTGTGCTCGTCGGCGCCCGGCAGCAGCACGATGAACTCGTCACCGCCGATCCGGCCGGCCAGGTCGCCCTGGCGCAGTCCGGCGGCGAGGCGGTGCCCGATCTCCTGCAGCAGCCGATCGCCGGCAGCGTGGCCGCGGGTGTCGTTGACCTCCTTGAAGCCGTTCAGGTCGAGGACCAGCACGGCCAGGGCCCGGCCGCGCTGCGCCTCGGCGTAGAGCACGACCTGGTCGCGGTTGGGCAGGCCGGTCAGGTGGTCGTGGTGGGCCTGGTGCTGCATGGCCCGGCGGGCCTCGTCGAGTTCCTCGACCTGCCGGGCGAACGCCTCGCCCTGGATGCCGGAGAGCACCGCCACGATGAGCCCGAGGATGATCGCGGTGGGCAGTTCGCCGTGCCGGAGGCTGGGCTGGGGGAGGACGCCCATCGACGCGGCGAAGCCGGCCGAGGTGACGGCCCACACGACCAGGGATCCGGCGAGCCGGTGCCGGTAGGCGCCGACCAGGATCGCGATGATCAGCAGCGGCCAGGCGGTCTGCTCGTGATAGCCCTGCGCCCACACCACGATGCCCATCACCGCGCTGGTGTCGACGCCCACCTGGATGACGCTGTAGGCCGAGTACCGGGGTCCGTCCGGGCGCCGGTAGTTGATCGCGGCGAGCACGTTCCCGCAGGCCATCAGCAGGACGCCGAGCATGCAGGAGGTGCGCAGGGTGGGCGGCACGTGCTGACTGACCGGGCCGAGCGCACCGGCCAGGAAGAGCAGCGTGCCGACCAGACCGACACCTCGTGCGACGAAGGCGGCGGCCTCCAGGGTGCGCCGCTTTCGCAGGACGGACGGTTCCATGCCCGGCAGCATCGGTCGCGGCGCCGCCGGGCTGAGCGTTTACCAGGTGGCGAGTACCTCGTCGACGGTCGAGGAGGTCACCGGGGCCGGCACCGGCGGCGGGGTGCGGCCGAACCGGGGTGCCGGTGCCGGCTGCACGACGCCACCGACCTCGACGAACGCGTCGCGGGCCCGGTTGTGCGGGTGGTCCGGCGCCTCGTAGGGGGAGAGCACCGGCGCGACGCAGGCGTCGGTGCCGGCGAAGACCTCCGACCACTCGTCCCGGGTGCGGGTGGTGAAGACCGACGCGAAGCGCGAGCGCAGCACCGGCCAGCCGTCCCGGTCGTGCTGGTCCGGCAGATCTGCGGAGGCGAGGCCGAGCCCGGCCAGCAGCGCGGCGTAGAACGGCGGTTCCAGCGCGCCGACGGCGACGAAGCGGCCGTCCGACGTCGCGTACGTGTCGTAGAACGGTGCCCCGCCGTCGAGCATGTTCTCGCCGCGCGGGAACGGCCACATCCCGGCCGCGTTCATGCCGTGGATGAACGTCATGAGCAGCGCCGACCCGTCGACCATGGCGGCGTCGACGACCTGGCCGCGCCCGGAGCGCTCCCGTTCGAGCAGGGCGGCGAGGATGCCGAGGGCCAGCAGCATGCCGCCGCCCGCGAAGTCGCCGACCAGGTTGAGCGGGGCGTGCGGGCGCTCCCCGGCCCGGCCGATCGGCTCGAGCGCCCCGGACAGCGCGATGTAGTCGATGTCGTGCCCGGCGCGCGGGGCGAGCGGCCCGTCCTGCCCCCAGCCGGTCATCCGGGCGTACACCAGCCTGGGGTTGATCTTGTCGGTGACCGAAGGGCCGAAGCCGAGCCGCTCGGCGACCCCGGGGCGGAAGCCCTCCACCAGCACGTCGGCGCGGGAGATCAGTCGCCGGAGAGACGACGTGCCGGCCTCGGTCTTCAGGTCGAGGAGAACGGAGCGGCGACCGCGCTGCAACGGACCGGGCGGGGGCGCGATGCCGTTGCCGCCGGGCCGGTCGATCAGGACGACGTCGGCGCCGAGGTCGGCGAGGATCATGCAGCCGAAGGGCGCGGGGGCGAGCCCGGCGAGCTCGACCACCCGGACACCGGACAGCGGGCCGCTCATGCGGCGAACCGGTCGCCGTAGAGCTTGGCCAGCTCCGCCGCCCGGTCCTCGAAGTCCGGATGCTGGGTGGCGAACCGCAGGACGCCACCGGTCCAGGCCGGGTAGCCGATGCCGAGGATCGAGCCGACGTTGCCGTCCTCCTCGGTGCGCAGCACGCCCTCGGCGAGGCAGCGCCGCGCGTCGAGCGCCTCCGCGAACAGGAAACGGTCGCGCAGGTCGTCGAACGGAACGGCGCGACCGGACGGGGTGGCGAGCCGGGCGAGGCCGTCCCAGAGGCCGGTGCGCCTGCCCTCGGCGTACGCGTAGAAGCCGCGCCCGGCGGCCCGGCCGGGCCGATCGTGGTTGTCGACCAGGTCGTCGACCAGTTCGTGCGAGGGCAACCGGACGAACTCCGCGCCGGCGGCCGCCTCGAACTGCCGCCGGATCCGCTGGACCAGGGCGAGGCTGACCTCGTCGGCGAGGGCGAGCGGCCCGGTCGGATAGCCGGCCTGCAGCGCGGCCTGCTCGATGGACGGCGCCGGCACGCCCTCGGCGAGCATCCCGATCGCCTCGTCGATGAACTTCCCGATCACCCGGCTGGTGAAGAATCCGCGGCCGTCGTTGACCACGATCGGCGTCTTGCCGATCCGCCGGCCGAGGTCGAAGGCGCGCGCGACCGCCTCGTCCCGGGTGTCCGCGCCGACCACGATCTCCAGCAGCGGCATCTTGCCGACGGGGGAGAAGAAGTGCATGCCGATGAAGTCGGCGGGCCGGGTGACCGTCCCGGCCAGCCCGGTGATCGGCAGCGTGGAGGTGTTGGAGGCGAGCAGTGCGCCGGGCGCCAGGACCGGCTCGACCTCGGCGAACACCGCGGCCTTCAGCGTCGGGTCCTCGAAGACAGCCTCGATCACGACATCACAGCCGCGCAGGTCGTTGACGTCGGCCGTGGTGACGATGCCCGGTCCGGCGGCGCGGGCCGCCAACTCCGGCGTCACGTCCTTGACGACCACCGGCAGGCCGGCCCGGGCACAGGCCTGCGCGATGCCGGCGCCCATCATGCCGGCGCCGAGGACCGCGATCCGGGTGGCCGGCAGCACCTCGACCCGGGGCCGGGCCAGGCCGCCGTTGACCGCGCGCATGTCGAAGAACAGCGCGCCCATCATGTTCTTGGCGATCTGCCCGGTGAGCAGGGAGATCAGGCGGCGGGTCTCGATCAGCTGGGCGGTCTCGAAGTCGACCTGGGCGCCCTCGACCGCGGTCGCCAGGATCGCCTCGGGTGCCGGCATCCGGTTGCCCTTGAGCTGCTTGCGCAGGGTGGCCGGGAAGGCGGGCAGCTGCGCGGCCAGCTTCGGGTGCGACGGCGTGCCGCCGGGCATCCGGTAACCCGGCCGATCCCACGGCTGGGCCGCGTCGGGGTTGGTGATGATCCATTCGCGGGCCAGGGTGATCAGCTCACCCTCGGTGGTCGCGATCCGGTCGACCAGGCCGTTGTCCCGGGCGTCCGCCGGCCGGTAACGCCGGCCGGTCAACAGCCAAACCATCAGAGCAGGACCAAGACCCAACATCCGCACCGTACGCGTGACCCCGCCCGCGCCGGGTAACAGGCCCAGTGTTACCTCGGGAAAACCCAGCCGGGTGCCCGGGCCGTCGAGAGCGATCCGATGATGGCAGGCGAGGGCCACTTCCAGCCCACCGCCCAGCGCGGCGCCGTTGATCGCGGCCACGACCGGACGCCCGTACGTCTCCAGCCGCCGGAAGTCCCGCTTGATGGTGCCCAGGAGCTCGAAGAGCTGCGGCACGTCCTCGTCGGTGACCCGGCTCATCATGGGCAGGTCGCCGCCCGCGAAGAAGGTCGTCTTCCCGCTGGTCACGATGACCCCGGTGACGTCGTCCCGCTCGGCCTCGAGCCGGTCCACGGCCGCGGTCATCGCGGCCGCGTACGCCAGGTTCATGGTGTTCGCGGTCTGGTCCGGGTCGTCGATGGTGAGGGTGACGATCCCGTCCGCCGCGCGCTCGTAGCGGATCATGAAAGCCTCTCGATCACGGTGGCGACGCCCATGCCGCCGCCGATGCACAGGGTGATCACGGCGCGGCGCTGGTCGCGCCGTTCCAGCTCGTCGAGGACGGTGCCGAGGAGCATGGCACCGGTGGCGCCGAGGGGATGGCCGAGGGCGATCGCGCCGCCGTTGACGTTGACCTTCTCGGGGTCGATGCCGAGGTCACGCTCGTACTTGAGGACGACGGCCGCGAAGGCTTCGTTGATCTCGAAGAGGTCGATGTCGTCTACTTCGAGATTCGCGGCTTTCAGGGCCTTCCGCGTGGCGGGGATCGGCCCGGTCAGCATGATCGTCGGATCCGCGCCCGTGACCGCGGCCGAGACAATTCGGGCGCGCGGGGTCAGGCCGGATTTGTCGCCCGCGGTTGCGCTGCCGATCGCGACCAATGCCGCGCCGTCCACGATTCCCGACGAATTGCCGGCGTGGTGCACGTGATCGATCTTCTCGACCCAGTGGTACTTCTGCAGCGCCACGGCGTCGAACCCGGCCGCCTCGCCGATGCCCGCGAAGGACGGCTTGAGCTTGCCCAGGCCCTCGCGGGTGGTCTCCGGGCGCGGGTGCTCGTCGGCTTTCAGAACGGTAAGACCGTTCGGGTCCCGTACCGGAATGATGGAGTTCTCGAAATGGCCGCTGGCGATGGCCTTGGCGGCGCGCTCCTGGGAACGCAGCGCATAGCCGTCGACGTCGTCGCGGCTGAAGCCCTCGACCGTGGCGATCAGATCGGCGCTGATGCCCTGGGGCACGAACCCGGTCTCCAGATTGGTCTCCGGGTCGAGAAACCAGGCGCCGCCGTCCGAGCCCATCGGGTTGCGCGACATCGACTCGACACCGCCGGCCAGGATCAGGTGCTCCCAGCCGGAACGGACCCGGGCCGCGGCCTGGTTGACCGCCTCCAGGCCGGAGCCGCAGAAGCGGTTGAGCTGCACGCCGGCCGCGGTCTCGGGCAGGCCGGCCAGCAGCGCGGCGGCCCGGGGGAGATCACCGCCCTGCTCGCCGACCGGGGTGACGATGCCCAGGACCAGGTCGTCGATGCTGTCCGCGTCGAGGGACGGGTTCCGTTCCCGCAGCGCGGCGATCAGGCCCGTCACGAGGGTGATCGGCTTGGTGCCGTGCAGGGATCCGCTCGCCTTGCCCCGGCCGCGCGGGGTGCGGACCGCGTCGTACACGAAGGCCTCAGAGAACACGGGCGATCAGCTCCTTCATGATCTCGTTGGTGCCGCCGTAGATCTTCTGGACGCGGGCGTCGGCGTACATCTTGGCGATCGGGTATTCGGTGGTGTAGCCGTAGCCGCCGAAGATCTGCAGGCAGCGGTCGACCACCTCGCACTGCCCTTCGGTGAGCCACAGTTTCGCCATCGCGGCGGTCGGCACGTCGAGCTCACCACGGGAGTGCCGGACGATGCAGTCGTCCAGGAAGATCCGGGAGGCCCGCGTACGGGTGGCGCAGTCGGCCAGGACCATCCGGGTGTTCTGGTGGGCGAAGACGGTCTTGCCGAAGGCGGTGCGCTCCTTCGCGTAGGCCACCGCGAGCTCGACCGCCCGCTGCATGGCGGCCACCGCGCCGACCCCGATGACCAGGCGTTCCTGGGGGAGCTGGGCCATCATCTGGAAGAAGCCGCCGCCCTCGGCGCCGAGCAGGTTGGCGGCCGGCACCCGGAAGTCGTCGAAGAACAGCTCGGCGGTGTCGTTCGAGTGCAAGCCGATCTTCTCCAGCAGGCGGCCGCGCCGGAAACCGGGCGGGTCGCCGGCGACCTCGCAGACCAGCAGGCTGATGCCGGCCGCACCCTGGCTGGTGTCGGTCTTCACGGCCAGGATGACCAGGTCGGCCAGGCCGCCGTTGGTGATGAACGTCTTCGACCCGGTGACCACGTAGTCGTCGCCGTCGCGGACCGCCCTGGTGCGCAGCGCCTGCAGGTCGGAGCCGCCGCCCGGCTCGGTCATCGCGATGGCGCCGATCAGCTCGCCGCCGGTCAGGCCGGGCAGCCAGCGCCGCTTCTGCTCGTCGGTGCCGTACTCCACCAGGTAGCCGGTCACGATGCCGCTGTGCACGGCCAGGCCCAGGCTGCCCTCGCCGACGTGTTGCTGCTCGTGCAGCATCACCGCCTCGTGGGTGAAGTCGCCGCCCCCGCCGCCGTACTCCTCCGGCACGGACAGGCCGAGCAGGCCGAGCTCGCCGGCCTTGCGGTAGTGCGCACGATCGGGGTGGCCCTGCCGCTCCAGGCGCTCGGCGTGCGGCAGCACCTCCTTCACGAAGAAGTCGCGCGCGAGCTCGGCGAGGTCGTCGTGCTCGGGTTTGTGCCACGACGGGATATACCCGTCCAGTCCGGGAGTGGGCATGGCCCCACTCTTTCGGCTTGTTGACACAGTGTCAACAAGCGCCGTGCCGTAAGGTCCACTTCGTGAGTGTCGACGTGGGCCAGCGCCGCCGGCTGGAGCCGGACGCCCGGCGCGAACAGATCCTGCTCGTCGCGGTGCGCCTGTTCGGCGAGCGCGGTTACGCCGACGTCTCCACCGGTGACGTGGCGCGCGGCGCCGGCGTCGCCCGCGGCCTGGTCAACCACTACTTCGGCACGAAGAAAGAGCTCTACCTCGAGGTCATCCGGGTGATGCTGACCGTCCCCGCCTCGGCGCTCACCCTGCTGCCGCCGGCCGACCTGCCCACCCGGGCCGACTCCATCGTCTCCTGGTTCCTCGACGTGGTGTCCCGCCACTCCACGTCGTGGCTGGGCGCGATCACCGCCGGCGGGATGGCCGGGGACACCGACGTCGACCGGGTCATCGCCGAGGCCATCGACGTCGCGGCCGACCAGGTGCTCACCGCCGTCGGCCTACCGGTGCACGGCGGTGCCCTGCACGCCATGGCCCGCTCCTACGTGGGCCTCGCGACCTCGACCGCCCGGGAGTGGCTGCAGCGCGGCGATCTCACCCGCGCCCAGGTCCACAAGCTCCTGACCGCGACCCTGCTCACCATGGTGGACCAGGTGTTCCCCGACGCGTGACCGTTCGGGTGACGGTGTTCTAACTCCAGGCTCGACACGATGGGTATCTGCGCGCCCTCGCCCGGCCACCTCACCGGTGACCGACGCACACGCCCACGCCTGGAGGCGGACCCATGCGCACCGACTTCTACAGCGAAGACACCCTCACTCTCGGCACCGCCGACCCGGCCGAGGTCGAGCGCCTCAACGACATACTCGAGAAGAACAACCTGGGCCGGCCCCTGGGGCAGCCCAGTCGCGCGGCCGGCCCCCGGATGATCGTGCCGGTGATCGCCGACGAGATGACCGCCGACCAGGTGGTGAGTGCCCTCGAAGCGGCCGGCGTCGACAGCGAGGTGCGCCGCGACCCGGTGGCCCTGGCCGGCACCCGCTTCCTCAACCTGGCCGGGCGGGACATCCCGCACAGCTTCGAGCCCGCCGAGGCGGCCGCGGCCGCCCACGAACGCCTGCCCTGGGAACCGCTGCCGGCCAACCTGCGCCGCCCGGTCGTCGCGCTGCTCGACAGCGGGGTCCAGCCGCACGAGTGGTTCCCCGACGACGAGGACGACCCGTTCCTGCTCGTCAGCGACTGGGAATCGCCGCTCGACGAGCTCGGGTCGATCGCCCGGCGGCACGGCCGGGACATCCCGCACAGCGGCACCGGCGAGGCCGGGCACGCCACGTTCATCGCCGGGATCGTCCGGGCCGCCGCACCCAGCGCCCGCATCCTGTCGGTCAAGGTGATGAGCGCCGACGGCAAGGTCCGCGAGTCCATCGTCACCAGCGCGCTGCACTGGCTGGTCCGTTACGCCGACGCGAACAACCCGCTCGACGTGGTCTGCATGGCGTTCGGCCGGGAGCCGGGCGACGACAGCGACCAGCAGGCGCTGGTGGACATGGCGGAACCGCTGCGGCTGCTCGCCGACCGCGGGGTCGCGCTGGTCGCCTCGGCCGGCAACGACCACGTCGACCAGGAGATCTTCCCGGCCGCGTTCCCGATGGTCACCGCGGTCGGCGCCGGGTTCGCCCGCTACCACGCCACGTTCAGCAACTACGGCGACTGGGTCGACCGCTACCGCGACGGCGTCGAGGTGCTCAGCACGATGCCGGACGACCGGTGGGCGCGGTGGAGCGGCACGTCCTTCTCGGCGGCGGCCTACGCCGGCGACCTGGCCCGCCCCCATGTGGTCTGACGCCCAGCTCGGGACCCTGCTCGAACGGGCTCGCGACGGCGACCGGGAGGCGCTGCGCGAGCTCGTCCGGGCGCTCGACCCGGTGCTGTGGCGGGTCGCCCGCGGCCAGGGCCTGGCCACCGAGGACGCCGCCGACGTCGTGCAGACGTCCTGGCTGGAGCTGATCCGCCGGCTGCACGACATCCGCACCCCGCGCGCCGTCACCGCCTGGCTGATCACCACCACCCGCCGGGAGGCCTGGCACCGGCGGCAGCGGGCCCGCCGCGACCTTCCCGACGGCGGCACCGCCGTGCGGGCGGTCCCCGACCCCGACCCGCCGCCGGACGAGCGGCTGATGGCCGACGAACGCGACCGGGTCCTGTGGCGGCACTTCGAGCACCTGTCCCAGCGCTGCCGTGATCTGCTGCGCATCGTCGCCCAGGTGGACCGGCCCGACTACACGGTGATCGCCGAGGCGTTCGGTATGCCGCACGGCAGCATCGGCCCGACCCGCTCCCGCTGCCTGGCCAAGCTCCGAGCCGCGCTGACCGCCGACCCGGCCTGGAGCACACCATGACCGATCCCCTCGACGAGGTCGACCGGGAGATCCTCGACCGGATCGGGCGCTACGACCCGCCGCCGCCCGACCTGGACGAGCGGGTGCTGTTCGCGCTGGCTCTCACCGGCCTCGACGACGAGGTGGCCCGGCTCGCCGAAACCGTCGCGCCCGCCGCCCGCGCCGGCGAACAGGCCCGCACGATCACCTTCGACGCGAGCAGCCGTACCGTCATGATCACTATCCTGGAACGCCCCGACGGCCTGGTCCGGCTGGACGGCTGGCTCGCGCCCGGCGCGGCCCTGACCGTCGAACTCCGCCGGCCGGCCCCCGCCCCGCCCCGCACGGTCACCGCCGACGACACCGGCCGGTTCGTCCTGGACGGCGTCCCGCACGGCCTCGCCCAGCTGGTCATCCACGGCACCACCCGGGTGGTGACGCCATCGCTCCTGCTGTGACCGCGCCGCCCGGCCTGCCCGCCCGAGCCGGCCGGCTGTTCGCCGCCGGTCACGCGGCCAACCTGGAAGGGCGGCCGGCGCTGGCGGTGCGCAAGCTGCGTGCGGCAGTCCGGCTGGCCGGGGCGTGCGAGGCGGAGGTACGCGGCCGCCTGCTCATCAGCCTCGCCTGGGCCGAGGCCGAGCGGGGCCGGGTCGACCTCGGCCTGCGCCTGCTCGACCAGGCGGAGCGGCTGCTACCACCGGCCGGGCAGGCGCTGCTGCACGCCCAGCGGGCCGTCCTGCTGCGCCGCAACGGCCGCAACGACCTGGCGCTGCCGGAGTTCTCCCGGGCGATCGCCGGTTTGGCCGAGCCGATCGACCTGGTGAAGGCCCTCAACAACCGCGGCCTGCTGCACCTGGACGGCGGCCGGGTCGGCGCGGCCCGCGACGACCTGCGCCGCGCCGCCCGCATCGCCCAGCGGCACGACTTCACCCTGGTGACCGCGATGGTGCGGATGAACCTGGGCTATCTGGACGTGGTGGCCGGCGACCTGCCCGCGGCGCTGGGCACCTTCGCGGCGGTCCGCCCCGACTACGAACGCCTTCTGCCCGCCCGGCTGTCCAACCTCGCCGTCGAGAAGGCCCGCGCGCTGATCGCGGCCGGGCTGTTCGGCGAGGCGGACCGGGAGCTGGCCACGGCGGTCACCCGGGCGACGGCCCACGGCCAGGACCACACCCGGGCCGACGCCCTGCAGGCCCGCGCCGAGGCGGCCCTGCTGGCCGGCAACCCGTCCGCCGCGGGCGAGTGGGCCTCCCAGGCCCGCACCGATTTCGCCCGCCGGGGCAACCGCCGCCGGGCCGCCCTGGCCGACCTGCTGTCCCTGCGCGCAAGGCTGGCCACGGTGCTTGGGGCAACCTCGACCTCAACCTCAGGTCGACCTCCCGAAGCAGAGAATGCGCAGCTCAAGGCGGGTGTGCCGCCCCCGGCGACCGGAGCGGGAGAGGTGGGCACCGAGGGCTCAACCTCAACCTCAGCTTTAGATTCTGCGATGATCGATGTGAATGGACCAGCGGTGCGGGAGGTCGCTGTTCGGGCGGGGCGGCTTGCTCGGAAGCTTCGGCGGCTCGGGCTGGTCGAGGACGCGCTGGTCGCGGTGCTGGTGGCGGCTCGGGCGACGGTGGCGGGCAGACCGCGGGCGGCGGCCCGGATGCTGGCCGGGGCGGGCGTGCCGGGGCGGCTCGATCGGCTGGACACCCGGCTGTTGTGGCGGCTCACCCGGGCCGAGACGGAGGCGGCGGCCGGGCGGGCGGGGGCCGCCTCGCGGGAACTGGCCGCCGGGATGGCGACGCTGCACCGGTACCGGGGGCGGTTCGGGTCGCTCGATCTGCAGACCGGGGCCTCGGCGCACGGGCGGGACCTGGCTCGTGCGGGGCTGGCCGGCGCGGTACGGGACGGGCGGCCGGGGGTGGTCTTCCGGTGGTCCGAGCGGGTGCGGGCGCAGGCTCTCCGGTTGCCGCCGGTCCGGCCGCCGGACGACCCGGGCGTCGCGTCCGCGCTGGAGGATCTGCGGCAGACCCGGCAGGCGATCCGGGCGGCGGAGATCGCCGGACAGTCCGCCGGTGGGCTGCG
The DNA here is from genome assembly GCF_018332695.1 of Paractinoplanes toevensis. GTDB lineage: Bacteria > Actinomycetota > Actinomycetes > Mycobacteriales > Micromonosporaceae > Actinoplanes > Actinoplanes toevensis. The sequence goes on from NZ_BOQN01000121.1 coordinate 15,151, forward strand.
GGGGCGGGCCGACCGGCTCCAGCGGCAGATCCGGGAGAGCGCCTGGTCGGTCCGGGGAGCCGAAGGCGGGGCGACCGTTGCCTCGCTGACGGCGGTGCGGGCCGGGTTGGGCGAGACGGTGCTGGTGTCGTACATCGGTGCGGGCGAGACCCTGCACGCGCTGGTCGCCGACCGCTCAGCTGTTGCCCTGATCGGCCTGGGGTCGGCGGCGGCGGCCGAGGAGGCCGTCCGCCGGCTGCGGGCCGATCTTGATACGGGGGCCGGGCGGGCGATGCCGGCGCGGCTCGCCGCGGCCGTCGCCGCCGCCACCCGGCGCGACGCCGACGCGGTCCAGACCGCCTTGCTGGATCCGCTGCTCGGGCTGATCGGCGATCGGGCTCTCGTCGTGGTGCCGACGGGTTTGCTGATGACGGCACACTGGGCGATGTTGCCCGCCTGCCGGGGGAGAGCGGTGACGGTGGCCCCCTCGGCCACGGCCTGGCTCGCGGCACGGCAACGGCCGGCCGGCCGGGATCGGACGCTTCTGGTGGCCGGGCCGGGGATCTCGCGTGGCGTGGAGGAGATCGAGGCGATCGCCGGGATCCGCACCGGTGCGCGGATGCTGGCCGGTGATGCGGCCACGCCGGCGGCGGTGCTCGCCGCGCTGGACGGAGCGGGGCTCGCGCACCTCGCCGCGCACGGGCGGCACGAGGTGGAGAACCCGCTGTTCTCCGCGCTCGATCTGGCCGGTGGGCCGCTCCTCGGCTACGACCTTCCCCGGCTGCGGCGGGCGCCGGAGGTGGTCGTCCTGGCGAGCTGTGAACTCGGCCTGACCGAGGTGCGGCCGGGGGACGAGACCTTCGGGATGGCGTCGGCGCTGCTCGCGGCCGGCACCGCCACCGTCGTGGCGAGCGTCGGCCGGGTGGCGGACGACGCCGCCACCGACGCGATGATCGGTTTCCACCGGGCCCTGTCCGCCGGCCGGGAGCCCGCGGCGGCGCTGGCCGCCGCGGCCGCCGGAACCGGCTTCGTCTGCCTCGGCAGCTGAGATATCTACGCGCTCTCGAAGGCTCGGTTGATGTGGATCTCGATCTGGCGCTGAGCCTCGGCGCCGACCTCCGTCGTCTCCATGCCCAGCTCGATCTCCTCGCCGGTCTCGCGGCGGCGGACCACGCGGGCCGTCATGGTCACCGGGACGCCGTTGAGCTCGGTGGCCACGCCGACCGCGTCGCCGACCGCTACCGGGGTGCGGGCCGGGACCGTGCAGCCGAGGCCGCCGGCGCTCAGATCGGTCAGATGGCCCGCGACCGGCTCCGCGCGGGACGGCACCCGCAGGCGGACCCCGCCGCTGGCGGACAGGCGGTCGGCGCGGCGGCGTTCCAGGCGTTCGGCGACCTCGGACAGGTCCTGGATCTGGTGCATGGTCGCGTCGACCGTGGTGTTCAGGCGTTCGACGATCTGGTGCTGGTCGTCGGCGATGCCGTCGAGCAGGCCCATCGCCTGTTCGATCTCGCCGACGTCCTGGACGATCGCGGTCAGCGTGCCGCCCATCTGGGCCACGTCGGCCTCCAGGGTGGCGATCGTCGCGGCGATCTTGTCGGTGGAGTCGGCGGTGGTGTTCGCGAGGTTCTTCACCTCGGCGGCGACCACCGCGAAGCCCTTGCCGGCCGCGCCGGCCCGGGCCGCCTCGATGGTGGCGTTCAGCGCGAGCATCCGGGTCTGCGAGGCGATCTCGCTGATCACGCTGGCGATGCCGGCCACCTGGTGCAGGCTCTCGTTGAGGGCGGTCGCGGCCTCGTCGGCGCTGCGGGCCCGGCGCACCATGGTCGCCGCGGCGGCGCTGGTCGCCGAGACCCGCTCGTGGGTGGCGTTGGCCGCCTGGCGGGCCGCGCCGACCTGCTCGACCACGTCGCGCAGGCGCTCGCCGATGACGGCGCCGGTGTCGTCGATGGCTTCCTTGGCGCGGCGGCGCAGCCGGCCGTTGACCAGGCGCTGCTCCTGATCGGCCGTGCGGACCCGGTCCTCGCGGTCGGCGCGCATCTGCTCCACCTCGGCCTGCCGCTCGCGCAGCATCCCGTCCAGGCCGCTCAGCCGGTCGTGCAGGTTGTCGAAGGTCAGAGGGACGGCCCCGGCCGCCACCGGCGCCAGGCCGGCGATGCCGGTCTCGAAGGCGCGCAGGTCACGGCCGCGTTGGCGACGGGCTCCGACGAGGTACGCGGCGCCCACCAGCACCACCGCTACGCCGGCCCAGAGCCAGGTCACGCCGTGGTTCCGGGGGTGATGACGTGGTCCACGGCTCTCCGTTCCCCGCCGGCCCGGGGGTGGGGACCGGTCGGTCTGACTATGCCTACGCCGTATTCATCGGCTCCGCGGACACCTGCTTTAGAGGCGCCGCGGCAGCCAGCAGGGTGAGTTTCTCGGCGCTGCTGGAGCCCGGCTCGGCGTGGTAGACGACCAGGGTCTGACCGGCCGTCCCGCCGACCGTCAGCTTCTCCCGGCGCAGGGTGAGCTCGCCGACCTGCGGGTGGTCGAGGCGGGTCGGCCGGCCCACCCGGTGCTGCACGTCGTGCCGCGCCCACAGCTGCCGGAACTGTTCGCTGGCCAGCGAGAGCTCCCCGACGAGCTGGACGAACCGGGGATCGTCGGTGTCGGTGCCGACCGATTCGCGGAAGCCGGCGACCAGGCCGGCGGTGTCGGTGTCCCAGTCGGGGTAGAGGACGCGTTCCTGCGGGTCGAGGAAGACCGCGAGCATCCGGTTACGGCCGGGCTGCACGTTCGGCGACAGCGCGGTGGCCAGGGCATTGGCGGCGAGCACGTCGAAGTAGCGGCCCTCGACGAACGCGGGCAGGCCGATCACCTCCAGGAGCTGCCGGATGCCGGTCGGGACGGACTCGCGGCGGGGGCGGCGGGCCCGGCGGGGTTTCGGGGCGGCCAGGCCGATCAGGTAGTCGGTGGCGGCCTCGTCGAGCTGCAGCACCCGGGCGACCGACTCGAGGACCGGCAGCGACGGGTTGCGGTCACGGCCCTGCTCCAGGCGCAGGTAGTAGTCGCTGCTGATGCCGGCGAGCATGGCGACCTCCTCGCGGCGCAGCCCGGCGACCCGGCGCACCCCGGTGACCCGCACCCCGGCGTCCTCCGGCCGCACCAGGGCCCGGCGGGCCCGCAGGAACTCGCCGATCGCGTTGTCGCTCATGCCAGCCACGCTAGACCGGCGCCGGGCCTCGATCCTGGTCCTGTCACTACCAGGATCGAGGCGGTACTGCCTACTTCCGGCCGGCCGCCCGAAGCTCGATGCATGACAGAGAAGAGCATGAGCACGGTGAACCGGATGGGCTACGGCGCGATGCAACTGGCCGGGCCGGGAGTGTTCGGGCCGCCGAAGGACCGCGGCGAGGCGATCGCCGTTCTGCGTACGGCCGTCGAGCTGGGTGTGAACCACATCGACACGGCCGACTTCTACGGGCCGCACGTCACCAACCAGCTGATCCGGGAGGCGCTCAGCCCGTACCCGGAAGATCTTTTGATCGTCACGAAGGTCGGCGCCGTCCGCGACGACCGGGGTGGCTGGCTGCACGCCCGCGAGCCGGAGCAGCTCGTCGCGCAGGTGCACGACAACCTGCGCAACCTCGGCGTCGACACCCTCGACGTGGTGAACCTGCGGGTCGGCGGCGGCAGCGACGGCCACACCCCGGTGCCCGGGTCGATCGCCGACAAGTTCGGTGCCCTGGCCGAGCTGCGCGAGCAGGGCCTCATCCGGCACCTGGGCCTCAGCGTCGTCGACGCCGGGCAGGTCGCCGAGGCGCAGGCGATCGCGCCGGTGGTCACCGTGCAGAACTGGTACAACGTGGCGCATCGCGGTGACGAGCAGCTGATCGCCTGGCTGAACGAGCAGAACATCACGTATGTCCCGTTCTGGCCGCTGGGCGGCTTCAACCCGCTGCAGTCCGGCACCCTCGACGCCGTCGCCGCCCGGATCGGCAGCACGCCGAACGCGGTCGCGCTCGCCTGGCTGCTGCAGGCCTCGCCCAACATCCTGCTCATCCCGGGCACCTCGAAGACCGCCCACCTGCGCGAGAACCTGGCCGCCGCCGACCTGAAACTGCCCGCCGACGCCCTCGACGAGCTGGACGGGATCGCGGCCGGTACAGGCAAGGACCACTGAGCGTCCTGGCCGCGGTTACGGTCCGGGCATGACACCACGACCCACCGCCGACCCGACGATCGGCGAACGCATCCAGGCCCGCCGGATGCTCCGCGGATGGAGCATCCGCCACGCGGCGAGCCGGGCCGGCATATCCCACGCCACCTGGAGCCGGATCGAACGCGGGCGGCAGGCGGCGGACAACCGGTTCATGCTGGCCGACGTCGCGGCCGCGCTCGAATGTTCCCCGGCCGAGCTGGCCGGCACCGTGGTGCCGGCCGCCGACCGAGCCGCGCTGGCCGCGCACGCCGCCGTGCACGGCATCCGGCAGGCCCTGATCGACATCGACCTGACCGAACCGCCCTCGGTGCCGGCGCCACCGATCGCGGAGCTGGCCCGCACCCTCGCGCTGGCCGACGAGTTGCGGCAGGCCTGCGACTACGCGGGCGCGGCCCGGCTCACCGCCGGCCTGCTGCGCGGCCTGCACGCCGCCGCGACCGGCGCCGACCGGCAGCCGGCGGTGCGGATGCTGGTCAGCGCCGCCTTCATCGCCTCCTCGGTGCTGCGCAACCTCGGCCATCCGGCCGACGCCTGGCTGGGTGCCGAGCGCTGCCGGGACGCGGCCTCCGCCGCCGGCGATCCCGTTCTCCAGGGGTACGCCGATTACGCGCGCGCCGGTGCGGCGAACTCCTGCGGCTCCTTCGACCGGGCCGTGACCCTGGCCTCCCGGGCCATCGACGAGCTGCACGGCCACTCCGGCGGTGCCGAGGTCGTGGGCTCGCTGCAACTGCTGTGCGCGCACGCGACCCGCAGCCCCGACGACAGCCGCGCCTGGACCGCCGAGGCCGCCGCCCTCGCCGAGCGCACCGGCGAGACCACCACCCTGGGCCTGTACTTCGGGCCCACCAACGTCGGCATCTGGCGGATCGGCATCGAGGTCGACCGCGACGACCCGGGCCGGGCCGCCGAGACCGCCCGCGGCACCGAGCTGGGCGCCATCCCGGCCGGCTTCCGGCAGGTCTTCTACTACGCCGACACCGGGCGCGCCCTGGCCCGGCTCCGCAAGGACCGGGAGGCGATCCGGTTCCTGCTCACCGCGGAACGCATCGCACCCCAGCACGTGCACACCTCGGCCGTCGTCCAGGAGACCACGCGTTCGCTGCTGGAACGGGCCCGGCGGCAGGCCGGCGGCTCCGAACTGCGCGGGCTGTGCGAGCGGATGCGCGTGGCCTGACACCGTCGTGCCAGGATGCGGGCATGCTGCTGACCGCCCTGCTCGACCCCGCCGACCTCGACGACGCCCTGGTCGCGCCCTCCGGCCGGCACTCGCGGCACGACCTGCTCGGCTGGGCCGCGGCGATCGCCCGGGAGCTCGCCGCCGTACCGATCGTGGCGATCGACGCGGTGCCGGACGCGTCCACGGTCGCGGCCGTCGCGGGCGCGCTGCTCGCCGGGGTGCCGATCGTGCCGATCCCGCCGGACGCGGGCACCCTCGAACGGCAGCACATCCTCGCCGACTCCGGCGCCACCCTCATCGACGTCGACCGGGACGCGCGCGAGACGACGATCCCGGCCGAACCGCCCGCCTCCCGGCCCGCGCTCGTGCTCTACACCAGCGGCACGACCGGCAAGCCCAAAGGCGTGGTCATCTCCCGGGCCGCCATCGCCGCCGACCTCGACGCGCTCGCCGAGGCGTGGGGCTGGACGGCCGCCGACACCCTGGTGCACGGGCTGCCGCTCTACCACGTGCACGGGCTGGTCCTCGGTGCCCTCGGACCGCTGCGGATCGGCGGGCGGCTCACGCACACCGGGCGGCCCTCTCCCGAGGCGTACGCGCAGAGCAGCGGAACCATGTACTTCGGCGTGCCCACCGTCTGGTCCCGGATCGCCGGGCAGCCGGCGGCGGCCCGGGCGCTGGCGCCGGCCCGGCTGCTCGTCTCCGGCAGCGCGCCGCTGCCCGCGCCGGTCTTCGAGGACCTGCTCGCGCTGACCGGGCAGGCGCCGGTCGAGCGGTACGGCATGACGGAAACCCTGATCACGATCAGCGCCCGCGCCGCCGGGGAGCGCCGCCCCGGCCAGGTCGGGCTGCCCCTGACCGGCATCGAGTCACGCCTCGTCGACGAGAAGAATGCCCTCCTGCCGGCCGACGGCAGCACGATCGGGCAGCTGCAGATCCGCGGCACCACCATGTTCGACGGCTACCTGCGCGACGGCGCGGTGACACCGGCTCCACTGACCGACGGCTGGTACACGACCGGCGACGTGGCCACCATCGGCGAGGACGGCTGGCACCGCATCGTCGGCCGCGCCTCCACCGACCTGATCAAGACCGGCGGCTACCGGGTCGGCGCGGGCGAGGTCGAGGACGCCCTGCTGCTGCACCCGGCCGTCCGCGAGGCCGCCGTGCTCGGCCTGCCCGACCCGGACCTGGGCGAACGCATCACCGCCTTCGTCGTGGCCGACCCGGTGTCCGAGGCCGACCTGATCGCCTTCGTCGCCGAGCGCCTGGCCGCACACAAGCGCCCGCGCGCGGTCCGCCTCGTCTCCGAGCTGCCCCGCAACGCGATGGGCAAGGTGCAGAAGGCCCGCCTGCGCGACGCATAGCCGCCCGCCTCCGCAGCCGGCCGCGTCGCGAAATCGAGCCGGCCTCGCGCACCAGGCTCGTGTCTCGCTCGGGGGAGAGGCTCGCCTGGCTGGGACTGAGTGGCACGGGGTGGTTGTGTCGCGTACGGGGCAAGGAGCGTTCGGATCAGTCTCCGCTGAGGTCCCGGTTCAGGGTCAGGACGGCTACGGCCAGGGCGGCTACCGCCCAGACGGTGAAGACTTCCAGGCCGAAGGCGTCGCCGGAGGCGGCCTCCAGGTAGGCCGAGATCGGCAGCTCCCACTCCATCTTGCCGATGATGCCCTCGACGATGACGAACCAGACGGCGAAGCCGAACAGCAGCCACGAGGCGCGGCGGACGATCGCGGCGACGGCCGCGCCGAAGACGGCCATGACGGGTACGACGATCAGGGTGTCGTTGTAGGGCTGGCTCTGGCCCTTGAGCAGCACCGGGACGCCGGTCAGGGCGGCGAACAGCCAGGCCACCAGGACCGTGGTCAGCACCTGGGCGAACAGGACGGTCAGGCGTTTCGGGCGGGCCAGGTAGAGCAGGGCCACCGTGCGGTGCTGGAAGTGCTGGGCGACCGTCAGCGCCGCTATGCCGAAGGCGCCCAGGCCGGCGAACAGCGCCCAGAAGGTGGCCTCCAGGATGCCGAACGATGCCGCCACCGCGCCGTAGAGGGCCAGGGAGACCCAGCTCGAGCGGATCGTGGCCATGCGGTAGAGCTCGCTGCGGATCAGGGTGATCATGCGGACGCCGCCAGGGTGAGGAAGATCTGTTCCAGGTTCGGGGTGTCGGTGCTCAGTTCGTAGAGCGGGACGCCCTCGGCGAAGGCGATCTCGCCGGCGTCCTCGGCGGACAGGCCGTCCACCTCGAGGATCTCCTCGTCGGTGGTGACCTTCGCGCCGGCGTCCTCGTAGGCCCGCCACAGCCGCACGGGGTCGGCGCCGCGCACCCGCAGGCGGCCGGTGGCGCTGCTGTAAAGGTCGGCCAGCGGGCCCGAGTGGCGCAATTTGCCGTTCGCGATGATCACTACGTCGTCGATGAGCTGGGCCAGTTCGGCCAGCAGGTGGCTGGAGATGAGCACCGTGCCGCCGGCCGCCGCGTGTTCCCGCAGCAGCCGGCGCAGCCACGCGATGCCCTCCGGGTCGAGGCCGTTGGCCGGCTCGTCGAGGATCAGCACGGGTGGCTCGCCGAGCAGTGCCGTCGCCACGGCCAGGCGCTGGCGCATGCCGAGTGAGTAGTCGCCGGTGCGCAGCCGGGCCGCGTCGGTCAGGCCGACCTGGTCGAGCAGGTGGTCGACGCGGGCTCGGTCGGCGCCGGCCAGCATCGCCTGGCCGATCAGGTGGGCGCGGCCGCTCTGGCCGGGATGGGTGATGCCCTGTTCGAGCACCGCGCCGATCTCCCGCAGTGGCTGCTTCAGCTCGGTGTAGGGCTTGCCGTCGATCAGCGCCACCCCGGAGGTCGGCCGGGTCAGGCCGAGCAGCATGCGCAGCGTGGTGGTCTTGCCGGAGCCGTTGAGGCCGAGGAAGCCGGTGACCCGGCCGGTCTGCGCGGTGAAGGACAGGCCGTCGACGGCGCGGTTCCTGCCGTAGGCCTTGGTCAACTCGAGCGTCTCGATCATCGACACGCACCCTATCGATGCAGTGCCAGAAGTCCATCGGCGAAGGTGCGCCGCCAGTTCACGTAGTCGTGGCCGCCGGCGTACTCGAGGTATTCCACCGGGTAGCCGTGGCCGCGCAGGGCGTCGCGCATCTGCCGCACCACCGACACCTGGTCGGGGGCGCCGCCCGGGCCGGCCGTCGTCTCCCATGTGCCCACGTCGAGGAAGAAGCGCAGGTCGGCCCGGGGGTAGCGGGTGATCTGGCGGATCAGCCAGCCGGGCTCGCCGTCGGCCGGTTCCGGCCACCAGAAGCTGCCCGACTGGGCGAGCACCCCGCCGAACATCTCGTGCGCGCACAGCCCGACGTACGCGGCGGCCAGGCCGCCGCGGGACACCCCGGCGATCAGGTTGGCCTCGCGGGAACGGCCGGCGCCCAGTTGGGTACGCGCCCACGGCACCAGCTCGTGCTCGACGAACGCGTGGATCGGCCGGGTCGGCGACAGATCGGCCGAGCGGGTCTTCTCGAAGCTGCTCACGAACAGGGCCACGGTCGGCGGGATGCGGCCGTCGGCGATCAGATTGTCCAGGATCGTCGGCACCCGCAGCACGTGCCGGGCCAGGTAGCCGTCGAAGACGACCAGCACCGGCAGGCCCTCGGCGGGGGTGCCGGCCGGGCGGTAGACGGTGACCGGGCGGGGGCCGCCGAGCGCGAGACCGGGCAGGACGACCTCGGTCAGCTCGCCGGCCGGCACGCCGGGGCGGGGCGCGGTCCACGGCTCGGGCGGCGCCTCGGGCAGTTCGAGGACGGACGCCCAGACGTCCCGGTCGTCGGGGTCGGCCGGGTCGCGCGGGAAGTGCATCCGGTGCGGGTTGGCCAGGTCGATGTGGGTGGGGCCGGTGCCGGACAGGTCGAGGGGGAGTGTCTCGGCCTCGCCGTGTGCGAGGCAGTAGACGGTGCGGGCGTGCGGCGGCATCGCCCGGGAGCCGTGCCACAGGTCGGTGCCGGGCACCCGCTCGAGGGGGATCTCGAAGCCCCAGAACACCCGGGTGCTGGCCGCCTCGCCGCGCCACAGGAACGTGACGAGCAGCTGACCGTCGCCGGCCGGCTCGATCAGCGGGGTGCCGGTGGTGTCCCAGAAATCGGCCAGCCCTTCAGTGGACAAAGTGGACAGAAGGTGGGTGATGCGTGGACTCTGCACGGTGTCGGCTCTCCCACGATTCCAGCCCCGTTAACGTTCTCAGCACCGAGCGTTCCAAGTTGATCACTAGGTGTCAAGTGACTGAAATCGATGACTGCCCGACTATCCGGCGTACGCGTGCAGGCCGGCCAGCAGCGCCGCCAGTCCGGCTTTCGCGTCGGCGAACAGCATCGCGGTGCGCGGATCCGCGTACAGCTCGTTGTCGATGCCGGCGTAGCCGTGCCCGAGTGACCGCTTCAGCACGATCACGCTGCGCGCCTTGTCGACGTCGAGGATCGGCATGCCGGAGACCGGGTTGCCGGGCCGGCGCGCGGCCGGGTTGGTGACGTCGTTGGCGCCGATGATCAGCGCCACGTCGGTGCGGGCGAACTCCGGGTTGCTCTCCTCCAGGTCCTTGAGCTGCGGATAGGGGGCGTTGGCCTCGGCCAGGAGCACGTTCATGTGGCCCGGCATGCGGCCGGCGACCGGGTGGATGGCGTAGGTGACCTCGACCCCGCGTTCGGTCAGCGCCTCGGCCAGCGCGACCGCCTCGTGCTGGGCCTGGGCCGCGGCGAGGCCGTAGCCGGGGACGATCACGACCTTCCCGGCGTACGCGAGTTGGATCGCGGCGTCGTCGGCGGTGATCTCCCGTACCGAAGCGGCACCGGAACCACCGGCCACCGCGACCGCGTCGCCGGTGCCGAAACCACCCGCCATGATCGCGGTGATCGGCCGGTTCATGGCGTCCGCCATGAGCTTGGTCAGGATCGCACCGGCCGCACCCACCAGCCCGCCCGCGATGATCAGCGGGGTGCTCTCCAGGACGAAGCCGGCCATCGCGACGGCCGTGCCGGTGAACGCGTTGAGCAGGGAGATCACCACCGGCATGTCGGCGCCGCCGATCGGCAGGGTGAGCAGCACCCCGGCGGCCAGGGCGGCGACCGTCACGCCGGCCAGCAGCCACTGGTTGAAGTCGCCGGCCACGAACCAGACGCCCAGCGCGGCGGCGACGAGGGTGAGTGCCGCCATGATCGGGCGGCCGAACGGGACGGCGATCGGGCGGCCGGGGATGCGGCCGGCCAGCTTGCCCGCCGCCACCAGGGAGCCGGTGAAGGTCACGCCGCCGATCGCCACGTCGAGGACACCGGTCACCGCGGCCTGGTTCGACGCCGCCGGCTCGCCGAGGGCGATCAGGGCCGCGGCGCCGCCGCCGACCGCGTTGAACAGGCTCACCAGCTGGGGCATCGCGGTCATCTGCACCCGGCGGGCGGCGATCAGGCCGGCCAGCCCGCCCGCGCAGGCCCCGATGACCAGCGCGACGACGGCCCCGGTGGTCATCGTGTGGTCGCGGACCAGGACGACGGCGGTGATGGCGATGGCGACGGCCATGCCGGCCGCGGAGATCCGATTGCCCTTCTTGGCGGTGGCCGGCGCGTTCATCAGGTGCAGGCCGATCACGAAGGACACCGCGCAGGCGAGATAGACCAGATGAATCGTGGTGTTCATCGCCGGCTCCGGAACATCGCCAGCATCCGGTCGGTGACCACGTAACCGCCGGCGACGTTCATCGCCCCGAAGAAGGCCGCGATCGCCAGCAAAATATATCCGGAGATGTCGGTTACCGTTGCGGCCAGGAGCATCACGCCGATGAGCACCACGCCGTGGATCGCGTTCGCGCCGGACATCAGCGGCGTGTGCAGGGTGGCCGGCACCTTGCTGATCACCTCGAAGCCGACCAGCAGAGCCAGGGTGAACACGGTGAGGTCGGCCAGCAGCAGCGGACTCACGATCGGATCTCCTTCCTGGTGAGGGCTCCTCCGTGGCTGACCACGACGGCCGCCAGGATCTCGTCGTCGAGGTCGAGGACGACCTCGCCGCGGGGCATCAGGTGGGTGAGGAGGGCGAGAGCGTTCCGGGCGTACGCCGTGGAAGCCGCCCCAGGCACGGTCGAGGCGAGGTTCGCCGCCCCGATGACCGTGACGCCGGCGTCGGTGACCGTCCGGGTGTCCGGAATTGATCCCTCGACGTTGCCGCCGTCCGGGGCCGCCGCGAGGTCGATCACCACCGAGCCGGGCCGCATCTTGGAGAGGGCGTTCTCGGACACCAGCCGCGGCGCCGGCCGGCCCGGCACCTGCGCCGTCGTGATGATCACGTCGAACCGGGGTATCGCCTCGTCGAGCGCCGACTGCTGGGCGCTCTGCTCGTCGTCGCTCAGCTCGCGGGCGTAGCCGCCCTCGCCCTCCTTGCCCGTCCGCTCCGGCCCGGCCAGGACGGTGGCGCCGGTGGACGCGATATCGGCGCGGGCCGCCTCGCGCACGTCGTAGCCGGTGACCAGGGCGCCCAGCCGGCGGGCGGTGGCGATCGCCTGCAGGCCGGCCACGCCCGCCCCGAGCACCAGGACCTGGGCCGGGCGGGTCGTGCCGGCCGCGGTCATCAGCATCGGGAAAAAACCCGAGTACGCCTCCGCGGCCAGCAGCGCGGCCTTGTAACCGGCCACGTTCGCCTGCGAGGTCAGCGCGTCCATCGCCTGGGCCCGGCTGAGCGTGCGGGGCAGCAGATCGAGGCTGATCACGGTCACCCCCGCAGTGGCCAGGCGCTGCATCAGGTCCCGGTTCGACCGGGGGTTCAGCAGCCCGATCAGCACCTGCCCCGGCCGGCAGGCGGCCACGTCGTCCGGCGGATGCAGGCAGAGCAGCACGTCGCTGTCCGCGTACACCCGGTCGCGGCCGGCCACCACGGCGCCGGCGCCCTCATAACCGATGTCCTCGAACCAGGCGCGGGCGCCCGCACCCGCCTCGACCAGCACCGCGACATCCAGTTTTCGCAGGCGGGCGACCCCGTCCGGGGTGAGCGCGACCCGCCGCTCCCGACCCGCCGTCTCCCGCAACACACCGACCGTCGTCATGGACACCTCGTCGTCGATCCCAACCGTCAACATCGATGCTGTCCCACTCGGCGTCAAGGGGCCACCCTGCTCCATCTGTCGGGTCCGGTCGCCGCGCGGTACCGTCATCCGATGGCGGAGCGCATCGGTGCCGGCACCTGGTCCATTCAGGGCGAGACGGTCACGCTGCCGGTGACCATCACCGATGCCCGCATCACCGCGGCGGTCTTCACCGCACCCGCGGCCGGCGCCCGCCAGGTGCTCGACGGCGTGCCGCTGAAACCGGTCACCCTCTTCGGGCGGGCCATCTCCGTGCTGATGTTCATCCACTATCCGGAGTGGGCGCTGAAGAGCTACGACGAGGTCGGGGTCGCGCTGCTCGTGCGCGGGCCGGGCGGGCGGCCCGGACTGCACATCGTGGAACTGCCGGTGACCGGCGCGTTCACCCGGGAGGCCGGGCAGGACTTCTGGGCCCTGCCGAAATGGCTGATGGACGCGGACCTGTCGTTCGGTGGCACCGGGACGTCGGTGACCGTCCGCGACGGCGGGGCCGAGGTCCTGCACGCGTCGGTCGGCAACGGGCGGCTTCGCCTGCCCTTCGGGACGCGGCTCAAGGTGCCGTCGTGGTCGTTCCTCGGCCACGGCGCGCAGGCCGGGCGCCTGCTGCGCGGCACCCTTCCGATGAATCTGTCCGGCATCCGGGTGGGTCGCGGTGCCTATGCCGTACGGCTGGGAGAGCACCCGATGACCGCGAAGATGCGGGCGCTCGGGATGCTGGAGAAGCCGCTCCTCACCGTTACCGCGGCGCGGATGGCCGGCGCCCTGGGGGAGTTCCGGCCCGTTTCCCGCTGATTCTGGCTTCGCTTGCGCGCCGGTGAGCGCGGCGCCGTGGCGTCGCGCTCACCGGGTTGCGGTCCGCCGGGGGCTGCGGGCCGCGGTCACGGAAGCCGCAGGACCAAGCCGACCGGGATCAGGTCCGGGTCCGGGCCGATGGCATCCCGGTTGAGCCGGTAGAGCGCCTGCCAGCCACCCGGGATGTTCAGCCGCCGGGCGATCGTGGACAGGGTGTCGCCCGACTTGACCGGGTACTTCTCCGGCGTGTCCGGCTTCATGTGGCCGAGGTCGCGGCGCGCCTTGGACAGCATGTCGTCCGCGTCGTCCGGCGAACCCATGAACTCGAAGTGCATCGGGTCCTTGTGCCGGCCGCTGTAATTGCCACCCCAGGCGAACCCGAAACGGTTCCACATCGGCCCGACCCACGGCGGAAGATTGGTACGCAGGACACCGTCGAACCGTTCCGGATTTTTGTCCCAGTTCAGATCGACCGCCAGTCCCCAGGAATGGTTGCTGGCCTTTTTGGTGTTCTTGATGGGCCGATTCACGTACCCGCCGCACCGTTTCGGATCGAGCCGGTATCCACGCCGCTCGGTCTCGTCGAGCAGCAGGTCCACCAGCGCGGCGATCCGCTTGTGCACGTTGACCTTGGTGCCGGACCGGTCCGCCCGGACCCGCGCCATGTCCCGCGACCGATCCTCCGGCCAGCCGTTCTTCCAGCCCTTGCCCTTGGGACTGACCGAGTAGTCACTGATCGAGAACCGCATCGGACACCTCCTCGGGCTCCGGCTGGACGGAGTCGGTGACCTCGTCCTCGTGATCGGGTGGCTCGGGCAGATCCAGGTCGATCTCGGCAAGCCGGCTCTCATCGCCGACCAGATTGGTGTCGCTCATTTCCGCCCTCCTTTCCATGCCGCCAAGAATGGAAAGAATCGAAGCGGCGGTCAACGCACACGTCATATCCGGGACGGAATGTATCTGGCCGGCGGTCACCGCCCCCGGTCAGGCGTTTCGGCGGATGATGCGGGCCAGCCGCCCGGCCTCGACGGCCACATCGGAACGCCACGGCTCGGCGGCGGCCACCACCACATCGGGCAGATCCGCCCGAGCCCCGATGGCCGCCGCCGCGTCGGCGGCAACGGCCAGCAGATCAGCCACCCCGTCCGCGATGGGCCGCTGCCGCAGCAGCGCCGGCACCACGGCATAGGAGACCGCCCACACGACATGCCAGGCCCGCCCGGCCCCGATCCGCCCAAGGCTGTCCGCGGCCCACCCGACGACCCCACCGACGGCGGCGCCTTGGGCGGGCGTGCCGCCCTCAGCCGGTCCGTTCGCGGTTGTCTCGCTGCTGGCCGTCTCGGTTCTGGCGGTGAGCATGGCGCGTAGTTCGCGGCCGAGGAGGCCGGAGTCGAGGCCGCTACCGGATGCCAGGTGCAGCACCGCGTCGACGGCCGCCTCCCGCCGGCGGTCCTGCGGCGAAGTCAGTCCGTGGGCCAGGGCGAGTGCCATCGCGGGGCCGAACGGGCCGTCGGCTCTCGCCAGCGCCGACAGCGTCTCGGCGGCATCCGGGCCGTGGTGCGCGGCCGCGAGACAGTGGGCGGCGATCACCTCACGGTGGCGGGGAAGAACCATCGGCCAGCAGCGCATATCCGAAATGCCCGGCCGGGAGGCACCGTGGATGTCCGGCGGCGTCATCAAGTCGCGGACGATGCTGTCGACGGTCGCCGCTGGTGCGGCATCGTGCAGGAGCGGCGGGACCCCCGCCGGGGTCGGTTCCGGCTGCGCGTCGTGCGGCAGAGTCGGCGCCTGCGGTGGGAGGAAAGTCGCCCGCCGCTGCGGTTCAGCCTCCGTGCTCGCGCCGGCCGCGCCCGCCGACCGGCAGGTGGTGATGACCGTAGCCGTGACGGGCGGCAGGCCGCCGGCGCGCAACCAGGCCGCGAACTGCAGGCCGGCCGGGGACACCAGGCGGTCGGCGGCGCGCTGCACGGTCGGGTCCACGGCGGCGGGCAGGCGCAGCAGAGCCTGCGCGAGGTCGTAGGGACCGGGCTGCCAGCCGTCCCGCTCGGCGGCGATCAGCCGGAACAACATCCGCACCGGACTGACCAGCCCATCCGTCGTCGTCGGCGTGGCCAGCAGCGCGGGCGGTGCCACAGTGGCCAACTGCCGGGCCAACTCCCGAACCCGGCCCGGCACCATCGCCGCCGGCGGTGCGACAACCGACGGCGCCCGATCCGCGAACCGACCGGGCCGGGCCAGCGACCCCAGCAACATGTCGAACGGCGCCGGCGCCGCATCAGCGAGCGGCACGAGAGCAGCGGCAAGATCGTCCCGGTCGGAGTGCGCCAGCGAGACCACCGCGGCGAGCACTCGTTCCAAACCGACCGGCTCCAGCGGCTGCGAGAGCCGCACGGTGAGCTCGGCAACCAGCTCGGCAACCGTCGCGATCGGCGGCGGCATCCCGTCCGCCGGCAACGAAACCGGCGCAGCCGGAAACCGAGGCGCGACAAACTGCTGCGCCGGAACCGGAGCTACCGCATCCGCCGGTCCCAGACCCGCCGGCCCCGCGCTAGCCGGTCCCGGGGCCGTTGGTCCCGCGCTCGTGGGTCCCAGGCCGGCCGGTCCCGGGCCCGTTGTTCTTGCGCATGCCGATCCCGGATTTGCTGATCTCGCGCTTGCCGGTCCCAGGTCCGTTGTTCTCTCGCTTGCCGATCCCGGCCTCGGCGGCACCGCGTTCGTCGGGCCCAGGTCCGCCGGGCCCAGGACCCCCGGTCTGAGGTCCTTCGATTCCGGGTCCGTTGGATCTGGGCCTGCCGTCCCCGGCGGGCTCGTCGGTCCGTCGATCGCTGGCCCTGCGCCCGCTGGGATCGCGGCCGGATCGCCTGCGGTTTCGGCGAGATCATGATCATTAGCGGTTTGCTGGGCCTCGACCCGGATTGGCGCACGCTTCGCGGGCTCGGTGCGGCCTGGTACGGCCTTTGGCGTCCTGACCGGCGTCTGCGCGATCGGCGAGGTCTCGGCTCGGCTTGCTTCGGCTTTCCGCGTCCGGGTCGGGATCTGCGCGGCTGGCGGAGTGCCGGCTGCTGCGGACTTCGCTGTCCGGGTCGGGGTCTGTCCGGTCGGCCGGGCGTCGGCGCGGCTTGGCCCGGGCTTTCTGGTTCTGGCGGGGGATTGTTCGTCCGGCGGGGTCTCCGCTCGGCTTCGGGTGGGCTTTCGGGGCCGGGCCGGCGGTTGGGCGTCCGACGGAGTTTCGGGTCGGGTTCGGGCGGGCTGCTCGGCTGCCGGTCGGTTTCGTGAGGGCGCCTTGGTCTCGGGTCGGGTTCGGGCGGGCTGCTCGGCTGCCGGTCGGTCTCGCGGGGGCGCCTTGGTCTCCGGTGGGGACTGCAGGGCTCGACGGGCCAGCTCCGCGTGGGGGCCGTCCAGGAGGGCCGTGTAGTCCCGGCGGTGCTTGGCCGTCTCGGCCTGGGTCGGGGCCAGCAGGTCGTGGGTTGTCGCGGCGGGGCGCAGGGCCGCGGGGCTGCCGTCGGCGCGCAGGCGGTGCAGGGTTCGGCGGAGCAGTTGGGCGCGGTCGAGGTGGCCGGTCGCGGCCAGTCGGGTGAGGGCGGGTGGCCAGGCGCGGTCCAGGCCGGGGGTGTCGAACAGGTGGGGGAGCAGGTGTTCCAGCCACGGGTCGGCGGCCAGCCGGTCGGCGAGGGTGTCGGGGTCGCCGGCGTGGCCGCGGATCCAGGCGCGGAGGACGGCCTCGGTGGTGGGTGGGGGTGTGCCGGTGGCGTGGAGGAGCGCCGCGAGGATCGGCCATTCGCCGGGCCAGGCGGGGCGGGGGCGCATGCGGTCGGCCAGGACGGCGGCCACCGAGGCCGGGCGGGGGCGGCCGGGGGCGGTCAGCACGCGGAGCAGGTCGGCCAGGGTGGCGGCCGACGGTTCGTGGTGGAAGCGCCGCGAGCGTAGCCACGACACGATGGCGTCGGCGCGGGGCAGGCAGGCGGCGCCGGCGATCAGCAGGGCGGCTTCCGGCTGCTCGGCCAGGTCGGGGGCCGCGTGGGCGCCGGCCCGGCGGACCGCCATGGACAGGGCCCGGCGGTTCGCCTCGGGCAGCGACAGCAGGACGTCGGCCACGTCGGCGGGGGTGCCGTCGCGCAGGAGGGCCCGCAGCTCGTCCTCGGTGAGGTGGCGCGGGACCTGGGCCGCGGGCGTGCCGTCGTTGCGGCGGGCCGGGCGGCGGCCGCCGACACGCGACGGGAGCCGGTCGGCTGCGGTTTCGGTGGCCGCGCCCATGATCGCGACCGTACCGGGCGTTCCGCCCGGCTCGCGGCGATTCGCGGCGAGTGCCTGATCCCAAGGAGTCCCGGGAAGGTCCCGAAGGGACCGGACCTAGCCTCCTAGGACGACCTGCGAGGCGTACGCCCGGCCACGAAAGCGGGCGAAGCCGGTGGTAACGGAACGACCGACCATCTATGTAAACGGCGGTCGAATCAGGGAATTTCGCCCTGATCCTCATCGACGGTGACGCCCGTGCCGATCGTTACTACGGGATGTGTGATCACGAGAGGGCCAGGAATGGGACTGCTTAGTGGGTTCGACAACCGCTCTCTGCGGACCAAGATCGGTACGGCCGTTCTGATCGGCACGATCTGCGGTCTCATCGTCGGCGTCGTGGGCATCGTGACGCTGAACGGCCAGAACGACGATGCCGCGGCGGCGCAGCGCCGGACCATCGCGGTCGAGGCCGCGGCGGCGTCGTTCGCCAAGAACATCGAGTCGTACTCGGGTAACCAGTCGGCGCTCGCGCTTTATCCGAGCCTGGCCGAGACGATCAAGAAGGGGCAGGCGGCCAACAAGGCGGCCGTCAACGATGCCCTGACCAGCCTGGCGTCGAGCCTTGCCGGCGACAGTTCGGGCGTGACGGCGGTGGCGAAGGCCAAGACCGACTGGGAAGCCTTTCTCGCCTTCATCGCCGTCGACCGCAGCAAGTTCACGGCCGCTCAGCTCTCCACGGTCCTGGACGAGTACAACAGCCTCTACGGTGCGCTGGTGACCGACGAGACCGCGCTGCAGGACCGGGCCACGGCCCTCTCCGAGGCGAGCATCAAGGATGCCGAGTCCGACACCGCCCAGGCCACCTGGATCGTGTCCGGCATGCTGGCGGTCGGGGTGATCCTCAGCCTGCTGGTCGGGTTCCGGGTGGCGGGCCGGGTTCGCAGTGCGGTGCAGGGCGTCTCGCGCCTCGCCGAGGGCCTGGCCGAGGGCGACCTCACCCGGTCGTCCGGGGTGACCAGCGACGACGAGCTCGGCCGGATGGCGGCCGCGCTGGACCGGGGGATCTCCCGGCTGCGCGAGGACGTCATCCAGCTGGTCGGCAACGCCGGCACCCTGAACTCGGCGGCCGCCCAGCTGACCGCGGTGTCCGGCGAGGTCGACGCGGCCGCGTCGGAGGCGTCGGCGCAGGCCGGCTCGGTGGCCGACGCGGCCGACGTGGTCTCCAACAACCTGCAGGTCGTGTCGGCCGGCTCGGAGGAGATGGGCTCGGCGATCCGGGACATCAGCGTCTCCACCAGCGAGGCGTCCGAGGTGGCGGTGCAGGCCGTCGCGGTGGCCGCACAGACCAACGAGATCGTGGGGCGGCTCGGCGAGTCGTCGGCCGAGATCGCGACCGTGGTCAAGACGATCACCGCGATCGCCGAGCAGACGAACCTGCTGGCGCTGAACGCGACGATCGAGGCGGCTCGCGCGGGTGAGTCCGGCAAGGGCTTCGCCGTGGTCGCCGGTGAGGTCAAGGACCTGGCGCAGGAGACGGCCAAGGCCACCGAGGACATCTCGCGGCGGGTGTCGACGATCCAGACCGACACCGACGGCGCGGTCGCGGCGATCGGCGAGATCTCGGCGATCATCGAGCGGATCAACGGCATCCAGCTGGCCATCGCCTCGGCGGTGGAAGAGCAGACGGCAACGACCCAGGAGATGAACCGTACGCTGTCCGAAGCCGCCGCCGGCGCGGGCAGCATCGCCCAGACGATCGGTACGGTCTCGGACGCGACCCGCCGCACGTCGGGTGCCGTCGGCGACACCCGTCAGGCCGCGGACGAGCTGGCCATGACGGCCGGTCAGCTGCAGAGCCTGGTGTCGCGCTTCCGCTACTGAGGTCGTCGAACGAGAGCGTCAGTGCTCGAAGGCGTGGGCCATGGTGGCCTGCTCTTCGAGCACTTCGCCGATCCGGGCCTGCACCGCGTCCAGCTGGCCGATGGTCTCGCTGGTGGTGCGGATCCCGCCGGCCACCGACTCGGCGCTGTGCTGCAGGGCGGCGATCTGCTCGGACACCCGCTTGGTGGCCTCGGCGGTCTCCCGGGCCAGTTCCTTCACCTCGCCGGCGACCACCGCGAAGCCCTTGCCGATCTCGCCGGCCCGGGCCGCCTCGATGGTGGCGTTCAGGGCGAGCAGGTTGGTCTGGTCGGCGATCGAGGTGATCACCTTGATGACGTCGCCGATCGCGTTGGAGGCCTCGCCGAGCGCGGCCACGTCGCCGGTCATGTCGGAGGCCCGGGCGACCGCGTCGTCCGCGACCCGGGTGGCGTCGCTGGTGGCGTCGCGCAGCCGGGAGACGGTGTCGAGCAGGGCGCGGGCGTTGGTGGCCGAGATCTCGGCGCCGCGGACGATGTCGAGCCGCTGCGAGACCAGCTGCTGCACGTTGCGCAGCGCGTCGGCGCGAGAGTCGCTGAGGTCGATGAACTCGGTGGTGAAGAAGTCCATCGTGCCGACGATCCGGTCCATGCTGACGATCGGGAAGCAGACGCCGGAGCGGACCCCGGCGCGGGTGGCGGCCGGTGCGCGTACGCAGTCGGTCAGTTCGCCGATGTTGCGGACGAAGACAAGGTCCTTCGCCCGCCAGGCGCGCCCGGACAGGCCGACCCCCTCGGCGAACGTGGCCGCCAGGGTCACCTTGCGGAACTCGTCACCGGCCGAACCGGATTCAACCTTGAACTTGAGGACGTTCTCCTCGTCGTCGATCTCCCAGTAGGAGCCGTAGGCCCAGCCGAACGCGGTGCGGACCGCGTCGAGCGCGGACTTCAGCGCCCGGGCCGAGTCGGCGGTGTGGCCGAGGGCGCTGACCACGGTGGTGACCGCGAGCCGGTCGTCGGCGATCTGGCGGGTCAGGAACGAGGAGAGCGCGGCCTGCCGAGCCTGCTCGGCGACTCGCATGATCGCGCCCCACTTGCTGATCAGGGCGCTGTCCACCGCGGAGGGGTTGCGGCCGTACAGCTCGAGGACGGCGGTCACGGTGCCGCGCCGGACGATCGGCAGGGCGATGGCGGCGAGCGCACCGGCCCGCATCGCGGCGGCCATCCGGGCGTCGTTGCCGGCGGTGTCGGCGTAGGCCGCCTCGCGGGTGCGGATCGACTGCTGGACGAGGGCGGCCGAGCCGGCGGTGCCGTTCAGGGAACCGGCGATCCGGCCGAGCTCGTACTCGATGTGGGCCACGCCGTTCTCGACGCACCAGACCGCGCCGTACTCCATGTCGTAGAACTCGACGTAGGTGGACGCGAAGATTCGCCAGGTGCTCGCCTCGTCCGTGGCGGTCTCGAGGTTCGACACGAACTCTTCCAGCGCCTCGATGTCACGGGGCACGGCCCGCGTCGCCACGGGCTGGTCTGGCAGGCGCTTTCCGAAGAGACCCATGATGTCAGGCTACGGAGTGATTTCCCGGTTTTGGCAGCTTATCGGCAGGTTGGCGAGGTCGGTTCGGCGCAGATGGCGTACCGTTCGGCGCGCGTTCCGCCGCGGCCCCCGATCCCGCCGTGACGCGGGTGTTGACTGGGGCGCATGGGTGACTACCGGCGGGCGTACGAGCGGAGCGTGACCGACCCCGAGGGCTTCTGGCGAGACGCCGCCGCCCTGATCGACTGGGTGACCCCGCCCGGGCGCATCCTCGACGACAGCGCCGCCCCGCTGTACCGGTGGTTCCCCGGCGCCGAGCTCAACACCTGCCACAACGCGCTCGACCGGCACGTCGACGCGGGACGCGGGGAGCAGCCCGCCCTGGTGCACGACAGTCCGGTGACCGGAGCGCTCACGACGTACACCTATCGGGGTCTGCGCGACGAAGTCGCGATCTTCGCCGGCGCGCTGCGCCGGTTGGGAGTCGCCCAGGGTGACCGGGTCGTGATCTACATGGCGATGATCCCGGAGACCGTGGTGGCGATGCTCGCCTGCGCCCGGCTCGGCGCGGTGCACTCGGTGGTGTTCGGCGGATTCGGCGCCAAGGAGCTCGCGGCCCGCATCGACGACGCCCGGCCGGTCGTGGTGGTCGCCGCGTCGTGCGGGGTCGAGGCCGGGCGGGTCGTGCCCTACCTGCCGATGCTCGACGCCGCCCTCGACCTGGCCACGCATCGGCCGCAACGGTGTGTGATCTTCCAGCGTCCGCAGCATCCGGGCCGGTTGCGGGAGGGCCGCGACCTCAGCTGGGGCGCGGCGATCGAGGACGCCGAACCGGCCGGCTGCGTGCCGGTCGCGGCCACCGATCCGCTCTACATCCTCTACACCTCCGGCACGACCGGGAAACCGAAAGGCGTGGTCCGGGACAACGGCGGGCACGCGGTGGCGTTGCGCTGGTCGATGGAAAAGATCTTCAACACCGGGCCGGGGGACGTCTTCTGGGCGGCGTCCGACGTCGGCTGGGTGGTGGGTCATTCCTACATCGTGTACGGGCCACTGCTCACCGGCGCCACCACCGTCCTCTACGAGGGAAAACCGGTCGGCACCCCGGACGCCGGAGCGTTCTGGCGGGTCGCCGCCCAGCATCGGGTCACCACCATGTTCACCGCGCCCACCGCCATCCGGGCGATCAAGAAGGAGGACCCGGCCGGCCGTCTGGTGCGCGATCTGCCCAGCCTGCGGCTGCTGTTCCTGGCCGGGGAGAGGCTCGACCCGCAGACGTACGAGTGGGCCGGCTCCCTGCTGGGCGTACCGGTGATCGACAACTGGTGGCAGACCGAGACGGGCTGGCCGATCGCCGCCAGCCCGCGGGGCATCGAGGCGTTGCCCACCAAGCCTGGATCCCCGTCGGTGCCGATGCCCGGTTACCGGGTCCGGGTGGTGTCGCCGTCCGGTTCCGAGGCGGCCCCGGGCGAGGACGGCGCGATCGTCCTGCAACTGCCGCTGCCGCCGGGCTGCCTGCCCACCCTGTGGGG
Source organism: Paractinoplanes toevensis (assembly GCF_018332695.1). Classification (GTDB taxonomy): domain Bacteria; phylum Actinomycetota; class Actinomycetes; order Mycobacteriales; family Micromonosporaceae; genus Actinoplanes; species Actinoplanes toevensis. Next base: position 37,552 of record NZ_BOQN01000121.1, read on the forward strand.
CGACGATGCACGCTACGTCAGCTCATATCTGTCCGCCTACCCGGGCAACTACCTGACCGGCGACGGCGGCCGGTTCGACGAGGACGGTTATCTGTACGTCATGGGCCGCACCGACGATGTCATCAACGTGGCCGGGCACCGGCTGTCCACCGGCGCCATGGAGGAGGTCCTGGCCGGGCATCCCGCGGTGGCCGAGTGCGCGGTGATCGGGGTGGCCGACCCGCTCAAGGGCCAGCTGCCGCGTGGCTTCGTGGTGCTGAAGTCCGGGGTCGAGGCCGACCCGATCGGCCTCGAGGAGGAACTGGTCGCGCTGGTCCGGGCCCAGATCGGCGCGGTGGCCGCGCTGCGCCGGGTCGACGTGGTGTCGGGCCTGCCCAAGACCCGCTCCGGCAAGATCCTGCGCCGCACCATGCGCGGCATCGCCGACGGCACCGACGAGCCGGTCCCGTCCACCATCGAGGATCCCGCGGTCCTCGACCGGCTGCGCCCGGTCCTCCTGGACCATCGCGGATAGTGATTCGGCGGTATTGCGTGATTTTTGAACGTGACCCTGCTGCCAATCTGCGGTGATTGAATCCGGGTGCGGCGGAAACCATCGAAGCTCTTCACGAGCACGGATTCCGGCAGACCGTGCTGACCGGAAACCTGCGATCGGCTGCGGAGGCCAAACTCCGTGCGACCGGCCTGAGCCGGCACATCGAGTTCGCCATCGGCGGCTACGGATCGGATGCCCGTGACCGCTTCGAACTGCCGGATGTGGTCGCCCAGCGTTTCCTGGCGACCTACGGTGAGGCCATCGATCCGGCTCGGACCGTCGTGATCGGTGACGCGCCCAACCCTGACGCGATCTTCGACGCCCTTGCACCGACGCCGTCGTCGGCGCGATCGAGTCGCTCGTGGAGGGGCGTGGCTAACCGGCGAACACCTCGTCGAGGCGGCGGACGGCTGGTTCGTCCTGCCACGGATCGAGTCTTCTCCGCACGCGCCGAGCCCGATCCATTCCTGTGCCCCGGCCAGGTCGACACGAGCAGCCGGACATTCACCTTGCTTCGGTCGTTCTCGGAGCGGGCCACAGCCTCGGTGAGGACCTCGACGGCCCGCTCGCGAAGTGCCTGGCGGCGCGTCTCGCGGGGAAAGGCGACCAGCCCTCGCTCGACTTTCCCGATGTCGTTGGCGCTCAACCGGCTGTGCGCGGGCAGCTGGGCATCGGCCGCGTCGGCGACCTGTTGTCGGCTCAGGCCCAATCGCAGGCGAGCCTACCGGAACAGTTCGTTCGCCACGCGGTCCACCTTCCGGCCGGCGACCGACGGGCGGGAAGGTGGTCCGTGGGGGAATTCCAGGGAATCGCAGATGGTGGTCAGGCCGATAATCGGGTCATGGTCACTGTGGAGACTGAGCGGCTTCTGCTGCGTGGGTGGCGGGATGACGATCTTGACGCTCTTGCGGCTATCAACGCGGACCCGGAGGTCATGCGGTTCATCCTGGACGGCTCGGTGTTCGATCGGGAGCGGAGTGCGGAGAGCCTTCGGAAGATCGTGCGGGACTGGGACGACCGTGGGTTCGGGCTGTTCGCCGTGGAGGTTCGGGGGAGCGGCGAGATGATCGGGTGGGCCGGGCTGTCGGTGCCCGCGTTCCTGCCGGAGGTGCTGCCGGCCGTGGAGATCGGGTGGCGGCTGGCCCGGCACGCCTGGGGCAACGGTTACGCCACCGAGGCGGCGGGTGCGGCGCTGCGGTTCGGGTTCGGCGCGGCCGGGCTGGATCGGGTGATCAGCATTCGGCACGTCGACAACGTGCGGTCGGAGCGGGTCATGCAGAAACTCGGGTTCGTGCACGAGTTCGACACCGTCGTGCCGGGGCACGGCCAGCCTGTTGCCGTCCACGCGATCAGCGCCGGTGGGTAGTCTCGGCCGATGTTCTCGGCTCAGGGACCCACTCTTCGCGAACTGTGCGTGCAGGCGTTGTCCTCGGTCGAGGGCGGCTATGACCGGCTCGCGCCGAAATTCGACCACACGCCGTTCCGCACCCCGGGGAGCATTCTTTCCGGGACCGTCGACGCGCTGACCGGGCTCGGGCCGTTCGAGGCGGGGCTGGACCTCTGCACCGGCACCGGGGCGGGCATGCTCGCCCTGCGGCCGCTGTGCACCGGGTTGATCACCGGGGTCGACTTCAGCTCCGGGATGATCGCGCGGGCGCGGGCCGCGCACCCGGACGCCACCTGGGTGCGGGCCGATGCCCGGGCGCTGCCGTTCGCCGGGGGCTTCGACCTGGCGGTGTCGTTCGGGGCGCTCGGGCACTTCCTGCCCGAGGAGCGGCCGGGGCTGTTCGCGGGGGTGCACCGGGCGTTGCGGCCGGGCGGGCTGTTCGCGTTTCCGATCGGGGAACCGGCGCCGGTCACCTCGGTCGCGCACTGGGCGCTGCTCGGTTTCGACGCGGCGATGCGGGTGCGCAACGCGGTGTGGCGGCCGCCGTTCGTCATGTACTACCGGACGATGCGCATCGAACCGGTCCGGGACGAGCTGGCCGCGGCCGGCTTCACCGTGACGGACGTCGACCTGCCCGCGGTGAACCGCTGCCGGCTCGTTCTCGCCCGCAAACAGCCCCTCAGCCGTCGGTGAATTTGCCGCGCATCTCCAGGGCGATCTGCGACGCGTCGAGATTGGCGAGGGCGTTGGCCAGCAGGTCGGCGTCGAAGGTGCCGTGGTCGCGGGCGTCGAGCAGCACCGACCGCTGCGCCGCCAGGATCGCGAGGCGGTACTCCTTGGCCGCCCGGAAGCCTTCCGCGGTGGGAGCGGTGGTGGCGGGCGGCGGGTGTTCGAGCGTCTCGCCGCTGGTCCGCATCAGTTCCATGATCCGGTTCCACTCGGCGTGTGCCTGCTCCTCGGCCGCGACCGGGTCGGCCTTCGGCGTGATCAGGCGCAGCAGCGGGCCGATGGTGCCGCCCTGGACCACCAGCGAGATCGCCGCGACCGCGTAGGCGATCAACACCAGGGTGGACCGCTGCGGGGTGTCCTCGGGGAGCGTCTGGGCCGCGGCCACGGTCACCGCGCCGCGCATGCCCGCCCACACCACGGCAACGCCCTCGCGCCAGCCGAGTGGCTCCCGCACGAAATAGTCGATGTTGGCGAGCCCCTGCCGGATCCGGCTGGTGAAGAAGTTGAGCTCGCGTTCCGACGCTTCCCGGTTGCGGCGGTTCATCTGCGCGAACGTCTCCTGCTTGCCCTCCGGCGTACTCATCCGGTCCTGCATTTCCCGCAGTTGCCGTTGCATGGTCAAGCCGTGCCGGGCCCGGCTGACCAGAACAGCCAGCAGCGGGACCACGTAGGCCGCCCGGACCAGGACCGTCAGGACAAAGGCGACGACCGCGACGAGTACGGCGGACAACACCCCGGAATGGTCCTGCTCGACGGTCGTCACGATCGGCTTGATCTGTACGCCCATGGTCAGGAACACCGCGCCCTCGAGGACGAGTTCCACCGTGCGCCAGTTCTGCGAGTCGGAGAGCCGGTTCTGCGGGGACAGGTCGCGAGGCGCCCGGATCCCGGTGACCAGCCCGGCGACGACCGCCGCGACCAGGCCGGACGCGCCGAGCAGCCCGGCCGGCACCGAGGCGGCGAACGGTACCGCGAACGAGATGACGGTGTTCACCGTCGGGTCGGTCACCCGCTTGCGGACCACCAGGTTGAGCCAGCCGACGAACCCGCCGACCACCAGGGCCACCACCACCGAGTACGCGAACGAGCCGAGCGCGCCCCAGAACGAGAACGCCACCGACGTCGCGACGATCGCGGCCCGCAGCATGACCAGCGCCGTCGCGTCGTTGAGCAGGCTCTCGCCGTCGAGCAGCGCCACCACCCGCTTCGACACCGGCATCTGCTTGATGATCGAGGTGGCGACCGCGTCGGTCGGGCTGACGATGGCGCCGAGAGCGACCCCCCAGGCGAAGCCGATCTCCGGGACGACCAGCATGAAGAACACCCCGAGCAGCAGCGCGCTGCCGACCACGAGCAGCACCGACAGGCCGCTGATGGCGCCGAACTCGCGGCGGAAGTTCATTGTCGGCATCGACACCGCGGACGAGTAGAGCAGCGGCGGCAGGACGCCTTCGAGGATCCACTCGGGTTCGATGTCCACCGACCCGAACATCGGCAGGAAACTCGCCGCGACGCCCATCGCCACCAGCACCAGCGGCGCCGCGATCCCCAGCCGGGGGCCGGCCTCCTTCGCGCCGGCGATCACCATCAGCGCGGCCACCATCACCACGAGCAGTTCGGTCACCGTTCCAGCCTGGCAGCCGCCCGGATGCCCCGTATCGGATTCGTCGCGCAGCGTGTAACACTCCACCTCATGGCGTGGGTCGCGCGGCATCGGCGGGTTCTGTTCGCGGTGTGCGGCGCGTTGATCGCGGCCGTTCTCGGTGCCGCCGTCCAGGAGATCCTCGACACCCGGCTGCGGATGGCGGCGGCCGCCGCGCTGGTCGTGTGCCTGCTGGTGGTGACGATGCTGGCCGGGCTGGCCGCGGTGGTGGAGAGCCGCATCCAGGCCGACCGGGAGATCACCGACGCGGTCCGCGACGAGGTGGCCCGGCACCACGCGCTGGCCGACGGCACCGCGGCCCGGATCGCCGCGCTCGGCCGGGACATGACCGCCATGGTGGGCAGCATCGGGATGAAGGTCGACACCATGCTGCTGAGCGAGCTGAACACGGCGAAGACGATCGAGGGTGACCGGACCGTTCAGCTCATGCTGTCGGCCAAGGAGGAGATCCGCATCCTCGATCTGCTGCTGGAGGACGGGCGATGGCCGGACGAGGCGATGGACCAGTCGTACCAGAACAACGCTTTTGATGTCTTTCTGGCGCTGCTCGAACAGCCGTCGATCTCCTACAAGCGGATCATCCAGGTCGCCGAGCCGGCGTCGTCGCTGAGCCGGGCGCTCACCCCGAGCCTGGTGAAGCACTGCACCGACGTCCTGGCCCTGCGGCAGGCGCGGGGCAGGGTGTCGCTGCGGGTGACCCGGCACCGGTTCCCGTTCAAGTTCATCCTCATCGACACCTCGGCGATCGTCCTGCAGCTGCAGGAGTACGGCGGGCACACCGGCGACCTGCGGATCTGGGGCGAGGTGCTGATCACCGACCCGGGCGGTCAGCTGGTCGCGGTGTTCCGGGCGATCTGGGACGAGTTCGTCGAGGACCCGTCGACCCGGGCCGTCAGGCTCGCCGACCTGCCGCGACCCGGCGGTTCCCCAGCAGAATGACCGCGGTCATGCTGAGCCCCAGGACGGCCAGGTAGGCGGCGAACGCGTAGTGCGCCGGCGACCACGTCGTGATGGTCGCCAGGGTGATCAGCGCGCTGACGGCCAGGCAGGCGAAGTTGAACCACGACTCGCTGCCCGGGTTCCGCCAGGCCTTCCGGTAGGTCGGCACGGCGGCCAGCGCGTCGGCCGCGATCGCGAACAGCACGGCGTAGGCGGCATGCCGGGTCAGGGCCCAGATGATCAGACCGGCCACCGACAGCGCACCGCAGAACAGGTCGCACGCGGTCACTCCCCAGGCGCCCTGCCGCCGCGCGATCAGCATCACCACGACGACGAGCGGGCTCGCACCGGTGAACAGCGTGATCAGCGACTGGACACCGATGTGCTCGCTGAGCTGCGCGACGAAGGCGACGAGCGGGGCGAGGGCCCACAGTGCCCAGGTGACGATGTGCGGCTGGATCTCGCGGCGGGCCAGACGGTACAGGTAGGAGCCGGCACCCAGGACGTTGAACGCGAGCGCGAGGAACACGAATCCGGCGGGAATCACGGTGGAGTCACCCTACCGTCGCGGCGGATCCGCGCCATCGAGTTACCCCAGCAGTTCGGCCAGCGCCGCGCCGAAGACCTCGTGGTGACGGTGCACGTCGGACAGCGTGGTCGCCGGCGACATCAGCGCCATGTTGTGGAACGGCGTCAGCAGGATGCCCCGGTTGGCCAGGTAGACGTGCAGGAAGTCCTCCAGCTCGGCGTCGGCCGAGGCGGCCGACTCGGTGCCGGTGCGCGGGGCCGGACTGGCGAACCGGTATTCGACCCGGGCGCCGAGCTGGGCGACCGACCACGGCAGGACGTGCCCGTCGATCAGCTTCCGGACGCCGTCGGCGAACGCCGTGGCCGTCGCGATCATCCCGGCGAACGCCTCCTCGGTGAGGACGTCGGACAGGGTGGCCCGGGCGGCGGCCATCGAGACCGGGTTGCCGGCCAGCGTGCCACCGACCCCACCCATGTCGACCAGGTCCAGGTCGGGGCGGCCGGTCAGCGAGTCGGCGAGCGCGGCCGACAGGCCGTACGCCCCGATCGGAATGCCCCCGGCGATGGCCTTGCCGATGGTCAGCACGTCGGGTTCGAGGGACCAGGCGGCGGTCGCGCCGCCGGGCCCGGCGGAGAACGTGTGGGTCTCGTCGTTGATGAGGTAGGTGCCGTACCGGCGGGTCAGCTCCCGGACGCCCGCGAGGTAGCCCGGTTCGGGCAGGACGATGCCGATGTTGGTGAGCGCCGGCTCCATCAGCACCGCGGCCACGTCACCGTGGGCCAGTTCGCGCTCCAGGCCGGCCAGGTCGTTGAACTCGGCCACCCGGCTGGTGCCGGTCACGTCGGTGGGGGCGCCCACGTTGCCCTCGCGGGAGACGCCGCGGCCGTCGGGACCCACGACGATCAGCGACTCGTCCACCGAGCCGTGGTAGCAGTAGCTGTTCACCAGGATCTTCGGGCGGCCGGAGACCGCCCGCAGCAGGCGGATCGCCCACCGGTTCGCGTCGGTCGCGGTCAGCGCGAAACTCCAGTACGGCAGGCCGAAGCGGCGGGCCAGCTCGGCGCCGACGGCGGCCGCGTCCTCGGTCGGCAGCATCGTGGTGGCGCCGCCCAGCGTCGCGAGCCGGTCGGTGACCGCGGCGACGACCGGGGCGGGGGAGTGGCCGGCCATCGCGCCGGTGTCGCCCAGGCAGAAGTCGATGTACTCGTGGCCGTCGATGTCGGTGAGCCGAGCCCCGCGGGCCCGGTCGACGTAGACCGGGAAGCCGGCGGCGTTCTTGTTCATCCAGGTCATCGGGACCCGGCCGAACAGGTGGTCGGCCCGGCCGTAGGCGGCCGCCGAGCGGGGGTGGCGCTCGGCATAGGTCGCCCGCTCACGTGCGGACAGTGAGGCGAGACGAGCGCGATCAACTCCGGAATCCGTCGGCATGGCGCGACGCTACCAACGATCAGCTCGTCACGGGAGGGGTCAGCTACGGAATCCGAGGATTCGGCGGAGGATCACCGGTGCGCCCGGCTCGGCCAGCGCCAGCACCACCCGTACGGCGGAAGCAGCGGAAGGATCCTCCCGCACCGCACCCTCCGGATCGACCCGCAGCGGCAGCTGCGGGGCGTCCGACGGCGCCAGCACGCCGACCGCGACGGCCGCGGCCAGGGGATCGTGCAGGGGAATTTCGCGTACGCCGAGCCGCGGCTGGTAGGACTCGAAGTAGACCGGCAGCATGTCGGCCAGGGCCTCGTGCAGGGGTGTGCCGCCGGCCCGTAGTGCCTCCTGGTCGGGCACGGTCCAGCGGTGCCGCATGGTCACGTCGAGCGGGACCAGGGTGACCGGCCACGGCGCGGCCAGCACGGCGGCGGCCGACCGCGGGTCGTCGCGGAAGTTGGCCTCGGCGTGCGGCGTGACGTTGCCGGGTGCGCGGACGGCGCCGCCCATCACCGTGACCGAGGCGATGAGCGTGGGCAGGTCGGGAGCGGTACGCAGCGCCTGGGCCAGGTTGGTGCACGGCCCGGTGGCGATGATGTGCAGTTCGCCGGGATTGTCGCGGATGACATCGGTCAGCAGGGCAACCGCCGTCCGGGCGTCCGGCGCGTCGCCGCAGGGCAGGGTCACGCCGCCGATCCCGTTGCCGCCGTGAACGCCGGCCGCCCCGCCGCGGTAACTGCCTTCGCCCACCGCGACGGGAATTCCGGAAATGCCGGAAAGCGCCAGCAGGCCCAGCGTGTTCCGGGCCGCCTGCACCGCCGACGTGTTCCCGTTGACGGTCCCGATCCCGACGATCTCGACATCGGGCGAGGCCAGCAGAAAGGCGAGGGCCAGGGCGTCGTCGACCCCGGTGTCGCAGTCGAGATAGATCTTCAGGACGCCGCCGCCTTCGGTCCGAACGCCGTGAAGAACCGGTCCCGGAACGCGTTCATCGGCCACACCGGGGTGTCCCCCTGCGGCCGCAGCCCGTCCACCCACTGCCAATCGGTGATCCTCTCCAGGACCGACCGGTCCTTGGTCACGATCGAGATCGGCACGTCGTGGCTGGCCCCGGCCCCGGACGCGATCGGCGACGGCTGGTGGTCGCCGAGGAAGACCAGCACCAGGTTGTCGTCGCCGTACCTGGTCACCCAGTTCACCAGGGAGGTCACCGAGTAGACGATCGACTTGCCGTACTCCGGGCGGACGTCGCGCGGATTGGCCCACAGCGCCTTCGGCTTCTTGCCGTTCTCGGCCATCGAGGCGTAGACCGACCCGTCGCCGATCTGGTCCCAGTCGTCGAGGTAGGTGGGGATCGGCGCCCACGGCGTGTGGCTGGACACCAGCGGCATCTCCACCATCAGCGGTTCCCGTCCCGGCTTCTTGTACTCGATCGTGTTGAGCTGCTTCAGCGTGTACTGGTCGGGCATCGGCGCCCAGGAGAACTTCGGCCCCTGGTAACCGAGATTACGGGAGTCCCAGACCGCGTCGTACCCGTAGAACTTGCCCTCCGGCCAGGCCCGGGTGGCGCCCGGCATGACGCTCACCGTGCGCGCCCCGGCGTTCTTGAACGCCCTGGTCAGAGTAAGCCGGTTGCTGGAGACCAGGTTGCGGTACCGCTGTTCGTTGTTGATCCACAGGCCGGACTCGAACGTCGAGTGGGCGAGCCAGCTGCCGCCGCCGAACGTCGGCGAGGTGAGCCAGCCCGACTCGGAGCCGAAGCCGGCCGCGGCGAGCTGCCTGGTGCCGGCGTCCAGGACCGGGTCGACCAGCGGGGCGAGGGCCGGGTGCTCGACGGCGCTGCGGCCGTAGCTCTCGACGAACGTGAAGATGACGTCCTTGCCCTTCAGCGCGGTCAGCATCTGGTCGGCCGGCACGTTCGCGAACGCGTCGTTCTTGACCTCCTCGGCGAACTTCGCCGAGTCGGCGAACCCCGCTTTGGCCTGGTGGGCGCGGTCCCACGCGTACGTCGCCGTGCTGCGCGCCGCGATCGGGACCGTGCCGGTGAAGGACGCGCCGAGGGCGAAGGTGGCCGCCCAGGCCACCGCCAGGCCGCCGGCCGCGTAGAGCGAGCGCCGCCGGCGGTTGCTCACCAGCCGGCCGATCCGCAGCGTCGCCCAGGTGGTCAGCGCCATGATCCCGGCGACCAGCAGCAGGATGGCGGCGACCGCGCCGATCGCCGCGACCCGGCCGTAGGAGTCGACCACGAAGCTGTATGCGTCGTCGAACAGCACCCAGTCCAGCACCGGGTCGAACGGCCGGTTCAACTCCGAGAAGAAGCCCATGTCCAGGCATTTCTCGATGACCAGCCAGCCGAGCAGGACACCGACGACGATGCCGGCGACACGGCGGGCCCGGGCCGGGACCAGCAGCAGTGCGATCAGGAACGCGCCCTCCACCGGAATACGGAGGAAACCGACGGGGGTCAGTCTGGAGACGACGTTCGGGAAAACCAAGGCGACAAAGAGCAACAAACCCGCCAGTACGGTCAATGTTCGGTTGACCGCCGGACGGGAAAGCAGAGTGAAGAAGCTACGAATCCGGGAGCGTGGGGGGAGTGGGGCATCGGGCTGCACGCCTTGGGGAACGGATCAACGACGGCCACGGTTCAGCGTCGCCGGAAAGTCACTCCAGGGCCATAAGACCCTACGAAAGCGGTTCCGAGACCACGTAGGTTTTTCCGTAGCCGAGGATCCGCGAAAGGAATCACCGTGACGACGGTCAGTGCCGATCTTGTCCGCACCCTGGGCGAGCCGAGCCAGGAAGACCTGGACCGGCTGGACGCGTGGTGGCGGGCCAACAACTATCTGACCATCGGTCAGATCTACCTGAAGGCCAACCCGCTGCTGCGCGAGCCCCTGAGTGCGGATCACATCAAACCCCGCCTGCTCGGGCACTGGGGCACCAGCCCCGGCCTGTCGTTCATCTACGCCCACGTGAACCGCCTGATCAAGCACACCGGGCAGGAGGCCATCTACCTGGCCGGCCCCGGTCACGGCGGTCCGGCGCTGGTGGCGGCCGGCTACCTCGAGGGCACCTACACCGAGCACTTCCCCGACGTCACCCAGGACGAGGGCGGCATCCTCCGCCTCTTCCGCCAGTTCTCCAGCCCCGGTGGCATTCCCAGCCATGTGTCGGTGACCACCCCCGGTTCCATCCACGAGGGCGGCGAGCTCGGCTACGTCCTGGTCCACGCGTTCGGCGCGGTCATGGACAACCCCGACCTGCTCGCGATCGCCGTGGTCGGCGACGGCGAGGCCGAGACCGGGCCGCTCGAGGGCTCGTGGAAGGGCATCTCGTTCATCAACCCGGAGCGGGACGGCGCGGTGCTGCCGATCCTGCACCTCAACGACGGCAAGATCTCCGGCCCGACCGTGCTCGGCCGCAAGGACCCGGAGCGGGTGCGCCAGCTCCTGCAGGGCCACGGCTACCAGGTCATCGAGGTCTCCGGCAACGATCTGCCCGGCATGCACGTGCGGTTCGCCCAGGCGCTCGCCGAGGCGTACGGCGCGATCAAGGCCAAGAAGTCCGGCGACAGCAGTGTCGCCTGGCCGGTGATCGTGCTGCGGTCGCCGAAGGGCTGGACCGGGCCGCACGAGGTGGACGGGGTCGTCGTCGAGGGCACGTGGCGCTCCCACCAGGTGCCACTGTCCGGCGTGCGGGAAAACCCGGAACACCTCGAGCTCCTGGAGAAGTGGCTCCGGTCGTACCGTCCGGAGGAGCTGTTCGACGCCACCGGCGCACCCACCGCCCTGGTCCGCGACCAGTCGCCGGAGGGCCCGCTGCGGATGAGCGCCACCCCGCACGCCAACGGCGGCCTGCTCACCCGCGACCTCGACATGCCCGACTTCCGCGCGTACGCCATCGACGTCACGAAGCCCGGCACCACGCGCGCCGAGTCGACCCGCAAGCTCGGCGAACTGATGCGCGACATCTACACGTCGAGCCCCGACCGGTTCCGGCTGTTCTGCCCCGACGAGACCAACAGCAACCGCCTCGGTGCCGTCTTCGAGGTCTCCGACCGGGCGTTCATGGAGCGCACCACCGCCGACGACGTGAAGCTGGGCCCGAACGGCCGGGTGATGGAGGTGCTCAGCGAGCACAACTGCCACGGCTGGCTCGAGGGCTACAACCTCACCGGCCGGCACGGCCTGTTCGCCACCTACGAGGCGTTCGCCATGGTCAGCGCCTCGCAGACGGTCCAGCACGGCAAGTGGTTGCAGGAGGCCGCGCACCTGCCCTGGCGGGCCAAGGTGCCGTCGCTCAACATCCTGCTGACTTCCACGGCGTGGCGTAACGACCACAACGGCTTCAGCCACCAGGGCCCCGGTCTGCTGCAGGTCGTGCTCAACCAGCGCGGCAACGTGGCCCGGGTCTACCTCCCGCCCGACGCCAACACGCTGCTGTCGGTGGCCGACCACTGCTTCCGCTCGCGCAGCTACGTCAACCTGATCGTCATCGACAAGCAGCCCCAGCTGCAATACCTGTCGATGGACGAGGCGATCGCGCACTGCGAGCGCGGCGCCGGCATCTGGGACTGGGCCGGCACCGACGACGGCGTGACCGACCCCGACATCGTCCTGGCCTGCGCCGGCGACGTGGTCACCATGGAGACGGTCGCGGCCGCGCAGATCCTCAAGGAGCGGCTGCCCAACTTCAAGGTCCGGGTGGTCAACGTCGTCGACCTGATGGCGCTGCCCCGCCCGAAGGACCACCCGCACGGCATGTCGGACGTCCAGTTCACCGAGCTGTTCACCGACACCGTCGACGTGGTGTTCGCCTTCCACGGCTACCCCGGCGCCATCCACCAGCTGGTGCACGGCCGGCCCGACGCCGACCGGTTCCGGGTGCGCGGCTTCATCGAGCAGGGCACCACGACCACCCCGTTCGACATGACGGTCCGTAACAAGACGTCCCGTTACCACCTGGTCATGGACGCCATCAACAACGCCAAGCGCCTGCCGCGCGGCGCCGCCGACCTCAAGTCCTGGTGCGAGTCGCAGCTGGCCCGCCACGAGGAATACGTGGTGGAAAACCTGGAGGACATGCCCGAGGTCCGAGACTGGGCACTGCCCGCTTAAAAACATATGAATACGGGATTCGGCAGAGTCCCGTGCGAACCGCACAGGCCGTAGACGGCCGAGGCCGTTCCCCGCCGCCGGGCATACCCGGTGGCCGGGAACGGCCCTTATCATCACCGCGTGACTACAGCGACGGCTGTCGAAGTCGACGTCCGGCCGGCCCCGGCGACCACTCCCGGCGTTCCCGGCATCGTGCGGCGCCGCCTGGCGACGCTGGAGAACTGGCTCGACCCGCACTCGTGGCTGGCGACCGCGGTCGTGACGCTGATCGCCGGGATCCTCCGCTTCCAGGGTCTGACCAGCGCGAAGGGCTACGTCTTCGACGAGGTCTACTACCCGACCGACGCCTGGGACATGCTCCAGCACGGCGTCGAGTGGGACGAGAAGAGCAACGGCCCGGCGTACGTCGTGCATCCGCCGCTGGGCAAATGGCTGATCGCGCTGGGCGAGAAGATCTTCGGCAACAACGAGCTCGGCTGGCGTTTCACCGCCGCCGTCGCCGGCACCCTGATGATCCTGGTCCTGATCCGGATCGCCTACCGCATGTTCCACTCGGTGCTGCTGGCCGGCACGGCGGGCATGCTGATGGCGCTGGACGGCTTCCAGCTGGTGCTGTCGCGCACCTCGCTGCTGGACATCTTCGTCGGCCTGTTCGTGCTGTTCTCGTTCGCCGCCATGGTCCTCGACCGCGACCACTACCGGCGCCGCCTGCTCCGGGCGCTGGAGGACGGCACGAAGCCGCGGATCGTGCCGTGGTGGCTGCTCGCCTCCGGCGCCCTGTTCGGCCTGGCTTGCGGCGTGAAGTGGAGTGCGCTGTTCTTCGCCCCGTTCTTCGCCGCCCTGGCGTGGGCGTGGCGGGTGCAGGCCCGCCGCTCGGCCGGCGCGCCCGCCCGGTTCCGCCCCGACGACCTGATCTGGGGCGTCCTCAGCGTCGCCCTGAGCCTGCTGTTCTACCTGGCCACCTGGACCGGCTGGTTCGTCACCAGCACCGGCTGGTTTCGGCACTACCGCGAGGCGAAGGGCCTGAGCGAACCCCCGATCCTCGGCGCCCTGCTCAACCTGGCCCACTACCACCACGAGGCCTACCGCTTCCACAGCGGACTCACCTCCCCGCACGTCTACCAGTCCTGGCCGTGGCAGTGGATGCTGCTGGGCCGGCCGGTCAACTTCTACTGGCCCGGCGCCACCGGCTGCGGCGCCCCGAGCTGCGCCCGGCAGATCCTGCTGCTCGGCACGCCCATCCTGTGGTGGTCGTTCCTGCCGGCACTGTCCGCGCTGGTCTGGTTCGGCATCGCGCGGCGCGACTGGCGGGCCTGGGCGATCCTGGTGCCGGTCGCCGGCGGCCTGCTCCCGTGGTTCTACTACGCGGTCAAGGACGGCCGGACGATGTTCTCGTTCTACGCCCTGCCCGCGCTACCGTTCCTGATCCTGGCCGTCACCTACGTGCTGGGCGCCATCATGAGCGCACCACCGGGCTCCGACCGGCGAGCACTCGGCATCGTGGCGGCCGGCATCTACGTGGCCGCCGTGGCGGTCTGCTTCTTCTATTTCCAGCCCATCTTCATCGGCCAGGTGATCACCTACGAGGGCTGGTCGCACCGCATGTGGCTGGGCAGCCGCTGGATCTAGAGATCTTTTCGGGTGGGGGTCCCGCCATTCCAGAAGGAGCGGGACCCCGGTTCAGGCCCGGCCCAAGCTCGCACCCCGACCTCCACAAGATCTGCGATGCCGGGCGCCACGACGGGCATCGACCCGTCACCGACCGGCCGAATACGTATAAACGCCCCTCCGGGCAGAGCTGGGCGGCGTGCATGGGTGAGCAGCGCAAGGCGTTGCCGCGCGGGGCTGGGTGCGTGGGTCGTTGCGCGAGAGTCGCGGCGCGTGCTGGTGTGGCCCGCTGCTTGCGGGGTGGCGGCGGTCGGGTGATG
>NZ_BOQN01000122.1 GCF_018332695.1 Paractinoplanes toevensis
CGTAGGCGCTCTCCCACTGCAACACCACGGAGGTGATCGCCGAGGTGGCGCCCAGATCGACGCGGATCCACTGCGGATCGCTGAACTGGCTGGCCCAGCGGGTGCCGGCGTTGCCGTCGGTGGCGTTGCCGGCCGCGACATCGGCCCCCTCCTGGGAGGAGGCGGTGGTGGGTTTGCCCTGCGAGAGCAGGGTGTCGGCCGCGTGCGCGCCAAGCTGCGCAACGGCGAGATAGGCGACGACCAGCGCCGCCACGACGATGGGGACAAGACGTCGCCAGGCAAGCCGGGGCGACGAGGAAGCCGTATTCACACGAACTCCAGGGGATAGAGCGGCCATGGCACCGGGGAAAATGCCGAGCGCTCGGGGAAAGCGCTCTCCGTCCTAGCGCGAAGTGTTACGCCGCCCTTTCCGGCGTGTCAATACCAACCCCGGATCCCTGCCCGCCACAGCTCCACAATCCCCACAAAACCCCACACCCTCTTGACGGAGGTGCCAGAAATGGCACACGGTGGTCCTTGATTGGAGAGCGCTTTCCAACCAGGTGGCCGGCGGCGATTGCACCCCGTCGCCGGCCATCCGACAAACATGTTGTCGAGTTTCGAGTCGTGCCGAACGGCGGCCACCGGATCAGGCCACGGGGCAGCAGGGATCCAGGTGGGGTGCCACCCCCGGCCCGATCTGTGAGCAGCCGCTCGGCACGGCCCGAAACCGACAACCGCCGGCGGCTTACCGCTGCTCGGAGCGCCGAGCTATGTTGCCAACCAGGTGCAGGACAACTCCCGGTGACGGCGGTCGGCTGATGACGGTGATCGACCTTGGCGACCTCGCGGATGCGGCCGCCGAACCGGGGGCCGCCCCGGTGAACCTGCCACGGCTGCGCCGGCTGGCCCTGGCCGTGCTCACCGTGGCCGGTCTGGTCGCCATGGCCGGCTCCGCGCCGGCGGCACCGTCCCGGGTCCGCCCGCTCTGGGCGGTCGGGTTCCAGCCGGGCGACACCATGGCGGTGGACGGCCGGACGGCGTACCTGAACCGGGCCGGCCCCGCCGGGTCGCGCGCGGTGACCGCCGTTGACCTGGCCACCGGCCAGCCCCGGTGGAGCACGCCGACCGGCGCCCGGGTCGCCGATTCCGGCGTGCGCGAGGCTGGCGGCGTACTGCTGGTGCCCACCACCCCCGCGCCGATCAGGCGGAGCGAGCCGGCCGGCCCGCGGTCGGCCCGCGGCACGATCGCGCTCGACGCGGCAACCGGCCGGCAGCTGTGGCAGTCGGACGGCGACGCCTTCCCGTCGGTGGCCGGCGGTGCCGCCCTGCTGGCCGAGACGGACGAGTCCGGTACGACGACCGGGCTACGCCTGGTGCGGCTGCGCGACGGCCAC
This sequence comes from Paractinoplanes toevensis, assembly GCF_018332695.1. GTDB lineage: Bacteria > Actinomycetota > Actinomycetes > Mycobacteriales > Micromonosporaceae > Actinoplanes > Actinoplanes toevensis. The sequence continues at coordinate 1,377 of NZ_BOQN01000122.1, forward strand.
CAGGTGTGGCGGCGCGCGATCGCGCCGGCCGAGCAGTGGACCACTCTCGCCGACGCCATCGTCACGGTGACCAGAACCGGCGACGCCACGGTCTACGGCTATGCGGACGGCCTGGTGCGGCACCGTGGTCGCATCCCGTGGAACGGGGTCTACGCCACGACCCTCTTCCCCGCCGACCCCTACCTGGTGGTGGTGCGGACGGCATCCGCGCAGACCGTCGCGACCGTCTACCGTTCCGCCGACCTGCGCCCACTGTGGCGATCCGACGAACTGGTCGGCTACGTCACCGGCTGCGGCACGCTGATCTGCACGGCGGGCGCGCCGGGCGTGACCGCACGCGAGCCCGCCACCGGCCGGCAGATGTGGCAGCGCACCGACCTGAACTTCGTGTGGGACCTCGGCGGCGGGCGCATGCTGCTCTCCGCGGCCGCCAACCTGGCCTCGGCCACGACGGTGCTGGTGGATACGGCCACCGGCCGGACCATCGGCCACCCGTTCGCCGGGCAGCAGGCGTTCTCGGTCGACCGGGCCGGCTCGCTGCTCCTGCTCCGCGGCACCAAGGCGTCGCCCGACCGCACCGTGCTGAACCGCCTCGACCTGGCCACCGGCCGGCAGACCGCGCTCGGCGCGGTCGAGCGGATCGTCGAGCAGGGCTGCCGGGGAACGCCCGGTTACCTCCTCTGCCCACGCGGCAATACGCTCGCCGTCACCGCCGTCCGCTGATCCCCGCCGGGCGGCGAAAAAAGTTCGGCGAGGATGTCGAAGGGGCGTCGAGGGCTACGACCACACCCTGAACGGCGGCCACCCGGTCGCACCGGCAACGAGGAGATCGACGTGAAGTACATGCTGATGATGTTCGGGGACGCCACCGACATGATGGAGGCCCGTTCGCCCGAGTGGGTCCGCGACATGATCGCCTTCATGGGCGACTTCAACGCCGAGCTGGAGAAGTCCGGTGAGTTCGTCGGGGCGGAGGGCCTGGACTTCCCGTCCACGGCGAAGACCGTCAGCCTGGTCGATGGCCAGGTCGTCGTGTCGGACGGCCCGTTCGCCGAGGCGAAGGAGGCCCTGGCCGGCTTCTGGATCTTCGACGTGAAGGACGAGGCCCGAGCGGTCGAGCTCGCCGGCAAGGTGGTTGTCTGGGCGGAGCGGGTGGAGCTGCGCAAGATCGGCGAGGCCCCGGAGGTGTGATCCGTCGACCGGAGACGGCGCCCACCCGGGCGCCGCTCCGCGACGGCGACAAGGCGACCAGGCGACCAGGCGACCAGGCGACCAGGCGGCAGGACAGGGGGAGGGGTGCCGTGACCGAGCCGGAGATGCTGTTGAAAGAGCTTGCTCCGCAGGTCCTCGGCGTCCTGGTCCGGCGTTACGGACAGTTCGACTCGGCCGAGGACGCCGTGCAGGAAGCGCTCCTGGCCGCCTCCGTCCAGTGGCCGCGCGAGGGCATCCCCGACAATCCGCGAGCCTGGCTGACCTCGGTGGCGTCGCGTCGGCTGATCGACGAGTTCCGCAGCGAGAACGCCCGCCGCCGCCGCGAGGTCGACGTGACCCTGGGCGACACCACCCCCGACGTCTCCGACCGGGACGACACCCTCGACCTGCTCTTCCTCTGCGCCCACCCGGCGCTGTCCGGCCCCTCACAGCTGGCGCTGACGCTCCGGGCGGTCGGCGGCTTGACGACCGCCGAGATCGCGCAGGCGTTCCTCGTACCGGAAAGCACGATGGCGCAGCGCATCAGCCGCGCCAAGCAGTTGATCCGCCGGAGCGGGCGTGGTTTTGAATCTCCGCCGGAGGCGGAGCGCGGCGAACGTCTCCGCGTGGTCCGCCAGGTGCTCTACCTGATCTTCAATGAGGGTTACACCGCGTCCGGCGGCCCGGCGCTGCAGCGGGCCGAGTTGACCGCCGAGGCGATCCGGCTGGCCCGCATGCTGCACAAGCTGCTGCCGGACGACACCGAGACCAAGGGTCTGCTCGCGCTGATGTTGCTGACCGACGCCCGGACGAAGGCGCGGACCGACCGCGGCGGCAACCTGATCCCGCTCGACAGCCAGGACCGTTCGCTGTGGAACAAGGAGCAGATCACCGAGGGGGTCTCGCTGGTCTCGGCCTCGCTGGGCCGCGGCCCGCTCGGCCCATACCAGATCCAGGCGGCCATCGCGGCCCTGCACGACGAGGCGACCAGTGACGCCGAGACCGACTGGGCGCAGATCCTGGCGCTCTACGAGGTCCTGGAGCGGATCTCGCCGGGGCCGGTGGTCACGCTGAACCGGGCCGTCGCGGTGGCCCGGGCGCAGGGTCCGCTGGCCGGGCTGGCGGTGCTCGCCGACCTGGACGGCGACGCCCGGATGGAGGGCAACCACCGGGTCGAGGCGGTCCGCGCCCACCTGCTGGAGCGGGCCGGTTTCCGGCAGGAGGCACAGGCCGCGTTCGCCCGGGCCGCGAAGCTGACCGCGAGTGCCCCGGAGCGCCGCTATCTGGAGGGAAAAGCTCTTACATTGCTCGAACAATGAAACGGGCATGATGAACCGGTGACCGACGCCAAGGGCCTGGTCCTCGTGGTCGAGGACGAGCGGCCGATCGCCGACCTGGTGCGGCTCTACCTGAGCCGGGACGGTTTCGGCGTGCACGTCGAGCACGACGGTGTCGCCGGCCTCGCGGCGGTCCGCCGCACCAAGCCGGTCGCCTGCATCCTCGACATCGCGCTGCCGGGCCTGGAGGGCACCGAGATCGTGCGGCAGATGCGTGCGGAGGGTGACTGGACGCCGGTCATCTTCCTCACCGCGCGTGACGATGAGGTGGACCGGATTCTCGGCCTGGAGATGGGCGCCGACGACTACGTGACGAAGCCGTTCAGCCCGCGCGAGCTGGTCACCCGGGTCCGGACGCTGCTGCGGCGCGCGGCCGGGCCGCCCGACGGCGGTCGGGTGCGCACGCTCGGGCCGGTCGCCCTCGATCCGGCCCGCCGCCTGGTCACCGTGGACGGCGTGCCGCTGTCGCTGACCCAGACCGAGTTCGACCTGCTCGGCCACCTGCTGGGCCGGCCGGGCCGGGTGTTCACCCGGGAGGAGCTGCTGGCCACCGTCTGGGGGTACGCGTCGGCCGCCGGCACCCGCACGGTCGACGTGCACGTGGCGCAGGTGCGGGCGAAGCTCGGCGCCGCGGCCGGACTGATCCGCACGGTCCGCGGCGTCGGCTACACCGCCGATGCGTAGGACCCTTACCGGCCAGGTCGTGCTGGTCACGGCGGCCACCGCGGTGATCGCCGTGATCGTGACGGCGCTGGTGGCGATCCCGGTCGCGGTGCGCAGCGTGAACACCCAGGCCCGCGCGCAGCTGGTGGAGCAGAGCAAGCTCGCGGTCGAGCTGCTGGCCACCGAACGCCCGGCCGCCCGCGAGGGCATCGTCGCCGACCTGCGCGATCAGGGCGTCGAGGTCTATCTGATCCGGCGCGGCGTGGCCGACCGGGCCGGGCTTCCGCAGCGGGTGGTGCAGCAGATCGCGGCGGGCACGGTGGTCAACACCCGGTCACCGATCGGGGGCCGCCCCTCGTTCATCGTCGGCCGCCCGCTGAGCGGCCGCAACGCCGGCGTCGTACTCACCCGCGGCGTCGCCAACGGCACCGCGAGCAACGTACTCGGCAGCATCTGGATCGCCCTGCTCGCCGGCCTGGCCGGCGGCATCGCGGCGGGCGCGCTGCTGGCGCGCTTCATCGCGCGGCCGATCCGCCTGGCGGCATCGGCCGCCGGCAAGCTCTCCGCGGGCGATCGCTCGGTGCGCATCTCCCGCCGGGGTCCGGCCGAGGCCGGCGAGCTGGCTGACGCCATCAACCATCTCGCTGCCGCCTTGCAGATCAGCGAGGGCCGGGAACGCGACTTCCTGCTGTCGGTCTCGCATGAGTTGCGTACGCCGTTGGCGACGATCCGGGGGTACGCCGAGGCCCTGGCCGACGGCGTGGTCGGTCCCGACGGCGCGGAGAAGGCCGGCGCCACCATGCTCGCCGAGTCCGAGCGCCTCGACCGGCTGATCTCCGACCTGCTGGTCCTGTCCCGGTTGGAGGCGGCCGACCTGCCGCTCGACGTCGTCCCGGTCGACCTGGTGGACCTGGTGCGGGCGGCGGGGGAGGCGTGGGCGTCCCGGTGCGCACCGGACGGCCCGCTGCTGCGGGTGGAGTTGCCGGCCGGGCCGCTGACGGTGGAGACCGACCCGGGCCGGATCCGGCAGGTGATCGACGGTCTGTGCGAGAACGCGCTGCGGGTCGTGCCGGGTGGTGCGCCGCTCGTGCTGGCGGTCCGGGCCGGCCCGGACGCGGCGGTGCTGGAGGTGCGCGACGGCGGTCCCGGCTTCACCGACGAGGACCTCGCGGTGGCGTTCGAGCGGGGGGCGCTGAACCGCCGCTACCGGGGCATCCGCAAGGTCGGCAGCGGTCTCGGTCTGGCTCTGGCGGCGCGGCTGGTGGCCCGGCTGGGCGGGCGGATCAGTGCCGGGCACGCCCCGGAGGGCGGCGCGATGTTCACCGTGGAGCTTCCTTACCCGGCCCGAACATCGTCCTGACCGGGCCCTGCCGTTGCGCGCGCAGGATTTCGCCCATGAGACGAACCCTTCTGGCCCTGGGCCTCACCGGCGCGCTGGCCGTGGCCGGCTGCGGCGCCCCGGCCGCGGCAGTTTCGGATGAGGCCATTGCTCTTCAGCAGGTCGGCTTCGAGACCGGGCTGGTGGACACCCCATCGGCGGACGCATCGGCCGGCGATGCTCCGCGCAAGGCCCTCCGCAAATACCTGCGCCGCAACACCCTGCACGGCGAGGTGGTCATCCAGACGAAGAAGAGCGGCGCCAAGACCGTCGTGGTGCAGCGCGGCTCGGTGACCGCCGTCGACAAGGACAGCGTGTCCGTGAAGTCCGCCGACGGATTCACGCTGACCTGGAAGTTCGGCGACAAGCTGCGGGTCGTGCAGGACCGCAAGCAGGTCGAGAGCTCGGCCCTGAAGACCGGCACCGAGATCGGCATCGCCGGAACCAGGGACGGCGATGTCACGTCGGCCCGGCTGATCGCGATCAAGTAGATGGGCCGCGGCCCGTCTCCCCCGGGACGGGCCGCGGCACTTGGAGGAAGGCTTACTGGAGGAACTCGCCGAGCGGGGAGAGCAGCAGGCCCCCCAGCTGCGCCGCGACCCGGTCGAGATGAGCGCGTTGCTTGTCGGTGGCGGACATGTCGTGCCGCATGACCCACAGCTTCTGCGCGTTGCGCCACGCGACGTTCCGCGTGTACTCCACCGCCTCGCCCTGCCACCAGTCGTCGAGGCTGCCGTTCATCGTGTCGATGAGCAGTTGCCACTTGTCCAGGTAGCCGCGGCGCAGGCCGGGGATGGCCACCGCGAAGATCTCGTTGATCTGCAGGTAGTCATGGTGCTGATCGCTGTCGTCGATCGGGTCGGTGCCCAGGTGGTCGAACGTGGTCACCAGGGCGAACGGCAGGTCGAAGTTGATGTGCGCGTTCACCCCCGCGCAGGCGGACGGCAGCGGCCGGCAGTCCGGACCGGGAATGCGCTGGAACAGCCCGGACCAGACGCGCGGGCAGTGCGGACTGGTGTCCGGGCCGGCCCACGCGCGCAGAGCATCGAAGTAGCGCGCCGCGAACTCCACGTCGAGGCGCGAGAGAAAAGCCGGGTCTTTGAACTTCCCCCCGTAGAGGCGTTCGAGAACACCCTCGGTGATCGTCAGGTAGAGCTTGTTGAAGTCACAGAGCGGGTTTTCGGCCAGCAGGGGTGGCACGCGGCCGAGGATGTCCTGCAGCTTCGTCAGCTGATCAACCACGGCGGGTACGTCGTCGGGGTGCGATTGCAGCAGGTCTGACATCTCCTGCCGCACCGGTCCCCAGACCGACTGGGTCATCGGTTCCTCCAGGTGAATCTCCACACGGAGGGCCCCCAGCACCGGCCGGCGACGGTAGCCGCCGGCCGGTGCTCCCCCGTACGGTCAGCCTTCCATCGCCGACGTACGTAGGGATCGGTAGATCTACGTATTCCGCGTACGCATATAACGGAAAGGTCACGCCGCGGTCAGGAACACCCGGCTGGCCTGCACTCTCGTGCGTACCTGAAGCTTGTCGAAGATGTGGCCGACGTGGACGCCGACCGTGCGCTCCGAGATGAACAGCCGCTCGCCGATCTCGCGGTTGGTCAGTCCCTCGGCCACCGCGGCCAGCACCTCCCGCTCGCGCTGGGTGAGAACCCCCAGCTCATCGTCCGGATCGGGGCCGGGCGGGTTGATCGGGACGGTGTCGGTGTCGTCGGCCAGCGCCACCCGGAACCGGTGCGCCGTCGCGACGATCTCGGCGGCGAGCGGGCGTGCCCCCATCGCGATCGTGGTGGCGTACGCCTCCCGCAGAGCCACCACCGCGGTGGCCTTGCGCGTCTTGCGGGTCAGCGCCGCCTCGGCCCGGCGTAGCCGGGAGTAGGCGGCCGGATAGGGCTGACTACGGCGGTCCCAGGCCACCGCGGCCCGCAGCCACGGCTCCGGATCGTGGCGTTCCTCGATCCGGCTGATCTCGGCGTTGCACAGGTCGATGTAGCCGTCGATGACCGCGCGCACCGGGGTCGCGGCCGTGCCGACCCCCTCGGCCATCCGCTCGACGACCGTCTTGAGTCGCCGGATCGCACCCGGGTCGATCCGCTCCCCGTCGGTCAGCGCCTCGGCCTCGGCGCGCAGGCCGTGCCAGGCCAGCACACCCAGCAGCACCAGGTCGTCGGAGCGGGTCTCGGTGAGTCCGCGCTGGACGGCGGCCCGGGCCTGGGCGTGCCGGCGCTGCCACATCGCCAGGCCGGCGCGCAGCGTCAGCATCGGCAGCACGTGCCGGGCGCCACCGCCCGCGAGCAGGGTGGCGACCGCGTCGAGGTCGCGGTGGGCGGCGTCGACGTCGCCGAAACCGACCCAGAGCCGGCACCGGGCCAGCAGCAGCTCGACCGCGTCGGCGCCGGACGGCCGGTGCCGCATCGCGGCCTCCAGCACCTGGTCGGCCTCGGCCCACTGGCCGACCCGGAACAGGCCGTTGCCGGCGATCGCGAGCAGGCGGGTCTGATAGGTGCGGCCGACCCCGAGCGAGGCCAGCCGCTCCGCGCCGCGGCGGGCGACCAGCACCCCCTCCTCGACGTTGTTCAGCGGGCCGGCCAGCAGCTCGGCCAGGTGAAGGTAGGCGACGCCCATGTCGTCGGGGTGCCCGGATCGCTCGGCGATCTCGACGGCCTGCCGGATGACGGCCAGACCGGCGTCCGGGTCTTCCCGGAACGCGGAGCTGAAGCCCAGCGCGGCGCTGGCCCGGACCAGGTCGGCGGTGGTGCCGTTCTCGGCGGCCAGGTCGAGGGCCTCGGTCGCGCGTTCGTAGGCGTCGGCGTACCGGCCCAGGTGAACCAGCAGCTCGGCGAGGTAGGCGGCGGCCGACGCGCGCTGCCTCGGCGCGCAGTCGGGGGCCTGCAGGGCCAACTCGTATTCCACCTCGGCGGTGGCCGATCGGCCGGCCGCGGCGAGGTAGCGGGCCCGGCGCAGGTGTAGCTCACAGCGGCCCGGCGCGTCCGGGCGGCCGGCCAGCTCGGCCAGCCGGGCCAGGGCGCGCTGGTGCTCGCCGCACAGGTGGGCCGACTCGGCCGCGTGCGCGAGCAGCTCGGTGCGTTCCGGTGCGTCGCCGGCGATCAGGTCGAGCGCCAGTGACCAGTAGCGATGCGCCTCGGTGAAGCCGTACATCTGCTCGGCCGACCGCGCCGCCGCGACCACCGATGGCAGTGCCCGGGCCGGCTCGCCGGCCTTCTGCCAATGGTGCGCCAGCCGCGCGTGATCGACCGCCCCGCCGCCCTCCATCGCCTCCGCGTACCGGCGGTGCAGGGCCGCGGCCTCGGCCGGCAGGACCTCGGCCTCGAGGATCTCGGCGACCAGCCGGTGCCGCAGGCGGTAGCCCTCGGCGGTGCTGGCCACGAACCGGTGGGCCACGGCCGCCCGGATCGCGTCGATCAGCTCGTCCTCGGGCAGTTTGGTGACCCGGGCCAGCACGGAGTGCTCGATCGGCTCGACGCCGGCCGCGACCGCGTGCACCACCGCGTGCGCCTTGGGCGGCAGTTCGTCCACCCGGGACAGGAAGATCTCGCGCAGCGTGTCGGACAGCTCGATCCGGCCGTCGCGCAGGTCACGGGCCAACTCCTCGACCACGAACGGGTTGCCGCCGGAGCGCTTGAAGACCCGGTCGGAGTCTTCCGGCTCGATGCCGCCGCCGGCGATCGCGTTGACCAGCTCGAGGGTCTGCTCCTGGTCGAGCGGGGACAGGTCGACCACCCGCACGGACCGCAGTCGCCGCAGCTCGGCGAGCACCCGGCGCAGCGGGTGGGCGCCGTGCAGGGCCTCGGCCCGCACCGCCGCCAGCACCGACAGCCGGATGCCGCCGAGGCCGGCCAGCAGGTAGAGCAGCAGCTGGCGGGTGCTCCGGTCGGCCCACTGCAGATCGTCGAGGACGAGCAGCAGGTGCCGGTCACCGGCCACGGTGCGCAGGTCACGGGAGACCCGGTCGAGCAGGGCGCCCGGATCGTCCGGTTGGTCGATCTGCCGAAGTTCCGGGTCGAGCTGTCGTAACGCCTGCAGAACCGGGTGCAAAGGGGACGCATCGCCGATGTCAAGACAGGTTCCGGACAGCACGGCAACGCCCGTGGCGTTCATCGCCCGGGCGGTCTCCCGCAACAACCGGCTCTTGCCGACGCCACTCTCGCCGGTGACGAACACCGCGGCAGTGCCGCCCGGGCCGACGTTGCGCAGGTCGGACTGGACCTCGGCAAGCGTGTCGGTGCGACCGACAAGCGGACCGTCGTCCCCCTCGTCGCTGGCCATGAAGGGCAGCCTAGTGCGAATCGACCTAGCACGTTGTCGTCGGTTCGGTCTGTTCTGCGTCACAAAAATGACGGGGAGCAACTCTGTCAGAGATACGTCGTTCTGACGATCCAGAAGTGGACGGCGGCTGGCACCGTTTCTCCCCGGGGCAAGCAAGGAATTGGGGGAGCGTGAGACATGACCGCAATCGCTATGGCGGAGCAGGAGCGGCGTCAGACCGTAACCGTCCTCTTCATCGACATCGTGGGGTTCACCTCGCTAGTCGACGACCTGGACTGTGCGGTGGTTCGCGCATTGCAGCGTGACTACTTCGCGACCGTGTGTGAGGTGGTCCGTGCGGGGGGCGGAGTGATCGAGAAGTACGTCGGGGACGCAGTGATGGCAGTCTTCGGCACCGGATCTCCGGGATTCGGGCCGGAAGCCGCCGCTTCGGCGGTGCGGGTGGGCCTGTCGGTCCAGGAGGCGTTGAGGGGGCAACTCCTGGCCGGCAGGTTCGCCGTCCGCACCCGGGTGGGTCTCGCGACCGGCGACGTGATCGTCGACGTCGCGGCCGCCCGGGAGTTCGGGCACGGAATGGTCAGCGGAAGCGTGGTCAGCACGGCCGCGCGTCTGCAGGCATACGCGCCGCACGACACGGTCGTGGTGTGCGCGTCGACCCAGGCGGTCACCGATGAGTTGATCGCTTATCAGGAGCTGCCGCCGGTCCGGGTGGCCGGCAAGCCGTACCCGCTCGACCTGTGGCGTGCGCTGCAGCCGCAGCGGGTCCCGGCCGGCGTGGGGCAGCTCTGCGGGGTGGGCGCCGAGTAACCGGCGTCTGCAAGGGTGGGCGCCGACCAGGGCATCGGCGCCCACCTCCGCCGTGTGTTCTCGCACGATCGTGAGGGTGGCTCAGGCGGTGTTGAAGGGAGATTGTCGGAGGCTCCCGGTAGGCTCGCCGCGTCTTGACCACCTAGGGCCGATCGGGAGTGCCACCTCGTGACCGCGGAAATCCTGTACGGGGCTGACGACCTCACGCACCTCGAAGGGCTGGATGCCGTCCGCAAGCGCCCGGGCATGTATATCGGCTCGACCGACAGCCGCGGCGTCAACCACCTCGCCAACGAGATCATCGACAACTGCACCGACGAGGGTGTCGCGGGCCACGCCACCAACGTGGCGGTGATCCTGCACGCCGACGGTTCGGTCCAGGTCGACGACGACGGCCGGGGCATCCCGACCGACATCAACGCCAAGTCCGGCCTCAACGGCGTCGAGCTGGTGCTGACCCGGCTGCACGCCGGCGGCAAGTTCGGCGGCTCCGGCTACAAGACCTCCGGCGGCCTGCACGGCGTCGGCGCCTCCGCGGTCAACGCCCTGTCGCTGCGTTTCGACGTGACCGTCAAGCGGGCCGGCAAGGTCCACGAGCTGTCCTTCCACCGCGGCCAGCCCGGCGTCTTCGACGGCCCGGGGCCGACCGCCCGCTTCACCCCCGAGTCCGGCCTGCGGGTCGTGCGGAAGATGAAGCGCGGCGAGCCGACCGGCACGTCGATCCGGTATTGGTACGACGCCCGTTACTTCGAGACCGGCGCGCGGCTCGACGCCGACTCGGTGCGGGCCAAGCTGCGCAACACGGCGTTCCTGGTCCCCGGCGTGATGTACACCTTGCGCGACCTGAACGCCGAGGAGGTCACCACCGAGACCTTCCACTACCCGCACGGTCTCACCGACATGGTGGAGTTCCTCACCCACGCCGGCGACAAGCCGGTCTCCGGCATCCTGATGGTGAACGGCGAGGGCACCTACAAGGAGAATGCCGCCGACGCCAACGGTGTGATGCAGTCCAACGTCGAGCGCCGGGCCGAGATCGAGGTCGCGTTCCGCTGGGGCACCGGCTACGAGCGCACCGTGGAGTGCTTCACCAACACGATCCGTAACGCGCACGGCGGCACGCACCGTAAGGGTTTCGAGCGGGCCCTGGTCCGGGCGCTCACCGACGCGATCCGCAACACCCGCGGCCTGCTGCGCCCCAAGGAAGACCCGCCGGTCCTCGACGACCTGCTCGAGGGCATGACCGCGGTCATCCACGTGCGCGTCCCCGAGCCGCAGTTCACCTCGCAGACCAAGGACGAGCTCTCCACCGCCGGCGTCACCCGGGTGGTGCAGAGCCTGATCGAGGCGTACATCAAGGAGTGGGTCGACGGCCGCAAGACGAAGGCCGAGGCCCGCACCGTCCTGCAGAAGGTCGTCGACGCGGCCCGGGTCCGGCTGACCCAGAAACAGCAGAAGGACGCGGCCCGCCGCAAGACCGCCCTCGAGGGCGCGTCGATGCCGCCCAAGCTGGTCGACTGCCGGGCCACCGGCATCGCCCGCTCCGAGCTCTACATCGTCGAGGGCGACAGTGCTCTCGGCACCGCCCGGATGGCCCGCTCCTCGGAATACCAGGCGCTGCTGCCGATCCGCGGCAAGATCCTCAACGTGCAGAAAGCGTCCCTGCAGCAGGTGCTCGACAACGCCGAGTGCTCGGCGATCGTGCAGGTGCTCGGGGCCGGTTCGGGGCGCACGTTCGAGCTGGCCTCGATGCGCTACGGCCGCGTCATGATCATGGCGGACGCCGACGTCGACGGCTCGCACATCCGCACCCTGCTGATCACCCTGTTCGCGAAGTACATGCGACCGGTGATCGAGGAGGGCCGGCTGTTCGCCGCGATGCCCCCGCTGCACAAGGTCGTCACCAAGGGCCGCAACTCCGAGACGATCTTCACCTACACGCAGCAGGAGATGGAGTCCACGGTCACCCGGCTGGAGAGTTCCGGAAAGTCCGTGCAGCGGCCGGTGCCCCGGTTCAAGGGTCTCGGTGAGATGGACGCCGACGAGCTGTGGGACACCACGATGAACCCGGCGACCCGCACGGTCCGGCGCATCACGCTGCTGGATGTCGAGCGGGCCGAGGAGACCCTCGAGCTGCTGATGGGTGAGCGGGTCGAACCCCGGAAGAACTGGCTGATCGAGGCGGCGGGCCGCATCGATCAGGAGACGATCGACGCCTGAGAGGTCGCTGTTTTCATGGCACGCCGCAAGAACACCGACAACCGCGTCGACCTGTCCGCTTTCGACCAGGCCGGCGCCCACGTCATCGACAACCCGCTGACCACCGAGGTGGAGGACTCCTACCTCGAGTACGCCTATTCGGTGATCCACTCACGCGCCCTGCCGGACGCGCGGGACGGCCTCAAGCCGGTGCACCGCCGCATCCTGTGGTCGATGTCCGAGCAGGGCCACCGCCCCGACCGGGGCTACGTTAAATCGGCCCGAGTCGTCGGTGACGTGATGGGTAAGTACCACCCGCACGGCGACGTCGCGATCTACGACGCCCTGGTCCGGCTCGCCCAGGACTTCTCGCTCAACGCCCCGCTGATCGACGGCCACGGCAATTTTGGAAGCCCCGACGACGGACCGGCCGCAGCGCGTTACACCGAAGCCCGGATGTCGCGCGAGGCGATGCTGCTGGTCGGCGAGCTGGGCGAGGGCACGGTCGACTTCAAGTCCACCTACGACGGCTCCGACGTCGAGCCCCGGGTGCTGCCCGCCGCCTTCCCCAACCTGCTGGTCAACGGCACGTCCGGCATCGCGGTCGGAATGGCCACCAACATGATCCCGCACAACCTCGGCGAGGTCGTGGCGGCCGCCCGGCACCTGATCACCAGCCCCGACGCGTCGCTCGACGAGCTGATGCGCTTCGTGCCCGGTCCCGACCTGCCCACCGGCGGCCAGCTGCTCGGCCTCGACGAGGTCCGGCGCGCCTACGAGACCGGCCGCGGCGTGGTCCGCATGCGGGCCAAGGCGCAGACCGGCCTGCTCGAGGGCGGGCGCGGCCGGCAGGCCATCACGGTCACCGAGCTGCCCTACGGCATCGGCACCGAGAAGATCATCGAGGCGATCACCGACGAGGTGAAGGGCAAGCTGATCACCTCCGGCCCGCGGCGCGGCCAGCGCCAGGCGGCCCGGCTGGCCGGCATCGCCGACGTCAAGGACCTCACCGACCGCGAGCACGGCACCCGGCTGGTCATCGAGTGCAAGGTCGGCGTCAACCCGCAGGCCCTGCTGGCCGACCTCTACCGGCTCACCCCGCTGGAGTCGTCGTTCGGCATCAACAACCTGGTGCTGCTCGACGGCCAGCCGCAGACGCTGGGCCTCAAGCCGCTGCTCGAGGTCTTCGTCAACCACCGCTACGACGTGGTCACCCGGCGCACCCTGTTCCGCCGCACCAAGCGCCAGGACCGCCTGCACCTGGTCGACGGCCTGCTCATCGCCCTGATCGACATCGACCGGGTGGTCGCCATCATCCGGGGCAGCGACGACGCGGCGGCCGCCAAGGCGTCCCTGATGAGCGAGTTCTCGCTCTCCGACATCCAGGCGACCTACATCCTGGACACCCCGCTGCGCCGGCTCACCCGCTTCGACCGCATCGAGCTGGAGACCGAGCAGGAGCGCCTGCGCAACGAGATCGCCGAGCTGTCCCGCATCCTCGACAACGAGGACGTACTGAAGCAGGTCGTCTCCGACGAGCTGGCCGAGGTGGCCTCCGAGTTCGGCACGCCCCGGCGCACCACGCTGATCGACGGCGATCTCAAGGAGGTCCTCGCGGCGTCCGTCCCGGCCGGCCCGCTCGAGGTCGCCGACGACCCGTGCCAGGTGATCCTGTCGGCGACCGGCCTGATCGCCCGCACCGCCGCCGAGAGCGAGGAGGCCACCGAGGGTCGCCGCCGCTCCGGCCGGGTCAAGCACGACGCGGTCCGCGCGGTGATCCACTCGACCGCCCGCGGCCGCATCCTGCTGATCACCAACCGGGGCCGGGCCTTCAAGACCGACGTGCTGCCGCTGCCGGTGCTGCCCGAGCAGTCCGGCACGGTGTCGGTGCGCGGCGGCATGTCCGCGGCCGAGCTGGTCCCGCTGGAGAAGGGCGAGAAGGTCGTCGGCCTGGCCCCGCTGACCGACGACAAGGGCCCCGGCATCGCGATGGGCACCAAGCACGGCGTTGTCAAGGTGTGCGCGCCCGAGTGGCCGGTCCGCTCCGACGAGTTCGAGGTGATCACCCTCAAGGACGGCGACGAGGTCCTGCAGGCCACCTGGCTCACCGACGGCAACGAGACCCTGGCGTTCGTCACGTCCGACGCGTCGATGCTGCGCTTCCCGGCCAAACTGGTCCGGCCGCAGGGCCTCAAGGGCGGCGGCATGGCCGGCATCAGCCTGACCGCCGACGCCGAGGTGCTCACCTTCAACGTCGTGGTCACCGCCGACACCGTCCACGGCGAACCGATGGTGGTGACCTCCACCGGCACCCAGGTGAAGGTGACCCCGTTCGCGCAGTACCCGGCGAAGGGCCGCGCCACCGGCGGCGTACGAGTGCAGCGCTTCCTGAAGGGCGAGACCCGCCTCGCGGTGGCCTGGGTCGGCCCACGCCCGGTCGGCGCCAGCAGCACCGGCGACCCGGTCGAGCTCCCTGACCCCGACACCCGCCGCGACGGCTCAGGCACGGCGGTGATCATGGGCCCGCAGATAGTCGGCCACCTGATCGAACGAGGCTGATTCCCCGGCCATCCCCGATGCAACCCCGTCGCTCGCGGCGGGGTTGTTTTCTTACGCTTCCTTTCCCCGTACGCCGTGCGACCGGCCCAGTGGCACTCGGTTCCCCCTGAGCGAAACTCACTCTCCGCGCGCCCGCGCCGGGCGGGCCCGGCGGAAACGCGCCGACCGCCGCCAACTCCTTCGCAGCACCGCGCCTCGGGGTTCGTGCGGGTTCGTATCGTCGAGAGGGGACGACCGCGAGGCCGGGAGGGTACATGCCGACAGACGGGATGCGACCGCCGTTCGTCGCGTTCGGGGATGTGCTCGTGCAGGCGCTCAAGCGGGCCTACGTCGAGGCGGTCCGGCATCGGGCGGCCGCCGTCGGCACCCTCGACCTGCTGGTTCACGTCGTGATGTTCGAGAGGCGGACGCCGCCGTGGCTGCTGGCGGGCGCGCGACCCCGGCTGATCCCGCTGGCCGCCCACCTGGACCGGATCTCGGCCCTGCAGACCGAGGGCGACGCCGCGCCGCTCAGCGAGTTCGACCCGGAGTTGCGGGCCGTCCTCCGGGAGGTCGAGTGGCGCGTTCGCCGTTCGGCGGGCCATTTCTGGTCGGTGAAGGAGTCGGCTGTGGACTCCTGGGACACCTGGCCGCGCTGGACCGGACCGGCCCGGGCGGTGCTGGCCGGCACGCTGGTCGCCGCCCGGGACAGCGGAATGCCGTTCGCCGGCCCGGTCCATTTCGGTTACGCCATGCTGAGCGAACCGGACTGCGACGGCACCCGCTTCGTGTGCCCGGACGAGCCCGCGCGGGTGGCCGCCGTCCAGCAGTTGAGCGGGGAGCCGGCCCGGCGCCGGCCCGACCCGCCCTATCCGGAGTTCGACGAGGCGCGGGTGGCGATGTGGCCCAGGTCGGGGCGGTTGCTCGACCGTCTCGCGGGCCGGTTCTTCGCGCGGGTGGCCCGGCTCGCCCGCACCGGGCCGCTGCTGGCCGCGGTGGGACCGGAGGCCCGGCGGCAGGCGGTCCGAGCCGGCCACGGGGTGGTCGGTCCCGCACACACCCTGCTCGCGATCCTGGTCCTCGACGCCACCCTGACGGCGGCCCGGATCCCGGTGCCCGCCCACCACTCGAGCCGCAACCGGGCCGCTTCCGTCCTGCGTGCCCACGGGGTCGATGCCGGCCGCCTGGGCGAGGCGGTCGCGCTCCGGGCCGCACCGGCGGACCCGCCGGCCGAGCTGCTCACCGAACAGCTCGAGGCGCTGCGGCCCGGCGACCCCTTCGACAGTGCCGAAACGATCGCCGCCCACGCCCGCGCCCGGGAACTCTCCCTGGCCCACCGGCACCCCGACACCGGCACCGGCCACCTGCTGCTCGCGCTCCTCGAGAACGGCACCGGCGAGGCGGCCGCCGTCCTGCGCGAGCTCGGCGCCGACCCGGCCGCGATCCGCGACCAGGTCGAGAACGACCTGCGCGCCGCACCGCCCGCCTGGCCGGCACCGTGATGTCGTGGTGGGCAGCCGTCCGAGGTGCGGAGACTAGGCCGAGGCGAGCTCGCCGCGCAGGACGCTGGCCAGGAGGTCGGCGTCGACCGGTTTCTGCAGGTAGGGCGCGTCCGGGGGCACCAGGCCGGTGGACAGCGCGATGTGCCGTGGAATCCCGGTGGCGTAGACGATCTTGATGTTCGGGAACGAGCCGGCGATGGTGTGGGTGAAGCGGGTGCTCTCGCCGGGGAGGGAGAGGTCGGCGACGACTGCGCTGATCTCGCCCTGACGCTGGTGGCAGAGCTCCACGGCCGCCGGGCCGCTGCTGGCGCCGTAGACGTCGAAACCCCGCTTGCGCAGGGCGTACATGGTGGTTTCCAGGATGTCGGCATCGTCATCAACCACGAGAATCGTAGGTTGGGGCATAATCCCTCGATCCGCCACGAAACGGTCTCTTCTCTCTCCGGAGGCTACGCCATCTCGGGGTCAGGCGAGGCCGGACTGGTAGGCGAAGACGACCAACTGCGCGCGATCCCGGGCGCCGAGCTTGATCATCGAGCGGCTCACGTGGGTGCGGGCGGTCGCCGGGCTGACGACCAGCTGCGCGGCGATCTCGTGGTTGCTCAGGCCGCGGGCCACCAGGGCGACGATCTCCCGCTCGCGGTCGGTGAGCCGGCCCAGGTGCGGGTGCGGCGTGGCCGGCCGGGGCGCCAGGCCGGTGAACTCGCGGATCAGCGTCTTGGTCACCGACGGCGCCAGCAGCGCGCCGCCGTCGGCCACCGTGCGGACCGCCTCCAGCAGCAGTGCCGGCTTGGTGTTCTTGAGCAGGAAGCCGCTGGCACCCATCCGGAGCGCGTCGAACACGTACTCGTCCCGCTCGAAGGTGGTCAGCACGAGGACCCGGGTGCCGGACAGCTCCGGGTCGGCGACGATCCGGCGGGTCGCCTCTAGGCCGTCGATGCCGGGCATCCGGATGTCCATCAGCACGACGTCGGGCCGGGTGCGCCGGGCCTCTTCCACGGCGGCCAGCCCGTCGGCGGCCTGGGCGGCGACGGCGAACCCGTCCTCGTTGTCGAAGAGCGCGCACAGCCCGAGGCGTACGAGATCCTGGTCGTCGGCGAGCAGCACGGTGATCACGGCAGCTCCCGGGGGATGGTGGCGGTCACCGTGAACACGCCCGGCGCGGGGCCGGCCGCGAAACAACCGCCGAGGTGCTCGACCCGGCGGCGCATCCCGGTGATGCCGAAACCGTCGGCGTGCGCGGTGTCCCAGGTCTGATTGGTGATCCGCAGGTCGACGCCGCGCGGGCGGTGGTGGATGGCCACCCGCGCCCGCGGGTGCGGCGAGTGCTTCACGACGTTGGTGAGCGCCTCCTGCACGACCCGGTAGGCGGCCAGGTCGGCGGCGGCCGGCAGCGGGTGCGGTTCGCCCTCCACGGCGAGGTCCACGGCGACCCCGGCGGTCCGCACCCGCTCGCAGAGGTCGCCCACCCGAGCCAGGCCGGCCGCCGGCGCCCGGTCACCCGGAGTGATGGCGGCCAGTGTGACGCGCAGCTCGTCGAGAGCCTCGGCGCTGGCCGCACTGATCGCCGCCAGCGCCTCGTGGGCCATCGCCGGCCGGGTGGCCCGCAGGTGCAGCGCGATGTCGGCCTGCATCTGGATCGCCGCGAGACCGTGCCCGACGACGTCGTGCACCTCCTGGGCGAGCCGCAGCCGCTCGGCGTCGACGATGCGGCGCTCGGCCTCGGCCCGTTCCCGCTGCTGCGCCTCGACCACCAGCCGGCGGGCCGCCCCGAGGGTGAACGGCACGATCACCCACGCGGTGCCGGGGATCAGCCCGGCGACCCCCGGTCCGGCCCCGCCGACCAGGACGTGGCCGAGCAGCAGGATCAGCGCCGGCACCGCCCAGACGGCCGCCCGTCGCGGGTTGCGCCCGCGGGCCACGGCGTACACGCAGATGGCGACCGGGAGCAGGATCGGCCCGTACGGATATCCGATGATCAGGTAGGCGGAGGCGCCGGAGGCCGCCGCGAGCAGCGCGGGCGCCGGCCATCGGCGGCGCAGCGCCGGCATCGCAGCGACCGTCACGACCAGGGTGGCGGCCAGGCCGTCGACCGGCCGGTCCACGGCGGAGTAACGGTCGATCAGCGGCAGCGTGACCAGCCCGACGGTGACCAGCGCGGCGGGCACGGCCGCGGCACGAAGGTGCATGCCGCCACGATCCCGCACCCGGGCGGCCCGGCGCATCCCCGCCCGGGCGTATCCCGCGTACGTCGGCGAGCGTAGACGCGGAGCCGCTCGCGGGCCGACGATCGGGAGCCGCCCGGCCGCCAGGCTGAGGTCATGAGAGTGAGGGCCCGGAAGTTCTGGCTGGTGCTGCACATCCTGTCGGCGGGCGCCTGGATCGGCATCGACGTCCTGGTGGCGGTGCTGGTCGCGATCGGCATGCTCGGCGGCAACGAGAGCCGGCGCGGGCTGGCCTACCAGGCGCTCGGCACGTTCGTGTGGTGGCCGATGCTCACCTCCGGGCTGGTCTGCCTGGTCACCGGGGTGGTGCTCGGCCTCGGCACGAAATGGCGACTGTTCCGCTACCGCTGGGTGGTCGTCAAGCTCGTCCTCAACGTCGGCCTGTGCACGCTCATCCTGGTCGCACTGCGGCCCTCGATGCCGGTGGTCACCGCGTACGGCGTGGCCGTCGCCGCCGGAACGCCCGCCGTCATCGGCCCCACCAGCCTGTTCATGCCCCCGATCGTGTCCCTGACCGCGCTGAGCCTGGCCACCGTGCTGTCGGTCTACAAACCGTGGGGCCGGATGCGCCGGCAAAGCCCGGGATAGACCGACCAGTTTCTGTTTTCCGGGGCGCTGTCCGCCGTCTCCCTATGCGTGGTCAGCGAAGCCGGTCGGCACCGCCGTCCCGCCGTCCCGGCGTGGCGGGGTGCGGCCGTGGTGCTGTGCTGGATCGCGGTGATCCTGGCCGCGCCGCGGCAGGAGCCGTCCGAGCTGGTGCACGGGATCGCGCTGTTCGGGCACCTGATGTCGGTGGTGGTCGGCTTCGGGGCGGTGCTGCTGGTCGACTGGTTCGGGCTGCTGTGGCTGACCGGCCGCCGCCCGCTCACCGACGTGCTGCGCACCGCCCGGGGTGCTCATGTGCCGACCTGGCTGGGCTTCGCCGGGCTGCTCGCCACCGGCCTGTTCCTCGGCCCGCCGGTCGCACCGAAGGCGGTGGCCGTCCTGGTCGTCGGGATCAACGGGGTCTACGCCGCCCGGCTCCTGCCGGAGCTCTCCCGGTGGCCGGACCCGCCGGTCCGGCCGCTCGTGCGGGCGGTCGCCGCCACCGGCGTCTCGCAGCTGGCCTGGTGGACGGCGGTCATTCTCGGCTTTCTGAACACCAGGTCGTGATGGCCGACAGCAGCCGGTCGGGGGACTCGAGCTGGGGCAGGTGGCCGGTGTCGGGGAGGGACCGGAACTCGGCTCCGGGGATGGCGGCGGCGAACGCCCGGCCGTACTCGACGTCGGCGATCCCGTCGGCCTCGCCCCAGACGACCAGGGTCGGAACCTTGATGTCGGCCAGACGCGCGCGCAGGGACGGGTCGGTGAAGGAGTGCTCACCGGCGTACACCTGGAGGGTCTTGCGGTTTTCCGGGTTTGCTGGTGGCGGGCTGAAGCGGGACGGGTCGGCCCAGCTCAACGCGGCGATCTCGGCGGGGGAGAGGCTGAAGAAATCGGCCACCGGGTGGCCCGGGACCTCGATGCCGACCGCGTCGACGAGGACGAGGCGGGCCACCCGGCCCGGTCGCAGCAGGGCCAGTTCGGCGGCGATCCAGCCGCCGATCGAGTTGCCGATGAGGGTCACGCCGGTCAGGTCGCGATCGTCGAGGAAATCCGCGTAGTGCTCGGCCAGGCCGCGGATCGTGGTCAGGCCGGTGGGGCGCGGGGTGCCGTCGAAGCCGGGGTGGGCCGGCGCGATCACGTCGGTCAGTCGGCCGGCGAAGGCGGCGACCGAGGCCGGGCCCGCGCCGCCGTGCAGCAGGAGGAAGGTCATGTCGGCACGCTATCTCAATATGTTGATATCAACAAGCTGATGTAGCGTGTACGACATGACCCGGCCCATCACGGAGATCGGTCTCGCCGTCAAGCGGCTGCAACATCGCCATCACCGGGCGAGCGACGCCGCCCTCGCCGGCCTCGGCATCTCGCTGGTGCAGTGGGACGCGCTGCGGCACATCGCGGAAAATCCCGGCGCCTCGCTGCACGACCTGGCGCAGCTGACCTTCCAGAGCGACCAGGGGTTCGGCACGCTCGCCAACCGGATGGTCGAGCGCGGGTTCATCGAGCGGATCGCCGGGCCCGGGCGGGCGGTGCGCCATCAGCTCACCGAGCGCGGGGAAATCCTGCGCGCCGAGGCGCAGCAGGTGCTGGAGGGGGTGGTGACCGAGTCGTTCGCGGCCTTGAGCCCGGCCGAGCTGGAGACCTTCGACCGGTTGCTGCAGAAGCTGGTGCGGTGATGGGGGGAGGGCGGCGGCGAAGGTGGTGGGTCCTGCGCCGCCGCCCGGCTCTTACTTGCTCGGGGCGGGCACGTCGCACTTGATCTTCGGGTTGACGCCCAGCCAGTTGAGTGGACCGGCCACGATGGTCACCATCACCGTGCCCGCCTCGGCACAGCTGGTGTCACCGTCGTCCTTGAAGTAACCGCGCTCGTAAGCGGCCACGCTGCCCAGAAGCAGCCAAATGATCAGAATCACGGCGCCGATCGAACCTGTGCGCATCGGGGGTCTCCTCGGTAATGGGGATGACCGGGGATACCCCACTCGCTTCGATCTTTAAACGGGCTCCCCGGTGTTGGTGAGGGCATGGACGTGCCGTACCAGGTCGGCATTGCGGAGCGGTTTGGTCATGTAGTCGTCGGCGCCGGACCGGCGGGCGTCATCGGCATCGGGGAAGAGCGCGGCGGACAGCAACAGGATCGGGGTGCCGGCGGTTGCCGGGGCGGCCCGCAGCGCCCGGCAGGTGGCCGGTCCGTCGTCCTCCGGCAGGTTGAGCACGATCACGTCCGGCGCCACGCGGCCGGCGAGGCGTAACACCCCGGCGCCGTCGGCGGCCGCGTGGACCGTGTCGCCGGAACGCCGGAAGACGATCGTGAATGCGATCAGGAGGTCGGGACTTGATTCGCCCAGCAGAACGACGGGCATGACGCTCAGCCCTCGCCCCGCGGCGGGAGCCGGACGGTGATCGTGGTCCCCGCCCGCGGAGTGTCATCGAGGGTGATCGTGCCGTGGTGGGCCTCCACGATGGCGCGCACGATGCACAGGCCGAGTCCGGTGCCGGGGATGGCGGTGTGCCGGGCGTTGGAGGCGCGGTAGAAGCGCTGGAACAACTGGGGCCGATCCTCCGGCGGGATGCCGATCCCGGTGTCGCTGACGGTGATGGTAACCCCCTGCTCGTCGTCGGCCAGCGCAAGCATGATGTGCCCTCCGTCGGGGCTGTACTTGACGGCATTGGACAGCAGGTTGTCCAGCACCTGCCGCAGGCGTTGCGGGTCGCCGGTGGTGACCAGCACCTCGGGGAGGTCGGCGGTCACGGTGACGCCGTTGGCGTCGGCCGAGTCCCTGATCCGCTGAAGGGAACGGCGGGCGAGGTAGGCGAGATCGGCGGGACGGAGGCTGACCTGCAGATGCCCGGACTCCAGGGCGGTGAGGTCGAGCAGGTCGTCGACGATGCCGCGGAGGGCGGTGGTGCCGCGTGCGATCGCCTCGTACGCCGCGTGGGCGTCCCCGGGAGCGGCGTGGTCGGCTTCGGTCTCGGCGAGGAGCATGTCGACATAGGACGAGATCACCGTCAGCGGGGTACGTATCTCGTGCCCGACCAGGGACAGGAAGTCGTCCTTGCCCCGAGCCACCTCCTGGACGAGCTGGGCGCTGCGCTTCTGGGCGATGAACTGTCCGAGCTGGTCGCCGATCGCGGTGAGCAGGGCGGTCAGCGACGTCTGATCGTGTTCCGCCCCGGCCGCGAAGCAGACCAGCAGTCCGCGCACCTGCCCACCCGACGGGATCGGCGCGGCCACCATGCTGTGCAGGCCGGCCCGGACACACATGCGCACCCAGGGATCCGTCGCGTGGTTGCAGACGTAGGCGCTGTCGGCCACGTCCGAGACCCACAGCGGCTCCGCGGCGGCCCAGGCGGCGCCGCTGACTCCGAGGCCCTTCTGGATCGGCCGGGCGAGGAAGCCGGCGAAGTCGTCGCCCAGCATGCTGTGGTGGCCGGCCGGGCGCATGGTGTCGGTCAGGTCGTCGAGCAGCCACAGCTCGACGTGCGGCCAGCGCAACGCCTCCGCCACCTCCCGGGTGACATCGGCAGCCGAGTCATCGACGCTGCCGCTGCGGGCCACGGCGGTGGCCACCGCCAACTGGCACTCGCGGAACCGTTCGACCCGGCGCTGGCCGGTGATGTCGACGCAGGTGACCACCGCCCCGGCCAGTGCGCCGTCGGGGGCGACGATCGGTTGCGCGTTGGCCAGTTCGGTCCGCACCGGCCGGCCGGGCACGGCCACCAGGATCTCCTGATCGGCCACCACCTCACCGCCCAGCGCGCGCACCAGCGGAGTCTGCCGGGTGGGCAGCGCGGAGCCGTCGGCCCGGCGCAGGTGGGCGGGGGCAGCCCTCAGGAGATCGGCGATCGTCGCCTCGTCGGGCAGGCCGTGCATCCGGCGCATGGCCCGGTTCGCCACCTGCAGACGGCCGTCGACGTCCATCGCGGCGACCGGTGCGTCGAGACTGTCCAGCAGGGCGGCGAGGAAACCGCGCTGGTGGCCGGCGTCGCGTTCGGCGTCCGACTGACCGCTCAGGTCGGCGAGGAACACACAAACGAACGGCCCGGAGCGCCCCCGTATCGTCGACACGACCGCCCGGACCGGCAGCTCGTGACCGTCGCGGTGGCGGATCGGCACCTGCCCGATCCAGCCGTTCTGCGGCCCGGTCGAGGAGATCAGCCCCGGCAGGCCGTCGCGGAAGCGCTGCCCGACGGCCTCGGTCAGCAACAGTTCGTCGAGCTGCCGCCCCTGGACCTCGGCGCCGGACCAGCCGAACAGTGCCTGCGCCGCGGGATTCCAGCCACGCACCGCGCCGATCGCGTCGACCGCGACGAACGCCTCCTGCACACCGTCGAGGACCGCGGCCGCGTCCAGCCCGGCCAGCACGCCCGGGTCGCTGCCGGGATGCTCCTCGGCGTCCGGCAACCCGGCCAGCAGCGTGGAAATCTCCACCAGCAATTCGAGGTCCGCGTCCGTCCAGGCCCGGGGAACGACGTCCACGACCAGCAGCGAGCCGACGGTATGGTCGGCGGTGTCCCGCAGCGGAACCCCGGCGAACGCCCGCGCGCCGAACTCCACCGCCAGAGCGTGACCGCGCAGGTCGGGATCGGTGCTCATGTCATCGGACGTCACCGGATGATCAGCACTCACGATGTACTTGCACACCGAGTACGCCACCGGCATCGGAGCGCCGGTGCTCAGGACGGCCGGCAGGCCGAACGAGCCGACGAAGTGCTCCTCGTGCACGTCCATCACGGCCACGATCGCCATCGGCGAATTGGTCGCCCGGGCCGCCAGCCGGGCGATCGCATCCAACGGCACCACCAGCCCCGGCAGTAACCGTCGGGCCCGTCGCGCGGCGGCCAGCCGCTGCGGGTTTTCCAACACCGTCATATCCACGTACGGCATGCCGATCCCCACCATCCCAGCTGCGGCCATCACGGGCGCGCCAGGGTCTGGGGCGGGCATTCGTCAGTCCGATGATCCTCGGTTTCCCGGTCGCGCGACCTGATTCGCCGAACTCGGCACTTGCTTGACCGCCTGCAGGGTGTAGCTGTGCGGGAGCCGGTCGGGATTGTCGGTCAGTTGCCACTCGCCGCCGGGGATCTGGTGCATCCGGCCCGGCAGGGCCAGCCACGGGACAGACTGATGTTCCACCAGGCCGGTCAGGGTGAGGCCGGCGTCCAGGACCGCGCTGACGATCTCGCCCAGTCCGTGGTTCCACTCGTGGGTGGTGGTGTGACTGAACGAGGCGTCGGTCTCGACGTAGGTGCCGTCCGAGCTGAGGATCAGCGGCTCCTCCCGCTCGAAATACGGATATTTCACAATCAGATCGGAACCGGGAGCCTCATCGTCCAGCGTCCACAGCATCGGGTGACCCTCGCGAATGAACAGCCGCCCCCCGGGCCGCAGCAGCGACGCCACCACCCGAGCCCAGCGCGCGACGTCGGGCAGCCAGATCAGCGCACCGACCCCGGTGTAGACGAAGTCGAAGCCGGTGCCGACAGCCGCCTCCGCCGCGTAGACGTCCGACTGCACGAAGCGGACATCGGCCCCGGCCAGCGAGGCGATCCGGCGGGCCTCCGCCAGCGAGTTGCCGGAGAAATCCAGCCCGGTCATCCGGGCACCGAGGCGCGCCAGCGACACCGTGTCGGTGCCGATGTGACATTGCAGATGGATTCCGCGCTGATCGGTTAGGGGGCCCAGTAGCGGGAGGTCGAATCGCACGACCTCGCTCAGGAACGACGGGTCCGCCACGAAGTGCGACACGGCATAACCGGGAGAGGCGGCGTGGGCCGGTGCGCGCTCATCCCAGTTGGCCCGATTGACGTCGAGATAGTCGGTCACGAGGGCACCATAGACGCCACCAGGCCACGAGCGCCGTACAGTTTCTCGGCAAGACCATGAAGAGGGGTGCCGGTTTGGAGAGCAGGCGTACGACGGTGCGTGACGTGCGCCGGGCCAACCGGTCGAGTCTGCTCACCGATCTCTTCCAGGGCGGACTGCAATCCCGGCAGCAGCTGGCCGGGACGACCGCGCTCAGCCAGGCCAGCGTCAGCAACCTGATCGGCGAGATGCTGGAGGAGGGCCTGGTCGAGGAGGCCGGCCTGGTCGGCTCGGACGGCGGCCGCCCGCGGGTGCTGCTGCGCGTGCGCCCCGGCTTCCGCTACATAGTCGGCGCCGACGTGGCCGAGACCCGCATCCTGGTGGAGCTCTACGACCTGGCCATGACCCGCCTGGCGGTCGCCGAGTTCGAACACGACGACGATCCCGAACAGGTGGCCGGCCTGCTGATCACCGGCCTCAGCGCGGTGATCGCCGAGGCCGGCATCGAGCCGGGCCAGGTGCTCGGCTTCGGCGTGGGCGTGCCCGGCGTGGTCGACCAGGACGGCGTCGTCGACGCCCAGTCAACCGGCTGGGACGCGGTGCCGCTGGGCGCGATGCTGCGAGCCGCGACCGACGTGCCCATCTTCGTGGAGAACGGCGCCAAGACCTTCGGCCAGGCCGAGATGTGGTTCGGCGCCGGCCGAGGCGCCCGGCACGCGGTAATCATCATGATCGGTACGGGCGTGGGCGCCGCCGTGGTCATGGACGGCCGAGGTTACCGAGGCGCCAACAGCAACGCCGGCGAGTGGGGCCACACCACCCTGATCTACAACGGCGAGATCTGCCGCTGCGGCGCGCGGGGTTGCCTGGAGGCCTACGTAGGCGCCGACGGCATAGCCCGCCGCCTGGCCGCCGCAACCGGCGAGCCGCTGACCCCCGACCTGCTACCGCGCCTGCTGGCCACCGACCCGATCCCCGCACCCGCGGCAGAGGTCTTCACCGAGACCGCAGGCTACCTGGGCGCCGGCATAGCCGACCTGATCAACCTCTTCAGCCCCGAGCGAATAGTCCTGGGCGGCATAGCAGGCTCAATATTCGGAGAGCGTTATCTCAACGAAATCCGAGACGCCGCCGCCAGACACGCGCTGCGCCGCCCCTACGCCCAAACCAGCATCGACCTGTGCGCGCTGGGCATAGACGCGGTAGCGATGGGCGCCGCCACCCTGCCGATAGCGCAACTCCTGGCCGAGGGCGGCCTCCCCGAGCCGGAAGAACCCATGATGGCGATGCCCCCACGCCCGCGCCGCCCACCGGAGCGCTCCCGCCGCTGAAAAATCAACCCAAGAGGTACGGGCACGGGGCAGCCAACCGCAATACCCCCGCCCCGCCGCAGCGGCACCCTCCCTGCAACACCGGGCCGTCGCGACCTACCGGCCGCCCCGGCCAAGCACCGACCGAAGCCCCGCCCAGCCTTCGGCACCCGAATCAGTGCTCCCACCATCTTGGACAGCCGTCTCATCAGACAGGAACAGCCGCCCGAAAAGCCGGTTACTACGGATGTTTCCAAGGTCAACTTCGGAAGAGTGTGAAGTTCCAGCTCGCTCCGAACAGGAACATCACAAGATCGACTGCGCGGCGGCCACTGAGCCACGGCGCGGCCCGGCCGGCGGCCGGTGAGGCGAGAGCGAGACCGGCCGCAGCCCGCGACCGAGGCGAAGGCCGCTGTGCGCGAGGCGGTGGCGCGGTGGGCCGGGCGGTGGGCGCGGTGGGCCGGGCGGGGGCTGCTTGGGTGGGGGACCGGTAGTGCTGCCAGGCGA
The DNA here is from genome assembly GCF_018332695.1 of Paractinoplanes toevensis. Taxonomy (GTDB): domain Bacteria; phylum Actinomycetota; class Actinomycetes; order Mycobacteriales; family Micromonosporaceae; genus Actinoplanes; species Actinoplanes toevensis. The sequence goes on from NZ_BOQN01000122.1 coordinate 27,712, forward strand.
AACTCGCACATGTGCCTGGTTCGGCTTGGGGGATCTCCTCGCG
>NZ_BOQN01000123.1 GCF_018332695.1 Paractinoplanes toevensis
CTTTCCGCGTCGGCCGGTTCTTCCGCGTCGGCCGGGCTCTCGGCGTCAGCCGGGAGCGGGCCGGTGGCCCGGGAGGGCGGCCGGCTGACCACGCGGGTGCGGGACGGGCGGTGGGTCGGCAAGAACGACATCGCGGCCTGGCTCGCGGGGGAGGTGGAGGCGAGCGTGCTCTGCGCGCTCAACCCGGAGGCCTACGCCGGGGAGGTGCCGACCCGGTACTCGCGGCGCGGGCACATCCCGGGCAGCGGAAATCTGCCGGCCCGGTCGCTGACCGGGGCGGACGGCCGGTTCCGGCCCGGCGCCGACCTGCGGGCCGCCCTCGGTGGGCTGGTCGACGACCCGGCCCCGGTGTGGATCTACTGCGGCGGGGGCATCTCGGCGACGGTCGTCGCACTCGCGCTCACCGTGGCGGGCCGGCCGGACGTGGCGATCTACGACGGCTCCCTCGAGGAGTGGTCGGCGGATCACACGCTGCCGCTGGAACTGGGGCGGCCGGCGTGAGCAGCGACGGCGGAACCCAAGCGGCCGGCGTGGGCAGCGACGGTGGAACGCGGGCGGCCGGGCTGGGGGAGGCGGTGCGGGAGCTGGTGGACCGGCCGGAGTTCGCGGTGCTGTCGACCCGTGAGCCGGATGGGACCGCGCAGCTCTCGGTGATGTGGGTCGGGCGCGACGGCGACGATCTGCTGATGGCTACGAAGGGGGCGCGGCGCAAGGTGCGCAACATCCGGCGTGACCCGCGGGTCACCGTGCTGCTGTACGACCGCTCCCGGCCCACCCGGTACGCCGAGATCCGCGGCACCGCCCGGGTCACCGCCGAGGACGCCCGGGCGCTGGTCGACCAGCTGGCCCGGCGCTACACCGGAGCCGACCACCTGGTGGACGACCAGGAGGCCGACCGGGTGGTCCTGCGGATCACCCCCGACCGGGTGCTGTACGTCCCATGACCAGCTGGCTGGCCGGCGCCACCGACCGGGTCGTCGCCTGGGCCCGCGATCTGTCGCCGGCCGCGGGACGGCGGCGGGTGCTCGCCGTCGAGGGCCGGTCCGGGTCGGGAAAGACCACTCTCGCCCGGGCGGTGGCCGAACGGCTCGCCGCGCCCCTGATCCAGATGGACCATCTCTACGCCGGATGGGACGGGCTCGAACAGGGCGTCACGGCGCTGCGCGACTGGGTGCTGGTGCCGCTCGCCGAGGGGCGGCCGGCGGTCTGGCGGCGGTGGGACTGGGCCGGGCACCGGTATGCCGAGGACCATCCGGTGCCGGACGCCGACTGGCTCGTCGTCGAGGGGGTGGGTGCGGGTGGGTCGGTGCTCACGGCGTACACCAGCGGGTTGGTCTGGTTGGAAAGCCCCGCTCCGGTGCGTAAGCAGCGGGCCCTGGCCCGGGACGGGGAGACCTATGCGCCGCACTGGCGGCGGTGGGCCGGGCACGAGGACGCGTTCTACGCGGCCGAGCGAGTCCGCGAACGGGCGGACCTGATCATCGAGAACGAGGAACCATGCACCTCCACCTGAACGGGCTGCGGCAGTCCACCGTCGGGCACACCGCCATCGGGCTGTGGCGGCACCCGGACAGCCAGGCCCACCGCTACCGCGACCTGGGCTACTGGATCGAGACGGCGCGGATCCTGGAGCGCGGGAAGTTCGACGCGCTCTTCGTGGCCGACGCGCTCGGGCCGCTCGACGTCTATCAGGGCAGCGTCGACGCGGCGCTGCGGGACGGCATCCAGACCCCGACCGACGATCCGCTGCTGCCGATCAGCGCCATGGCCGCGGCGACGGAACATCTGGGTTTCTCGGTCACGGTCTCCTCGACGTACGAGTTGCCGTACGCGTTCGCCCGCAAGATGACCACGCTCGACCACCTGACCGCGGGCCGGATCGGCTGGAACATCGTGACGTCCGCGCTGGACAGTGCCGCCCGCAACCTCGGCCTGGACAAGCAGTTGGCGCACGACGACCGGTACGCCCGGGCCGAGGAGTTCATGGAGGTCGTCTACAAGCTGTGGGAGGGCAGCTGGGCGGACGACGCGGTGGTCCGCTCCGACGTCTTCGCCGACCCGTCGAAGGTGCGGCCCATCCAGCACGACGGCATCCACTACCGGGTGCCGGGCATCGCGCTCTCCGAGCCGGGCATCCTGCGTACGCCCGTGCTCTATCAGGCCGGCACCTCCCCGGTCGGCCGGGCCTTCGCGGGCCGGCACGCCGAAGGCGTCTTTCTCTCCGCCTACCTGCCGTCGATGGCGAGGACTTTGGTCGACGGCGTGCGGGCGGAGGCCGTGGCGGCCGGCCGCGACCCGTCGGCGGTGAAGTTCTTCGCGATCGCCACGGTGATCGTCGCCGAGACCGACGCCGCGGCGCGGGCCAAGCTGGCCGACTACCAGAGGTACGCCAGCGTGGAGGGTGCGCTGGCCCGGTGGAGCGCCCTGATGCACATCGACCTCTCCACGCTCGACCTGGACAAGCCCCTGGAATACGTGGAGACCGACGGCATCCGCGGCATGGTCGAGCTGTTCACCACGCTCGACCCGAGCCGCACCTGGACACCGCGGGCGATCGCCGAGTTCGTCGGGGTGGGCGGTGGCGGCCCGGTGATCGTCGGCAGCCCTGCCACCGTCGCCGACGAGCTGGAACGCTGGGCCGCCGAGTCGGGGGTGGACGGCTTCAACATCGCCGACCCGGTGCCCCCGGTGACCTTCCGCGACTTCGTCGACCTGGCCGTCCCGGAACTCCAGCGCCGCGGCCTGACCCGCACCGAGTACGAGGGCGGCACGCTGCGCGAGCACTTCTACGGCCCCGGCGTCACCCGCGTCCGCGACGACCACCCGGCCGCCGCCTACCGCTTCGGCGGCCGGTAGGCATCCTTCGCGTCACCTGCCGAGTGCGACGCTCCGGCGTTGAGCCCGCGGACGGGCGTCCGCACACTGGGGCGGGCGATGACCTGGCCGCCGGCCTCGGGGTCGCTCCACCCGCGTTTCCGGCGGCGGGCCTGGACACGGTGATGGGCGTGCTCTGCGCGATGGCGGCCCGGCGGTACGGCACGAACGCCGTGATCCGGGCGCTCAGCCGGGCCGAGCGGGCTCCGGCGACGATCGCGGCGCTCTAGAGTGGACAGGCACATCGACAATCCCGAATGTCTGACCATGGGGGAACCATGAAAACTCTCGTCGCCACCGTCTCGGCCGTCGCCGTGCTGGTCCTCGCCACCGGCAGTGCCTCCTACGGCCGCGCACCCACCGCCACGGCCTGCGCCGGCCAGATCCTGCCGAACTCCGGGTTCGAGCGTGGCACCGCCGGGTGGACCGCCGGGCCGCGCATCGTCGTGCTCGGTGACCAGGCCCGGCCGGCACACACCGGCCGCGCCTACGCCACCTTCGCCGGCCTCGACGTCACCCGCACCGACCTGCTGCGCACCACCGTCACCGTGCCGGCCGGATGCAACCTGACCGTCGGCTTCTGGGCCCGGGCGACCACCACCGAGACCACCCGCGGCGACTACCTCAACGTGGGGCTGTCGGTGACCGGCACGCCGCCGAAGACCATCTACTCGCTGGCCTTCGACCACTCCGCCCAATGGCAGCAGCACACCAGCGCGGCCGGGACGGCGACCACCGAACGCGCCGCGACGATCAGCTTCTACGCGAGCGAGACGGCCGGCAACGGGACCACCGCGTTCGACGTGGACGACGTGACGTTCACCCTGAGCTGACGCTCCGAGCAGGTCCGCCAGGAGCTTCTCCTGGTGCAGGGCGTCGTAGGTGCAGTGGGCGGTTGTGCCGAAGGTGATGGTGGCCTCGGCACGGACGTCGACCACGGTGGCGCCGCGCGCCCGGGCGTGCCGCAGGGCCAGGCCGGCGCCGCTCACCTTGAGGTTGCGCTGGCCGGCCACCGCGGACACCAGGGTCGCGGCGTCGTGGCCGTGCTCCTCGACCCGGGCGCGGGGCTGCCCGTTCAGGTAGACGTCCACGTACAGAATCTCCTGAGTGTCCAGGTCGAGCAGCGTCGGCACGGCGTACCGCTTGCGGCCGGTCAGGGCGAACGCGTTCACCACCGTGGCCGGGTCGGACCGGGCGGCGATTGGCCGGCCGTGGTCGTCGCCCTGGGCATTCCCTTCCTGCTGGGTGCGGTGCTCGTCACCGTGCGTCGGGTAATTGACGCTGGGCGATGGTGCGGAGCGAGTAGCGTGACGGGCGCATCATCCCGCCGCCGGCGAGAGCGCTGATCGAGGAGCGCCGATGGGGTCCACGTCCGCGCCGACCGGCGACCGCGCGCACGAGGCGCCGGTGGCCGAGCCGCCGGTCAAGGGTGCGGCGGCCCCGGTCGCGGCCGGGCCGGGAAACCTGGCCGTGGCTCGGATGCTCGGCGGCCACAGTGGAGCGCCCGCCGATGCGCCGGTGGAGCAGGGGGTCGACGCCGAGCGTGGGCGGGGCGCCCCGCTGCCCGACGAGGCCCGCGCTGGTCTGGAGCAGCATCTCGGCGCCGACTTCGGCGGCGTACGCGTGCACACCGGGCCCGGCGCCGACGCGCTCAGCCGGTCGATCGACGCCGAAGCCTTCACCACCGGCAGCGATGTCTTCTTCCGGGCCGGCCGGTACGACCCGGACAGCACCGCCGGCCGGGGGCTGCTCGCCCACGAGCTGACCCACGTCGTCCAGCAGACCAGCGGCGCGGCCGGGCCGGGCGGCGGGATCAGCCGGCCGGGCGATCCGGCCGAGCGGCAGGCGGCCGAGGTGTCGCTGACCTACCTCGCGCGCGCCGCGAACTCCGAGGCCGACGTGCAGACGGTCGTGCCGATCGGCCTCCTGCAGGCCGGCGGGAACCACGCCGTCGCCCGGCTCATGCAGCGGGCACCCACTCCGGGGGCCGTGGCGAAGGCACCGGAGCTGGCGCCCGGCCGCAACCTGCAGTGGCTGCGCAGCGGGATGAGCTACCGGTTGCTGATCTCCAAGGCGTGGCTGCTCGGCCAGAACGTCGGCGGCGACGCGGTCCGGATCACCGAGCCGGCCGTGATGACCGCGATCCTCGCCGGGCTCCCCGAGGTGGCGCCGTGGGTGGACCTCGCGGTGCTGGCCAAGCACCCGGCGTTCAACGAGCTCACCCTGCCGGCACCGCTGGACCAGCAGTCGGACACCCTGGTCGTGCCGGTCCGCGACGAGCCGGTCACCATCATCGGCAACCCGCCCGGCGAGGAGATCCTGATCCGGATGGGCGGCCGGGGCGCCGAGGTCTGGGTCGACACCGGACTGATCCGGCGCACCGTGCGGCAGCCCGGCGCTATCGACTTCAGCGACGCCAACTTCTCCGCGCGGGTCTTCGCGGCCCTGGAGGCGCGGCTCGGGCAGCCGATGGGTGCCGACCGCGAAGCGGGCTGGCGGACCGGCTTCTACGCCGACTGGCTGTGGACGCTGCCGGCGCCGGCCGACAAGCTCGAGCGGTCGGCCGCCTTCCTGCTCGAGTCCGACGATCTGGCCGACCTGTTCGGGGCGGACTGGGCGACCAAGGCGGCGAGCCGGGCGAGCGCCGACGCCGGCCGGGTCAAGGGCCACTCCGTGCAGTTGCCGGCCTCGATGAAGGAGGACTGGCCGCAGATCCTGGCGGTGCTGAAGGAGATCGTCGGCCCGGCCGATCCGGCGAAGGCCAAGGACGAGCCGATGGCGGTCTCCGAGCGGGCCGCGCAGCTGCTCAAGCAGATCGCGACCAGCCCGCTGCGCGCCAAGATCATCGCCCGGATGAAGGGCGCCGGCGGCGAGAAGAAGGGTACGAACCTCGGCGACATGCTGGAATCGGTGATCGCCGAGCAGGAGCTGGGCGACGCCCGCAAGCGCCTCGACCTGGGGGACCCGGGCAGCGGCGGCGAGGAACCGGTGCTCAACCGGCCGGTGCACGGCGACATCGTGCTCATGGGCGGGCGGCCGGTGCCGGGCAAGGAGGCGGTCTTCACCTTCCAGCCCAAGGACGAGGTGGACGCGCTGCGGGCGCCGCTGATCCACATCCAGTGGTTCGCCTACCCCAAGGGCGCGCCGAAGATGATCGTCGAGGACGAGAACAACACGTACTCGCCGTTGCGGGCGGACGGGCCGATCAACGACAAGACCTTCGAGGTCACCTTCTCCGACCCGTGGACGTTCGTCATCGAGGCGATCGTCAACCACAACTTCTACCGGACCGCGTCGTTCCGTACCGAAGTGAAGGTCCTCACCGAGGACCAGGAGGTCGACTACCAGGAGAAGGACGCGCTCACCGGTTTCGCCGCGCCCAAGGGCGCGCAGGTCAAGGCGCACAACTTCGACGTGGGCGGACTGTCCGAGACGCTCGGCTCCTACGACGACGGCACCATCACCCGCGGCAAGCTCGACCCGAAGTTCGTACCGGGCAATCTGGCCGACCGGCTCAAGGTGATCGACGGCGAGATCGACCGGGTCGACAAGCTGATGAAGCAGTACGCGAATTCTCCGAGCCCGGACGCGGTCGCCGTGCACAACTGGGCCGAGGACTACCTCAAGACCCTGCGCGAGGGCCGCGGCAAGATCGAGGGGGACGCCAAGGACAAGCAGGTCATCCCGTGCACCGGCGTCTACGTCAGCCGCAGCGGGAAGGCCGCGTCGAAGGCGCTCGACCTGGTCTGCCTGCAGAAACAGACCGACACCGGGTACGAGATCAGCCTGCACGACCTCTCCCAGGTCTACGAGTCCGAGAACTACCACTACGAGGCGACGAGCTCCACCGCCGAGGGAGCCTACGAGGAGATCTTCGTCAAGCACTCGAAGTCCTATCCGGACGGCACGCTGTCCGTCGCCTTCCAGGGCTGGGACGAGAAGAAGCACGCGCCGACCGACGCGTACGTCAAGTTCCGCCTGGTCACCGACACCGTCGGCGGGGACGTCAAACAGACCGTCTTCGACCCGGCGGTCAACCTCGTGGTCAACCTGGCCGCCGCGGTCATGATGGTCATCCCCGGCCTGCAGGCGGCCGGCTTCGCGCTCGCGATCATCTGGAACACCTCGCAGAGCATCAGCGACCTCGAGGCCAAGGCCGAGAAGGGCACCCTCAAGGACAAGGATTTCCTGTACGCCGGTGCGCAGTTCGCCCTCGACGTGCTCCCGGTCATCGGCCGCACGTCGCGCATGGTCAGCCTGGGCCGCAAGGCGTTCTACGTGATCGAGGGCGTCCAGCTCGCCGGCCAGGTGCTGCTGGTCACCGCCCAGGCCGCTGCCGAGATCGAACAGCTCCGCAACGGCGTCATCTCCAAACTGGCCCGGCTGAACGAGCAGATCGACCAGATGACCCGGATCAACCCGTCCAACCCGCAGATCGACGCCCTCCGCAAGCAGCAGGACGAGCTGATCCGCCAGGGCCAGGACGCGGTGATCGAGGTCGGCGGCCGGATCGTGGCGCAGCAGGGCATGATGATGGTCGCCGGGGCGGTCATCCAGCAGGCCGCGATCAAGAAGTTCGGCCTCCGCCTCACCGAGCTGGAAAACCTGGGCCGCTTCGACCACCGCGAGGGTGAGCCGGTCCGCTTCGACTACGCCGAGCGGAAGATCGTCGGCGACCGGCAGACGATGACCGAGGCGCAGTTCGACCACGCCGAGCGGACCGCCATCATGTCCGGGCACCTGGAGGCCACCGTCCCCGACCCGGCGATCCGCCAGAAGATCGTGGAGACCCTGGGCGGCGGGCCGGTCGAGATCGTCACCGGGGCCAAGAAGACCCAACTGACCAACGACAACGGCAAGAAGATTTTGTACGTCGCGGACGGCGCCCGGCCCGACGAGGTGCTGGCGCACGCCGGGGGTTCCGAACCGCACACCACCGTCCCGGCCACCCCGCACGCCGGCCCGGCCACGCCGCAGTTCGGCCTGGACGCCGAGCACACCCAGAAACTGCTCGGCGCCGTCACCGGTGACCAGGCCGCCATGCTGCACGAGTTCCTCGGCGAGGCGGGGCTGCGCAAACTCACCGACACCCAGGCCGGCAACATCAAGTCGTTCGGCGAGGCGATCGAGCGGGCGAAGCTGGCGGCGGGCACCGATCCGCGGGCCGCCGAGGGTCTCGCCCGGATGGGCTCCAAGCAGCACGCCAACCTGGACGCCATGTCGCCGACGAAGATCGCCGACATCCTCTCCACGGTTCCGCCCGGCCGGATGGAACTGTTCCTGCGGGTCCTCGCCGACCCGGACATGCCGCACCCGCGGCAGCTCGGTGAGAACGGGCTCAAGCGGCTGGCCAGTTCGGGGGACGAGCTCGGGTTCATCGGCGAGTTCGGCGGGAAGGCGTACGGCGATCTCCGCACCGACGCCGCGTTCGCCCCGCTGCTCGCCAAGCTGCACGACCTCGAACCGGAGCAGGCGGCGGCGCTGGTCGACGCCGTCCGGGCGGCCAAGGGTAAGGCCCGCCTCCAGGCCGTCGGCATCGAGCCGCCGGTCCGGGCACCCCGGCGGGCGTCCGGGAAGGTCGCCCCCAACAAGGCGCTGCCCGGCTGGGACGAGCACGTGCGCAAGGCCAAGGAGTTCGCCGCCGCCCACGACGGGCAGCTCGACCGCAACGGGCGGCCGTACACTCCGGACGACGATCAGATCGAGATGCTCGCGACCATGTACCAGGTGCGGGAGAACGCCCGGATCAACCGGTCGCTGTCGCACGAGCAACGGGTCCAGATGCTCGACGAGTTCGACCAGTTGGGCCGGGAGGCCGGCCTCCAGACGACCTGGATCAACAACCTGCGCGGCAACATGAGCGAGGTCCTGTTCGCGCCCAACGTGGGCGCCAACAAGACCCGGATGCCGCACCCGGACGGCGGGTTCACGATCCTCGACTACGCCTTCGAACCCGGTCAGCGTCCGGGCTCGTCCACCGGGCGCAAGGAGTGGGTCGAGCAGAAATCCGACCTCATCACGGCACCACCCGGGTCGGACGAGGTCTTCCGGCCGGCGGTCGGGCGGGCCCGGCGCTACGCCGAGGACGCGGCGCTGGACCTCAAGGCGATCGAGCACGGGGGCGGCACCAAGGGCGACACGATCCTGATCGACTTCGTGCGGCGGCCGGGCAACGCGGCCACCGAGAAGGCGATGCTGGCCCAGCTGTTCGGGCCGGCCAGCCCGATCCAGGCGGTCAAGTTCGCCGACGGCGCCTGGATCGAGCGGTCGGCCTGGCTGGCGGCCAACCCGTAGATGTGGGGTATTTCGGAGCGCCCGCCGTTCGCTCGTGCAGCCTTTCGTGCATCCCTCCTATGTGGTCTTGCCGGGGTCCTGGCCGCGGTCGATGCTGGGTGCCGGTCGCCGGGGCGGCGGCGGATCGGATGACGGGGACCGGATGACGTACGGGCTGGGCGTGGACCTCGGTACCACCTGGACCGCGGCCGCCGTGCGGCGGGGTGAGACCGTGGAGGTCCTGCGGCTCGGCGGGCGGCGGCCGGAGATCCCGTCGGTGATCTTCCTGGCCGCGGACGGCGCGGTGGTGGTCGGTGAGCCGGCCGTGCGCCGCGGCGAGCAGCAGGCCGGCCGGATGGCCCGGGAGTTCAAGCGGCGGATCGGTGACCCGGTGCCGCTGCTGGTCGGCGGGTCGCCCTATCCGGCGCACGCGCTGGTCGCCCGGCAGCTCGAGCACGTGCTGGCCGTGGCCGCCTCCATCGAGCAGGGGCCGCCCGATCTGGTGGTGCTCACCTGCCCGGCCAACTGGGGGCCGTACAAACGTGACCTGCTGGAACAGGCGGCGCGTCTGGCCGACGCGCCGCGGGTGGTGCTGCGCAGCGAGCCCGAGGCGGCGGCGGTGTCGTACGCGGCGAGCGAGCACATGGCCGACGGTGACGTCGTGGCCGTCTACGACCTGGGCGGCGGCACCTTCGACGCGGCCGTGCTGCGACGCGGCGCGGGCGGGTTCGAACTGCTCGGTGCGCCGGAAGGGATCGAGCAGCTCGGCGGAATCGACTTCGACGAGGCGGTCTTCGACCACGTGACCCGGGTGCTGCCGGACGACCGGCTCGCCGGGGACGATCCGGAGCTCGTCGCCGCGCTCACCCGGCTGCGGCGGGACTGCGTGGACGCCAAGGAGGCGCTCTCCTTCGACACCGAGGTGATGATCCCGGTGGCGCTGCCCGGTCTGCACACCCGGGTGCGGCTCACCCGGCTCGAGTTCGAGGCGATGATCGCGCCGGCGCTGCACGAGACGGTGCGGGCGCTGGGCCGCGCGCTGCGGTCGGCCGGCGTCGAGCCGGAGCGGCTGCGGGCGGTGCTGCTGGCCGGCGGGTCGTCGCGGATTCCCCTGGTGGGGGCGCTGGTGGGCACCGAGTTCGGGCGCCCGGTCGTGGTCGACCCCGACCCGGAGCACAGCATCGCCCTGGGTGCGGCCCGCCTGACCGACGCCGCCCCACCGGCGCCACCGCCGGTCGCGCCGGCACCTGTCCCCGCTCCGGTACCGAAACCGACACCTGTCCCGGAGCCCACGCCGGCCCCGCCCGTTTCGTCCGCGCCGCCGGCCCCACCGCCATTGCCGCCGGCCGAGTCGCCGCCGGCCGAGTCGCCGCCGGCCGAGTCGCTGCCGGCCGAGACGCCGGCGCCCGCCGAGCCGTCGCGCGCCGGTGCCGGCCGGCGACGCGTACGCATGCTGGTTGCGGGTGTTGCCGTTGTGGTTGTTGCCGTCGGTGTCTCGATCGCCGTGCGGCTGCTGCGCACGGACGATGGAACCGCCGCCAAGCCCCCGGCGAGTGCCGGCGCCAGCGCGCCGGGCTGCGGCTTCGTCGAGGACTTCACCGGTACGACCGTCGACGCCGCCTGGGAGCGTAACCGGGCGGATCTCGGGATCACCGTCAGCGGTGGGGTGGCCGACCTGGACGCGCCGAACGGCACCGACATCTACCAGACCAACGTCACCGCGCAGATGCTGCTGCGGCCGGTCACCGGCGACTTCGTGCTGGAGGCCGTGATGGAGGTGTCGCCGGCCGTGTTCTACCAGGGTGCGGGGCTGCTGCTGTGGAACAGCCCGGTCAGCTACGTGCGGATCGAGCGGGCCTTCGGCGAGACCGGCACCATCGGGTTCGAGTACCGGGACGGCGGGCCGCACCAGTGGGTGCACGGGCCGCTGCCCAGCCAGAAGCCGATCAAGGCCGGCGCCACCCGGCTCGTGGTCCGGATGGCCCGGTCGGGCGGCACCATCACCGGGTCGTGGCGGCCGGCCGACCGGGTCGAATTCACCCAACTGGCCACGGTCCGGATGAAGCTGCCGGAAACCGTGCGGGTCGGGGTGTCCGCGCTCAACCGTGCCCAGTTCGGGGCGAAGCCCACCCCGTTCCACGCCCGCTACGACCGGATCTCCGTGACCTGCTGAGGCCACCGGCCGGGTCGGGGGCCTGGATCACTCCCGGATCGCTACCGAAAAGCTCATGGTTTCGCGTCTCCGGCCGAATGAATCCTCGACCGGATCCCCCCACCGCGAGGTGTCTCAACCATGATTGCGTCGGCCTCTGTCGCCACCGAACTGCCCGCCATCGGCGCGCCGATGTTCCTCGTCCTCGGTGAGGGAGTGAACTTCCGGTCCCGCCTCGAGTCGGTCGACGGCGATACCTTCACCGTCGCCGCCCCGCTCGAGACGGCCGGCCCGGCCGCGATCACCACCGGGAGCGAGTTCGACGTCTTCTGGGCGCCGCCGCGCACCCGGATCGTGCTGCCCAGCCGGCTGGTCGCGATCTCCGACGAGGCACCGTTCCGGTGGATCCTCGCCCCGGTCGAGGCCCCGCGGCAGAGCAACCGCCGCGAGTACGTCCGCGGTGGCGGCGGCGCCGCGGTCCGGCTCGCGACCGGCGAACGCCAGGTCGAGGGCGCCCTGCTGGACATCAGCGAGGGCGGTCTGCGCTGCTGGATCGACGAGCCGGTGCCGCTGAGCCCGGGCGACCACCTGCGGGTCGCCGTCCGGCTCGGCGACCTCGGCGACGTCGAGATGAGCGGCACGATCCTGACCGTGCGCGAGGCCCCGCACGGCGATCCGGGCCGGCACGTCGTGCTCACCTTCAACACCGAGGAGAGCCTGGCCCAGGTCATCCGGCTCTACGTGATGACCTGGGAGATCAACGAGCGCCGGCTGCACCAGGAAGCCGCCTGATTCGATGAGGGGCCTGCGGCGGGATCCGGTGCTGCTCGCACTGTTCGCCGTCACCCTGCTCAGCTTCGTACTGTTCGGGGCGTTCGAGGGCGACCCGGTTCGGCAGATCCAGGTGCTGTGGGCGGCCCAGGTGCCGATGGACGCGGCCCTCGCCTACGGTGCCTGGCGGCTGCGGGCGCTCGCCCCGCAGTACCGGCGGTTCTGGTCGGCGATCGCGTTCGCCGGGTGCTCGTTCACGGTCGGCGACAGCTTCCAGGCCCTGCACGTGCTGTTCGTCCCGGCCGGGGCGTCGGTCGACGGCGGCACCGTGCAGTCCGCGTTCTTCATCGCCGGGATGTTCAGCAACGTCCTCGCCTGCCTGCTCTTCCCGCAGGGCTTGAAGTCGGCCCGGGAGAAGCTGGTGTTCTGGCTGGACGCGACGACCGTGCTGGTCGCGGGCGGCGTGATGGCCTGGTGTTTCGCGGTCAACCCGATCGACGAGCAGCTGGACCGGGTCACCGCCAGCATCACCGCGGCGCTGGTCGTGGTGGGCGCGTTCTCGGCCACCAAGGTGGCGCTGGTGCCGCGGCCGCCGATGGCCCGGTTCGCGGCGTGGCCGATGGTCGCGGCGCCGGTTGTGCAGGGCATCGCGGCCTTCCTGCCCGGGCCGTTCCAGCAGCACGACCGCTACTACGTCTTCATGGTGCTGCTGCTGCCCTCACTGCTGATCGCGGTCGGACCGCGGATCCAGGAGGTGACGGCCCGCATCGACGGTCCGGCGGGGACGGCGCGGCGACGACCGTACAGCCTCCTGCCGTACGGAATGATTGCTTTGACCTTTGTCGTTTTTATCCTGGTCCTGCCGGAGCACACCTCCGCGCGGCTGTGGGGTGCGACCGCCGGGGTCGTGGTGATCACCGCGCTGGTGGCGGGCCGGCAGCTGATCGCCTTCCAGGACAACGTGATGCTGGTCCGGCGGCTCGACGTCGCGGTCGACCGGCTCACCGACCAGGAGACGCGGCTGCGCGAGCAGGCCTCCACCGACGGGCTCACCGGGCTGGCCAACCGGTCCCGGTTCACCGAGGAACTCCGCCGGACGCTCGCCGGCCGGCCGGGCACCGCGGTGCTGCTCATCGACCTCGACGACTTCAAGACGGTCAACGACACCATGGGCCACGCGGCCGGCGACGCGCTGCTGGTCGAGGTGGCCGCCCGGCTGAGCGCGGCGGTCCGCGACGACGATCTGGTCACCCGGCTCGGCGGCGACGAGTTCACCGTCCTGCTGCCGGCCGGCGGATGCGACGGCGCGATGCGGATCGCCGAGGAGATCCTGCGCCGGCTCGGCGAGCCGATGACCCTCGAAGGACGGATCATCACCACCCGGGCCAGCATCGGCGTCGCCTGCGCCCGCCCCGGCGACGAACCGTCGACGCTGCTCAGCCAGGCCGACATCGCGATGTACGAGGCGAAGCGCCGCGGCAAGAGCACCTGCGTGCACTACAGCGACGAGATGGGCACCCGGATCGCCGACGAGGACGAACTGGTTCGGGAACTGGGTACGGCGGTCGAGGCCGGCCAGTTCACGCTGGTCTACCAGCCGATCGTGCGCCTCGGCGACCAGCGGATGACCGGTGTCGAAGCCCTCATCCGCTGGAACCACCCGACCCGCGGCCCGGTCCGGCCGGACAACTTCATCCCGCTCGCCGAACGCTCCGGGCACATCGTGTCGATCGGCGGCTGGGTGCTGCGCGAGGCCTGCCGGCAGGCCGCCCGGTGGCGCGCCGAGTTCCCCGCCGCCCACGACCTCACGGTCAACGTCAACGTCGCCGGCCGCCAGTTGCGCACCGGCGGCTTCGTGGCGGAGGTGGCCGCCGCGCTGTCCGACGCCGGCCTGCCGGCGAGCAGCCTGTGCATCGAGGTGACCGAGACCGCGGTGCTCGACGACGAGGAGTCGGCGGAGGCGATGCTGCGGCTGCGCGGCCTCGGCGTCCGGCTGGCCCTGGACGACTTCGGCACCGCGGCGTCCTCGCTCGGCCTGCTGCTGACCGTCCCGGTGACCACCCTGAAGCTGGACCGCTCGTTCGTCGAGTCGATCACCACGGCCGGCCGCCAGGTCGCGGTCGCCACCGCGGTCAGCCAGATGGCGACGGCGCTGGAGTTCTCCTCGGTGGCCGAGGGCATCGAGACCGACGAACAGCGCGAGCTGATCCACCGCCTGGGTTACCAGTACGGCCAGGGCTACCTCTTCGACCGCCCCCTGCCGCCCGGCGAGGTGGACCGCCGCCTGGCCGCGATGACCGCGGAAAGCCGAGCATCGGTTGCCTGACTGACGAACCGGCCGGGGCCGTGGTAGACCGAGCCATGACCGGGTACGTCAGGACGGAAAGTGCCGAGTGGACCGAGTTGCGGGTGCACGGGGTCTCCGGCACGCCGCCGGAGAGCATGCTCGAGCAGCTCGGCGTACGCCGGGTCTCGGGTGATGCGTCGAGTGGCTTCTACCGGCGGGTGTGGCCGGCCGAGTCCGCCGCCGGCGACAACGGCACCGACACGCTCGAGGCGTACTCGTGGGGTGGTCTGACCTCGGGCGCCAAGCTGCGCGCGCTGTGGTTGCTGCTGATCCCGTTCCTGCTGGTGAACGTGGCTTTCTACGCCCGCCCGGCGGACCGGCGCGGAGCCCTCAAGACCTTCGGTGAGCTGGTTCAGCGGCTGTTCGCGCTGACCATCACGGGCACGCTGGTGATGGCCCTGGTGAACGTCTCGATGGACTTCGGCGGCTGGCAGTGCGGCGATTCCTGCCACACCGGCTGGCTGGGCTTCCTCTCCTGGTCCTGGCTGGACGGCCCGGACCGGCGGATCGCGGTGCTCGCCCTGCTGCCGCTCGCGGTGATCGGGGTGCTGTGGCGACTCGCCCAGCGCTCGTGGTGCGACAACGAGGCCACCCCGGTCCCGGAGGCCGACCCGGTCGGTCAGGTCTCGCTGCTGGAGAACCGGCACATGTGGAACAGCGCCCGCCCGGTGCGCCGGCTGCGGGCCGTCCACGTCAGCGTGGCGCTCTGTCTGGTCGGCATCTTCGCGCTCGCGCCCTTCGCCCGCGACTGGCCGTCGTTGCACGCCGGCACCGCCGTGTCCGGGCCGAAACTCGGTGCCGAGATCCTGCTCGCGCTGACCCTGCTGCTGGCCGCGGTCAGCCTGGTCCTCGCCGGCCTGCCGAGCATGTCCGACCGGCCGGGCGCGGAGGATCCCACCGCGGGCACCGGGCCCACGGTGGCAGACACCGCGGCGGACCGGTGGCGCAGCCGGCTCATCGGCGCGCTGCCGTGGGGCGTACTCGTCGTGGTCGTCACGTCCTTGATCTGGATCTTCTTCGCCCGGCCGGCGGTGACCGGCAGCCCGGGCGACCCGCGAACCGTGCTGCCCTGGTTGTCCTACGCGATCAACGTCAGCATCGTCAGCCAGGCCGTGCTGCTGATCGTGATGGTCGGGGTGCTGCTGGCGATGCGGCCGAAGCAGCCGGACCGGGCCACGCCGCCGGCCTGGGGTGGCTTCGCCACGGTGGTGCTGATGCTCTTCGGCTCGGCGCTCAGCGGCACCTACGCGGCCGCCATGGTGCTCGCGGTGGCCCACCTGATCGGCAAACCCCAGCCCCGCCAGCAGGGCATCGACCCACTCGTCACGTCGTTGCCGTACTTCTGGGCGGCCGCCCTCGCGGTGCCCGTCGCGGTGGCCGCACTGGTGTTCGGTCTCCTCGCCTTCTGGCGGCTGCGCCGCTCCGCCCGGACGACGCTGCTGCCGTCGGTGACCGCGACCTACGTCGACTCCCGGCCCGGCCGGGAGGCGCCGCCGAAGGTCCGCGAGGCCGCGGCGGCGCGGGCCACGGCCATCTCCCGGACCTGGGCGACGGCCACCCTGGACGACACCGTCCGCCGGTTCACCGGCTGGTTCGTCGGCGTGACGATCGTTCTCATCGCGGGGGCGTTCGTCTGGTTCCTGGCCGACCGGACCACGATCACCGACGCCTCGTTCCCGCGGGCGCTGGCCAACGTCGGTGACTGGCTGGTCGGGCTGTTCGCGGCCGGACTGCTCTACGTGGGCCGGCAGACCTACCAGAACGCGAACACCCGGCGGCTGGTCGGCGTGATCTGGGACCTCGGCACGTTCTGGCCGCGGGCCGCCCACCCGCTGGCCCCGCCGTGCTACGCGGAACGCGCGGTGCCCGAGCTGATCAACCGGGTCGGGTTCCTCACCTCGACCGGCCGGGTCATCCTCTCCTGCCACTCCCAGGGCGCGGTGATCGGCGCGGCCGTGGTCAACCAGCTGACATACGCCCAGAGCGGCCGCGTCGCGTTCCTCACCTACGGCGCCCCGCTGCGCCGGCTCTACGCGCGCTTCTTCCCGGCGTACTTCGGCTCGCCGGTGCTCGCGCGCACCGCCGGCCTGCTGCTCTGCGGCCGGGCCGATCCGGACCACGAGATCGTGCCCTGGCGCAACCTGTTCCGGCGCAGCGACCCGATCGGCGGCGGGGTGTTCGGCGACGACGCCACCGACCGGGTCGACGAGCTGCTGGTCGACCCGGCGTTCGCCAAGCCGCCCGGCGACATCGCGTATCCGCCGACGCTCGGGCACTCGCACTATCCGGACGACCCGGGCTGGCCGGACGCGGTGGCGCGGGTCAAGGAGCTGCGACTGCGGTGATCAGGCGGCCCGGGCGATGCAGATGCGGGCACCGAGCCGCGGCCCGGCCTCGTAGAACATGTACTGCGCGCCGCCGTCGGTGCCGAACGACGGCGCCGCCGCCCGGCCGTTGTCCGAGGCCGCCGGGGTGTAGAAGACGCCCAGGTGGTTCTCCCGGTCGAGACCGGGCCCGACCTCGGTGATCCGCATCTGGCCGTCGTTGCCGTGGTACGCCACGTAGACCGTGCCGTTGCGGAACACCAGCGACGGGCCGGAGATGTCGGTGAGCCCGTCCGGTTCCGGGTTCACCAGCGGCGTCTGGGCGAACTGCCACTGGTCCCACCCGTTCGGTGACCAGCCGTGGTAGATGCGCCGCTTCCCGGCGAGCACCCCCATGTAGACCATCGTGTATCTGTTGGCCCGGCCCGGGATCACGTGTTCGAACACCCGCGCGTACGAGGTCTCGGTGAGGCCGGGCACGAGACGCGTACTCAGAATGGGGGTCTCGTCGCGGAACGAGAGGCCGTCGGACGACCGGGCCACCCGGGTCGTGGTGTTCTCCCCGTGGAAGTAGAGGAAGAACTGCTTGGTGGCCGCATCCCAGGTGACGTGCGGTGACGACACGTGCGAGACGGTGGTGCCGGGCAGCACGTTGTCGATCACCGGATTGTTCGAGTACTCGGAGAACGGCCCGTCGAGCGAGTCGGCGCCGGCGACGCAGATGCCGCCCGGCTTCTCGTGCGGCGCGTAATACAGGTAGTAGCGGCTGCGCGCGCCGCTGACCTTGTCGTAGACGCCGCGGATGCAGGGAAAGATGAACTCCCCGGTCGGGTTGTAGCGCAGCGGCGTCTTGAGCGCGTCGCGCAGATAGGTGTAGGTGGGCAGGCCGGCCGGCCCGGCGGCCCGCGCGGCGGCGGGCAGGCCGACACCGGCCAGGCCGGCAACGCCGGCGAATCCGCGGAGCAGGGAGCGTCGTTCCATCGGGAGAACCTCCAGGGCGACGAGGAGATCCGGCGCGGGGGACGACCGGCGCCGGCGGGGATGCCTCGAAGTCTCATCGGTGCGATCGATGGTGGTCAAGGTGCTAATACCTATTAGTGCAGGAGGTTCGCCGGAGCTGGAGGTCCAGTGCCGCTCCGCTTGCCGGCGGATGGCAAGCTCTTGTCCCGTGACTGATCATCTCGTGGAGGCTCGCCCGTGAGGGCAGTCATCGTCGCGGCCGCGGTCGCGTTCATCATCTCCCTGTTCGGCACCCCGGTGGCGATCCGGGTCTTCACCGCGCTCAAGGCCGGTCAGCCGATCCGATCCATCGGGCTCGCCTCCAACGTGGGCAAGAAGGGCACGCCCACGATGGGCGGTGTCGCG
>NZ_BOQN01000124.1 GCF_018332695.1 Paractinoplanes toevensis
TCTCCGCGCCGCCCGTCTCCGTGCTGACCGTCTCCGCGCCGCCCGTCTCTGCGCGGGCCGTCTCTGCGCCGCCCGTCTCCGTGCTGACCGTCTCTGCGCGGGCCGTCTCCGGGCTGCCCGTCTCCGCGTCGGCCGTCTCCGCGCTGCCCGTCTCCGCGCCGGCCGCGGGCGGGACCTGCTCCGGTCGGCTGGTCGTTGTGGGGACGTCAGCCATCGGCCTGGCGCCAATACTGCCGTTTGTGGTCGTCGCGGACCACGTAGCCGAGGCGGCCCAGTTCGACGCGCAGCTCGCGCTGGTCTCTCTCGTCACCTGAGGTGAGGGCCGTCTGGCGGGCGGCGAACAACGCGTGCGCGGTGGCCGGCAGCTCGGGCAGGCCGGGCACCCAGCGGTGGTATGCCGACAGGTAGGGGTCCTGGTCGGCCCAGGCGATGCCGCGCTCGGTGAAGGCCGTGCGCAGGCGGACGGCGGACAGGTGGGACGGCTCGCGGGCCAGCTCACGGCCGGTGCGGCCGAGCAGGACCAACTGGTCGCGGTCGGGGAACGCGACGGCCACCTCGCCCCGGGGCACACTGCGCGACGAACCGGGACGGGAGAGCAGCACTTCGGCCGGGCTGATCCGGACGGTGAGGGACTCGCGATCGGCGAGCGCGGCCAGCACCAGACCGAGCAGCACTCCGACGACCACCGCGACTGTCGCGGCCGCGGGCGCGGGCAACGTGCGGATCAGGGCGAACGGGCCGGGCAGCGGAAGCCACCAGGCCGCCCGCACGATCAGCAGGAGCAGCGCGCCGCCGACCACGGGAAAGCCGACCCACGAGAGGACCCGCACCCATCGGGGTGTCGGCACGATCGTCGTTTGTTCGAACACGGGTCCGAGTTTCCGCCGGTGCCGATCGGTCGCGATACCGACTCAAGGCGATGCTCGATAGACCAAAGTCGACTGCCCGCGCCGGCCGCCCGCCGGTAGCGTCGAGGCATGCCTCAGCGACTGTCGATCAGGTCTTGGCTGCTGGAGATCTCTCTCGCAGCGCTTGCCATGCTGCTCGGGCTCTTCTTCGTTGCCAACGCGGTGTCGGAGAGCGACGGCGCCCCGATCGCCGCCGAGGCCGTCGCGGCGGTGGTGTCCTTCACCGGCCTGGTGTTGTTCCGCCGCCGGCATCCGGTGGCGCTGACCCTGTTCCTGCTTCCCATCGGCATCCTGCTCGGCATGCCGATGGGCGCCACCCCGGTCGCGCTGTTCGCGGTGGCACTGCACCGCCCGGCCAGGTTCCCGATCACGCTGGCCGCCCTGCACGCCACCGCTACCGCGGTGATCTACGGACTGGTGCTGGGCCTGACCCCGGAGTATTACGAGTCCGTCGCCTTCCTGGTGCTGCTGCACGTCAGCCTGGTCGCGGTGGCCATGGTGATCCGCGCGCAACGGCAGCTGGTCGCCTCCTGGGCCGATCGCGTCCGGCAGGCCGAGGAGGGGCAGCGGCTGCGGATTGAGCAGGCCCGGCATGCCGAGCGTGAACAGATCGCGCGCGAGATGCACGACGTGCTCGCCCACCGCATCTCGCTGCTGGCAGTCCATGCCGGGGCGCTGTCGGTGCGCCGCGACGCCGCCGACGACGAGCGGCAGGCGGCCGACGTGGTCCGGCAGTGTGCGCACGACGCCTTGGAAGATCTGCGGACGCTGCTCGGCATGTTGCGAACACCGGCGATCGACCGCCCACTGCCGACGCTCGGCGACGTGCCGGCGCTGGTCGAGCAGACCCGCGAGGCCGGAGCCGAGGTCAGCCTGTCGCTCACCGGTGCGGATGACGAGTCCGGCGAGGTGCCCGACCAGACTGGGCGGCATGCCTACCGCGTCATCCAGGAAGCGCTGACCAACGCGCTCAAGCACGCGCCGGGCTCCCCGGTCCGGGTCAACGTCGACGTGCGCTACCTAGTGGGCATGTCGGTGCACGTGGCCAACGACCTCGGCTGGCACCACCCGGACGCCACCCGCTCCGCCCGCACAGGCGCGGGCGCGAGCGCGAGCGCTTTGCCCGGCGAGGGCGAGGGCGGGGGCGGTCTGCGTGGCGCGGGTGGTCTGCGTGGCGCGGGTGGTCTGCGTGGCGCGGGTGGTCTGCGTGGCGCGGGTGGTCTGCGTGGCGCGGGCGGTCTGCCCGGTGCGGGCGCGGATGGTCTGCGTGGCGCGGCGCCCAGCGCGGCCCTGGTCGGAGCGATTCCCGGGGCCGGAGCGGGGTTGGCTGGGCTTCGTGAGCGGGTGCAGCTGGCCGGCGGTGATCTGGAGCATGGGCCCACCCCGGACGGGGAGTTCGACGTGAAGGCCTGGCTGCCGTGGCAGACCTGATGGCGGGCGGGACCGCTGCGGTGGACCGGGCGGTCCAGCGTGGTGCCGGGGACGAGGCGGACCTGTTTCGTCAGAGAGAGCGGGCGGACGTGCGTGGTCCGGCGGAGCGGGCGGACCTGCGTGGCGCCGGGGAGCGGGAGGACCCGCGTGGCGCCCGGGAGCGGGCCGATCCGCTTGGCCCGAGGGGCGGGGCGGTCCAGCGTGGTGCGGGGGAGCCGGCGGGTGGGGTGGTTCGGCCGGTGCGGGTGCTCATCGTCGATGACGATGCGATGGTCCGGCAGGGGCTGGTGATGATGCTGGGGACCTTTGACGAGCTCGAGATCGTCGGGGCGGTCTCGGACGGCACCGAGGTGGCCTCGGCGGTCAACACGTTCCGGCCTGAGGTCGTGTTGATGGATATTCGGATGCCGGGGATGGATGGGCTTACCGCCACGGCCGATCTGCGCCGGCGGCGGGATGCGCCCGAGGTGCTCGTGCTGACCACGTTCGACACCGACGAGCACGTGCGGCGGGCCATGCAGGTCGGGGCGTGCGGGTTTCTGCTCAAGCACGAGCCGCCGGCCGACATCGCCCGGGCGATCTGCCGGGCCGCGGCGGGGGAGCCGATGTTCACGTCGTCGGTGTTGCGGCAGGTGATGGGGCTGGCCGCGGCCGGCGTCGAGGATCCGGCGCGGGACCGGGCGCGGGCTGCCCTGGAGCAGCTGACGCCCAGCGAGCGCAGCGTCGCCGAGCTGATCGCCGATGGCCGCACCAACCAGGATATCGGCGGTGAGCTGATGATGAGCACGCCGACGGTGAAGGCCTACATGACCCGGATCTTCACGAAGCTCGACCTGTCCAACCGGGTGCAGGTGGCCGTGCTGGTTCTCCGGGCTCGCTAGGCGGGGTCCGTCTCGGATTTGGGGTGCAGGAGCTCCCGGCCCAGCTCGGCGGCTCGGGTGATGCTCTCGCTGACGAAGTCCAGGAAGCGGGCGATGTTCTCCAGGCGGGCGGCGGCGGGGGTGTCGCGGCCGAGGATGTCGACGCCCTGCCGGGCGATCACGATGATCTGGGCGTTGGACCGGGCGCTGGCGATCATCGCCTGGTACCAGACGTCGTCGTCGACCACGTAGAGGTCGCGGCGGCGTTCGTCGCGTTCGCGGCGGACCAGGCCCTGGCTCTCCAGGAAGGCGACCGCCTTGGAGATCGAGGCGGGGCTGACCCGCAGGCGCTGCACCAGCTCGGACGCGCTGAGGCTGCCCTCGTCGGTGGTGTAGAGGCAGGCCATCACCCGGGCCATCATCTTGGGCGTGCCCGCCGCGATCAGCGCGGTGGTGAACAGCTCCTCGTATTCCTGCATGGCCGCCGGGTCGCGGCCATGCGCCAGCGGCGCCGCCGCCGGGCCGCCCCGGGCCGCGCCCTGCTTGCGCCGGTGGGTGCGGCGCTCGGTGGCGTGATGGGCCAGCTCGGCCCGGTAGGCGGTGGGACCGCCGTTCCGCATCACCTCGCGCGTGACCGTCGAGGTCGGACGGTCGATGCGCCGGGCGATCTCCGCGTAGGCGAGGCCGTCGGCCAGGCCCAGCGCGATCTGCTGGCGTTCCTGCTGGGTGAGTCTGCCTCCCGGCATCAAGTCCTCCGTTGCGCTCCTCGAAGGAGCCCAGCATAGCGTTCGCTTCCAGATCATTGCAACACAATGAGGCGCTACCGTTGCATTGAAAGCATCCGGTTGCAACGATATGTGGCAGCTGAACTGCTCATAGATCTTTTACTTGCAACGACTACCTTGAGGGAACAGTGAATGCAACGTAGCGTTTCCGACATGAGAAACGACTTCGCAACCACCGCCCCGATCACCGCCATCATCGACATCCCGGCCGGACGCGTCCGGTTCATCGCCGCCGACCGGCCCGACACCACGGTCGAGGTTCTGCCCGCGGACGCTGCCAAGGGCCGCGACGTGAAGCTGGCCGAGCAGACCACGGTCGACTACACCGACGGCGTCCTGCGGGTCGCCACCACCACGAAGAGCCACCAGCTCATCGGCCCGTCCGGCGCCGTCGAGGTGACGGTTCAGCTGCCGGCCGGCTCCCGGGTCGAGGCCAAGGCGGCCAGCGCCGAGTTCCGGGCCGTCGGCCGGTTGGGTGACGTCACCTACGAGAGCTCGCACGGACCGATCAAGATCGACGAGGCCGCGAGCGCGCGCCTCGCCACCCAGGCCGGTGACGTCGAGGTCGGCCGGCTAACCGGTCCCGCCGAGATCAGCACCAGCAAGGGCGACATCCACATCGCCGAGGCGGTCCGCGGCACGGTCGTGCTGCGCACCAAGGCCGGCGAGATCTCGGTCGGCGCCGCCACCGGTGTCTCGGCCTCACTGGACGCCGGCACCTCGCACGGCCGGATTCACAACTCGCTCAAGAACACCGAGGGTGCCGATGCCGAACTCACCATTCACGCGACCACCGCGGCCGGCGACATCACCGCCCGCAGCCTCTGAAGCCTCGCCGAGGTCGCCGGTCGGCCGACCGGCCGGCGACCCCCAGCCGAACGGGAGCACTGACATGACAAACCTGGCGATCGCGGCGAACGGGCTGCGTAAGTCCTACGGCGACAAGGTGGTGCTCGACGGCATCGACCTCGCCGTACCGGAAGGAACGATTTTTGCCCTGCTCGGCCCCAACGGGGCCGGCAAGACCACCACCGTCCAGATCCTGTCCACCCTGATCCCGGCCGACGGCGGCAGCGTCCGGGTGGCCGGCCACGACCTGACCGGGAACCCGGACGACGTGCGCGGCGCGATCGGCGTGACCGGCCAGTACTCGGCGGTCGACAAGCTGCTCACCGGCGAGGAGAACCTGCTCCTGATGGCCGACCTGAAGCACCTGTCCCGGGCCGACGGCAAGCGCCGGGCCGCCGAGCTGCTGGAACGCTTCGACCTGGTCGAGGCGGCCCGCAAGCCGGCCTCGACCTACTCCGGCGGGATGCAACGCCGGCTCGACCTGGCGATGACCCTGGTCGGCGATCCTCGGCTGATCTTCCTGGACGAGCCGACCACCGGCCTGGACCCGCGCAGCCGGCGGGAGATGTGGCGGATCGTCCGGGAGCTGGTGGCGGGCGGCGTCACCATCTTCCTCACCACGCAGTACCTGGAGGAGGCCGATCAGCTCGCCGACCGGATCGTCCTGCTCGACCACGGCCGGCTGATCGCCGAGGGCACCGCCGAGGAACTCAAGCGGCGCATCCCGGGCGGCCACATCGAGCTCACCTTCACCGACCCGCACCTGCTCGACGCGGCCCGCGGCCTGCTGCCGGCCGGGGTCGCCGACCCCGAGGCGCTCACCCTGCAGGTGCCGAGCGACGGCGGCGTCCGGTCGATCCGCGAGCTGCTGGCCCGGCTGGACCAGAACGACATCGACATCGACGCGATGAGCGTGCACACCCCCGACCTGGACGACGTGTTCCTGACCCTGACCGGTCAGCAGAAAGAGAAAGAGGCCACCCGATGACCACTCTTGCCTTCGCCACCCGCGACTCGTCGACCATGGTCAGGCGCCAGCTCAAGCGCCTGATCCGATATCCGGCGATGACCGTGCAGCTGATCATCACGCCGGTCATCATCCTGCTGCTGTTCGTCTTCGTGCTGGGCGGCGCGCTCGGTGCCGGCATCGGGGGCGGGCGGGCCGGCTACGTCAACTACATCGTCCCCGGCATCCTGCTGATGACCGCGGCCACGGCCGCGACCGGAACCGCGGTCATGGTGGCCACCGACATGACCGAGGGGATCATCGCCCGCTTCCGGACGATGCGGATCTCCCGGGCCTCGGTCCTCACCGGCCATGTCGCCGGCAGCGTCATCCAGCAGTTGCTCAGCATGACCGCCCTGATCCTGATCGCCCTGGCGATCGGCTTCCGGCCGAACGCCAACCCGCTCGAATGGCTGGCCACCATCGGACTGCTGACGCTGTTCGCGCTGGCGATCAGCTGGCTGTCGGTTGCTCTCGGACTGAAGTCGCCGACCCCCGAGGCGGCCGGCAACGCCCCGATGCCGCTGCTCCTGCTGCCGTTCCTGGGCAGCGGCTTCGTCCCGACCGACTCGATGCCCACGGTGTTGCGCTGGTTCGCCGAGTACCAGCCCTTCACCCCGATCATGGAAACCGTCCGCGGGCTGCTCCTCGGCACCCCGATCGGCCACAACGGCATCATCGCGATCGCCTGGTGTGCCGGGATCGCCGCGGTTTCCTACCTCTGGGCGAAGAGCATTTTCAACAAGGCCTGATGGGTACGCCGAACAGGGCCGCCGGACCTACGGGTCGGGCGGCCCTGGACGTGCGTGACAGCGATCAGTACCCGGTGGGCACCATGCGGCTCATCAGCTGGTCGAGGTCGACGCTGGCGAAACCGACCCGCACGTCGCTGGCCCCGTAGGGCAGCCACAGCCGGCCGTCCTGGATCAGGCCGCCGCAGGAGTAGAGGACGTTCGGCACGTACCCCTCGCGCTCCACCTCGTCCGGGTCGAGCAGGCCGTCCGGCAGGTCGGCGATCACCCGTTCGGGGTTCTCCAGGTCCAGCAGCATGGCGCCGAGCGAGTAGCGGCGCATCGGGCCCACCCCGTGGGTGAGGACCAGCCACCCCTGTTCCGTCTCCAGCGGTGAACCGCAGTTGCCCACCTGGATCAGGTCCCAGCCCCGGTGCGGCACCAGCAGCGGGACGGCCTGCTGCCAGCGGTGCTGCTCGTCGCGGACGCTCAGGCCGAGCGTCTCGCCGTCGGACCGGCACAGCGCCAGCTTCTGCCCGCCGACGTAGCGCGGGAACAGGGCCATGCCCTTGTTCTGCGCGGCCGGTCCGTGCAGCCGGGACACGTCGAAGTGCCGCAGGTCCCGGGTGAAGATGACCCGGCCGGAGATGTGCCGGCCGTCGTAGGCGGTGTAGGTGGCCTGGTAGGCCAGCCGGCCGTCCGGATCGAGGGTCTGCACGAACCGGGCGTCCTCCATGCCGTTGCTCTCGGCCCGGGTGGTCGGCCACATGACCCGCTGGTGCAGGGGTGCCGCGCACGGGAACGAGACCGCGTAGTCCTCGGAGACGATGTGCCGGATCCGGTCCACCGTCTCCTGGGTGGTGGGCCGGGAGAGCAGTTCGGCCGGCACGTGCCCGATGACGTCCTCGAACTCCTCGTCGGTGTAGCGCTCGGGCAGGGTGGCCACCACGTACGCCGCGGCCTCGTTGTCGATGCCGTCGTCGATGAGGGCGGCCGACAGCTGGAAGCGGTAGTGCTGGGCGCCGACGCGCTGGCCGATCACCAGTGGGCCGCCGCGGTCCTCGAGCCGGATCTGGTCGCCCGGTCCGATGACCGCCGAGCAGAACCCGACCGACGAGATGTGTCCCTCGCCGATCTGGCGCAGGCTGATCGCCACCCGGAACTCGCCGGTTTCGAGGCCCTCCTGGTCGGGGTGGGCCACCATCGACGGGTTGCACAGCGCCGCCGCCTCGACCGAGTACTCGTGGCTGAAGTACGCCCCGATCAGGGTGCGGGCCGTCGGGGACAGCTCGATCTCCGGCGGCACCCGGTGCTGCACCAGCTCGTAGTTGTGCTGGAACGTCGACAGCAGGTCGTGGTGCCGGCCGGCGAACCGGGCCAGCACGTCGTCGAGCAGGCGGCTGGTCTCGGCCTCGTCGAGTTGCAGGATCCGCTCGATCAGGCTGGAGGCCCGGTTCTGCACGGTCTGCTCGTCCTCGCCGGGCACGAACAGCTTGATCACCACGCGCCGGGCGTCCGGCTGCATGACGATCTCGTGGCGGGTGACGTACGTCTGAGTATTCATGGTTGCGGTCACGCTAGGCCGCCTGACGGTCGGGTCGCACTTCGGGTCGCCAGCGTGCGGGCATGCTGCAGCGTGGACACAAGCGCGAGGGTGGATTCGGCTCCTTGGTTCACATTAGGACCATCTGCCGTTAATCCGTCATAACATCCGCCGGTTAGGGGGTCGTACATGACAGTTTGAGTGTCGTTATCGCCGAGAAACCAGGCGATCGCGCGGAACAGGGGCTCCTCCCACCGATCGTCCCCGGTGACCGCCAACGCCGCGGCGCAGGCGTCGGCCACCGCGGCGGCCTCGATGGGCTGCTGGTCGAAGCGATGCTTGGGCACGTCGGCCCGCCAGCCGCCGACCGGCACCACCGACAGGTGCCCGGAATTGTCCTGCTCACGGCACAGCCAGGCGAGCATCTTCAGGCCGGTGCGCAGCAGCGGCTCGTCACCCAGCAGGTCACCGGCCGCGATCACCACCTCGGCCATGGTCGGGTTGGCGTAGGTCAGCTCGTCGGAGGGCCACACCCAGCCGGGGTCGGGGCCGGGCACCCCGACGGCGGTGGCCGCGTCGGCGAGCAGCGAGGCCGCCTGGCTGTCCCGCGGATCGGCGCGCAGCACCTCGGCGGCACCGAGTCCGGCGTACGCCATCGCCCTGGGCCAGACCGAGCGTTGCCGCGCTCCCGAGCGGAACGCGACGCCGGCCTCGCGCCGGATCCAGGGCACCGTGGATCGCGCCGCCGCCGTGCCCAGGCCCCACAGCGCGCGTCCCCACCAGTCGCCGAGGCCGGGCTCGTCGGCCCAGCGCCGGTCGTAGCCCATCCGGTTGCGGAAGGCGCCGTCCGGACCCTGCGCGTGGGTGAGAAACGCCAGGTAGCGTTCGGCGAGACCGACGATCTGCGCGGTCGGCCGGTGCTCCCGGCTGGCCACCAGCAGTCCGCGGCCGACGTCGTCGACGCAGTAGCCGTGCTCGCGCCGCACGATGGCGTTGCGCGCGTGTTCGAGCAGGCCGGTGTCGTCGGAGAGCCGGGCGAGGTGGTTCCAGTTCGGTGCGGGCGCGTCGGTGATCTGAATCGGCGGTGGGACCAGCCGCAACCCCGCCGTCATGCCGGCACGGCCGAGGCCGCGACCGGGGCGCGATCGGCCAGCAGGCGGCCGGCGAGGTTCTGGTAGCGCGCGGCGACGGCGGGCCAGCGCAGCGTCGGCCCACCGGCGAGGCCGGTGAGGCGCCCGGCCAGGCCGGGCTCGGCGAGCAGGTGCCGGACGGCGGAGGCCATGGCCTCCGGGTCCTGATGGGGTACGAGAAGCCCGGGCCCGTCGGCGAGCAGTTCGACCGCGTGCGGGAACTCGGTCGCCACCACCGGCACCCCGGCGCCGACCGCCTCGATGAGCACCCCGGAGGTGACCTGCTCGGTCGAGTCGTAGGGCAGTACCACCACGTCGGCGGACCGGATCAGCCGGGACAGTTCGGCCTGGTCGAGGTAGACGTCGAGCCAGCGGACGGCGTCGGTGACGCCGAGCGCGGCGGCGAGGGCCTTGAGCGAGTCCCGGTACGCGTCCCCGAACTGCTCCAGGACCTTCGGATGGGTGCGGCCGGCGACGGTATAGACCGGCGCCGGGTCGCGGTCGCCGAGCAGCGCGAGGGCCCGCAGCGCCCATTCGATGCCCTTGCCCGGGCCGAGCAGACCCCAGGTGAGCAGCTGCGGCCGGTCGTGATCCTCGCGGGGGGCCGAGACGTCGTGGCTGCCGGCGCCGTGCGGGATCACCGCGATCTTGCGGGGGTCGAGGTCGTAGCCGGCGACGAGCCGCTGCCGGGCGGTGTCGGTCATGGTGACCAGGGCGTCGGCGGTGGCGGCGATGCGTTCGAGGACCTGCCGCTGGAGCGGGTCGGGGTGGCTGAGCACGGTGTGCAGCACGACGATCGACGGGACCTTCAGGGCGCGCAGCAGCGGCAGCACCTCGGCTCCGGCGTCACCGGGGTAGATCCCGTACTCGTGCTGGATGATCGCCACGTCGAAACGGTTGAGCGCGTTGGCCGCCGCCGCCCACCCGCCGGTGTTGTCGGTGTGCCAGGTGTGCACGACGCGCGGGGCGCTCCGGTCGAGTTCGATTCCGCCGCTGACGTTGTCGCTGGCGAGAAGTCGCACGACACCGGCGGTACTGCTCGTATTGAGCTGGGTCGCGAGTGCGGCATTGAATGTCGCCAAACCGCATTGCGTGGGCGGGTACGTGCTCAGAAATCCATAGGTGGCGGGCATGACAGGCCTTTCTGGTTCCGCGGCTGCCTCCCCGCAGCACGACTCACCGCACGTGCGCAGGCACCATTGCAGTGCTCCGGGAAATTGCTCCGCTTAACGTGCAATTCACATTGCGACGTTAACAAGAAAGGCCAATCACCTGACGATTTTTCGGTAAATCGCCAAGTAGTCGTCGACCATGCGGTCGGCCGAGAACCGTTGCCGGGCACGCGCGGCGCAGCCGGACCGGTCGATCCCGGAAAGAGAGGAGACGGCGGCGACCGCTTCGTCCACGTCCGAGACCAGACGTCCGGTCACGCCCTCGTCGACCACTTCCGGCATCGAGCCCTTCCGGTACGCGATGACCGGCGTCCCGCAGGCCATCGATTCCACCACGGAGAGCCCGAACGGCTCGGCGAACCGGATCGGGTGCAGCAGTGCCGCCCCGGATCCGAGGATCCGCCCCCGATCGTCCGGCCCGACCGAGCCGAGATAGACGACCCGGTCGCCGTCGATGTGCGGTTCGACGTCCCGCGCGAAGAAGTCGGCGTCCTGGACGATTCCGCAGATGACCAGGCGGCGGCCGGCCCGGCGGGCGATCTCGATGGCCAGATCGGTGCCTTTGTCCGGGTGGATCCGGCCGAAGGCGATGAGGTCGTCGCCGCCGGCGGAGAACGGGAGCGCGGAAAGGTCGATGCCGTGATGCACGGTCGCGACATAGGTGAGGTCGGGGGAGCGGTCGGCGTCCGAGATCGAGACGTAGTGCGACCGCGCCTGGCGATAGGCGGGCAGGATGTTCGGCCCGGAGAAGCCGTGGATGGTGGTGAGCAGCGGCGCCGCACAATGTTGCGAGAAGGCCAGCGGCAGCCAGTCGAGATGGTTGTGCACCAGGTCGAACTCGCCCGAGCGGGCCAGCGCGTGGGAGACGTGCAGCGCCTCCCAGACGCGGCCGTCGTGGGCGCTCTCCTCGTAGCCGGTGGGGATGACGCCGTCGAGGGTGGCCTTGGTGACCGAGTCCAGGGTGGCGAAGAGGGTGACGTCGATGCCGCGTGCGGCCAGTCCCTCGGCGAGGAGGCTGGTGATCAGTTCCCACGGGCCGTAGTGCAGTGGCGGCGTACGCCAGGCGATCGGCCCCAGCAGCGCAACTCTCATGACAAATACCCCTTTTCGGGAGTTAACCCCGGGTAAGTATGCCGACCCGGTGAAGTCGGCGTTCTCGTGTTAGAGAAGACGCATGACGGATCTCTGGTGGAAAAGTGCGGTCGTTTACCAGATCTACCCGCGCAGCTTCGCGGACGCCGACGGCGACGGCATGGGCGACCTGCGGGGAATCATCGACCATCTGGACCACCTGGCCGAGTTGGGCGTCGACGTCATCTGGCTGTCCCCCATCCACAAGTCGCCGCAGGACGACAACGGCTACGACATCAGCGACTATCAGGACATCGACCCGCTCTTCGGCGACCTGGCCACGTTCGACGAGCTGATGACCGCTGCGCATTCCCGTGGCCTGAAGCTCATCATGGACCTGGTGGTGAACCACAGCTCGGACGAGCACCCCTGGTTCGTCGAGAGCCGGTCGAGCAAGGACAACCCGAAGCGCGACTGGTATTGGTGGCGGCCCGCCCGGGACGGCATGGAGGCGGGCACGCCCGGTGCCGAGCCGACCAACTGGGGGTCCGCGTTCGGCGGCCCGGCCTGGGAGTACGACAAGGAGACCGGCGAGTACTACCTGCACCTGTTCTCGCCCAAGCAGCCCGATCTCAACTGGGAGAACCCGGAGGTCCGCGCGGCGGTCTACGAGATGATGCGCTGGTGGCTGGACCGGGGCGTGGACGGCTTCCGGATGGACGTCATCAACATGATCTCCAAGGTGCTCCCGCTGGAGGACGGCCGGCTCACCGCCGGGCAGGCGTACGCGGACGGGTCGGCCGGCTACATCAACGGCCCGCGCAACCACGAGTTCCTGCACGAGATGTACGAGCAGGTCTTCGCCGGCCGCGAGGGACTGCTGACCGTCGGCGAGATGCCGGGCGTGACGGTGGACGAGGCGATCCGCTTCACCGCCCAGGACCGCCAGGAGGTCGACATGGTCTTCCAGTTCGACCACGTCTGGGCGGACCGCGGCGGCGACCCGTGGCGGATCTTCCCGCTCCAGCTCACCGTCCTGAAGGGGATCTTCGGGCGGTGGCAGGCCGGCCTGGCCGAGGAGGGCTGGAACAGTCTCTACTGGAACAACCACGACCAGCCGCGGGTGGTCTCCCGCTACGGCGACGACAGCCCCGAGTTCCGCGCCGCCTCGGCCAAGATGCTCGGCACGGTGCTGCACCTGCACCGCGGCACGCCGTACGTCTACCAGGGCGAAGAGCTCGGCATGACGAACTACCCGTTCGCGAGCATCACCGATTTCCGGGACATCGAGGCGCTCGGTCAGTTCCGGCAGGCGACCGAGATCGAGGGCCGGGAAGCCGCCGATGTGCTGACCGTGCTGCGGGCTCGCGGCCGGGACAACGCGCGCACCCCGATGCAGTGGGACGACTCGCCGAACGGCGGGTTCAGCACCACCACGCCGTGGCTCGCGGTCAACCCGAACTATCCGCAGATCAACGCGAAGGCCGAGCGGGCCGATCCGGACTCGGTCTTCCACTACTACCGCCAGTTGATCAAGCTGCGGCACGAGGAGCCGGCCGTGGTCGACGGCGACTTCACCATGCTGCTGCCGAACGACGAGCGGCTGTACGCGTACACCCGGCGGCTGAACGAGACGGAACTGCTGGTGATCGGCAACTTCACCGGCGAGACGGTGGAGGCCGAGATCGACGGCTGGGCCGGCGCCGAGTTGGTGCTGTCCAACCTGCCCGCCAACGGCCTGACCATGGCGCCCTGGCAGACCGTCGTCTATCGGCGGGCCACCACGTAAGGCTCCAGGCCGTCGAGCAGCCGGGCCAGGCCGAACTCGAAGAGCAGGGTCAGATCGAAGTCGAAGTCCTCCGTGGTCAGCTCGCGAAAGTGCGGCATCGCACGGTCGTCGAGCACCGCCAGGAACCGGCCGGTCTGCGCTTCCACCCACTGGTCGTTGGTCAGCCCGCTGTCCCGGATCGCCTGTGCCTCCGGCTCCAGCGCGCTGGCCACGCCGCGGACGAACGTGAACGTCACGATCTGGATGTACATCCGGTCGGCCAGCGGCAGGCCGGTGCCGTCGAAGGCGGCCATCACCCACTCGCTGAGCCGCATCGCGTTCGGCGCCATCTGCGGCCGGGTGATCGACATCGTCGGCGCCAGCCACGGGTGCCGCTGGAACACGGTCCACTCGAGCCGCGCGACCAGTTCGAGGGCGGCCCGCCACCCGCGCGGCGGGCGGGCCGGCAGCGGCAACTCGCCCACCGCGGTGTCGATCATGGCGAGGGTCAGGTCGTCCTTGCCGGGCACGTGCCGGTACAGCGACATCGTGGAGACGCCCAGCGTGGCCGCGATGCGCCGCATGGACAGCTCGGCCATCCCCTCGGTGTCGGCGATGTCGATGGCCGCCGCGATGATCTTTTCCCGGGTCAGCTCGTGGTCGCGGCGCGGGGCCGGCCCGGCCACCACCGTGCCGACGCCGGGACGGGCCACGGTCAGGCCCTCCTCGCGCAGCGCCGCGTGCGCCTTGGTCGCGGTGGCGATCGCGACACTCCACTCGCGCACCAGGGCCCGCGCCGACGGCACCCGGTCGCCGGGCCGCAGCTCGCCGGATTCGATGCGGCGGCGAATGTCCTGGACGATGCGCCGATATGGGGCTTCCAAACTAGTACACCTCCCGCTCCCCAACGCACCGTACTAGTACAGTTTGCCAGCCTAAATCATGCGTCCTAGCCTGGCTAGTACATCGATATACGGAGTACGCAGGAGGACGGGGACATGCGGGTTCTGATTTCCGGCGCGGGGATCGCCGGTCCGGCGCTGGCGCTCTGGCTGCACCGCGCGGGCGCCGACGTGACAGTGGTGGAGAAGGCGGCGACGCCGCGTCCGGGCGGGCACGCGGTGGACGTGCGCGGCGTGGCCCGCCGCGTGATCGAGAAGATGGGCGTGCGCGAGGCGATCCGGCAGAAGCAGATCGACGACCGCGGCTTCGCCCTGGTCGACGCGCGTGGCCGCCGGATGGCGGCGCTGCCGGCCGACATGTTCGGCGGCGAGGGCATCGTGGCCGAGATCGAGATCGCCCGCGGCGACCTGGCCCGCGTTCTTTACGACGCGACCGCGCCGAACGTCACCTATCGCTTCGGCGACCGGATCACGGCCATCGACCGGCGGGACGTCACGTTCGCCGGCGGCCACCGCGAAGAGTTCGACGTCGTGGTCGGCGCCGACGGCGTCCGTTCCGGAGTCCGCCGGATCGCGTTCGGTCCGCACACCGACTACGTCCGCCCGCTCGGCGGCTACAGCTCGTACTTCACCGTGCCCGACCCGGGCGACCTCGGTAACTGGAGCACGATGTACAACGCGCCCGGCGGCCGAGCGGTCCTGGTCCGCCCCGAGGCCGGCGGCACCGCGAAGGCCAGCCTCAGCTTCCGCACCCGGGAGGTCTTCGACCGGCTGACCCGCGAGGAGCAGATCCGGCTGTTGACCGAGCGGTTCGCCGGCGTCGGCTGGCGGGTGCCGTCGCTGCTGGCGGACCTGCCGAAGGCCGACGACCTCTACTTCGACGAGGTCAGTCAGGTGCACGTCGAGAAGTGGGCGCGCGGCCGGGTGGTGCTGCTCGGCGACGCCGGTTACTGCGGTTCCCCGCTGGGCGGCATGGGCACCAGCATGAGCCTGGTCGGCGCCTATGTCCTCGCGGGCGAACTGTCCGCGAGCAAGAGCCCCGAGGAGGCCTTTGCCGCCTATCAGCGACAGATGGCCGACTATGTCGCCGAGGGCACCCGACTGCCGCCCGGCGGGATCGCCATGTCCGCCCCGAACAACCCGATCCTGATCCGCGCGCGGGCGCTGTCGATGGCGATGATGAACCGCTGGCCGATGAAGCAGATGCTGGCCAAGCAGTTCGGCAAGGCCGACGCGATCACGATCGAGGACTACCCGCGGCTATCGCAGCACGACCAGCCCGTCCAGCACGACCCCCGGGCGCTCGACCTCGACCCGTACCGTGTGCGCACCGCTGGTGGGCCAGGAGCGTGACCAGACCGCCTGGCGGTAGACAGTCTGCGGCGACCGGAGGTCGATGAGGCCCTGGTCGATGCCGTCCACGAAGATCCGCAGCTGCCCGGACCGGGCCGCCCGGCTCACCGCGATCGCCGCGGAGTTTCCGGTGAAGGTCCAGGTAGCGGCGGATCCGGCGGCGATGCCGCCGAGGGCGACCCCGCCGAGATAGCCGGGGTTGCTCAGGGTGCGCCATGTTCCGGTCCGCTGGGCCGCGGCCTCCGAGACGACCACGGGCGTACGGGTGACCGACCCGTCCACGGTGTTGCCGGCTCGGTCCGCCGCCCGCAGCGCGAAGGTGGCCGGGCGGCCGGGGGCGAGCGCGCCGTTGCGGCTGTGCACGGCGGTGCCGAGGTCGACCGCCGACGGCCGGGTCATGGCCACCGCGGCGACGCCGTTCACGTCGGTCGCGGTCCACTGCAACTGGACCGGCACCGTGCCGTTCAGGGCGCCGGTCCGCAGCGCGAGGGTCGGCCCGGAGTTGAAGACCGGGGCGACGGCGTCCGAGATGACGTTGGCGCCGACCATGGTGGCCCGGCCGGACAGGTGCAGCGCCCGGATCGTCACCACGTGCCCGCCGGGGCTCACCCGCAGGGTCGTGGTGCGGTGCGTGCCGGGCGTGGCGACGGCGAGCTTGCCGTCCACGTACACCTCGAACCGGGCGATCAGCGCACTCGGCGTGGTCACGTTCCAGAGCGGGCGGATCAGGCCCTTCGTGTAGAGCGTGGTGTGGTAGTTCGACGCGCCGGGCATCCGCAGGTAGCGCAGGCCGGCCGGGCCGGCCCCGGCGATCGCCCGGATCGCCGGCAGCTGCCGGTAGAGCGCGTTGCCGGGGCACTCGGTCTGCCCGGCGTCGCGGTGGCCGGAGATCCGCCACAGCACCGCCCTGGTGCCGGCCGGATAGCGATTGCCGCCACCCGAGGTGATCACCACCTTGCCGTTCGGCGGGTTGCCGGCCGCGCCCAGCTTGTAGGCGGCGACCGTGGCGATCGCGGTGCGGACCGTGGGCGAGACGCCGGCCCCGCTGAACGTGCCGATCACCGCGACCGCGCTGGCGTTGCTGTTGAAGCCGAGGGTGTGCGCGCCGAGCACGGACCGGTTCACGCCGCCGGCCCGGCCCTCGAAGATCCGGCCGCACTTGTCGACCAGGAAGTTGTAGCCGATGTCGTCCCAGCCCCGGGTGCGGACCTGGTAGGCCTGGATGCCCCGGACGATCGAGGCCGAGTCGGCGCAGCTGTAGCCGTTGCCGCTGGCCGTGTGGTGCACGAAGAAGACCTGGACCGGGCCGGTGTAGGTGGGTGCGACCTTGACGATCGCCTCGTTGGCGCCCCACCCGGCCCGGGTCACCATCCGGGGGACCGGCCGGACCGGCATCGGCACCCGCACCGCGCCCTTCTCGGCCCGCCGGGACATGGCGGGATCGTCGCCGGCGGCCGCGCGCCGGATCGCGGCCGCATCGGCGTCCGGGTTGATCAGATCCACCCGCAGGCCGGCCGGCAGCGGCCGGCGGCCGCCGACGACGTGCGCCTCGACCGCGTCGGAGGCGCCTACCCAGAGCGGGTCGCTCGCGCCGCGCCGGTCGCCGGTCGTGCTGCCGTCGGCCTCGAGCGCCTGCCACGGCGTCCACCGGCCGGTGCCGAGCGTCCGGGTGCGCACCCGGATCGTGCCGTCGACGGCGGCCGTCGGGTCGGCCCAGGTGACGCCGAGCAGGCTGAACGGCCGGGTGATGCGAGCGGTGGCGGCGTCGGCGAACGGGATCCTCTGCAGTGCCGGTTCGGCCGGTGCGGCGGACGCCGGCGGGACCGGGCCGGCGGTGACGGCGGCGGCGATGACAAGAAGGGCGGCGCGGAACTTCGTCCGATACCGGTGCACGTGAACCCCCGTGGTACTGGTTGATCGGCCATCAGCCACGTTGCCGTCTGTCGTCGCTTCCGTCCCGGAAATCAACAACTTTTTCGGGTTTTTTCGTGGCACAAACGAGGGCAAAACGGCCAAACGGCTGACAGGAGGGACTTGCGTCACATCGGTTAAGAACCTCAACCGAGTGCCGATGGGACAGGGCATGAGCAGCTCTGTGATCGCCGAGCAGCGTCCGCCGCTGCGCGCGCGGTTCGCCTGGCTGCATGTTGTGGCCGGCCTGACCCTGGTGGCGGTCTACTGCCTCGGCCCGGTGTGGGTGCAGACGCCGGCCTCGGTCGTCGCGATGGCCGGCGGCATGACCTCGCTGTACCTCGGGCCGAAGCGCAACCTGAAACCGGCGGACCGGCTGCCGTGGCGGATGGTCCGCGCCGGCGGCTGGCTGTTCATCGTCGCCAGCGTCATCCGGGCCCTCGTGCCGAGCACGATGAACACCCCGCCGACGGCCATCGCGCTCGTCCCGAACTCGTTCATCGTCCCCGCGTACCTCTGCCTGGGTTACGCGTTCCTGGTGATGCTGCGTCGCCGGCGGGCCGGCGACGACGACCCCGCCCGGATCGACGCGATCCTGGTCGGCCTGGCCGCCGCGTTCGTGACCTGGACGTTCGTGATCTCCCCGGCCCTCTACGCGTCGAACCTGTCCGGCTTCCAGGTCCTCGACGCGCTGTTCCCGATCTTCGACGTGGTCATGCTGATCCTGGTCGCGCAGCTCATGCTGGCCGGCGGCGTGCAGCAGGTCGCGCTCTGGCTGATGATCGTCGCGGCCGCCTGCATGTTCGTCGGCGACCTGCTGTTCAGCCTGCGTGACGCCCAGCTGATCGACATCTCGCCGATGGCGAGCAACGCGTCGTTCCTGCTGATGTTCGTGCTGATCCCGGCGGCCGCGCTGCACCCGTCCACCCGGACCCTGGTGCAGCCGCAGAAGATCGTCGTTCGTGACCTGAGCAAGCTGCGGATGACCGTGATCGGCCTGGTCGTGGTGGTGCCCACGATCATCACCTCGCTGGTGCCGGTCGGTGAGGTGATCAACGACCTGGTCCGGGCCGGGCTGTGCGCGCTGATCGTGCTCAGCGTGCTGGGCCGAGTGGTGCGCTCCAACAACTCCCGGGTCCGGGCCGAGAAGGTCACCCGCCGCCGGGCCACCCACGACGCGCTCACCGACCTGCCCAACCGGGAGCTGCTCTCCGACACGGTGTCCCGCTGGGCCGGCCGGGCCGCCACCGACCACCTCGAGATCAGCCTGCTCTTCATCGACCTCGACCGGTTCAAGATGGTCAACGACCACTGGGGGCACGAGGTCGGTGACGAGCTGCTGTGCGCGGTCGCCGGCCGGCTCGGCGAGCAGGTCCGCGCCGAGGACGTGGTGGCCCGGATCGGCGGGGACGAGTTCGTGATCGCCCTGGCCAGCCCGTCCCACTTGCGGCTCGCCGAGTCGCTGGCGGGCCGGCTGCTGGAGGAGTTCGCCAAGCCGTTCGGGCTGTCCGTCGGCGACGTGGTCGTCTCGGCCTCGATCGGCGTGGCCAAGTCGACCGGCGGGGCGCACGCGCTCGAGCTGATCCGGGATGCCGACACCGCGATGTACAAGGCCAAGGGTTCGGGCCGCAACGCGTACGCGCTGTTCGACACGTCGCTGCGCGACCAGGTCCGCGACCGGGTCAAGCTGGAGCAGGCGCTGCGCGGCGCGCTGGAGCGCGGCGAACTGGCTGTGCACTTCCAGCCGATCGTCGACATCGCCGGCGACGAGCTGGACGGGTTCGAGTCGCTGATGCGCTGGACCTCACCCGAGCTGGGTTTCGTCTCGCCGGACGAGTTCATCCCGATCGCCGAGGAGACCGGCATGATCGAGGAGCTCGGCGCCTGGTCGCTGCGCGAGTCGGTGCGCCAGCTCCAGGAATGGCTCGTCATGCGCGGGCCCGACGCCCGCCCGATCCACGTGTCGGTCAACGTGGCGGTCCGCCAGCTCCGCGACGGTGCGCTGGTCAAACTGGTCGACGACGTGCTCCGGGAGACCGGCCTCCCGCCGCAGGCGCTGTGGCTGGAGATCACCGAATCCGGCGTCATGGAGGACATCGAGACCGCCCTGCTGACCCTGAACGCGCTGCACTCGCTGGGCGTGACGCTCTGCATCGACGACTTCGGCACCGGTTACTCGTCGCTCAGCTACCTGCACCGCCTCCCGGTCGGGATTGTCAAGATCGACCGCTCGTTCATCATGGATGTCGGCGAGGCCGGCAGCAACGAGCCGATCGTCCGCGCGGTCCTCGCGATGACCCACGCCATGGGCCACCGGGTGGTCGCCGAGGGCGTGGAGACCGAGCTGCAGCGCGACTGGCTCCGGGCCCAGGGCTGCGACCTGGTGCAGGGCTGGTTCTACGGCAAGGCCGAGCGCCCCGAGAACCTCACGAACTGGATCGATCGCTCGGTCTCGGCCTGATCGCCTGCTCGACCAGGCCGGTGATGATCCAGCCGGCGATCCGCTCGAAGGACGTCTCGGTGCCCTGCGCCCCGGAGCCGAGCGCGGCGGCCAGGTGCGGGAAGTCGCCGCTCGCGACGGCGTCGGTGATCAGCGCGACCTGCTCGGCGGCCGGAGTGGCCGCGGTCAGCTCGTTGGTCACGTAGGACGCCACGAAGCCGGTGATCAGGGCGATCAACTCCATCTTGGTCGGGCCGTCCAGCCCGGTCGGGGCCAGTGCGGCCAGCCCCTGCTCCAGGTAACCGAGCATGTTGCGGCCGGTCAGGCGGCGATTCGGCAGCGCACCGGGCAGCCACGGATGGGCCAGCATCAGGGTCCGCTGCGCCGCGGCGAGCGCCATCAGATCCGTACGCCAATCGCCGGTGATCTTGATCTGGGCAGTTTCCCCGCCGACCCGGTCGACCATCAGGTCGAGCAGGCGGTCCTTGTCGGGCACGTAGGTGTAGAGCGACATCGCCCCGGCGCCGATCTCGGTGGCGACCCGGCGGAAGGTGACCGCGGCCAGTCCCTCGGCGTCGGCGAGCCGGATCGCCGTGTCCACGACCTGCTCCCGGGTGTGCGCCGGCGGGCGTCCACGGGTCATCGATACCTCCTGCTACTATTTTCAGTACAGCGTACGAGAAAGGGAGCCTCATGCAGAGACTGCCACTACTCACCCGACTGCTGCGGCGGCGGACCAGGAAGGGCCCGCCCGCACGTTACGACGTCCACTGGCAGCCGGCCGTCGCGGTGCCGGCCGCCGACGGCGTTTCCCTGATGACCGACCACTACGCCCCGGTGACCGACGAGCCGTGCCCGACCGTGCTGATCCGCGCCCCCTACGTGCGCGTCGGCTTCCCGTTCAACTACCTCTACGGCGCGCTCTTCGCCGAGCAGGGCTACCACGTCCTGCTGCAGAGCAGCCGGGGCACCGGCGGATCGGGCGGCGACTTCCATCCCTGGCACGGCGAGGGCGACGACGGCCGGGCGACCGTCGCCTGGTTGCGGGAGCGGGACTGGTTCACCGGCGACCTCTACACGGCCGGCGCCAGCTACATGACCTACACGCAGTGGGCGCTGGCCACCGACCCGCCGCCGGAGTGGCGCGGCGCCGTCATGCAGGTCGGCCACTCCGACGCGCACGACTTCTTCTGGCGCGGCGGGGCGTTCGGCCTCGAGCGCGCGCTGGTCGGCGGGACCGGCCTGTTCAACCAGGCGCTGACGACCTGGGCCTATGCGCGGGTGATCCTGCGGCTGCAACGCCGCATGCGCCGAGTGGTTCGCGGGGTGCCGATTCTCGACGTCTATCCGCAGGTCTACGGGGGTCGGCGGCCGGCGTTCGAGGAGTGGCTCGCGCATCCGGAGAAGGAGTTCTGGCACGACAGCGATCTCACCCCGGTCGCCGACAAACTGACCGTGCCGGTCAGCCTCAGCACGGGTTGGTGGGATCTGTCGCCCGAGCAGGTGATCGAGCACTACCAGCGGCTGCGCGCGGCCGGCAACGATCCCGACCTGCTGATCGGCCCGTGGACGCACACCTCGGCCCTCGAGGACGGCTGGCCCGTGTTGTTCGAGCAGGCGATGCGCCGGCTGCGTGGCGAGCCGGCCCCGTACCGGATCCGGATCTTCATGGGTGGTGCGGACGAATGGCGCGACCTGCCCTCCTGGCCGCCGCCGGAAATGCGGGAACAGCGGTGGTTCCTCGGCGAGGGCACGTTACGGCTCGCCGAGGGGACCGGGGTCAGCTCCTTCCGGTACGACCCGACCGACCCGACCCCGTCCATCGGCGGCCCGTTGCAGTCGCCGACCCAGGGTCAGCGCGACAACGCCGGCCTGGAGGCGCGGTCCGACGTGCTGCTGTTCACCGGCGAACCGCTGCTGGAAGCGGTCGAGATCATCGGTGCGGTGCGCGCCGAGTTCGACGCGGCGACCACCGCGGTCAGCGGCGACCTCTTCGCCCGCCTGTGTGACGTCGACCCCACCGGCAGGTCGATCAACATCTGCGACGGCCTCACGCGCTTCACCGCCGACGGCCGGGTCACCGTCGAGATGGGACCGGCCGGGCATCGGTTCAAGCCCGGCCATCGCATCCGGCTGCAGGTCAGCGGCGGTGCCCACCCGCGTTTCCTGCGTAACTACGGGACCGGCGAGCCGCCCGGGCCAGCCACCCGGATGGTCCACACCGACACCACGATCCGGCACACGTCGTCCCTGGTGCTGCCGGTGGTTTAGCCGGATCGGTCGGTGGGGTAATGCGTCGCCGCACCCCCCACTGATCGAGGAGAAACAATGTCCATTCAGGGACTCTTTTATGTGATCGCCGTTATCCTGCTGGTCCTCGCGGCCCTGCCGATCGGCACCCGGGGCGTCAGCCTGGCCCTGCTCGGCGCGGCCTTCGCCCTGCTGGCCTACTCCTGGGACACGATCACCGCCTAGGGCTCGACGATAAGGACCACCTTGCCGCGGCCGTGCCGGGACTCGACCACCCGGTGCGCCGCGACGACGTCGGACAGCGGGTAGGCACGTACCGGCATGGTCAGCAGCCCGCGGCCGGTCAGCGCGATCACCCCGGCCAAGCGCTGCGGGTCGCGGCCGGCGCGCACCACCCGGGTGCCCAGTTCGGCCGCGGCCTTGTCATCGACGATGGTGCCGATCCGGTCCGCCGCGATACCCAGCTCCACGGACTGCGCGATCGCCCGGCCGCCGGCGGCGTCGAGCGCGACGGTCGGGGTACGCCCCGTTGCGCGTACCCCGGCAATCAATTCGTCGCCGTAGGCGACCGGAATCGCACCCAGCTGCCGCAGATAATCGTGATTGGACGGCGAAGCCGTGCCGATCACCGTCGCGCCTTTCTGCCGGGCCAGCTGCACCGCGACGGTTCCCACACTTCCGGCGGCAGCGTGCACGAGCAGCACATCGTTCTCATCCACCGATAATTCGGCGAGCGCTCCGCTCGCCGTCTGCGCCGCGGCGACGAACGCCGCGGCGGTCGGGAAATCCAGGCGGTCCGGTTTCCGCACCGCATTTTGTACGGGTACGCAGAGCAGTTCCGCATTCCCGTTGAACATGGTCGAGCCGAGCACCGCGTCGCCTTCCGCAATTCCTTCGACGCCTTCGCCCAGCCGATCGACCGCCCCCGAGTACTCCTGGCCGATCTGCTGCGGGAAATTGACCGGTGCCCAGGTCATCACCCCTTGTCGATATCCCACGTCGAACGGCTGCACCCCGGCCGCCCGCACCCGCACGCGCACCTCGCCCGGGCCTGGCTCCGGATCGGGCAGGTCGGTGACGCGCAGAACCTCGGGCGGACCGAAGCGATCGAAGACAACGGCTCTCATGACCTTCACTCTGCAAGCTGAACCGAGGTTGAGGTCAAGACCGCCCGGCCGTATTCTTTCCGCTCATCGATCTTGGGGGAGTAAACGTGCAGCCGCAGCAGCAGGGCATCGCGCTGACGACCAAATACCACCCGCTTGCGTTCATGCTCGGGCTGTTCAAGCCGGTCATCGAGATCAACGGGCAGCGGGCCGGCAACGCGTGGGGCCGCCAGGTCATCCCGCTGCAACCCGGCCAGTACCACCTGCACGTGCACGTTCCCTACCTGTGGCCGCTCGGGCCGGCCGACCTGCCGGTCAACGTCTACCCCGGGCAGTCCGTGGAGCTGGAGTACCGGGCTCCGATGATCGCCTTCATCAAGGGCGCCCTCGGTGCGCCGCCGCAGAAGTGGCCCGGCCTGGTCGCCACGATCATCCTGTTCGCCATCGTCGGCGTCCTCTTCCTGTGCGTCTGCGGCGGCATCATCGTGGGCATCCTGTCCGACGCCGGCGACAGCTCCTCGTCGTACACCATCCAGGCGGTCACCAACCTCCTGCGGTGACCTTGCGTCTCGGGGCGGCTCTTTCCAAGAGCCGCCCTTTTTCGCGTCCTGGTCCCTTGC
Organism: Paractinoplanes toevensis; assembly: GCF_018332695.1. GTDB lineage: Bacteria > Actinomycetota > Actinomycetes > Mycobacteriales > Micromonosporaceae > Actinoplanes > Actinoplanes toevensis. The sequence goes on from NZ_BOQN01000124.1 coordinate 23,837, forward strand.
GCCAATCGGTTTGTGATGGAAACCTATTGGCATGACCACTGATTCGGTGTCCGCCGGCGACGATCCCCGCCGGTTGCTGTCCGAGGTGCGCACCCTCGCCCACCGGGTGCGCCTCGACCAACGCCTCACCTGGGTCGCGCTCCTGGTGCTGGCCGGGGTGACCTTCCTCGGCATCCCGTTCGACTGGTTCGGCATGAAGGTGAACTGCACGCCCGACGGCGTCTGCGAGTTCGCCCGGCGCGGCGTCCTCTACTACTGGCCGCTCGCGTCCCTGCTGGCCTACACGGCGATCGCCGTCCTCTACGTGCGGGCCGCCCGGGCGCGGGGGCTGGGTGCCCGCGTGCTGCCCTATTCGATCACCGGCGCCGTCACCACCCTGCTCTTCACGGCCACCTGGGTGGCCGCCGCGCTGTACTTCCCGAGTCACCCGCAGCGGTTCCCGGAGTGGGTGCTCGTGTTCGACCGGCTGATCGCACCCTGGGGGATGATCGGCGTCGCGCTGCTGGTGCTGGCCCGGCTGGAGCGCAACCTCGCGCTGCTGGCATTCACCGTGGTCTACCTGGCGGTGGTGCTGGTGCCGATCAACTTCGGCTGGGTCGACCATTCGAGCACCCGCGCCGAGTTCCTTCCGCAGCAGGTCATCAATGGCGGTGTGCTGCTGCTGGGCGCGGCCGGCTTCCGCCGGTGGCAGCGATGACCGACGCGCATCCGGTCACCGGCCTCGACGATGTCGTGCACCAGCGGGTCCGGCTGGGCATCCTGACCATCACCCACGAGGCCCGCCGGGTCGAGTTCGGTTACCTGCGCACCCAGCTGCAGCTCACCGCCGGCAACCTCTCCCAGCACCTCGGGGTGCTGGAGACGGCCGGCCTGGTCGAGATCGAGAAAGGCTACGAGGGCAAACGCGGCCGCACCTGGATCACGCTCACCCCGGCCGGGAACGCCGCGCTGGCCGAGGAGATCGGGCGGCTGAAACTGCTGATCGCCCGGGTCGAGGAGGGGTTCACCGCGTAGCGTCCCGGACGAACAGGATCGCGTCGGCCAGGTGCTCCGGGTCCAGCGGGGCGTAACCGAACCAGGGCGAGACGCGGGCCGTGCGGGGCGCCGCGCCCAGCTTTCCCGGGTCGACGAGGTAACGCTCCTCCGGGAGTGCGTACAGCAACCCCTCGATGGTGTCCGGGGGCGGAGCGTCCACGCCGTGCTCGCGCCACGTGCCGAGGGCCGAGGACACGAACGCGTACTCCGGGCCCAGCCGGCCGTGCGCGATCGCACCGGCGCTCCACCACTCGTACGGCAGGCCGCCCAGCCGGATCGAGCTCCGGTTCCGTTGCAGATGGCTGTTGTGCGCGTTCACCAGCACCGGGCCCCGCTCGGCCACGGCCAGCAGGTTGGCGGCGATCATCAGACTCCGCTGGCCCAGCAACCGCGGCAACCGGCCGGGTGACGTGTCGGCCATCCAGTAGTGGTAGCGCAGCAACCCGACCGCGGTACGCGCGTACAGACTGGCCCGCTCGTCCGCCAGCTGCGGTGCCTGCGCGTCGAGCAGCGCCATCAGGTCGTCGGCGAGCAGCCGCAGCTCGCCGGCCTCGGGTGTCCGGCCGATCGATCGGGACGGGTCCATCATCGCGGCCTCGTTCGGCCAGCGATCGTCGTCGCCGATCAGGCGGTCGAGGGTCTCCGCGGTGCAGGGAAGGAGGTCGGGGTCGAGCCGGGCGGCGAGATAGCCGTGCAATGCGGTGATGGCGGGACGGGGGCTCGCCGCCCCGGTGATCTCCAGCGGTCCGTCGATCCCGGCGAACCGCACCTGCTCGGCCGCGGGCCGGCCGTCGTTGTGCGCGCGCATCCACCGCACCAGCTCGCGGTTGCCGCCGAACGCACCCCACTCGTGGCTGAAGCCGCGCGCCATGACCTTGTCGAGCGTGCCGGTGCCCGACGTGACGTAGTCGTCCACGATCAGCCCGAGCAGGCAGTCGCTCTCCATCGCGATCGTCCGGTAGCCCTCCTGCTCGACGAGCTGCCGGAACAGATCGTTGCGTGCCTCCAGCAGAAGGTCCGCACCGTGCGTGGGCTCGCCCAGGGCGAGCACCCGGGGCCGGCCCGGGAACAGGTCCATGATCTTTTCGTCAGCAACCATAGCCTCAACGCTATCGTTGAACCTCCGGTTGAAACTTTCCCCGCAGATTGGCCGGTTGTTGCCGCAAAACCTTCAACTCAGGCCGATCGACCTGGCGCGCCGGCACGGTCTGTCCACCCAGGCGGTCCGCAACTACGAGGCGGCCGGCATCCTCCCGCCCGCCGGGCGCACCGAGCACGGTTACCGCACCTACACTCCCCGGCACGAGCTGGCCCTGCGCACGTTCCTCGCGCTGCTGCCCGGCCACGGCCACCGGACCGCCACGGCGATCATGCGGGCGGTCAACCGGGGCGCCGCCGAGGACGCGTTCCGGCTCCTCGACGAGAGTCACGCCCAGTTGCTCGACGACCGCCGCACCCTGCAAGCCGTCGAGGCGGCGGTCGGTGACCTCGAACCGGTGCCGCCGGAACGAGGTGCCACGTTCGTCGGTCCGCTGTCGAGAAGACTCGGCCTGCGGCCGGCCACCCTGCGCAAGTGGGAGCGCGCCGGGGTGGTCCAGCCGCCCCGCGACCCGCACACCGGTTACCGGGTCTACCGGGCGGCCGACGTACGCGACGCCCGACTGGCCCACCAGCTCCGCCGGGGCGGCTACCCGCTCGAGCGGGTAGCCGCGCTGATCGCGCAGTTCCGTACGGCCGGCGGTCTCGAGCCGGTCGAGCCCATGCTGCGCGACTGGCACGCCCGTCTCACCGCCCGCAGCCGGGCCATGCTCAGCGGCGCCGCCGCCCTGGACGCCTACCTGAGCCCGTAACCGACGCCGGTCAGGGCCTCGGCCGCCGACCAGAGCCGCTTGCCGATCGCCGGGTCGGTGGCGTCCCGGCTGGCCCGGGCCTCGGTGACCCGGCCGCGCGTCTCCCACAGCCCGGCCGGCCCGAAGAACTGCCCGCCGCGCACGCCGGGCGCGGTCGCGGCGTACAGCTGCGGCCGCGTGCCCTGCTCCACCGGCTGGGTGACCAGCAGGCCGGCCCGGCCCATGATCTTCCCGAGCCGGCCGCGGTGCTCCCAGGCGCGCGGGGTGAGGTTGGTGCGGGTGAGGCCGGGGTGGGCCAGCGCGCTGACGATCGGCGACCCGGCCGCGCGCAGGCGGCGGTCCAGTTCGAAGCCGAAGATGGTGGTGGCGAGCTTGGACCGGCCGTAGGCCGGGGCGGCCCGGTAGTCGCGTTCGAACATCAGGTCGTCGAAGTCCAGGTGCGCGTTCTTGTGGGTGATCGAGCTGAGGTTGACCACCCGCGGTTCCGGTGCCGCGGCCAGGTTGCCGAGCAGCAGGCCGGTCAGCGCGAAATGGCCGAGCAGGTTGGTGCCGAGGTGCACTTCGAAGCCGTCGGCGGTGGTGCGGCGCGGCCCGAGCAGCACCACGCCGGCGTTGTTGACCAGCAGGTCGATCGCCGGGTGGTCGGCGGCCAGCCCGGTCGCGAACGCCCGCACCGAGGCGAGCGAGGCCAGGTCCAACTCGCGCACCTCGACGTCGCCGCCGACCTCGCGGGCGGCCTCGGCACCCGCCGCGGTGTTGCGGACGGCCAGCACGACGTGGGCGCCGTGCCGGGCCAGCTCGGCGGCGGTGACCCGGCCGAGGCCCGAGTTGGCGCCGGTCACGACGGCGATCCGGCCGTGCTGGTCGGGGATGCTGTTCATCGGCTGCTCCCTGGGTCGGGTGGGGTGGACCCACGACGCTAGAAGCGATCCGACCAGGGTCGGTGGTACTGCGGGACCTACCTTCGGTGGTCCGGGTCGCGGCACACTGACGGCATGACCCATCCGTACGCTCGTGAGCTCGGCGATTTCCTGCGCGCCCGGCGCAACCGGTTGCGGCCGCGCGACGTCGGCCTGGAGCCGGGCGGCCCCCGCAAGGTCACCGGCCTGCGGCGCGAGGAGCTGGCCCTGTTGGCCGGCCTGAGCACCGACTACTACCAGCGGATGGAGCAGGGCCGGGAGGTCCGCCCGTCGGACGGCGTGCTGGACGCGCTGGCCGCCGCCCTCGCCCTCGACGACGAGGAGCGCCGGCACCTGTTCACCCTGGCCCACGCCGCCCGCCGGCCGATGCCCGCCCGGGTGGACCGCGAGCCCGACCGGGTGCCGGACAGCACCCGTCGCCTGCTGCGGGTGATCGGCACCCCGGCCGTGGTGCTCGGCCGGCACCTGGACCTGCTCGACTGGAACCCGATGGCCGAGGCGCTGCTGGGCGACCCGGACGGCTACCCGCCGGACCGGCTCAACATGCTCCTGCTGATGTTCGACGACACGCTGACCAGCGATCGCAGCTGCCCCGACTGGGAGCAGCAGGCTCTCGACTACATCGGCATGATGCGCGCCGCCGTCGCCACCGACCCCACCCATCCCCGGGCCACCGCGATCGTCGGCGAGCTGAGCATCCGCAGCGCCGAGTTCCGGCGGCTGTGGGCCCGGCACGACGTCCGCGAGTCAGTCCGCGGCACCAAGATCTTCCGGGTCCCCGAGGTCGGCGACATCGTCCTGGACTGGGACACCTACCCGCTGCCCGGCAACTCCGGCCCGGTCATGCTGGTCTGGACCGCCGAGCCGGGCAGCGCCTCCGCCGACCGCCTGCAGCTCCTGGCCTCGCTGCACGCCACTCGGACGCCGCGTGCCTCAGATCCGAGATGACCGGGCCCGCCCCGCCGGTCACGGCTTGGGAGGAACGCAGAACGGGTGGCCGTTGAGCCCTTTCGAGCCCAGGTTCAGCGTCGCATCGAAGCGGCCCAGCGCGGTGCGGGCACCCGGCAGTTCGGCCGAGTCGTCGCCGACGCCCGGTTTGTTGTAGATAGCCGCGAAAGCGGTCCGCAGGGCGCACCGGCGCTTGTTGCCGGCCGCGGAATCGTCGAACACGGCAATCTCGTGCGCGATCGCGTTGTTCAGCACGTTCGCCGTGGTGCCGCGGTTGCGGTTCAGGTATTGCCGGTTCGCCGCGGCCGAAACGGCGCCGGCCGCTACGAGAACGGCCAGCAGACCGGCCAGCAGCCGGATCCGATCGCGCACCACCGCAACGCACCCGGCCAGCAACACCAACGTCCCGCCGACCGTGGTAGCACCGCTGTCTCGCCACCCGAGACCCCAGCGGCCCGCTGCGGCGTCCGCCTGGGTTTGGTCGTTCATAGCGGCCATCGCTGCCGCAAGCACGAGCAAGGTTCCGCCGACGATGGCAACCCCCGCTGCCTGGCGCCGATCGAGCGAGGCGTAGGCAGGAAGGTTGACCGCGGTCAGCCAGGCGAGCACGGTCAGCACGGTCAGCGCCAGGACGGTCACCAGATCGATTTCCATGGACCAGCCGGCCGCATGCCACTGCAGCGGTGGTAACCAGGAGAGCAGCCGGTTCGGCAGGGTGAGCGCGGCACCTGAGCCCAGGGTGACGTCGGAGCCGCTGTAACAGGTGCCGGTCCGGCAGAGGTGATGGATAGCCACCCGGACCGGAACGAAGATCGGCAGGAAGCCGAGCCAGAGCAGTCCGACCAGCCGGGCACCGCGGCCGGTCAGTGCCGACCGCCAGTCGAGCCCCAGCACGACGCGGGCCCGGACCAGCACGGCGACCAGAGCCAGCGCCGGGGCAAGGCAGGCGACCTCGTTGAAAGCCGCGAGGAACCCGCCGGCAACGATCGCACCGAGGGCCGGCAGCCGGCCGGCCCGCCGCGGCTCGGCGGTGACCGACCGGCAGAGCGCTGCGGCGACGGTCAGCACGAGCGCCGTGGAGAGCAGATAGAGGCCGCCGAACAGCACGGTGGTGCTGTTCGGGCCGGCGGCCACGAAGCCGGCGCCGACCGCGAACGGGATCAGTGCCGCAAGCCGCGACGGTGTCCGGCCCCGTTGCGTGCCGCGGGCCAGCAGGCTCTCGGCGAGGACGACCGCCGCGCCGGTCAGGACGGCCGCCGCGAGGAACGACACCAACCGGAACGCGATGTCGGCCGGCAGGCGCAACGACTCCATCAGCAGGTACGCCGCCAGGTCGACGATGTCCTCGGCCATCCGCCCGATCGGCCGGAAGTTGCCCCTCGCCAGGTAGTACGGCACCGTGTGCAGATTTTCGGTGACCAGGCGCAACGGGTGACTGCGGAAGTCGGCGCCGTGCCAGTAGATGTTGAACCGGTGGTCGGCCGTCGGTGCCAGGGTGACCAGCGGCAGAAGCACGGTGAGCGGCACGAGCAGGGCACGCCAGGCTATCTGTGACGGCAGCCGGCCCGGTCCCGGTGGCGTCGGTGACGTTTCGTCAGAGATCGGCCGGAGCGGCTTGGTCATGATCTCAGAGGTCACCTGTTACCAACGAGGCCGCGAACCGGCGGTGACGTGGGCCGTCTTGCCGTCCGCACGACCGGACCACGGTGCGGTAACGTTCTCGACCGTTCGGGCGAATGTGGAGGCATCTTGAAGCTCTTGCTCACATCGGGCGGCGTCACGAATCCGAGCATCAACGCGGCGCTCGTCAAGCTTCTCGGCAAGCCGATCGCCGAGTGCAACGCTCTCTGCATCCCGACCGCGCAGTGGGGTCACCCGATGTGCGGTCCGGCATCGGTCCGGCGCCTGATCGCCGCCGGGTCCACTTCCGCTAACTTCACCGGCCTGGGCTGGGCGTCGCTCGGCGTCCTCGAGCTCACCGCGCTGCCCACCATCGGCGCGGAGCGATGGGTGCCCTGGGTCCGGGAGGCCGACGTGCTTCTGGTCGACGGCGGCGACGCGACCTACCTGAGCCACTGGATGCGGGAGTCCGGGCTGGCCGACCTGCTGCCGTCGCTGCCCGAGACGGTCTGGGTGGGCGTGAGCGCCGGCAGCATGGTGATGACGCCCCGGATCGGGGACTACTTCGTCGAGTGGCCGGCCGCCCCCGACGACCGCACCCTGGGAGTCGTCGACTTCTCGATCTTCCCCCACCTGAACGCGTTCCCCACCAACACTCCGGAGCACGCCGAGCGCTGGGCCGCCGACCTCGGCGTCCCCTCCTACGCGATCGACGAGCAGACCGCCATCCAGGTCGTCGACGGCGCCGTCGAGGTGATCTCCGAAGGAGAATGGACCAAGTTCGGGTAGGAACCGGCTTGATGGCAACTCTTCACCACCGTGTCGCCGCGTTGATCGAACACGCGGGCTGTCCCGTTCTCGTAGGGCTTCAGCACCGCGGAACGCCGCCCATCTATCTGACGCACGGGTCGACGGCCGCCGCCGGACCGTTGAACCCCTCCGCACTGGCCTATGCCGCGTCGCTGGCCAAACAGATCACCGCCGCCTGCGCCGCGCTGCTCGTCCGGCACGGCCGCCTCGACATGGAAACCACCCTCGCCGAATGGGTGCCCGAGCTACCCGACTGGACGCACGCCGTCCGCCTACGCCACCTGGTCCACCACACCGCCGGGATGCCGCCCGACGAGCAGATCGACGCGATGATCCCCGCGGACGGCGACCGCACCACCACCGCGGTTCTGCAGGCTCTGAACCGACTCCCGGCCCCCACCGCGCGTCCGGGCGGTCAGTACGTCTACTCCAACGCCGGCTACGTCTGCCTGGCCGTCGCCGTCGAACGCGCTGCCGGCCGGCGGCTGCCCGCCTTCGCCCAGACGCACATGTTCGAACCGGCCGGCATGAGCAGCAGCCGGTACTGGCCCGGCCCCGCGTCACAGCCACCCGGGGCGAGGCCACTGCCCAACCCACATCCCGCGCCGCTGTCTCTCGGTGACGGCGGCATCTGGACCACCGCGACGGACCTGATGAGCTGGAACCAGGCACTAGACGCCGACGAACTCGGCATCTCCGACCTGCTGCACACGGCCAGCACGCTGGACGACGGCACCACCCTCGACTACGCCTGGGGCCTCGGCATCCGCACCTACGCCCGCCACCGCATCTACCGCCACGGCGGCGGCTGGCCCGGCCTGCGCGCCCAACTCATCCGCATCCCCGACCAGCGTTCCGGGCTGACGGTCATCGCTCTCACCAACGACACCGACCGGACCGCCAGTTTGGCCAACGCGCTGCTCGACATGCTCGTCCAACCCGGAACGACCTCGTGACCGGCAGGTCACAGCCACCGACCTGTTCGGGATCAATCCCGGCAGCGCTGCGCGGCGACGGCCGATGGGCTGGCCACGCCAGGCCCGCCGACGCGACTCCGGCCTCCTCGTGTTCCCGGTCGCCGTGAACACACCTAGATCCAGCGGATGACCTCGTCCGGAGCGGGTCGCCCGGCCGGGTGGAAATCCGTGCCTTTCGTGTACGCCACCGGCGTGAGCACCGCCTGCGCGACCGTTTCGTAGTCGAGTCCCAGGATCTCGGCCACGTCCCGCTCGCGGGCGAGGTGCATCGATGTCCACGCGGTGCCCAGCGCGCGGGCCCGGGCGGCCAGCATGAAGCTCCACGTGGCCGGGATGACGTTGCCCATGCCGGCCACCGCCCACTCCCGGTTGGGGCCTTCGTTGCAGGCCAGCACCAGCACCGGCGCGTCGCCCATGTGCTCGCCCAGGTAGTCGGCCGAGCTGGCCACTCGCCGCTGCACGGCGTCGCGGGCGTCATCACCGGTGGGCTTACCGGGGTAACCCGGGGAGGCTTTGTAGCCGGCGTACACCTCGCGGTAGACATCGCCGACCGCCCGGCGCTTCGCCTCGTCACGGACGACGACGAACCGCATGGTCACGACGTTCGAGCCCGACGGCGCCTGCAGGGCCATCGTTACGCATTCGCGGATCACGTCGTCGGGCACCGGCCGGGTGAAGTCGAGGCGTTTGCGGACCGCCCGCGTGGTGGAGAGCAGCTGGTCCGGGTCGAGGTCAAGCAGGGTCATTCGGTCACCTTGAGTAGTCAGCGGATGGTGTCGCAATGCATTCGGGCGGAGGTCACCACGAGGACCGTGTAGATCACGGCAACGGATCCGGCGCCCCGGGTCAGGCCCGGGTCGCCGGCATTTGGATCTTTATCGCGGTAGGACCGGCGAGGGGTCTCTGGTGAGCGCGGGCGCGCCACAACCGCTGGGGTCGATGATCATGCTGGTACTTGGGGCCCACTCGTGGCATCGATGGATCGGTCCATAGCGGCGATGTATTGGGTGAGGGCGTGGCAATGGTGCTCGAGCAGCGCGATGCGCTCGGTCATCCGGTCGCGCTCACGGACGAGCAACTCGCGCAGCTCAGGGTCGGGATCGGCGACCACGATCTCCTGCGGCTGGTTGAGACACGGCAGCATGTCGCCGATGATGCGGGTGGGAATGCCGGAGTCGAGCAGGCCGCGGATCTTCTTCACACGATCCACCAGGTACTCGTCGTACTCTCGGTAGCCGTTCTGCTGCCGCCGCGGCGTGATGAGCCCTTGCTCCTCGTAGTAGCGCAGCATGCGCGTCGGGACCTCGGTGCGTTTCGCCAGTTCACCAATCTTCATGACCACCCCCGGAGAAACGTTACAGCCATGTCAAGGTTTGCTGAGTGTGAGTGACCACTCGTCGCTCAGAGTTGACATTCACATGATGTGAAGGTTGCACCATGGTCGCATGTTCCAGACCAGCAACCCGGCACGCACCTGTGATCACCCGAGCCCGGCCGCGACTCACCCCGCTGTCTCTCGTACGCCGACTTGTCCGGCCCGGACCTGAATCCTGAGCGCCGACATCGATCGATCTTTTCTTCGGACCTCCCGAGACAGCGAGCACGCATATGACCACCCCAACAGAACTTGACGTCGCCGCCCCGGCCCCGACGGTCCGTTCCGGCGACCGGCTCCCCCCGGGCGTCGCCCTGGTCATCGGGGTCCTGATGGTCTCGACGTTCATCGTCTTCCTCAACGAGATGCTCCTCGGAGTCGCCCTGCCCACGCTGATCGTGGACTTCGGGGTCAGCCCGAGTACCGGGCAATGGGTCACGACCGGCTTCCTGCTGACCATGGCCGTGCTGATCCCGGCCAGCGGTTTCGTGATGCGGCGGTTCCACCTGCGGACCATCTTCCTGGCCGCGCTGTCCCTGTTCATCGTCGGGACGACGCTCGCCGCGACCGCGCCGACGTTCGGTGTCCTGGTGACTGGCCGGATCGTCCAGGCGTTCGGCACCGCTGTCTTCCTGCCGTTGTTGATGACCACGACGATGCGCCTCGTCCCGGCCGCTCGCCGCGGCCGGATGATGGCGATCACGACGGCTGTCCCGGCCGTGGCGCCGGCTGTCGGCCCGGCGCTGTCGGGTCTCGTGCTGTCCACACTGAGCTGGCGTTGGCTGTTCATCCTGATGCTGCCGATCGCGGTTGCAGCCCTGGCCCTGGGGGCGTGGAAGCTGCGCAACACCACCACCCCGGAGCCGGTGGCCCTGGATGTGCCGTCGTTGCTGCTGTCCGCGGTCGGGTTCGGTGGTCTGGTCTACGGACTCTCCCTGATCGGCGAGGCGTCCGCCGGGCATGCCCCGATCTCGCCGTACCTGCCGATCTTGGTGGGCCTGGCCGGCCTGGTGGCGTTCGTCCTGCGACAGGTCCCGCTGCAGCGTCGCGACGACGCGTTCCTGGACATGCGGATCTTCCTCCGGAGGTCGTTCACCGCGCCGCTTCTGGTGATGATCTTCGTCGCGGGTAACGGGATCGGTCTGCTGGTCGTGCTGCCGTTGGTGCTGACCGGCGTCACCGGCCTGAGCGCCCTCCAGCTCGGTCTCTTTCTGATCCCGGGCGGGGCGGCGATCTCGATCGTGGCGAGCCTGAGCGGCCGGGTCTACGACCGTTTCGGGCCGCGCCCGCTGGTGATTCCCGGCGCCATCGTCTGGCTGGCCGTCCTGTGGTTCCTCAGCCGGGTCGACGAGGGCACGAGCGTGGTCACGCTGATCGTCGCGTGGCTGGTGTTCACCAGCGCGCAGGCCGCGATGTGGACACCGCTGACGACGAGTGCGATGGGCGACCTGCGAACCGAGCTCTACCCGCACGGCGCCGCAGCCTTCTCGACCGTGCAGCAGCTCGCCGGCGCAGCCTTCGGTGCAGTGTTCATCTCCGCCTACACCATCGGTTCCGGTTCTCGGGACGCCGGCGTGCTCAGCACGGCCCAGGCCACGGCGGCCGGACATGCCGCCTTCCTGACCGCCTGGGTCATCGGGCTGGTCGTGCTGGTAGGCGCCTTCTTCATCCGTCGGACACCGAGTCCGCCCGCCGACGGAACCCCCGTGGCCCCACCAGTCGCGGCTGCGCCGGTCAGCGGCGAGACGGTGTCCCGGTGACCATGCCGGACAAAAAGCTCATCCTCGGTATGGGGCTGATCGACGGATACGGTGGCCTGCACGGCGCCTGGCGTGCCCCGCACGTGGACCCCGGGACCTACGCCGACGTCGACGCCACCGTGCGTCATGCGAAAGCTGCCGAGCGCGGCAAGTTCGCCTTCCTCTTCACCCCCGACTTCCCCGCCGTGCGCGGCGACGTCGAGCACTCGACCATCAGCAACCTCATGGACCCACTGATCCAGTTGTCCGCCGTTGCGCGCGAGACGACGAACATCGGCTTCGTCGCAACCGGGTCGACGACCTTTCAGGAGCCGTTCAACACGGCACGCCAGTTCAAGGCCCTCGACGTCCTGAGCCACCGCGACGAGCGTTACCAGCGTGCCCACGAGGCGATCCAGATCGTCCAGGCGCTCTGGGGCAGCTGGCAGGAAGACGCGTGGGTCAAGGACCAGGTAGCGGATCGCTTCATCGACCCGTCGAAGCTGCGACCGATCAACCTGAAGGGCCAGTACCTCGCTTCGCGAGGCCCCCTGGCGATCCCACCGTCGGAGCAGGGCCAGCCCGTCGTCTTCACCTCCGGCGGCCCCAGCCCGCACCTGCTGTCGATCGCGGGCCGCTACGCGAGCGGCTTCATCGCCGAGGTGTGGACGATCGAGGAGGCGCGCGCCCAGCGCGAGCTCGTGCGGAACGCGGCACGCGAAGCCGGCCGCGACCCCGACGAGATCAAGTACATCGCCGGCATCATGACCACCGTCGCGCCGACCGTGCGCGAGGGCCTCGACCGTCGCCTGAGGTATGCGGGCGATGTCATCGAGGCCGGTCTGCCCCACCTCGGCGCGATGCTGGGGATCCAGATCCACCCGGACCGGATCGACGAGCCCCTCATGCCGCAGCGGCTCGCCTCCGCGCACGCCTCACCGAGAGACCCGCGCTCGTCGAACGCACTCGCGGTGGCACGCGAGGGGTGGTCCCCGCGCGACGTCCTCGCCCATGGCGTGATCGACTTCCACCCCACGGTCGTGGGCCCGGGGAAGCTGCACGCCGACCACCTGCAGGAGTGGTTCGAGGCGGGAGCCGCCGACGGCTTCTGGGTGACACCCGACATCTACGAGGACGGCGTCGACGCCTTCGTCGACGAGGTCGTGCCGATCCTGCAGGAACGCGGCATCTACCCCACCGAGTACCCGGGCACGACCCTGCGCGCGAACCTCGGCGTGCCCCACCAGTACGGACTCGACCCACGCATCATCGGCGCCGAGCAGTGACCGGACTCAGGTGATGCCCCGGATGTCCGACGACCGTTCGGCTCTCGCTGACACACAGAACATCACGCAGGAGGAGAACCTCATGAAGATCGGCATCATGGGAGCCGGCAGCATCGGCAGCGTCCTGGCCCTGCGGCTGGGCGCCCATGGCCACCAGGTCAGGATCGCGAACTCGCGCGGGCCCCGGACGATCCCCGCCGAAGTCCTCGCCACCGGCGCGCAGGCGGTGTCAGCCGGTGAGGTCGCCGCGGACGTGGACGTTCTCATCACCTCGGTCCCTCTCATCCGGGTGCCCGACCTCAAGCCGTTGCTGATCGACCTGCCCGTTGACGCCGTCGTCATCGACACCTCGAACTACTACCCGGCCCGCGACGGGCACATCGCGGCCCTCGATCGCGGGCAGGTGGAGAGCCGCTGGGTCGAGGAGCACCTCGGTCGTCGCGTCGTCAAGGCGTGGAACGCCATCACGGCACAGTCTTTCGCTGCCTACGCGAGCCCGAGCGGTAACCCCGGCCGGATCGCGATCCCCGTCGCCGCGGACGATGACGACGACCGGGCCCTGGGCATGTCGCTGGTCGAGCAGACGGGCTTCGAGGGCTTCGACGCGGGCACCATCACCGACTCGTGGCGCCAGCAGCCAGGCAGCCCCGTCTACTGCACCGACCGCACCGCCGAGGAGATGCCCGGCGCGCTCGGCAAGGCCCACGCCGAACGCTCCCCGAAGCGCCGAGACCTGGCGATGCACGTCATCGCCGAACTGATGGGGGACCCCACCAGCGAGCTCGGCAAGGACTTCCTGGTCCGGGTCAACCGCCTCATCTACGTGTAGTCCGCAGCCCCGGAACCTCCTCTTCGTCGCAGTCGTGCTCTGTCCACGTCATCTCCACCTGGCCGGCTCGCGCCGAACCGAATCGCCTCGAGAGTGTGGGCAGGCTGCAGGCTGCGGTCTTCCAGGCCGCGATCGCTCCACCTTCCACCGGTCGCGGCTGCGAGGCGCCACCCAGAGCGTCGGGCCGGGTGGGAGTTCGCAAGCCCGCTGCTGTTTAGGGCGTGGTCCTGGCACCACCGCACGATGGTCGACCAAGACGTCAAGTCACGCCGCTGCTGATCGCCGAGATCAATCGCCATCAACTGAAGAGTGCAAGACCCCGATATATGCGTACAGCGCTTCTCGCGGGACCTTATGCTCCTATTCTCTTCGGGCGTGCAACTCTGTTCCAGTCGAGCAAGATTCATCGATGCGGCTCCCCGAACGATCATTCAGAAGCTTCTGACCGATCGGGGGTGTTGCAGACACCATTTGTCAGCTTTGGTGTCCAGACCGGACGGTGACGCGGGACTTTAAAATTTCAGTCTTCCCTGGGCGCGACTGTGTGCCGGTGGACCTCCGGGAAGGGGGGCCGCAATGGATTCCTGCTCCGACCTGCCCCAGCCGGCAGACTGGAACCCGATCGCTGGTGGGGGACCTACATCCGCGTTTGCGGCGGTGCTTGCCGGTTTTGTCTTTATCGGAATGGTCTATGTACTGACCGAAGGTTTCAACCGCCATCATGGTCACACTCTGATGTTGTTTATGGCGGCCTTCGTCTGTCTCGCGGCGGGCAGCTATACCGAAGCTCTTGCGTCAGGTGAGGTGGCGTGCCTACGGGCCTGGTCCGAGGGAATGTTCTCGAGCGGGCTCCTTGCGGTGGGTTCGACCGCCATGCTGGCTGCACTTGCTTGGTTGCTACCGACGCGGTACGGGCGCGACCCGATCGTCCGAAAGTTCACCATCCTTGCGGCGCTGTCGATAGCTCTGATCGTCTCTGAGCTGCTCGCTGCCGCTGCACAAGGTTTCTTGCTGGATGTACCTGGACGAAGCCATTGGCGCGGGGCTGTCGGATGGTCGGCATTGATAACAATTGCGCTGGTCATCATCGCATGGCTTCTCCGTCTCGCCAATGTGGTAAGAGATCGGTATCGCGTGGCTATAGCGGCTGGCGGGGTCATTGCTTTTACTTTTCTTAGCTTAGTCTTTCTAGGACCGATCGGCAGCCTTCCGCGGTCGGAATGGGTTTCGCCGGCAACGTGGATTGTTGTGGCGTCAACCGTCATTCCTCTCTACGGAGGCGCTTTGGTCGTTGCCACTATCACTTGGGCGTTGCCGACCGGTCGAAGCTACGCCGTCGATTGTTGCTCCACGTAGTGTTGAGGTGTCATGTGGCACCACGGCCCGCCGTCAGCGAAGAACTTCGATGGCCGGAACCTCGCTCGGCACATGCTCGAATGGCAACGGACGGGGCTCGTTGGCAGAGGACAGCTCGGCCGGGGAGAATGGTGGGGTGCGGCTACCCCTTCCCGACGGTGACTTCCGGGCCTATCTGTTCGACTGCGACGGCACCATTACCGACTCGATGCCGGCGCACTACCGTGCCTGGACCGCGGCCCTCGCCGAGTGGGGGTGTGAGTTTCCCGAGGACCTCTTCTATGCGTGGGGCGGCCGGACGGTCGTCGAGATCATCGAGGATCTGAACGCTCGACAGGGGCTGGCGATGCCGGTGGCCGCGGTCGCTTCGCGCCGCGAAACGCTCTTTCAGGAGAGCCTGGGCGACATGCGTGCGGTGCCGGGGGTGCTTGCGCACATCGAGGAGGCGTACGCCCGGGTGCCGTTCGCGGTGGTCTCGGGCAGCACGCGCGCGTCCGTGACGGCGTCGCTCGCCGCGCTGGATCTGCTGGACCGCTTTCCCGTTCTGGTCTGCGCCGGTGACTACACGAAGCCCAAGCCGGACCCGGAGGCGTACCTTCTGGCGGCCCTTCTGCTGGACGTCCCGCCGGCCGAATGCCTGGTCTTCGAGGACACCGACCTGGGCATCCAGGCGGCGACCGCGGCCGGCATGGCCGCCGTCCGGGTGCCGCCGCCGTGGATGCGCTGAACCTAGTTCACGCCGGCGGTGAGTTCGCCGAAGAGGCGGCTCGCCGCGGGTGAGTTGAACTGGCGGGCCAGTTCGGCCCGGGCGATCTGCTTGCGGAATTCTCCCTCGTAGGAAGGGTCGCCGGCGTTGTGCATGACGTCGGTGATCCAGACCGCGAAGGCCTGGTAGTTCCAGATGTGCCGCAGGCAGGTCTCCGAATATTCGTCGAGTTGGCTCGGGTCGTGGATCAGGGCGCGGGCGAACACGTCGGCGTCGTTCAGGGCGAGGTTGATGCCTTTGGCGCTCATCGGCGGAACGATGTGCGCCGCGTCCCCGAGCAGGTAGAGCCGGCCGTAACTCATCGGCTCGTAGACCACGCTGCGCAGCGGCACGAGCCGCTTCTCGAGGATGCGGCCGGCGGTCAGCGGCCGGCCGAAGCGAGCTTCGAGTTCGTTCCAGACGCGCTCGTCCGTCCAGTCCTCGACGGTGGCGTCGAGCGGGCACTGGAGATAGATGCGGCTGTTCTTCGCGCCGCGGGGGATGAGCCCGGCGAGACCACGGGAGTGGATCGCCATGCCGGAGGAGTGCGCCGGCACCTCGGCGAGGGCACTGAGCCATGCGTACCCGTACTCGTGGGAATAGCGGGTCAAAATGCCGTCGGGGATGGACGCGCGGCTGATGCCGCGGTCGCCGTCGCAGCCGGCGATGTAATCGCCGGTGATCGTGGTGCCGCCGTAGCGCACCACGCCGTGTTCCGGGTCCAGGGAGATGCCCTCGGTCTCGAAGCGGAGGTCGCCGCCGTCGCGCAGGAAGGCGTCCGTGAGGTTGCGGACCAGGACCTGCTGGGGGCAGAAGACGCTGTCGCTGTTGTCGTCGCCGTCGAACTCGATCGGCAACTCCTCCTCGTCGATCCAGATGCCGCCCTCGACCTCGGCGACGGTGTCGCCGGTCAGCACCTCCTCGAGGCCCCACTCGCGGAACATGCGCACCCCGCGACTGTCGATGGTGCCGGCGCGCTGGCGCCGCTCGACGTACTCCCGGCTGCGCCGCTCCAGGACGACGCAGCCGATGCCGTTGCGGAGCAGGAGGTTGCCGAGGGTGAGCCCGGCAACCCCGGCTCCGATGATCACTACGTTGGTGGTTTCAGCCATGCGCCCACTCTGAGCCCGACCTTCGCAGCCGCAAACCGTTAACTGGCCGCGGAATGCTGGAAACCCGCCAAGAAGTCCCGCACGTCGGTGGCGGGGCGGCCGATGGCCTTCTCCAGGGCCGGGTCGGTCACCGCGAACTCGCCGCGGCGGGCCGCCCGGAACATGCCGAGCGTGAAGTCGGCGAACTCACCCGCAGCGGCCTTCCACTCCTCGTCGTCGACCACGACCCGGGTGATCGTGCGGCCGGTGACGTCGCTCAGGATGCTGGCCACCTCGACCAGGTCGACCGCCGCCGGACCGGTCAGCGGCGGCGTCACCCCGTCGAACAGGTCGGGCGCGGTCAGCGCGGCCACGGCGGCCGCGGCCAGGTCGGCGTGAGCAGTCCAGGACACCGGGCCGTCGGCCGGCAGGGCGAGCACCCCGGTCTCCAGGGCGCGGGGAACGTAGAAGTCGAGCGTGGTGACGTAGAAGCCGTTGCGCAGGACGGTGAACGGCACGCCGGCCGCGGCCAGGTGGTCCTCGGTCGCCGCGTGCACCAGCATCGGGGCGAACGCCGAGTCGTGGGCGGCGGCCTGGTGACCGGTGTAGAGGATCCGCCGGGCGCCGGCGGCGCGGGCCGCGTCGATGGCGGCGCGGTTCGCGGCCACGGCGGCGTCGGTGCCGCGGATCGACGCCGAGATGAGCAGGACCTGGTCGGCGCCCTCGAATGCCGACGCGAGCGACGCCGGGTCGGTGAAGTCGCCCGCGCGGACCCGCACGCCCCGGGCGGCCAGGTGCGCCGCCGCGCCGGGATCGCGGACGCTCACCCCCAGCTCGATGGCCGGGACCTGGGTCAGGAGCAGGTCGAGGATCTGCGAGCCGAGCTTGCCGGTGGCACCGGTAACGACGATCATGACATCTCCTTATCGTTGGTAACAGCGAAACGTTAGCACTGATTTTCCGGCGTTACGCAAGATCTGTTATCGTCGTTACATGGACGAGGTGCGGGCCGCGATCATCGAGGCGGCGAGCCGGTTGCTGCGCGAGGAAGGGGCCCGGGCGGTCACCACCCGGGCGGTCTCGCAGGCCGCCGGGGTGCAGCCGCCGACCATCTACCGGCTCTTCGGCGACAAGGACGGCCTGCTCGACGCGCTCGCCGAGCACGCGATGGCGGCGTACGTCGGGGAGAAGGCGATCGACGCCGACGAGGATCCGCTGACCGACCTGCGGGCCGGCTGGCGCGGTCACATCGCGTTCGGGCTGGCCAATCCCGACCTGTTCCAGCTGATCAGCGATCCGCACCGGCGCCACTCACCGGCCGTCGCGGCCGGTGACGAGATCCTGCGGCGCCGGGTGCACCGGCTGGCCGCGGCCGGCCTGCTGCGGGTCGGCGAACAGCGCGCGGTCGACATGATCCAGGCGGCCGGCCGGGGCGCGGTCCTGGCCATGCTGACCGGCGGCGACCCGGCCCTCGGCGAGGCGATGTTCGACGCGATCACGGCCGCGGTCCTCACCGACGGCCCGGCCGTCGCCGCGAACGACGCCCGCACCATCGCCGTCGCTCTCGCCGCCAACATCGATCAGCTGCCCGCGCTCAGCGCCGCGGAAAAGGCCCTCATGACGGAGTGGCTCGCCCGCGCGATCAAGGGCTGAGGCCGGCCGCGCCGGCGATCAGAGGCGGAGGTCGGCGAGGCTGCGGATGCGGTGCGGCTCGTCGTGCGGGCCCTCGTCCCGGCGGTCCAGATGGACGGCGCGCAGGCCGGCGGCGCGGGCCGGCAGCACGTCCAGGTCGTGGCGGTCACCGACCGAGAGCACCGACGAAGGCGGCAGGTCCAGGCGGGCGCAGGCGGCCAGGAACGCGGCCTGGTCGGGCTTGGCGGCGCCGACGTCCTCGACCGTGAACATCGGGCCGACCCGACCGGCCAGACCGGTGCGGGTCAGCTTCTGGTGCTGCTGCTCGCGAGAGCCGTTGGTGAGCACGGCCACCGTCAGACCGGCGGCGGAGATGGCGGCCAGCGCGGCGTCGACGTCGGGAAACGCGCGCCAGGACGATTCGTACGCGGCCAGGTATCCCGCGAAGATCTCGTCGAGCGCGCAGCACGCCGACAGCCTACGGCCGGGCGCGGAGCCGGCGGAGCATGCGGGCGTCGGTGAAGCCGACGGCCCGGGCCGCGGCCTCGACCGTGGTGCCGTGGCCGATCAGGTATTCGGCGCGTTCCACTCGCAGGACCTGCTGGTAGCGCAGCGGAGTGCGGCCCGTCGCGGCGGTGAACAGCCTGGTCAGCGTGCGTTCGCTGACGCCCGCCTCGGTGGCCAGGTCGGTCAGCGGCAGCGGCGCCGCGAACTCGGCGTCGATGCGGTCCTGGACCCGGTGCACCACATCGGACAGGTGGGCGCGGTGCCGCAGCATGGCGCTGGCCTGCTGCTCGTCGCCGTTACGCCGCGCGTAGACCACCATCTCGCGGGCGACACGCGCCGCAGCGGCCGGGCCGTGACGCAGTGCGACCAGGTGCAGGGCCAGGTCGATGCCGCTGGCGATGCCGGCCGAGGTCACCACGCGGTCGTCGCTGACGTACAGCACGTCGCGCACGACGGTGGCCCGCGGAAATGACCGGGCCAGACGGTCCTGCAGGTCGTGGTGGGTGGTGCAGCGGCGGCCGTCGAGCAGCCCGGCCCGGCCCAGCGCGTCGGCGCCGGCGCAGACGCTGGCCACCGTGCCGCCCGCGGCGTGGTGGCCGGCCAGCCGCTGGAGGGTGTCGGGGGTGAACGCTCCGTAACCGCTGCGCCAGCCGGGCACCACCAGCAGGTCATCGGGGGTCAACCGCGGCCAGTCACGCTCGGCGTGCAGGGACACGCCCTGCCAGGTGGGCACGGGCGTGGCCTCCGCGACGTACGCCATCTCGTAGCCGTCGGCGGTGCCGAACACCTGGGCCGGCCCGGCCAGGTCGAGCAGATGCACCTGCGGAGTCAGCACGAACACCACCCGGCTCACGATCCGGTCACCCTCCCAGATAGTCGTCCGTAGTGCGGACGGTGGCGAATCGCCCGGCCAGAACGTAGGCGGTGCGGGCCTTGATATCCGCCGGGGAAAGCGTACGCGGATCGGCCAGCAACTCCTCGACCGACCGATCGGCGGGGGCTTCCCAGTGCGGGATGGGGAACGTTCCGGTGGCGTCGATGACGAACGTCACCTCGTACCCGTAATCGGAGGCGACCCGGGCGGTGGTCTCGACGCACTGCTCGGTGTTCAGCCCGGTGACCGTCACCGAGCCCACGCCGGCCGCGGTCAGGGTCTGCCCGAGATTCGTCGTGGAGAAGGCGTTGTGCGAGGTCTTCGTGATGATCGGCTCACCGTCGGCGGGCTTCAGGTCGTCCACGATCCGCACGTGGCCGTTCGCCGGATCGAAGAGCCCGCCGCTGCCCGGTTCCGCATGCAGCACCCACACCACCAATTCCCCGTTGGCCCGCGCCGCGTCTACGAGACGCTGAATGTTGCCGATCAGAGCCGGGTTGTCGAGCGCCTTCCACAACGGCCGGGCCCGGAAGGACTCCTGTACATCAATCACGATCAGAGCGTTTGTCATGAGTCCATCCTTCGCCGCCGGCCCGGCGGCCCGACAGACACCATCCGGCCCATCAGCGGAACGATCCGGTCACCCATTCTTTCAATACGGGCATGGCGAAGTCCCGTGGTTATCAGCGTGGCGCCGTCGTTGGTCACCCACTTTGCCCGGGTTCCGGGCGGGCCCGATTCTCAGGGTTCGATCCGGGCGTTTCCCGATTAACCACCGAGTCCACATCGACCAGGCTCGACGTCATGAATTCACTGCTCTCGCTGCTGATGGTCGCCGCGTTGCCGGTGCCCGCCGCGCCACCGGCGGCCGGCCTCGACTGGTACACCTGCGGCAAGGCCGACGACGCCCAGTGCGCCTACCTCACCGTTCCCGTCGACTGGACGCATCCGGGCGGCGAGAAGATCGACATCGCCGTGGGACGGCGGCCCGCCCTCGACCAGGCGCACAAGGTCGGCACGCTGATCTTCGGGCCGGGCGGGCCGTGGGATCCGGGCGTCTCCCGAGTCACCGACGGTTACGACCGGTTCAGTGACACCCTGTTGGACCGGTTCGACATCGTCAGCTTCGACCCGCGCGGCTCGAACGGCAGCCACGCCGTCAGCTGCGACCCGGAGCAGGTCGCCGCCGCCCCCTACCCGGTGCTCGCCGACCAGCAGGACTTCGATGACATGCTCGCCTACAACCGCGCTCTGTGGGCCGAGTGCGAGCGGCGCACCGGCGACCTGTGGAACCACGCCGACATGACCAGCAACGTCCGCGACCTCGACGCGCTGCGGGCCGCCCTGGGCGAACGTCAGTTGACCTTCCAGGGCAGTTCCTACGGCACGCTGCTGGGCGAGGCGTACGCGGAACGCTTTCCCCAGCGGGTCCGGGCCATCGTGCTGGAGAGCGTCGACGACCACAGCAGCCGGTCCACCGCCGAGTTCCTGACCGCGCAGACCTGGGCCTCCGAGGACGCGTTCGACGCGTTCGTGGCCTGGTGTGCCCGCACCGAGTCGTGCGCGCTGCACGGCCATGACGTGGTCGCGGTGTGGAACCGGCTGTACGACTCGGCGGTCGCCGGCCGTCCCGACTTCACCCCGTTCGATCTGGTCGCGATCACCTACAAGCGCACCAAGGACGCCGACTACGACAAGCTGGCCGACTATCTCGCGGCGGTCGACGGTGGCGCCCCCGGCGCTCGGCTCGGCAGCCTGCCGGTGGTGCTGCCCGCGTTCTGCGCCGACTGGTCGCTGCCGGTCCGCGACTACCGCGAGTACGCCGGGCTGCTGCGCCGGGCCGCGCGGGTGGCTCCGCACACCCACTTCCCGGTGCAGGTGTTCGCGGTGACCTCCTGCCTGGGCTGGGAGAACGTCGTCTACCCGCAGCACGACCTGCACGTCCGCACCGCGACCCCGTTGCTGTTGCTCAACTCGCGGCACGACTCGGCCACCGGCTGGAACTGGGCCCGCAACGTGGAACGCCAGCTGGGCCGGCACGGCGTGCTGGTGACGTACGAGGGCGACGGCCACGGCTCGTACTCGCTCAGCCAGTGCATCCGCGCCGTGACCGACGCGTACCTCATCTCGCTGACCGTGCCCCCGCGCGGTACCAGCTGCGCCGCCGGCACCTGAAGGGTCGGATAGTTGGTGTATCCGATGTGGCCGCCGCGGAAGGCGGTGGCCACATCGGCGGTGTTGAACGGGCCGCCGGCCGCGAGTCAGGCCGGCAGGTCCGGGTTGGCCAGGAACATCGCCCCGAAACCCCGGCTGACCGGTCTCCGCGCGGCTCGATCTATCGCCGCAGGTCGCCGCCGGTCAGGGCCAGCAGCTCGGAGCGGTCGGGGGCGCCCTCGCAGTCGCCGGGGACGGTGACCGCGAACGCGCCGGTGGCGATCGCGGTGGACAGGCATTGACCGGGGGTGGCGCCGGCCAGCCGATCGGCGAGGTAGCCCGCCACGAAGGCGTCACCCGCGCCGACCGGGTCGACCACGGTCACCGGCAGGGCCGGAACGGTGTGCCGCTCGCCGTTGATCTGCGCCACGCAGCCGTGGCCGCCGTCCTTGAGGATCACCTCGGCCGGACCGAGTTTGGCCAGGCCACCGAGCAGGTCGTCGGCGTCGACGAACAGGGCCGCCTCGTCGGGGCTGGCGAAGACGATGTCGGCCAGGCCGGTCAGGTCGCGCAGCACCGGCGCGGCGTCGAATCGGGACCACAGTTTGGCCCGGTAGTTGAGGTCGATCGACACCGGCACGCCCGCCGCGAGGGCCGTCTCGACCGCCTGGAACACCGCGGCCCGGCAGGACTCGCTGAGCGCCGGGGTGATGCCGGTGATGTGCAAGATGCCGGCTTCGCGCAGCTCCGCCGCGGGAATGTCGGCGGGCGTGAGCCGGGAGCCCGCACTGCCGGCCCGGTGGTAATCGACGTGCGCGAACTCGCCGGACCGGCGGTGCCGCACCATCAGACCGGTGAACGCGTCGTCGGCCAGGGCAATCGTGCGCACCCCGGCCGCCTCGAGACGGGCCTTGATCAGCGCGCCGGTCGCATCCGGGCCGACCCGGCCGAGCCAGCAGGACTCACCGCCGAGCCGGGCCACGCCGATGGCGACGTTGCTCTCGGCACCGCCGATGCCGAACGAGAAGCCCTTCGCGTACGGCAGAGGGCCGATGCTGTCCGCCGCGACCAGCCCCATCGTTTCACCGAAGGTGAAAAGTCCCCCGGTCATGACCGGGCGAACGCGACCGCGCTGACCGCGTGCCGGGCCCGCGCGGCGAGAGCGGGCAGGCTGCCGCCGGTGGCGGCGTCGCCGATCAGCGGACCGCCCAGCCCGACCGCCTTGGCCCCGGCGAACAGCCAGTCGGCGATGTCCTCGATCTTGATGCCGCCGGTGGGCATCACCTTGATCTGCGGCAGCGGCCCACGCACGTTACGCAGGAAATCAGGCCCCAGGTTGGACGCCGGGAACACCTTTACCAGCGGGGCGCCCGCCTGATAGGCCGCGAACATCTCGGTCGGCGTGGCCGTGCCCGGGTAGAACGGGACCAGCGACGACTGCAGCAGCGCCACGTCGAGGTTGGGCGCCACCAGGAACTCGGCCCCCGCGTCGACCGCGGCCTTCGCATCGTCGGAGGTCAGCACCGTGCCCGCGCCGACCGCCACCGAGGCCGGCAGCTGACGGCGCAGGCCGGCCAGGGCCTCGATCGCGCCCCTGGAGGTCAGCGTGACCTCCAGGGCGGTGATGCCGGAGCCGACCAGCACCTCGGCCACGGCGGCGAACCCATCGGAGGTCGGCGCGCGCAGGATCGCCACGATCCCGCTGCGCACCACCGCGGCCGTCACATCGTCGAGCTTGTCGTTGGTCACGACTTAGATCCTGCCCGATATCGACCGGCCCAACCAGTGCCCAACCCAGTGGTCAGCGTCGCAGCAGTTGCCGGGCGCGACCCCGGACATCTCCATCGGACAGTTCCGACCCGGCCGGTGCTTCGATGTCGATCCGCAGCTCGACCCGTACGGCCTCCTCGAACTGCTGGATGACCAGGGGAACCTGGGTGAGCAGCTCGCGGAAGTGGGTCTGCGGCTGAACGCCGGACACGGATGCCGGGTTCATCTCTCCGTGCAGCTTCTGCAGCAGAACGTGCACGGCCAGGGCGGCGCTGCGCACCGGCCCGGAGGCGAGCAGCCGCACCCGCATCAGCGCCGGCGCGGCCTCGTCGACGTAGGCCAGCCCCGAGGCGGGCTTGTCACCGGAGTCGTAGGCGGAACGCAGTCGGTAGGTGTTGCGCTCGAAGACGGCAAGCAGCGCGACGTACGCGTCCTTACGCTCCTCATACCACCGCCGGGTGCGCTTGCGCCGATTGCGCACTTGTTCGTTACGAGCCGTCACGAGCAGCGCCGTTGCGGCCCCAGCCAGGGCAAACACCACGGCGACGAGGGGCAGCCCCCACCACGGGATCTCAGACACGCGCTAACCGTAGCGATGCCGGGCCCGCGAGGCACCTGAGTCGCCTGTCGTCGATCGGGTGGTAACGGTGCGTCAGGACACGCAGAACTCGTTGCCCTCGGGATCGTGCATGACCACGAAGTAGTACGAGTCGCCACGCTCGCGGCGCCGCACATTCGCGCCCAGCTCGACCAGCTCGGCGACCTTGGCATCGACGATCTCGACGCGCCGATCGTAGGGCAGCGAGTCGTCCCGCGCGGTCGGGTAGAGGTCGAGGTGGAGCCGGTTCTTCCCGGCTTTCGACTCGGGCACCTCCTGGAACCAGAGCGGCGGCTTGCGCCCGTCCGGGTCGAAGATCCGGTCGTCGAACGCATCGCGGCCGCCGAGCCGCCCGCGGTAGTGAGCCCACCAGGTGGTGTCCGACTCCGGCGGCGCCGGCTGGTAGCCCAGCACCTGCCCCCAGAACCGAGCCAGCCGGGCCGGGTCGTTCGCATCGATCGTGAGCTGCCAGAACATCATCAGCACGATAGCCGAGCGCCTCGTTCCGGTGTGGGCGGTAGCGTCGATCACCGAAGCGTTGCGGCCCGGTGACGTGGAGGTCGTCATGCCATTGCCCGCCGATAGTCATGTGCACAGCCAGTGGTCATGGGACACGCCGGTCGGTGACATGGAACGGTCGTGCGCCCGAGCCCTGCGGCTCGGCCTGCCGGCGATCGCTTTCACCGAACACCTCGACCACACCGTCTGGCGGATCGCGTTGGACGGCCCCTACGTCATGGACAATCTCACCGCACTCGCCGATGCCGACGGGCTGTTGACGCCGCCCGCCTTCGACGCCGCCGGATATCTGGAAACGATCGAGCACTGCCGGCAACGGTTTCCGCAGCTGCGCATCCTCAGCGGTCTGGAGCTGGGGGAGCCGCACCGCCACGCCGATCAGATCGCTCAGGTCCTGGCCGCGGGCCGCTTCGATCGACTGCTCGGCTCCCTGCACACACTGCCTGATCAAGCGACCTTCGCCGAACCCTGGGGCATCTACCCACACCGGGACCCCAACGACGTGGTACGCGAATATCTCGCCGGCGTGGCCACGATGGTGTCGACGAACGACCAGTTCGCCGTGCTGGCCCACGTCGACTATCCGGTCCGCTCCTGGCCGACCGAGACGGCCGGCCCGTTCGACCCCGCTGCCTTCGAGGAGGAGTTCCGCCACGCGCTGCGGCTGACCGCGCAGTCCGGCCGGGCACTGGAGGTCAACACCCGGCTGCCGCTGCACCCTGCCGTGCTCACCTGGTGGCACGACGAAGGCGGCGACGCGATCACCTTCGGCAGCGACGCCCACCTGCCCGACCTCGTCGGTCACGGTTTCCGCGAGGCCGCCCAGATGGCCGAGGCGTACGGCTTCCGGCCGGGCAAGAACCCCCACGACCTCTGGGCCCGAGCCGATTGAGTAACCATCCGGCCTTCTGGAACGCGGTGCCCGGGCCGCACTGAGCGGTCCGACCGGCTCTTTCTGAGCCGCGTCTTCGTGCCGTCAGCCGGCGGGGAAGTAATGGCCGTTGTCCAGATCGGCGAGCAGGCCGGGCTGAGTGGGTTCCCAGCCGAGGGTCCGGCGGGTGATGAGGTTGGACGCCGGGTAGCTCTGCGTGACCAGGTTGGCCAGGAACCCGAAGTAGCCCGGCACCATCAATACGTCCGTGGGAATGCTCATGACGGGCAGGCCCAGACGGCTTCCGATGGCCTCGGCGATCTCGCGGAACGGGATGCCTTCGTCCCCGACCGCGTGCCAGTACCTGGCGGCCGGCCCCTTCTCCAGCGCCAAGCGGAGCACGGCGGCGGCATCACGGACGTGCACGGCGTTCCACAGGTTCGCGCCGTCTCCGGGGTAGCCGACGAAACCTTTCTCCTTCGCGAGTGCGATCAGCTGCATGAGGAAGCCGGCGCGATCGGTCGTGCTGTGCGCGATGTTGGCGATCCGCACGACCGAAGACCGCACTCCCCGCTCGGCGAGGTCGATCACGGCGGTTTCCACGATGTTGCGAGCGTGCAGCGTGCCCTTGTGCTCATCGCCGGTGGGAAGGGCCGGGTCCTCCTCGGTGGCCGGCCGGCCCAGGCTTCCGGACGAGCCGATGCTCCCGGCCGCGACCAACGGCTTTCCGGTTCCCGCCAGTGCCTCGCCGTACGCGAGCATGATCGGGTGTTCCGCGGCGGCCACGGCGTCGATTCCCCCGGAGAACAGCAGGTCCTGCCGGTGGGCGAGGTGAATGACGCCGTCCGAGTCGGCGGCCGCCTCCTTGAGCCCGTCGAGGTCCTCGAGGTCGCCGCGACGTACCTTCGCGCCGAACGCGGACAGCGCCGCCGCGGCCGTGTCCGACCGGGCCAGACCGGTGACCTCGTGCCCGGCGGCGATGAGCTCTCCGATGATGTACGAACCGGAGTGGCCGGTCCCGCCAGTGACGAAAACGCGCATGCTGTTGTCCCTTGTGAGTGACCCAGGTGCGGTCAGCCGAGATTGTTGACGCCGAGGCTGAAGTTGAAGCCCCCCACGCCGTGCCGGGCCAGGCTGATCATCAACAGGCCCGTCCCTTCCAGCCAGTGCGCCATCTCCAGGCCTCCGGCATCCAACGGGCGTAGTCCGAGGCTCTCGATGAACGCCGATACGCTCGCCTTGGCCCGCGCGTCGTCGCCGGCGAAGAGCACGTCCAGAGGGCGGCCCAGGGCCAGGACGTGCCCGAAGACGGTGTTGAACGCCTTCACGACGGGCGCGCTCGCCGGGGCGGCCTTGGCGATCGCCTGCGCGGCGGAAGTGCCGTCCGGGGTGACCAGCCCGGTCGCGTCGGCGTTGACGGGGTTGGTGACGTCGATGATGACCTTGCCGGCCAGCGCGTTCCCGTACTGGGCGACGACCGGCACGGCGCCGGCGTGCGGCACGGCGAGGATGACGATGTCGCCGGCCGGAGCGGTGCCGAATGTCCCGGCCGTGGCGCCGCCGCCGAGCGCGGCGGCCAGTGCCTCAGCCTTGGCCGCGTCGCGACCGACGACCTCGACGGCGTTGCCGCCGGCGAGCGCCCGGGCGGCAAGGGCACCGGCCATGTTCCCCAAGCCGATAACGCTGATGCTGCTCATTGTGTGCCTGCTTTCTGGAGCTGAAACGGACGCCATGCGACCCCGTCTCAATTCATGACGTACTCATTGGTGTTCGATGCCGAATTCTTGTACCGAATTCGCTGCGGCCCATCAGCACCTATTAATTTGCCAGTGGCCTGAGTCGGTGTCCAAGACCTCTTTCAGCGGTCGCGATACCCTCGAGGCATCGCCGGACCGGGAGGCCCCATGGATCTGGACCTGCGCAAGTTGCGCTACTTCGTCGCCGTCGCCGACAAGCTGCACTTCGGCCGCGCCGCCGATGAACTGCACATCGCGCAGCCGGTGCTCAGCCGGCAGATCCGCGCGCTGGAACACGATCTCGGCACCCCGCTGCTGATCAGGGACAGCCACGGCGTGGCGCTGACCGACGCGGGCCGGCAGCTGCTGACCGACGCCGGCCCGCTGCTGGCCTCGGCGCACGCGGTCCGCCGCCGGGTGACCGTGGCCGCGCGCGGCAGCCGGCGGCTGATGGTCGGCTTCCGGGCGGGCATCACGGTCACGCCGGCGATAGGGCAGTTCGCCACCCAGCACCCGGACGTGATCGTGGACATGCAGCGGATCGAATCGGACGACCAGGCCACGATGCTGCTCGACGGCCGTATCGACGTCGGCTACGTGCGGCTGCCCATCGACGAGACCGGCCTGCGCGTCACCCCGCTGTACACCGAGCCGCGGGTGGCAGTCCTTCCCGCCGGTCACCGATTGGCCGGCAAGGAGCAGATCACCGAGGCCGACCTGGCCGGCGAGCCGGTGCTCTGGCATGCCGACCCGAGCACGCAGCCGACCCGGCGCCCGCACCCCAACGCCGGATACCTGGTACGCGGCGTGGACGAAACGCTCGAGCACGTCGCGGCCGGCCGGGGCATCTCGTTCCTGGCCCGTTCGGCGACCGTGTTCTACTCACATCCCGAGGTCAGCTATGTGCCCATCCCGGATCTGGCACCCGACCAGGTGTGCCTCGCGGTGGCGGAATCGCGCATCTCGCCGCTGATCGACGACTTCCTGACCGCGGCTCGGGAGACCTCCGAAATCACGGCAGAATGTGGAAACTACGAAATGTGGCAGCTGGGCGGCCATGCCGCTGCAAAGCCCGCTACCGAGGAGTAGAACGCGCCGGATGGCTATCCGCGCCGCGCGGATCGCCACACGTGCTGGGCCCACAACCATCGCAGGGGACGCTGCCGGGCATTGTTCGGGCAGATCTTTGCCGATTCGGCGATGGCCGCGCCGGCCGGCATCGCTGCCGGCACATCGAAACCTCAATCCGCACCGTACGGCCGGGTCCGCCGAACGCCACCATGTTGTCGGACCTGCGCGGTGTGAGCCCGTCAGTGCGTTCTATCGACCAGTCCTTCGGTACCTTACGAGAGCGAACCGCCGGTGCAACCACCGAGGACGGACTGATGTATCAAAGGCGGGATCTGGTCCATGCTTATCTGGGCGCTCAGCAACGTTCTTTCGGCGGTTACTACGCAGAGTCTCCGACGTTCAACGGCGCACTGAAAGCGCACTATCTGTCGCTTCTGGACGGCCTTCAACGCCTCTTCGGCGTGATTCTTGACGGGGACCTGGGAGCCAACCCGAAGCCCGCTCTTCTCATGCTGTTCCGGTCTACGGCCGATTCGCTGCTGACTCTGCGTACCCCTTGGTCCGGCTTCCTGGAGGCTGGGCTCATCCATCGCAATCTCGAAGAGGCGGGCGAGTGGGGCGTACGAGTCACCCGGGCCGGCGAACGAATCAACGCCGCCCTAACAGACGCCCGTGAGGGACACCTCGACATGCTCGACGCTCTGGTCGCCGCGATGCTGGGTGATCGCGCTGACCTGACGATCACCGAGGCCGACGTCCGGGCGGCCGGAATCGACATCCTCGCCGAACCGAATCCGACGGAATACCCCCTGTTCGACGCATAGATGGATCTGCCATCGCTCGTTCTGTCGGCTACGTGCGACGATGACCTCGTGTGCGCCTGGCGACGGCCCTATCGGGATGCTTTCCGCGTCTACACCGGATTCATCGCGGTGGCCGGAACCGTTTTCGCCCTCGTGGTCGCCACCATGATCGCCACGCACTGGCGGTCCGGGAGGGTGCTGCCGGTTGCCGGCGTAGGTGGTTTTCTCGGTGTGTGGCTCACGCTGGCGTGGCGGTTGCACCGCACAGCTCTGCTGGTGGGTGACGCGGGGGTTCGAGTGCGGTGGCTGCTGCGCACCCGGACCATCCCGTGGTCGCGGGTCAGTCGGTTCCGGACGGCGCCGGATGTCTTGGTCCGCGAACGGTTGTGGATCGTGTTGATCGACGGCCGAATGGTGCGCACCCCGGTCCAGCGCGCGAGCGGAGTCTTCGGGAGCGTGCTCAGCGACGGCGGGACCTGGCTGCGCGGATCGCGCTACGACACCTTGCTCGACGCGCTGACCGGCGAGATGCGATCACACGGCGTCACGCCCGGCGGCTAAGGCTGAGCCCGGAGGCCGTCGACCAGGATTGACAACAGCCGGGAGCCGCGGGCGTCGAGTTCGGCGTCGGCCAGGCGGGACAGCCAGCTGATCAGCACGATGACGTCGCGGACCTCGGCGTCGGGCCGGATGCTGCCGGCTGCCCGGCCCGCGGTCAGCAGCAGGTCGACCGCGCCGCCGATCGGGCCGAGGCTGTGGGCGGCCAGGTTCTGCCAGGTGGCTGCCTCGACGGCGGCGAACACATCGCGTTTGATCCGGGCGTACGCGGCCACCCGGTCGAACCAGGCCGCGAGTGCGTCCAGCGGCGGGTGGTCGGCCAGCAGCCGGGAGGCCGCGGCGACCAGCTCGTCGACCTCCTGGCGGTAGACCTCGATCAGAAGATCCTCGCGGGTCGGGAAGTGCCGGTAGAGCGTCCCCTGCCCGATGCCGCACGCCTTCGCCACCGCGTTGAGCTTCAGCTCGCCCGGCTCCCGGACCAATTCGCGGGCCGCCTGCAGGATCCGTTCCCGGTTGAGCTGGGCGTCGGACCGGCGCGGCCTGGCGGAAGCGGACACGTGTCCGATACTGTCGTCGAGGTAACCGGACATGTGTCCACTCTACTGGAGGATCCTCATGACCATCTCGGGCAAGGTCGTCGCCGTCACCGGCGCCAGCAGCGGCATCGGCGCGGAGACGGCGCGGCACCTCGCGTCCCGCGGGGCGCACGTCGTGGTGGGCGCCCGGCGCACCGACCGGTTGGATCGGCTGGTCGCCGAGATCGCGGCCGGCGGCGGCACCGCGGTGGCCACCCGCGTCGACGTCACCGATCCCGCCGATCTCCGATCGCTGGTCGACACCGCCGTCGAGCGGTTCGGCCGGCTGGACGTCCTGGTCGGCAACGCCGGCGTCACCCGGATCGGTCCGATGGCCGACCTCGACGTCGCGGGCTGGTCGGCCATGGTCGACGTGAACGTCAATGGCGTCCTGAACGGGATCGCCGCCGCCCTGCCGGTTTTCCGCCGGCAGGGCAGCGGTCACCTGGTCACCGTCGTGTCGACCTCGGGTCTGAAGATCGTCCCGACCCAGGCGGTGTACGCCGGGACGAAGAACGCGGTCCGCACCTTCCTGGAGGCCCTGCGGCAGGAGAGCACCGACGGTGTCCTGCGCACCACGTCGATCTCCCCGGGGTACGTGCGCACCGAGCTCATCGACAACGCCGTCGACGACCCGGCCACCCGCGAGCAGATGCGGGAGAGCATGGCCGGCCTCGGCATCGAGCCGATCGCGGTGGCCCGGGCGATCGCCTTCGCGATCGACCAGCCGGACGACGTCGAGATCGGCGATCTGACCATCCGGCCCACCCGCCAGGGCTGATTCATCGCAGCCTGCCGAGAGGGAAGGTGAAAGGCGTGCCGTGACCATTCGGGCAGCGGTGAGTTAGTCGGACGGCCGACCCCGTGCGGCGGAAACCACCGATCTTGGTGGTCGCGCCGCCGCCAGCTCTAGATCATGAACACGCACACTGTCGTCATCAACGACGATCCGAGGAGACTATCGGTGCCAACAGGAACAACACTCGCTCGGTTGGTGGACGAGTTCACGGCGAACTTGTACCAGCACGGCATCGTCATCGATCGGCAGAGCGTGGAGCGGGAGATGCGGGACCGGATCGCGCAGATCGCCGACCGGCTGCGCGTCGACCCGCAGACCGTCCTTCGCGAGCACGCCTGCGACAGCTGGGGGCGGCAGATGTCGGCGGGTGTGGTGGACCAGATCCAGAGCGAGCGCCTGCTCGACGTCGCCGCCGCGAACATGCGGATGAGTTAGTCGCGCGGGCGGGCCGGGTGGATCGGGCCGTCGGTCTCGCTCAGCCGTGACCCGCTGCCGCCGTGCCGCAGCGCCACGATCTCGGCGGCGATGCTCACCGCGGTCTCCTCCGGCGTGCGGCCGCCGAGGTCCAAGCCGAGCGGCGACGAGAGCCGCCGAAGATCAACCTCCGCGACGCCGGCGTCGGCGAGCCGGGCGAGGCGGTCCCGGTGGGTGCGGCGAGAGCCCATGACGCCGGTGTACGCGACGTCGAGGCGCACCGCGACCTCGAGCACCGGCACGTCGAACTTCGGATCGTGGGTGAGTACGCACAGCACCGTGCGGTCGTCGATCCGCCCGGCCGCCGCCTCCCGGGCCAGGTAGCGGTGCGGCCAGTCGACCACCACCGTGTCGGCGGCCGGGAACCGGGCGGCGGTGGCGAAGATCGGCCGGGCGTCGCAGACCGTGACGTGATAGCCGAGGAACGAGCCGATCCGGGCGGTGGCCGCCGCATGGTCGGTGGCCCCGAACACGATCATCCGGGCCGGCGGCCGGAACGACGCGGCGAACACGTCGACCTCGCCGACCCGGCGCAGGCCCGAGAGGTCGGAGACGGAGGCGTCGAGCGACGGGTCGCCGAGCGTTCCGGCCGGGCCGTCGTCGGTCAGCACCAGATGCCGGGCGTCGTCGAGCCGGGTCACCAGGGTCGCCGGCCGGCCCGCGAGCACCGCCGAGGCGAGCGCCGGCAACTCCGGGAACGACGCCGGGCACACCCGCTCGACCAGTACCGAGATCGTCCCGCCGCAGGTCAGCCCGATCCCGAACGCCTCGTCGTCGCTCACCCCGAACCGTGCCGTCCGCGGCATCCCGGACGACGCCACGGACACGCACAGGTCGTGCACGGCCGCTTCCACGCACCCGCCGGACACGCTGCCGACGACCGAGCCGTCCGGCCCGACCGCCATCGCGGCGCCGACCGGCCGGGGCGCGCTCGACCAAGCGGCGGTGACGGTGGCGAGCCCGGCCGCGGCCCCGGAGCGCCACCACGGCAGCAACGCCGGCAGCACGTCACGCATAGGGGTTGAGCTCCGGCACGTCCAGATCCAGGTCGCCGGCCACGTCCCCGACCTCGACCACCCGCACTGCCTCGGCGTGCGTCCGCAGGTAGTCCCGGGCGCCGCGGTCCCCGCCCGCCGCCGCAATCACGCCGTCCCAATGCTCCCGGCCGAGCAGCACCGGATGACCACGCCGCCCCTGGTAGGCACCCATCACGAGGGCGTCGGCGGCGGCGTGCGCGCTCACTCGCCGTACGGCCGAAGGGGTGACCTCGGGCATGTCGACCAGAAGGACCACCACTGCCGTGGCCGGCGTGCCGGACACGGCGCGCAGCCCGGCGCGCAGCGAGGAACCGAGCCCGCTCGCCCAGTCGGGGTTGATCACGACCTGCGAGTACCCACCGGTGAACGGCTGAACCTCGGGCGCCGAGGCGCCCAACACCACCACGCTGAGTGCGACACCGGCCGAGCGCAGGGTGTCGGCCCCGCGTTCCACCAGCAGGCTTCCGGCGTACGGGACGAGAGCCTTCGGCCTTCCGTAACGGCTTCCGGACCCGGCCGCCAGCACCAGCCCCGCCGTCTCCATCCCGCGAGCGTAACGCCGGGTGAGCGACGCCGTCATTGCCGCGGCGTTTCCAGCCGGGCCGGCCGGGTGGGGGGATTGTCCAATGCGGAGCAAGCGAAAGGCCGGAGACCCGTGGCGGCGGTTCTCCGGCCTTTCGCTCTGTCAAAGTTATCGCGTGACCGCGAGTTTCGCCCGGCTATCTCTCCGGCGTGTGGGCGTCAGCCCTGTCGGCCGTTCCAGCGCGGATTCTTCCGGTTGATCACGACCAGGCGCCCGCGGCGGCGGGTGATAACCGAACCGGGCTTGCTCTTCAGCGACCTGAGCGAGTTACGGACCTTCATCTCGGAACCTCTCTCCACGCCGGGTGATTCACCGGCGCGATCTGCAGAACGCGGGTTGCCACCTGGTTATTTCTGGCCACACCGGTAAGCTCACGACCCGCTCCGGCCGATCGACCTGCCATGCGAATGAGAGTTCTCGGCACCCTTCTGGCCGCTGCCGCCGTTGCCGCGGCCGGCACCGTCGTTCCCGCTCAGGCCGCCGAGGGGAACGTCATCGGCGCCGGTCTGCCGGGTTCGATCCCCGGGCGGTACATCGTCACGAAGAAGGCACCCGGGGGCCTCTCCGCTCAGGGCGCGGCCAGGTCGTCGAGTTATGCCGCCCGCTTGACCGCCAAGCAGGCCCGGCGCCTCGCCGCGAACCCGGCCGTCGCGTTCGTCGAGCAGGACCGGATCGTGCACGCCGAGACGACCACCTACCGGAACCCGGTCTGGGGTCTCGACCGCATCGACCAGAAGCCGGTCACTCTCTCCAAGACCTACACGCCCAGCGACGACGGCAGCTCGGTGCACGCGTACGTGATCGACACCGGCATCCGGATCACTCACAGCGAGTTCGGCGGCCGGGCTTCCTACGGCTTCAACTTCGTCGACCACAACACCAATGCCGCCGACTGCGAGGGGCACGGCACGCACGTGGCCGGCACGATCGGCGGCCGGACGTACGGGGTTGCGAAGAGCGTGCAGCTGGTTGCGGTCAAGGTGCTGGACTGCGACGGCGAGGGTGAGCTCTCCGAAGTCATCGCCGGCATCAACTGGGTGACCAAGAACGCGAAGAAGCCGGCCGTGGCCAACCTGAGCCTCGGCGGTTCGAACAGCCCGTCGCTGAACGCCGCCCTGCAGAAGCTGATCAACTCGGGCGTCACGGTCGCGGTGGCGGCCGGCAACGAGAACGTCAACGCGGCCAAGGAGAGCCCGGCCAACCTGGCCGCCGCGATCACCGTGGGCGCGACCGACGCCAAGGACAAGCGCGCCTCGTTCTCCAACTACGGCACCGTGCTCGACATGTTCGCGCCGGGCGTCAACGTCCGGTCCGCGTTCGCGAGCAGCGACACCGCGACCGCGTCGGCCAGCGGCACCTCGATGGCGTCGCCGCACGTGGCCGGCGCGGCCGCACTGGTGCTCGACGCGTACCCGGCCTGGACCGCCGCGCAGGTGCGCAACTACCTGGTGTCGAAGGCCACCACCGGCAAGGTCACCGGGCTGAAGGGCTCGCCGAACCGGCTGCTGTTCGTGCCCGCCCCGCCGGCCGCCGTGGTGATCAAGACCGCCGGTCTGACCATGACCGCCGGTACGGCGTTCTCCTCGCAGCTCGCCCTGACCTCCAGCCGCCGCGGTTCGTGGAGCCTCGCCGAGGGCACCCTGCCCACCGGGGTGAAGCTGTCCCCGGCCGGCGTGGTCTCGGGCACGCCGACCGCCCCCGGCACCGACACGATCAAGGTCCGGTTCACCGACTACGTGCCCACCGCGGTCACCAGGAGCATCGCGGTCACCGTGAACACCACCGGCCCCGTGATCCGGACGGCCGCGCTGCCGGACGGCGCCGTCGGCGGCTACTACCACCAGCAGCTGGCCGCGGACCGGACCGGCACCTGGGCACTGAGCGGCGGTGACCTGCCGGACGGGCTGGCGCTGGACAGCACCGGCCTGATCACCGGCGTGGCCACCGCGGCGGGTTCGTCGACCTTCACGGTCGAGTTCACCGACGACTGGGGCCGGACCGCCCGCTCCGAGCTGACCATCGCGGTCGGCTGAGACAGGACCGGCTCCGCTCGGCGACCCGGGGGCACAGGGGTCGGCGAGCGGAGCCGGGGCGTTTCGGCGGTCGCACCCGCCGTCATGCCTGTGGTCAGGACACTAGACGGGTGATTTGTCAGTGCGCTGTTACGAAGCTGTGGGATTGCTGTAGGCCTCGGCGTACCGGTCGGCGATCGCCTTGGTCTCCGGCAGGTCGGCCTCCACCACCGGCAGGCCGTCGGCGACGTCCGCGCCCAGCTCGGTGAGCAACTGGCGCAGCAGCGCCTCCGCGGCAGCCGCCTGCGGCGGCACGCCGGCGGTCACCACCGGCACGGCGGTCTTCCCGGCCAGGGCCTGGGCCGGCAGCTGGTCGAGGAGCACTTTCAGTACGCCGGTGTAGCTGCCCTTGTACGTCGGGGTGGCCACCACCAGCACCTCGGCCTCGCGCAGCGCGGTCACGGCGGCCGCGGTGGCCTCGTCGCCGGGCGTGAGCAGACCGGTGCCCAGCTCGCCGACCTCGATCACGGTGGGCGGGAACCCGCCGGTCTTCTCGCCGAGCGCCTCCCCGACCGCGATGGCCAGCACCGAGGTGCGGGAGCCGGGCCGGGGGTTACCCGAGACGACGACGATGCGACTCATTTTTCTCCTTGGGACAGCAGGGGCAGGACGTTCTCGCCGAACCGCAGCGCCTCTTCCAGGTGCGGCTGGCCGGAGAGGATGAAGTGGTCGAGCCCGAGCGCCTGGTATTCGCGGATCCGGGCGGCGACCTCGGCGTGGCTGCCGACCAGGGCGGTGCCGGCGCCGGGCCGGACGATGCCGAAGCCGGCCCACAGGTTGGGCGACACCTCGAGGGAGTCGCCGGTGGTGAGCGCGGCCATCCGGCGCTGGCCTTCCGACTCGGTGGCCGCGAACTGGGCCCGGGCCCGGTCGATCTCGCTCTGCGGCACCCGGGCGAGCAGCGACCGCGCGACCCCCCACGCCTCGTCGGACGTGTCCCGGCTGATCACGTGCAGGCGGATGCCGTAGGTGAGTTGCCGGCCGGCCTCCTTGGCGTGGGTGCGCACGGCATCCAGTTTGGCGGCCACCGCGGCCGGCGGCTCGGCCCACGTCAGATAGGTGTCGACGTGCCGGGCCGCCACCGGGAGCGCGGCCGGCGACGAGCCGCCGAAGAAGATCGGCGGCACCGGGTCGGGCGCGTCCCGCACGGTGGCGTTCTCGACGTCGTAGTGCTCGCCCCGGAACGTGTACGGCGTACCCGCCCAGGCACCCCGCACGACCTGCAGGAACTCGGCGGTCCGGGCGTAGCGCTGATCGTGCGAGAGGCGGTCGCCGAAGCGCCGCTGCTCGCTCGCCTCCCCGCCGGTGACGACGTTGAGCGCCAGCCGCCCGCCGGAGATGCGCTGGTAGGTCGAGGCCATCTGGGCGGCGAGGGTCGGCGAGATCAGCCCGGGCCGGAAGGCGACCAGGAACTTCAGCCGCTCGGTCTCGCCGAGCAGAGCGGCCGTGGTGAGCCAGGCGTCCTCGCAGAACGTCCCGGTCGGGGTCAGCACCGCCTCGAACCCGGCCTGCTCGGCGGCCCGGGCGACCAGGGCGAGGTAGCGGATGTCCGGTGGCCGGGACGTGTCGGCGGCCAGCGAGGCCTGCCCGCCGCTGACGATGTCGTGGCTGTCACCGGCGGTGGGCAGGAACCAGTGGAACGGCATCTAGGCAGCCTTCCGCAGATGGGCGTAGTGCCCATCGTGGTACACCAGCGGCGCCGCGGTCAGGTCCTGGTGATGATCGCCGGTCTCCGGGGCGGCCAGCACGATGCTGTGGTCGCCGGCCTCGACCCGGCGCACCACCCGGCAGACGATCCGGGCCAGCACCCCGTCGAGCAGCGGCACCCCGCCCGGTCCGGGCTGCCAGGCGCCGTGCGTGGCGAACCGGTCGATGCCGCGGGTGGCGAACGTGCGGGCCACGTGCTCCTGCTCCTGGGTGAGCACATGCACGGCGACCACGTCCGCCTCCGCGACCGCCGGCCAGGCCGAGGCGGTCTTCGCGAGGCAGAACGACACCAGCGGAGGGTCGAGCGAGACCGAGGTGAACGAGGTGGCGGTGAAGCCGGCCGGTGGTTCGCCGGGCGCTGTGATCACCACGACCGCGGCGGCGTGGCGGCGCAGCAGCGCCCGGAAGAGATCGGCGTCCACGAGAGAGGTGACGGTCACGGGTGCCTCCTGGCTAAACGGTGGCGAGCTCGCGATGGCGCAGCTCCTGCCGAACGAGCGGGATCAGGTGCCGGCCGTAGTCGACGGCGTCGTCGACCGGGTCGTAACCGCGGATGAGAATGGTGGTGACGCCGAGATCGACGTAATCGAGCAGAGCCTGGGCGACGGTCTCCGGCGAGCCGACCAGCGCGGTCGAGTTGCCCTGCGCGCCGCTGGCCTTCGCGGTGGCCGTCCACAGGGCACGGTCGTGCCGATCGGATTTGGCCGCGGCGGCCAGAAGGCGCTGCGAGCCGACGTTTTCCACCAGGATCTTCTTGTCGCCCGCGAAGGAGGGCCCGCTCTCGATCGTGGCCAGGATGCGGGCCGCCCGCTCCCAGGCCAGCTCGTCGGTGGCGGCCAGGATCGGGCGGAACGAGACGCTGATGCCGAGCGGCCCACGCCCGGCCGCCGCGGCCGCGGCCTGCACCGAGGCGATCTGCTCGGCGGTCTCCTTGAGCGGCTCGCCCCACAGGGCGTAGACGTCGGCGGTGGCGCCGCCCACCCGGTAGGCCGCCGCCGAGGAACCGCCGAAATACAGCGGGATGCGATGGGCCGGCTGGGCCAGCAGGGAGAAATCCTCGAACCGGTAGAACCGGCCCTGGTGCGAGAACGGCTCGGGGGAGCTCCAGGCCCGGCGCAGGATGGTGAGGTACTCCTCGGTGCGCGCGTAGCGGTCGTCCTTGGTCAGGTAATCGCCGTCGCGGCGCTGCTCGGCGTCGGACCCGCCGGTGATCGTGTGCACCGCCACCCGCCCGCCGGTGAGCTGGTCGAGGGTGGCGAAGGTGCGGGCGGCCGTGGTGGGGAAGACGAATCCGGGCCGGTGCGCGATCAGCAGTCCGATGTGGCCGGTGCCGGCCGCCGCGAACGCCGCGACCTGGTTGGCGTCCGGGCTGGACGAGGAGTAGGCGACGAGGATGCGGTCGAAACCGGCCTCCTCGTGGGCCCGGGCGAACCGCCGCACATAACCGGGGTCGACCACCGGCCCGGAGGGCGCCCTGGTCTCGGAGACGTCCCGAGTGCCGATCATGCCGACGAACTCGACTGTCATGGTGCTTCCACCCTTTGGGATTGTGGAGAACTGCCCTCCACCCTCCGCCGCTCGTGACATCGCCGTCAATGGTCGTCCCATATCCTAGTAAACCTAGAGAGTATGGTTGACATGGCGGAGTTGCGGCCGTCAGAGTTGCGGCCATGTCCACTACTGCGATCGCCGGTCCCGCCACCGCGGCGGAGACCGGGGCGACGCCCTCGAAGAAGCGGGCTCTGCCGTACCGGACGATCTCCTGGATCGTCCCCGTTCTGCTGCTGCTCACGTGGGAACTGCTCGCCCGAGCCGGCGTCATCGCACCCAATGTGTTGCCGGCGCCCAGCTCGGTCGGCACCACCGCGTGGCATCTGACCGAGACCGGCGAACTGCCCCGCCACCTGTGGGAAAGCCTGAAGCGGGCCGCGATCGGCCTCGCCATCGGGGCCAGTGTCGGCCTCGTTCTCGGCGTCCTCACCGGTTTCTCGAAGCTGTTCGAGGCCCTCATCGATCGCAATATTCAGATCGTCCGGGCCATCCCGTTCCTGGCGATCCTGCCGCTCGTGATGGTCTGGTTCGGCGTCGGCGAGAGCGGCCGGTTCTTCCTGGTCGCCCTGGGCACGCTGTTCCCGATCTACCTGAACACCGTGCTCGGCATCCGCCAGGTCGACCCGAAACTGCTGGAGATGGGCCGGGTCGCCGGCCTCTCGAAGCTCGACATCGTCCGGGTCGTGATCCTGCCCGGCGCCCTGCCGTCGATCCTGCTCGGACTGCGGCTGGCGCTGACCAACGCCTGGCTGGCCCTGGTGATCGCGGAGACCGTCGGCGCACCCGCCGGCATCGGCTTCATGGCCACCAACGCCCGTGAGTTCCTGCAGACCGACGTGATCGTGCTGGTCATCGTGCTGTACGCGCTGATCGGCCTGACTACCGACCTGATCGCCCGCGCCCTGGAGCGTCGTCTCCTGGCGTGGCACCCCAATTACGCACCATCCGGAGGAAGAAAGTGACCCTGTCCCGCCGCAACCTGCTCGGCGCCGCGCTGGCTCTGCCTGTTTTGGGAATACCCAGCCTCGCCGCCTGCGGCAACGACGACGAGGCCGCCGCCGCAGCCGGAGGGCGCAAGAAGGTACGCCTGACCTACGGAGCCATCTCCGTTCCCAAGACCCGCGGTGTCTTCGAGAAGACCCTCAGCGACCAGGGCATCGACGTCGAGTGGGTCGGCCCGTTCCCGAACCACGCGCCCACCCTGCAGGCCGTGGCCACCAACACCGCCGACTTCAGCTTCGGTGGCAGCTCCACCCCGGCCGACCAGGCGCTGCTGTCCGGCAACAAG
This sequence comes from Paractinoplanes toevensis, assembly GCF_018332695.1. Lineage (GTDB taxonomy): Bacteria > Actinomycetota > Actinomycetes > Mycobacteriales > Micromonosporaceae > Actinoplanes > Actinoplanes toevensis. The sequence goes on from NZ_BOQN01000124.1 coordinate 63,597, forward strand.
CTCGTCTACGTCGCCTGGTCCAGTTCGACGCCGCGCACCTCGGCGATCATCGTGCGGCCGGAGAGCGGCATCACCAGCGTCAAGGACCTGGCCGGCAAGAACGTCGCCGTCAACAAGGCCGGCCTCGGCGAGTTCCTGCTGGTCGCGGCGCTGGAGAAGTACGGCGTGCCGCGCGACTCGGTCACCTTCACCTACCTCAACCCGCCGGACGCGGCGCCCGCCTTCGGCAGCGGCAAGGTCGACGCCTGGTCGATCTGGTCCGGCCCCCTCGAGCTGGCCCAGGTCCAGTACAACGCCAAGTCGATCTTCACCGACGGCGACGAACTGGACAAGCAGATCGACTTCGGCACCTACCTGGTCCGCGAGGAGTACGCCAAGAAGGAGGCCGACACCATCCGCAAGGTGATCGCCGCCTACAAGGCCGAGCAGGACTGGGCCAACGCCAACCCGGCCGAGGCCCAGAAGATCGGCAACGCCGTCTCGAAGTACCCGCAGGCCGTGGTGGACAAGCTGGTCAAGAACAACGTCCAGGTCACCTGGAGCCTGATCAACGACGAGGGCATCGCTCAGCTGCAGTCCGGCGCGGACTGGCTCACCGACCACAAGGTCCTGAGCGGGAAGATCACGATCGCCGACCACGCGGTGAAGCTATGAGTACCGTCCTGGCCGAGAAGATCACCCGCCGGTATGGGTCCCGCACCGTCCTGCACGAACTCGACCTCGCCATCGACCGGGGCGAGTTCGTCGCCCTGCTCGGCAAGAGCGGCTGCGGCAAGACCACGTTACTGCGGGCACTGGCCGGGCTCGACCCGGTCGACGGCGGCACCCTCGAGGTGCCGCAGCGGCGCACGGTCGTCTTCCAGGAGCACCGCCTGCTGCCCTGGTGGAAGGTGTGGCGCAACGTCGCCATCGGCCTGCCCCGCTCGACCGCCCGGGCCAAGGCGCAATCGGCCCTGGAGGAGGTCGGCCTGTCCAACCACGCCGACGCGTGGCCGGTCACCCTCTCCGGCGGCGAGGCCCAGCGGGTCGCGCTGGCCCGGGCCCTGGTCCGCGAGCCCGAGTTGCTGCTGCTCGACGAGCCGTTCGCGGCCCTGGACGCGCTCACCCGGATCAAGATGCACGGCCTGGTCCGCGACCTGACCAGCCGGCACCGGCCGGCCGTGCTGCTGGTCACCCACGACGTCGACGAAGCGGTCCTGCTGGCCGACCGGGTGCTTACCATGCGGGAGGGCCGGATCGCGGCCGTCCACGAGGTGCCCGCCGGCGCCCGCGAGCGGGGCTCCGCGCCCTTCGCCGCGCTCCGCGGCACCCTGCTGGGCGAGCTGGGGGTGACCGAGTAATGGCCGATGCCTTTCACCAGAAACTGCACCACGTCGTTCCGACCGCGCTGTCCGGGGACACCGCACAGACCAAGGGGATGACCCGGGTCGAGGCGATCAGCGGCAAGACCGTCGGCAGCGAGAAACTGTGGATGGGCGAGACCCACGTGCACGCCTCGACGGCCAGCGACAACCACCACCACGGCGAATCGGAAACGGCGATCTACGTCGTACGCGGCAATCCGGTCTTTGTTTTTTACGACTCTTCCTCGAATGAGGAGAAGCGCTACGAGACCAAGCCCGGCGACTACATCTTCGTGCCGCCGTGGGTGCCGCACCGCGAGGAGAACCCCGACCCGGACAACGAGGCCGTCGTGGTGATCGCGCGGACGACGCAGGAGGCGATCGTCGTCAACCTGCCGTCGCTGCGACCGGAGGAGGACTGACATGCCCGTCGACTTCATCGGGCTGATCGCCACCCAGGACGGCTCGGAGAGCACGCCGGCCACCACCGCGCTGATCGATCCGGCGTTCACCACCCGGATCGCCCGCGCCCACGAGGACTCCGGCTTCGATCAGGTGCTCCTCGGTTACAGCTCGGCCTACCCGGAGGGCGCGCAGGTGGCCGCGTACGCGGCGGCCCGCACCGAGACGCTGAAGTTCCTGGTCGCGCACCGGCCCGGCTTCGTCGCGCCGACCCTCGCCGCCCGGACCTTCGCCACCCTCGACCAGTTCACCGGCGGCCGGGTCACCCTGAACATCATCACCGGCGGTCACGACGTCGAGCAGCGCCGGGACGGCGATTACCTCGCGAAGGACGACCGCTACGCCCGCACAGACGAGTACCTCGGGATCCTCCGTCAAGCCTGGCTCTCCGACGTGCCGTTCTCGCACCGGGGCCCGATCTACCGGTTCGAGGACTTCGTCTCCCAGGTCAAACCGGTCAACGGAACGATTCCGATCTACTTCTCCGGCTCGTCGCCGGCCGCCTACCGCACCGGGGTCAAACACGCCGACGTCTACATGTTCTGGGGCGAACCCCTGGCCCAAATTAAAGAGCAAATTGCTTCCGTACGGGCGGAAGCCGCGGCCATCGGTCGGGCCGCACCGCGTTTCTCGGTCTCGTTCCGCCCCATTCTCGGCCCGACCGAGGAGCTGGCCTGGGAACGGGCGGAAGCGATCCTCGGGCGGATCGGCCAGGTCACCGCGCCGCGTTTCTTCCGTAACTCCGACCGGGCGAGCCCGGCCAACACCGGTTCCCAGCGCCTGCTGGCGGCCGCGGCCGAGGGGGACCGGCACGACCGGGCCCTCTGGACCGCGACCGCGAAGGCCAGCGGTGCCGCCGGCAACTCCACCGCCCTGGTGGGCACCCCGGAGACCGTCGCGCAGGCCCTGCTCGACTACTACGACCTGGGTGTGACCACGTTCCTGATCCGCGGTTACGACCCGCTGGACGACGCCATCGACTACGGCCGCGAGTTGATCCCCGCGGTCCGGGCCGAAATCAACCGGCGGGACACCGCCCGGCTTGTCGCCGCTTGACTTTCCGTTACATGATTTAACCTATCGAACAGATGGGACATGTATTGTTGGCCGTCGCCGGGACCCGGCGACGGCCGGCCACACACCCCACCCGTAGGAGGAGCCAATGTCCGCGCTCGCCGTCGCCCACCCCCGCCGCGTACACCTGCGTCCCGTCCCCGCGCTGCCGCCGGAACCGCCGGTGACGGTGACCATCAGCATCGCCGGTGGTGCGGCCGAAGGTCGCACCCGCGTCCTGGCCGCCCTGCGCGACCTGGTCGACGCGGCCGGCCCGGGCGCCGAGGTGGCCGTCGAGCCGGCCGAGCCGGACAACGGCAGCCCCATCCACCTCGACCCGCGCGCCCGCACCGCGCTGCGCGACGGCGCTCAGCTCGACCTGAGCCGCCTCGAGTACGACCTGCTGCTCTTCCTGGCCCGCCACCCGCGGCAGGTGTTCAGCCGCAGCCAGCTCCTCGCCCAGGTGTGGGGCCACACGCACACCACCAACCGCACGGTCGACGTGCACGTCAGCCGGTTGCGCACCAAGCTCGACGACCCCGAGGTCGTCACCACGGTCTACGGCCTCGGCTACCGCTTGGCCGACGATGCCAAGATCACTGTTACCGGCAACGAGCAGTAAGGGGCACAGCACCATGGCGGGACGCACGGTGGCGGTAGTCGGCGGTGGCGCTTCGGGCGTGCTGGCCACGAAGGAGCTGCTGCGCGGCGGTGACCGGGTCGTGATGATCGAGCCGGACGAGCCCGGTGGCGGGCTCGCCTACGGCACGGCCCGCCCGTGGCACCTGCTGAACTCCCGGGCCGGCGCGATGAGCGCCGACCCGGAGGACCCGGGGCACTTCGTCCGCTGGGCGGGCTGCTCGCCCGAGGAGTTCCGGCCGCGCGCCGAGTTCGGCCGCTACCTGCGCGACGTCTTCGGCACACTGACCGGCGTCGACGTGGTCAAGGCCCGCGCCACCGGCCTGTCCGCGCACGGTGTCGCGCTGGACGACGGCCGCGAGGTTCGCGCCGACGAGATCGTGGTGGCGACCGGCAACCCGGCGTCGGCCCAGCCCGCGGCCCGCCCCGACCACCCCGACTACATCCCCGACCCGTGGCGGCCCGGGGTGCTCGACGCGATCCCGTCCGACGTGCCGGTGCTGCTGGTCGGGGCCGGGCTGACCGCCATCGACGTGGTCCTCACGCTCACCGCCGACGGCCGCCGGGACGCCCCGATCACCGCCGTGAGCCGGCGCGGCCAGCTCCCGCTGAGTCACACCCCCGTGCCGGCCCCGCTGGCCGCGGTGCCGATCGACCAGTCGCTGACCCTCCGGGACCTGGTCCGAATTGTCCGGGCAGAAGCGGAAAAAGCGGGAGACTGGCGCGCGGTCGTCGACGGCCTGCGCCCGAACCTCGACCACCTGTGGGGCAGCCTCACCAACGAGGAGCAGGAGCAGTTCCTGCGCCACCTGGCCCGCCCCTGGGAGTGTCACCGCCACCGGATGGCCCCCACGGTCGGCGCCACCATCGACGCCCTGCGCGAGGAGGGCCGCTTCGAGGTCCGCGCCGGCGGCATCCGCTCGATGACCGCGCCGCCCGCCGGTGGCCTGCTGGTCGAGCTGGAGGCCGGCGTGCAGTGGTTCGGCGCCGTGGTGAATTGCGCCGGTCCCGGGCGCCTGCCCGGCGCGGCCGGTGGCTTCGCCGGCGCCCTGCTCGATGCCGGGCACGCCCGGGTCGGCCCGCACGGCCTCGGCCTCGACATCGACCCCGAGGGCCGGGTCATCGACGCGGACGGCCGGGTGTGCGACAACCTGTGGCTGATCGGCCCGCTGCGCCGCGGCGCCCAGTGGGAGACCACGGCGGTGCCGGAAATCCGCTCCCAGGCCCACGCATTGATCGATCGCCGTAAATAGCCCCATCCCGGTTCGGTCATAGTCCGGCAGTATGACGAGGTTGTTTTCCCAGGTCAGGGCTGCATTGATGGGCATCGTGGCAACAATCGCCACATCTTGTGGGCATATTGAGAACTCTCAATACTGCAAGAGCACGGTGCGCCATCGGCGTACCCCCCACCCCCCTGGGAGGAACCAAGTGCTCAACCGGAAGCTGCGCCGACCGATCGTCGGCCTTGCTGCCTGCGTGCTCGTCGGCTCCGCGTTCGCCGCGTCACCCGCGTCGGCCGCACCCGTCGCGGGCATCGACCCGTCGTTCGCACCCTCCGCCCTCGCCTCGAAGCTCGACACGCAGTTCGGCAGCAAGACCGCCGGCTCGTACGTCGACGCCGCCGGCAAGGTGGTTGTGAACGTGACCGACGCCGCCACGGCGGCCCAGGTCACCGCGTCCGGCGCGACCGCCCGTTATGTCACGCACAGCGGTGCCGAACTGGCCGCTGCCGACAACTCGCTCAAGGCCACGCTGAAGACGCCCGGCACGACGTTCGCCGTCGACCCGATCACCAACGTGGTCGCGGTCACCTACGACAGCACCGTCACCGGCGCCAAGCTCGACGCGGTCAAGGCCACCGTCGCCAAACTCGGCGACAAGGCCACCCTCACCGCCGCCCCCGGCACGCTCAGCACCACCATCTCCGGTGGCGACGCGATCTACGCCGGCGGCGGCCGCTGCTCGCTCGGCTTCAACGTGCGCAACAGCGCCGGCACGAACTACTTCCTGACCGCCGGCCACTGCACCAACATCGGCGCCACCTGGACCAACGGTTCGACCACGCTCGGCACCCGGGCCGGCACCAGCTTCCCGGGCAACGACTACGGCATCGTCCGTTACACCAACACGACGATCACCAAGACCGGTGGCGTCGGCTCCCAGGACATCACCTCGGCCGGCACGCCGGCCGTCAACGCCACGGTGTACCGCCGCGGCTCCACCACCGGCATCCACTCCGGCCGGGTGACCGCGCTCAACGCTACGGTCAACTACGCCGAGGGTTCGGTCTCCGGGCTGATCCGCACCACGGTCTGCGCCGAGCCGGGCGACAGCGGCGGCTCGCTCTACTCCGGCACGACGGCTCTGGGCCTGACCTCCGGCGGTAGCGGTAACTGCTCCTCCGGTGGCGTGACCTACTTCCAGCCTGTCACCGAGCCGTTGAGCGTGTATGGCGTCAGCGTGTTCTGATCCTTCCTGCTAGGCAGGAAGCGGCCTTGCCCTCTTCTGGGGGTGGGGCCGCTTTCTTGCTTGCGCTGGGACGGTTGTGGGCCGGGAGTGACCATGCTGGGCGGTAAAGCATCTATGCCCTGCATGGCCGCTCCCGGCCCACAACCTTGCATGGAAGCACGTTTCGGGCAGGATTTCGCTCGCTCGCTCGCTCGCTCGCTGGCTGGCTGGAGCTGAGCGATCACCTCACCGGAGGTGGGCACTGCTGCCGCGCTTCTGGGTCGCCGGGCGAATCGCTCACGCCGGCCCGGCTTGGTGGTGGGTTAAGCGAACATTCCGCGCCTCTTGCGGCCGTAG
>NZ_BOQN01000125.1 GCF_018332695.1 Paractinoplanes toevensis
GCGTGGGTCGTTGCGCGAGAGTCGCGGCACGTGCTGGTGTGGCACGGTGCTTGCGCGGTGGCGGCGGTCGGGTGATGGTGCGGTTGGTGACGGTGTCGCCCGTACCGGAAAGTGGTTTTGATTCTTGCGACCCGGACCTCAAAAGGTCTAGTCGGTGATGGCTCGCGCCCAGGGGAGAAGCAGGCGTTCGGTCAGGGCCAGCAGGTAGAACAGGCCGACGCTGATCGCGGCCAGCAGGGTGATCGCGGCGAAGGCCGTTGCCGTGTCGGCGCCGGAGTTCGCGATGACGTAGCCGAGGCCGGCGGTGGCGCCGGAGAGCTCACCCACCAGCGCGCCGATTACCGCCAGTGGCATGGCGGTCTTGAGGCCCACGAAGATCTGGGGGAGGGCGGACGGCAGGCGGAAGCGCATCATGATCTGCCAGCGGTTCGCGGACAGCGAGCGGGCGTACTCGATCATCTCGGCCGGGGCTCGGGTCAGGCCGGTCACGCCGGCCAGCAGGATGGGGAACGTGCAGAGCAGGACCACCATGACGATTTTGGGGCCCTGGCCGAAGCCCATCCAGACCAGCAGCAGCGGCGCGAAGGCCAGCTTGGGGATGGCGTTGACTGCGACGATGCTCGGCATGAACGCCCGCTCGAGCGTTCCGGACGCGGCCAGCAGGGCGCCGACGCTCAGGCCCAGACCGACCGCGATCAGGTAGCCCTGCACCACTTCCAGCAGCGTGGTGACGGCGTTGCTCGCCAGGTAGCCGGACATGTCGCCGAGGGCGGCCAGGACCTGCGGCGGGGTCGGCGCCAGATAGGACTCGACGTCCAGCACCACGATGGCCGCCCACCACGCGGCGACCAGCACCGCGGTGCCGATGACCGGCAACGCTATCCGGGTGAGGATGGTGATGGCGGGCTGCCTTTCGCGGGACCGGCCGTGGGGTCTCCCTCCGCATCGGACGCGGACGGAGACCCCACGGCCCTCAGGAAGGAATCTGGTAGGTGATCACGTCGTCCGGGGTCAGACCGGTCGGGATCAGGCCGGCACTCTGGATGATGGCGATGTTGCGCGCCACCCGGTCCCGGTCGAGGCTGCCGACCGGTGCCCCGTTCGCGCCGCCCTGCACGTACGGCTTCATCAGTTTGTTCTCCGCGGCCGCGACCGGCGCGGGTTGCAGTTTCTGATACTTGGCGTAGATGTTGCCGGCCTCGTCGGGGTTGGCCATGGCGTAGTCGACGCCGCGCAGTACGGCCTTGTTGAACGCCTGCGCCTGCTTCGGGTTCTCGGCGATCCGCTTCTTCGTTACCGCCAGCCCGTTGCCGTACAGATCGGTGAGGTAGTTGCTGAACGGCATGACCACCGCGGTCTTGCCCTTGGCGGCGGCCTCGACCGCGGGCTTGCCGACCACGAACTGGGTGGCCGCGTCGATGCTGCCGGCCGCGAGGTTCTGCGGCATCTGCTGGGGGTTCATCACCACCCACTTGATCTTCGTGCTGTCCACCCCGGCGAGCCGGGCGTACGCCCCGAACAGGCTGTAGACCACGCCGCCGGGAATGTAGGCGATGGTCTTGCCGGCCAGGTCCTTGGGCGAGGCGATGCCCTTGTCGCTGATCGCCATGATGCAGGACAGGTTCAGTTGCTGGACGGCGTTGATGACGGTGAAGTCGGTGAACTTCTTCTGGCCGTACGCGATCAGCGCCGCCGTGATGTCGACCATCGCGTAGTCGGCCTGGCCGGACTGCAGCAGCTTGAGGTTCTGCTCGGTGCCGTTACCCGGCTGCACCTTCACGTCCAGGCCTTCCTCGCGGAAGAACCCCTTCTCCTGGGCGATGTAGATGAACGCCTCGCGACCCTGCACGCCGGCGCCGGTCAGATAGGTGACCGGCGTCAGCGCGTCGGTCTCCGCGGCCGGGGTTTCGTCCTTGCCGCTGTCGCACCCGGCCGTCAGCAACAGTGCCGACGCGAGGGCCGCGGCCGCGAATCGCCGAAGGTTTCTCATGCCGGCCTCCGGCCCACGGTCGAGAGCAGCAGGATGCCGCGCAGCACCACCCGCGGATCCATCCCCAGGGTGGCCAGCAGGTCCAGTTCGTCGGCGGTCATCCCGGCGGCGAGCAGGCGCTCGCGTTGCTCGGTCGATCCGGCCGAGGCGAGCAGGGCCGCTCCGGTGCCGCCGCGCCAGGCCCCCTGCCAACTCTGCGTGTCGACCTCTTCGAGGCCGAGCTTCTCCATCGCGGTGAACAGGCCCCGGCACCAGGTGGGATCGTTGCCCGCCGTACGCAGGACCTGCTGGAGGGCGGTCTCGTAGTGGGCGGTGATCTCGTGCAGCCGGTCGTCCGGAGTGGCCAGCACCGACCTCGACCAGCCGGCCTCCATCTCCTCGATGACCAGCACGCCGCCCGGTTTGAGAGCGCCGGCCAGCCGGGCCAGTACGTCGAGCCGCTCGGGCAGGTGCTGCAGGACCGCGCGGGCGTGGATGCCGTCGAACTGTCCGTCCGGCAGCGGGTCGCTCACGATGTTGTGCTGGATGACGGTGACGCCGGCGTGCTCCCGGATGTGCTGGGGGCGAACGTCGGTGGCAATCACCTCACCGTCCGGGCCGACCTGGTCGGCCAGCCAGCCCGCGATCGTGCCGGCCCCGGCGCCGATCTCCAGCCAGCGGGAGCCCGGCGCCACACCGGCCTCGGTCAGCCGGCGGATCGTGAACGGGTCGTGCATCTGTCCGAGCGCGTCGAGCAGCTGCCGGGCCGTCGGCCGGTCGTTGCTGAACACGTACGGGGTTCCGGGATCCCGGACGACCGTCGACATGGTCCATTCCTCTCGAGCATGAATTAAGCATTCGGCCTGGCGGCGTGATTATTGACAATCGCCCGTGGAGATCCATTGCCGAATCGCCCGCAAGTCAACCCGTACGCCAGGGACGTTTCACCCGCGTAGAAGGACCTTTTGAAGACGTATCGAGGATCGAAAATGTCCTGAGAAAATGCTTGAAAAGTGCCCATAGGTACCGGCACCGTTACCGGGTGAACAAACCCCTGCCGAACGAACAACTACGGTCGCTCATGCTTCAACGCGGCGTCAGTGCCGAGGAGCTGGCCGAGAAGTGCGGCATCGACACCAAGAGCGTCGAACGCTGGCTGTCACACGGCCGGGTGCCGCATCGGCAGAACAGGTGGACCGCCGCCAAGCTGCTGGACGCCGACGAGACCTACCTGTGGCCGAGCATCCTGGCCCGGGGCGTCCGCGGCCGGGCGGCCGGGCGGGCCGAGTTGATCGAGCTCTACTCGGATCGTGCGAGCGTGCCGCGCGAGACCTGGCTGCGACTTCTCGGCGAGGCACAGAGCAATGTGGACGTTCTGGTCTTCGCCGGCAGCTTCTTCGCCCAGGTTCAGCCGCGCATCTGCGAGGAACTCGCCGAGCGGGCCCGCGACGGCGTCCAGGTGCGGCTCTGCTTCGGCGACCCGGCGAGCACGGCGGTCGCGGTGCGTGACGCCGAGGAGGGCCTGGCCGGCACGCTGCCCTCGCAGATCCAGGCCAGTCTGCTGCAGTACCGCGATCTCCTGGAGGTGGACGGCGCCGAAATCCGGCTGCACAGCACCACTCTTTACAACAGCCTTTTCCGGTACGACGAGCAACTCGTCGTCAATCCGCACGTCTACGGAAGCCCGTCCAGCCTGAACCCGGCAATACGACTTCAGAAGATCGACGGCGGTCTATTATTTGATCTTTACTGCGCGGCCTTCGAACGAATCTGGAACTCCGCCGTTCCATGGCCCGGAGTTCCATCCGGATCGCGCACGGCGTAGCGGGTGGTGTTCCCACTCCTCCTGCCAAGTGGTCGTCAGTGAACTCCGTGTGGAACGGGGCCACTATGCTCGACGATCGACTTCGATGGGGGGCTGGGTGTTCGACGGGATCAGCGGGGACGACGCGAATCGCACCATCGACGAGGGGCAGGCCGGGCAGGAGGCGGTGGCCGCTGTTCTCCGGGGCTACCGGACCGAGGACGGGCCGGCGTGAGCGACCAGTTCTCCGTCATCACGCAGGACCTGGCCGCGCACTCGCGCACCGTCGGCGCGATCGGGGACGGTGTCAAGGAGGCCGGCGATGCCGGTCATTCCGTGCGGGCCGGCGGTGACGCGTACGGGAAGATCTGTAGTTTTCTTCCGCCTTTGCTGGGGGTGTTGCAGGACACCCTGATCCAGGGCATCACGGACAGCGCCGACGACCTGCGGGACACCGCGGAGAAGCTGCGCGCAACCGCCGAACACTACGACACCACCGACCTGAACAGCGCTGACGCCATCACCCGCAGCGGGCGTCGGCCGTGACCAACCCGTTGGTGGCCGCACCCTCCACCGCCGGGCCCGGTGCCTTCACCGGCATCGCCCCCGTCGAGGACATCCAGCAGGTCTACGCCGCCGTGCAGAGCGGATCGTGGGTGGACGGCGCGCTCGGCGTGGCCGGTGGTGCGCTGGACGCGCTGGCGTTCGTGTCCGACCCGGTCGGCGCGCTGCTGCAGTACGGCGTCGCGTGGATCATCGAGCACGTCAAGCCGCTGTCCGAGGCGCTGGACTGGCTGGCCGGCGACCCGAACTCGATCACGGCCCAGGCCCAGACCTGGACGAACATCGCGGGCCGGCTGGCCGGTGAGGCCGACGCGCTGTCCCGGTCGGTCAACTGGGACACGGCCGACTGGCAGGGCGCCGCCGCCGACGCGTACCGGGGCTACGCCGCCCGTCGGGTCACGGACCTGCAGTCGCTCAGCCGGGCGTCGGAGACGATGGCGCTGATCACCGAGGGCGCCGGCATGCTGGTCGGCACGGTGCGGGTGATGGTGCGCGACGCGATCGCCACCGTGGTGTCCCGATTGATCTCGTACGCCCTCGAGGTGCTCGCCACCCTCGGCATCGCCAGCCCGCTCGTCGTCGAGCAGGTGGCCACGCTCTGCGCGTCGTGGGCCGCGAAGATCGGCCGCTGGCTCAAGCAGCTCGTCGCCAGCATGAAGAAGCTCTCCCAGGCGATGAAGGAGCTCGGCGAGGCGATCCGGGCGCTGCGCAAGGGCGGCAAGGGCGATCTCGCCGACATGGGCAAGCGGTCGGACTGGAAGAACCCCGGCGACCGCCCGCAGACACCGACTCGCCCGCCGGACGGCTACCTGCCCACCGGCGACCCGGTCTATCACGGGCCGAACTCCACCGCCGTCGGGTACGACAGCAGCACGATGCGGAACTTCGATCACGTCCAGCCCGAGCCCGGCGTCCACGACGTGGTCGTGCACGGCGAACCCAACGGCACGTTCCGGCCCGGGGTGGTCGGCGAGGACGGCGGCAAGTACCCGCACAACTACACGAACCCCGAGCAGATCGCCCAGGCCGTGCGGGACAACCCGAACTACGTTCCCGGGCAGCCGGTGCGCCTGGTCTCCTGCCACACCGGCCGGGTGGACGCCGACCCGGCGCTACCGGACCTGGTGCCGGCCGGTCAGCAGGTGGCCGACTCGCTCGGCGTGCCGGTGACCGCCCCGACGCAGGCGGTCGGTGTGCCCCTATACGGTGATGGCAAGTACGTTCCCAAGATCGCCAACAACCCCAAACTCCCCGAAGGTAAATGGGTCACCTTCTGGCCCCGGATTGCAGGGAGCTGACCGTGCGGACCGCCGGAATGTTCGTCGAACTCGGCCAGACCCGTCACCCGGAGCCGCCGCAGAGCATCGCCGACCACGTCGGGGCGGAACCGCTCGAGGACGCCGGCCTGGTGACGCAGTACCTCGACAACGGTTACCTGCTGATCGACATGATGGACGTCCAGCGCGACGTGCTCGACCCGGAGCAGGAGATCCTCAGCGGGTCGTCGATCCTCACCGACGGCGAGTGGCTCTGGCGCCAGGACCTGTCCTACTACGTCCGCCGCCACCACGTCACGCTGCCGCCGGAACTGCTCGCCACGATCCGGGAGCGGCAGTACACGATCCCGCCGGTCGGGGAGGAGCGTCTGATCGCCCTCACCGGGGACGCCGAGCATTTCGCGTTCTAGGCGCCGAGCATCGGCAGCAGGACGGAGTCCACGAACTCGGCGCGCTCGTCGGCCGCCGGTGGGTGGGCGTTCAGCAGCATGGCGGTGAACAGGTGTGACACCGTCAGGAGCAGGGCGGCCGGGCCGAGGTCGGTGGCCGCGATCTCCGCGCGGTCGGCCGCGCGCCGGCAGATGGCGGTTCCGTCGGCGGCGCAGCGGTCGGTGATCTGCTCGCGGATCAGGTCGCGCAGGGCCGGGTCGGCCCGCATCGCCTCGGTGAGGGTGATCAGGGACGGTCCCCGTTCGCCGCTCAGCGATCGGATGATGCCGTCGACGCTGGCCAGCAGGTCGGATCGCAGGCTGCCGGTGTCGGCCGGCAGTGGCCGGGCGGACTCCGACTGCCGGCGTAGTGCCGCGGCGATCAGGTCGGCTTTGCCGGGCCACTTCTGGTAGATGGTCATCTTCGACGCCTGGGCGCGTGCGGCCACGGCGTCGATGGTGACCCGGCCGTAGCCGATTTCCTGCACGAGCTCCATCGCGGCATCGAGGATGGCATCCGTACGGGCTTGTCCGCGCTTGCTGGAAACCATGTTCTGTACGATACCGTACAGAACATGAGCGACGAAGAGGTGCGACCGTTTCCGCTGTCCATCCCCGAGCGAGACCTCGCCGACCTGCGCGAGCGCCTCGACCGGGTGCGCTGGCCCGACCGGGAGACCGTCACCGACGTGAGCCAGGGACCGTCGCTGGCGAAGATGATGGCGCTCGTCGACCGCTGGCGCGGCGGCTACGACTGGCGCCGGGCCGAGGCGCTGCTGAACGGCTGGGGCCAGTACACGACGATGATCGACGGGCTGGACATCTCGTTCCTGCACGTCCGCTCGCCGGAAGCCGCGGCCCGGCCGCTGATCATGACGCACGGCTGGCCCGGTTCCGTCCTCGAGTTCCGGCACGTCATCGGTCCCCTGACCGACCCGGCCGCGCACGGCGGCGACCCGGCGGACGCCTTCCATCTCGTCCTGCCGACGCTGCCCGGTTTCGGATTCTCGGAACGTCCGTCGATGCCGGGCTGGGACCTCGGCCGGACCGCCGAGGCGTGGATCACGCTGATGGACCGGCTCGGCTACGACGAGTACTTCGCCGAGGGCGGTGACCTCGGTGCCGGCGTGACCGACGAGATGGCGGCCCGCGAACCCGCGGGGCTGAAGGGCATCCATCTCACCTTCGCGATGTTCGCCCCGACGCCGGAGGAGCGCGCCGAGGCGACCGCGGACGAGCAGAAGATGCTGGACAGCGCCGACTACTTCTGGACCGACCTCTCCGGGTACGCCAAGGAGCAGTCCACCCGCCCGCAGACGATCGGCTACTCGCTCGCCGACTCGCCCGTCGGTCTGGCGGCGTGGATCTACGCGATGTTCCAGGACACCGGGGGAACTCCCGGCAACGCGGAGGGTTCGTTCGCCGTCGACGAGATGCTCGACGACATCATGCTCTACTGGCTGCCCAACACCGGAACCTCCGCGGCCCGGATGTACTGGGAGATGGCCCAGGCCAAGTGGTCCTCGCCCGCGACCCTGGAGCACCCCGTCAAGCTGCCCGCCGGCCTGTGCATGTCGCCGGCCGAGCACGTCCGGAAGTCACGGCGCTGGACCGAGCGTCGCTACCCGAACCTGGTGCGCTTCACCGAACTCGCCGAGGGCGGCCACTTCACCGCCTGGGAGCAGCCGGCCGCTTTCGTGGAGGACGTCCGGGCGACGTTCCGGGCGACACTTTCGAGTGGCGGCCCGGAGTGGTCCCGATGATCGTGGTGAAAGCGGCGATGAAGCCGCTCGGGTTGGCCCATCCACAGGCGTGGGCCACGTGGGTGGTGTCGTGGCCCTCGGCCAGCAGGACCAGGGCGTGGCAGACGCGCAGCTGGGTCCGCCATTCGTAGAAGGTCATGCCGAGCTCGTCATGAAAAAGGCGGCTGAGGGTACGCGCACCGGCACCGACCTGCCGGCCGAGCTCGGCCAGCGGGCGGCTGTCGGCCGGGTTGCCGTCCAGGATCCGGGCTACCGCCCGCAGCCGGTCGTCGCGTGGCGTCGGCAGCTGCGTGGGCTGTTCGGGGGCTTCGCGGAGCTCGTCGACCAGCACCCGGTGCAGCCGGGCGCGGGCACCCTGGTCGTACTGCCGCGGGCCGGTGAGGGCGAGCAGGATCTCCCGGACCAGCCCGGAGGCGAGGAACACGGCCGGGTGGGCGGGGGCCCGCCGGGCGAGTGACGGCGGCAGGAAGACGATCCGCATGTCGGTGTCGCCGTGCGCGCGGTGATGGTGGGTGGAGTGGGCGGGGATCCAGGCGACCCGGTTGGCCGGGACGACCGAGGTGCCCTGCTCGGTGTGGACGGACAGGACGCCGCCCGCCGCGTACACCAGATGCCCGCGCGGATGGGAATGAGCCTGACTGGTCCCGCCGGACGGCCACCGGTGCACGCCGCCGGACGGCCAGATCCGGGATTGGCGCGCTACGGGCATGGCTTGGCATTTTAACGGTGGGCGGCCGTCCGGGCCGGTGGCGACAGTTCAGGCCATGACGACGACGATGCGAGCGGTGGTCTGTGCCCGGCCCGGCGGCCCGGAAGTCCTGGAGGTCCGGAAGCTGCCGGTGCCGGCGGTGCGTGCGGGCTGGAGCCTGGTGCGGGTGATGGGGGCCGGTCTCAACCGGTCGGAGTTGCGCACCCGGCAGGGGCATTCTCCGGGCGTGCGTTTCCCCCGCGTGCTGGGGATCGAATGTGTGGGTGTCGTGGCGGCCTCGACCGATCCGTCGAAACCGGCGGGTACGACCGTCGCGGCGGTGATGGGGGAGATGGGCCGGGCGTTCGACGGCGGCTACGCCGAGTACGCGTTGCTGCCGAACGACCTGCTCATGCCGGTGACCAGCACGCTGCCGTGGGAGGTGCTGGCCGCGCTGCCGGAGACGTACCTGACCGCGCAGGGCGCCCTCGACGCGCTCGGGGTCCGGCCGGGGGAGCGGTTGCTGATCCGGGGCGGCACATCGTCGGTGGGCCTGGCCGCCGCGACGATCGCCCACGGCCACGGCGTCGAGGTCGCGGCGACGACCCGCCGGCCGGAGAAGGCGGGCGCCTTGACCGCGGCCGGCGTCGACCACGTGATCGTCGAGGGAGACGACGACGGATCGCCGTGGGCCGCCGGGCCGAGCCACGTCCTGGACCTCGTCGGGGCGAGGACGGTCGTCGACTCCCTGCGCCTGGTCGGCCGGGGCGGGACCGTCTGCGTGGCCGGCTCTCTCAGCGGATGGCTGGTGCGGGACTTCGAACCGATCGCGATGATCCCCTCGGGCGCCCGGCTCACGGCCTTCCACAGCGACGACGCCAGGGGCAGTGCGGGCGCGGCCGTGCTGCAGCGGGTCGTCCGCCAGGTCGAGGCCGGCGTCTACCGGCCGAACATCGACCGGGTCGTCGGGCTGGACGACCTCGCCGAGGCCCACCGGCACATGGAGAACAACCGGGCCGCCGGCAAGGTGGTCCTGGTGCCGGATAGTTGTTGACGCACTTCGACTGTCGGCTGCCGGACAGTGGCGAACAAACCCGGCTGTGGCCCGTGACCAACCGGGTATGACAACTCAACTCGCGAAAACAGCCATCGGTGCAGCCCTCCTCGGCAGCCTTGCCGTCGGAGCCGCGCCGGCCGCCGCCGCGCCGGCCGGGACCAGCCGGATCAGTCTGGACAGCAACGGTGGCCAGGCCGCCGAATACCGCAGCGAGCCGTTCGCGGCGAGTACCGACGGCCGGTACGTCGCCTTCACCTCGGCCGCGCCGAACCTGGTGCCGGGGGACACCAACGAGACCTGGGACGTGCTGGTGCGCGACCGCCGGGCCGGCACCACCACGCTGGTCAGCCGGTCCGGTGCCGGTGTGCCGGGCAACAGTTCCAGCTACGGCCAGGCGATGAGCCCGGACGGCCGGTACGTGTCGTTCACCTCCGACGCCACCGACCTGGTGCCGGGGGACACCAACGGCGCGTACGACGGCTTCGTCCGGGATCTCCGCACCGGCACCACCAGCCGGGTGACGCTGACCAGCGGCGGCACCCAGGCCAACGCCCGCAGCTACGCGCCGGCCATCAGCGCCGACGCCCGCTACGTAGCCTTCGTCTCGGACGCCACCGATGTGGTGCCGGGCGACACCGACGGCGTCGCGGATGTCTTCCTGCGGGACCGGCGGGCCGGCACCACCGTCAGGGTCAGCGCCGGCGGACCCGCCGACGCGCCGGCGATCAGTGCGGACGGCCGGTACGTGACGTACACGTCCGGGGGCAAGGTCCTCGTGTACGACCGGCGGTCCGGCGGCACGGTTGTGGTCGCCGGCCAAACCGCAGCCGGGCCGGCGATCAGCGCCGATGGCCGGTACGTGACGTTCACGTCCGAAGGCAAGGTCCTCGTGCACGACCGGCGGTCCGGCAACACCATCGTGGTCGCCGGCGGACCCTCGGCCGGGCCGGCGATCAGCGCCGACGGCCGCTACGTGACCTTCACGTCGGACGCCACGAACCTGGTCGCGGGCGACACCAACGGCGTCTCCGACGTGTTCCGGCGCGACCTGCGCCTGGGCACGACCGTCCGGGTGAGCCTGACGGCCGGCGGCGCACAGGCCGCCGACGTCAGCTACGCCGGAGTCATCACCGGTGACGGCCGATCGGTCGCCTTCGCCTCGGCGGCCACCGATCTGGTGCCGGGCGACACCAACGGCGTGACCGACACCTTCCTGCGTCACCTGTCCGACTGATCAGAACACTCGGATGGCGGCCTCCGCGGGGGCCGCCAGCAGGGTTTCGATCTCGTCGTCCAGGCGCACCAGGGTGAGCGAGGCGCCGGCCATGTCGAGCGACGTGCAGTACTCGTTCACGTAGCTGCGGCCGACCTCGATGCCGCGCTCGGCCAGCCGCTGATGGGCGCGGCGGTAGAGGATGTAGAGCTCGCTGACCGGGGTGCCGCCCAGGCCGTTGATCATCAGGGCGACCCGGTCGGCCGACTCGTACGGCAGGTCCGGGACCACCGCGTCGAGCAGGTCGTCCACGATCTCGTCGGCCGCCTTCAGTTTCCGGCGTTCGCGGCCGGGTTCGCCGTGGATCCCGACGCCGAACTCCATCTCGTCGGCGCCGAGCTCGAACAGCGGCGAGCCCTTGGCCGGCGGGGTGCACGCGGTGAGCGCCACGCCCATGGTGCGGGTGACGTCGTTGACCTTCCGGCCGATCCGGAGCAGCTCGTCCAGGTCGGCGCCCTGCTCGGCGGCCGCACCGACCGCCTTGATCACGAAGAAGTTCCCGGCCACGCCGCGGCGGCCGACCGTGTAGAGGGAGTCCTGCACGGCCACGTCGTCGTTGATGGTGAGAATCTCGCAGCGGACGCCGTCGGCCTCGGCCATCTCCTTACCCATGTCGAAAGCCATCCGGTCGCCGGTGTAGTTGTTCACCAGCAGCAGCACACCCTTCGGCGAGTTGAGCAGTTTCGCGGTCTCGTAGACGTAGTCCATCGGCGGGGCCGCGAACACGTCGCCGGGGCAGGCCGCGTCCAGCATGCCTCGCCCCACGGCCATCACGTGGGCCGGCTCGTGACCCGAGCCGGAGCCCTGCACGATGGACACCTTGTCGGCGTACGGTGCATCGGATCGCATGATCAGGTTGTAGGCGGGGACGTACCGGAGGGCGCCCGCGTTGGCGAGGGCGACGCCCTCCAGCATCTCGGCGACGTAGTTCTTCGGATCGTTGACGAACTTCTTCACGGCGCTCCTCCTGGTTTCCACGTTTCGCTGATCCGTTCGGCGATGACCGCCACCGCCATGGCGCCGGCGTCCACCGAGCCGCGGCTGCGCTCGCCGGTGTAGGCCGCGCGTCCCCGCTTGGCGACCATGTCGACGGTTGCCTCGGCCGCCTCCCGGGCGGCGGTCGCGGCGGCCTCGATCGCCTCGTGCGGTGCCAGGCCCCGATCGAGCGAGGCGGCCAGCCGGTCGGTCATCGGCACCAGCGCGTCCAGCAGCGTCTTGTCGCCGACGTCGGACTGGCCGCGTGCCTTGATCCCCTCGATGGCCGCGCGCAGCATCGCCACGACCCGGTCACCGGTGAGATCGGCGTCGCCCGCGGCGGTGCCGGCGCGGATGAAGGCGGTGCCCCAGAGCGGCCCGGACGTGCCGCCGATCCGGGAGGCGATCACCATGCCCGTACGCTTCAGGAAGGTCCCGGGATCGCCGCGGTCGAGGTCGGCCCAGCCCTCCAGCAGCTTCTCGAACCCGCGGGCCAGCGAGTAACCGAAGTCGCCGTCGCCGACGACCGAGTCGAGGTCGCCGAAGTACTTCTCGTTCTCGATCGCGGTCTCGGCGATCGTCCGGACCACGTTCTCGGTCATCTCGGTGCTCATCGCGATGCCTCCAGACAGGCGCGCAGGTCGTCGAGCGTCAGATAGTCGCCCGGTCGCGCCGCGCTCCGGTTCGCCAGCACCTCGATCGGCGCCCGGCCGGGATCGCCCAGGTCCGAGACGACCAGCGCGGCCTCGGCGAAGTCCTCGTCGCGGGTGTATCCGCTGACCGTCACCAGGCAGCGCAGCCCGGCCCCGGTCGCGGCCAGCAGCCCGTTGCGAGAGTCCTCGACCACCAGCGTCTCGGCCGGCCGCAGGCCGAGACGCTCGACGGTCAGCCGGTAGATCGCCGGGTCGGGCTTCTTGGCCGGCACCACGTCGCCGGCGAAGACCGGGATCTTCGCGGCGGTGGCGGTGCCGACCGCACTCTCCAGCACGGCGCGTACCGATTCCTCCGCCGAGGTGGACGCGACCGCGACCGTCCATCCCGCGCCGAGTGCCGCGCCGACGATCCGGGCGATGCCCGGCCGCGGCGGGACGCGACCTTCGGCGACCATCCGCTTGAAGATCGCGGTTTTGGCTTTGTGCCAGGTCAGAAGCGTTTGGGTACGGTCGTCAGCATCGAGATCCGGCAGGAGCGACGCCATCCGCTCCTTACCGCCGCCGATCTTGAGTTTCTCGCCGTACTCCCGCTCGCTCCAGCGCACCGGAAGCCCGAACTGCTCGAAGGTCGCGTTGAAGGCGGGCAGGTGACCATGCCGCTCGGTGTCGGCGAGCACGCCGTCGCAGTCGAAGATCAGCGCGGTCACCAGGCCCGCCCCGAACCGCCGAACAGCCGGATGTGCCGCTTCGCCATCTCGGTCACGGCGGCCCGCTGGTGCCGGAACAGCGTCGGCGGGTCCCACCGGTTCCGCTCGGCCGCGTCCTGCAGGGCCTCCAGACCGGACTTCATGAAGCTTTCCTTGAGCGCCGTGGAGATGTTGACCTTGGCGCAGCCGCGGGCGATGAGATCGGTGAACTGCTCGTCGGACAGGCCCGTCCCGCCGTGCAGGGCCATCGGCACGCCGGTGGCCGCGACCAGATCGCTGACCCGCTGCGCGTCCAGGGTCGGTGCCTGTTTGTACTGGCCGTGCGCGTTGCCGATCGCCGGGGCGAAGCAGTCGACGCCGGTGTTCTTGATGAAGTCGACGGCCACCTCGAGGCTCTGGATCCGGGACGCCTCGTCCGAGCCGACGTCGTCCTCGACGCCCTGGATCCCCTCGATCTCGCCCTCGACGTGGGCCCCGGTCCGGCGCGCCTCGGCCACCACCTCGGTGGTCTGCCGCAGGTTCTCGGCGACGTCCAGCTCGTGCGCGTCGAACAGGACCGAGTTCCAGCCGCCGGCCAGGCAGTCGGTGATGACCGCGCGGTCCGGGCAGTGGTCGAGGTGCAGGGTGACCGGCACGTCGACACCGCGCGCCAGGGCCCGGAAGATGTCGTGCAGCGGGCCGCGGCCGTACTGCTTGACGGTCTTGACCGAGGTCTGCAGGATCACCGGTGCGCGTTCCTCGACCGCCGCGGCCAGGACGGCCTCGATGCTCAGATCGTTGACCACGTTGAATGCGGCCACCCCGTAGCGTTCGGCGAGGGCGCGGTCCAGGATCTCTTTCATCGGCACGACGGGCATGCGCCCAGTCAAGCCACGCGTCACCCGATCGCGGTATGGGGTGAATCCCCCAGGCCGGCGGTGAGCCAGCCGTTGTCCAGCGCGATCACGACCGCGGCGGTGCGGTTGGACGCGCCGGTCTTGCGCATGATCGCGCCGACGTGCTTCTCGACGGTCTTCGGCGACAGCGTCAGCCGGTTGGCGATCTCGCGGTAGGTCAGGCCCTGACGGAGCAGCTCGAGCACGTCCCTCTCCCGGCCGGTGAACGGCGTCGCGGGCACCGGCATCGGGGACCGGAGGTCGGCGCCGGTCCGGACGATCGCGGCCGCCGCGGTCTGCGTGAGCGCCTCGAGCTCGTCCAGGTCCCGGGTGGAGAAGAAGCCGGCCCGGGGCGCGAAGGTCACGCTGACCGCGATCACGTCGCCCCGCCACCAGATCGGCACCGCCGCGGCCGACCGACGCCGGACCGGATCACTGCCGGCCAGGTGCCCGGCCCGCAGCTGCCCGTACTCCGGGATGACCACCGGCCGCCGGCTGCCGAACGCCCGCCCGGTGGCGCCCTCGTCGAGCGGGAACCGGTCGCCCAGCCGGCAGAGAGCCCCGTGCTCGGCCGCCTCGTGTAGTGCCCGGCCGCCGCGTCGATCAGCGAGATGCTCCCCGCGGCCGAGTCGGTGAGCCACGCGGAGTGTCGTAGGACCCGCCGCAGGACAGCCTCCAGCCGCAGGTCGCCGTAGACGTCGGCGACTGCCGCAGCGAGCCGGAGTCCTTCCCCGGCGCTTCCCGGAGTCACCACCCGAACCTATGTCCGCGGCACCCGGTCCGGAAGGGCCGGATCGTCGCAGCCGCCTCAGTCGGCGGCGGGAGCGGTGGCCGGGGTGGGCAGGACCCGGCGGGTGGTCACCGGCGCGGTGCCCATGACCGGCAGGGTGAACGAGATCAGGGTGCCGCCGCCGGGGTTGTCGGTGGCCACGATCCAACCGCCGTGCCGCTCCACGACGCGGTGGCAGATGGCCAGGCCCAGGCCGGTGCCGGGATATCCGCCGGCATGTTGCGCGGCTCGGTGGAAGGACGTGAACACGCGAGGCTGGTCCTCGGCGGGAATGCCGATACCCCGGTCCGCGACATCGATCCGGACCCGGCCGTCCGGTTGCGGATGAGCGGAGATGACGACGTGCGGGAGCTGGCCCGGGTGCGTGTATTTGAGGGCGTTGCCGATCAGGTTGTCCAGCAGTTGCCGCACCATGGCCCGGTCGGCCAGCACCAGTGGCAACGCCGCGGTCGTGATGTCCGGCCGGGGCGGCTGCGGGTGGCCGGGGATCCGCAGATGCATGGTGCGGTCGTTGACGACCTCGTCGACCAGGCTGCGGAGGGCTACGGGTTCGAGGTTGAGGTTGCCGTCGCGGGCGGTGGCGTAGGCGAGCAGGTCGTCGATCAGCCGGCGCATCCGGTCGACACCGCTGATGATCCGGGCCGCGGTGGGCCGCAGCGTGGCCACGTCGTCGCCGTCGGCGAGACCCTCGTTCAGCAGCTCGGCGTACCCGGCGACGACCGACAGCGGAGCACGCAGGTCGTGGGCGGCGACCGCGGCGAAGCCGCGCAGATCGGCCTCCCGTTCGCGCAGGTCGCTGATCGTCGCGGCCAGCTCCGCCTCGACCGCCTTGCGCGCGGTGACGTCGTGGAACACCGCCACCGCCCCCACCCGGCTGTTCGCCCGGTGCAGCGGCCGGGCGGACACGCTGACCGTCATCGGGTCCGGCCGGGTCGCGGTGCGCACCACCATCTCGTCCTGCTCGGTGTGCTCGCCGTCGAGCGCCCGGATCAGCGGCAGGTCGGCGGTGCGGAACGGGGTGACGCCATCGGCCTCGTAGAAGCCGATCCGGCCGGCCCAGTTGTGATCGGCGGGGTGTTGCTCGAGGTCGATCAGGGCCTGCGCCGCCGGGTTGTAAACCAGCAGTCTGCGATGCTCGTCGATGACCACGACGCCGTCGCTGATGCTGTCCATGACGGCTTCCAGCAGGTCGGCCTGCTCCCGGGCGGCGCCCTCGGCGGCGACCAGTTCACTGGTCGCGGTGCGCACCTTCGCCTCGGCGCGAGCCCGGCCGGTCGCCAGCACCCAGACCAGGCCGGCCAGCAGCAGCCCCAGCAGACTGCCGCTGACCGCGACGACCGCGGGCAGCCGGGTGATGCCGCCGGGCAGCGCCGCCCCGTGGGCGGCGACGTGCAGTTGCCACCGGTGGTCGGCGACGGTGATGGAGCCGTTGCTGGTCAGATCGCGGCGGCCGGTGTTCGCGGAGCGCACGGCGGCGACGGTGACCGGCCGCCCCGCCGCGTCGTCGGCGGTCAGCGTGACGTCGAGCAAGCCTTGCGAGACCTGCGACAGGGCGGCGTCGAGGAACTTCTGTCCCCGCAACCCCATCAGGATCCAGCCGCTCTGCCGCCGCACGCCGGTGACCGCGTTGATGGCATAGACCGGAGCGGCCAGCACGAACGACATCTGCCGCTGCGCCGGCGGCAGGCTCTGATCGATGATCAGTTGGTAGGCGTCGGAGATGGTCACCTGTCCGCTGCGACGGGCGGCCTGCATCGCGTGCGCGGGGGCCGGGGCCTGCCCGACGTCGATGCCGGCCTGCCGCCGGCCCGTCGAACTGTCCAGCGAGCGGACGAACACGGTGAACAGGTGCTCCGGGACCGCGCGGTGGGGCCGGAGCCGCAGCTCGGGCAGACCGCGGGTGCGCCATTTCGCCTGGGTGGCCGCGACCTGCCCGTCGGTGGCCGGGACCACCAGGACCACCGAGGTCACCCCGGCCAGGTGCCGCTCGGCCAGCGGTGCCGTGACCTGGGCGAACTTCGCCGCCGTCAGGTTCTCGAACGCGCCGGTCGCCGAGGCGACGGCGCTGACCGTGTCCACGTACCGGCCGATCTCGGCCGTCGCGGCCGCGACCACCAGCGCGTTCCGCCGGGCCAGCTGCTGCTCGGCGTTGTCGCGCTGGCCGGCCGCCAGCGCCGCGGCGGCCCCGAACGTGGCGATCGCCGCGATCACCGCGACCAGGCCGGCAAGGAGCAGCGCCTGCCGAGCGCGCAGCCTTACCGCCAGTCGTGTCACGCCTTTCCAGTCGGCAGGTTCGGCCGATCATCTGATCGGCAGTACCGAACCTCCCTGCCCGTCCCTTTTGCCTCAGGTGAGCGGCGGTGAGAGCGGATCGTCCGATCGCCCGTTCGGGGGTGGTTGTCCGGGTGGGTGGCCGGGCAGGGTGTACCCCGTGAGCGATACGTCCCGGATTTTCATCTCGCATACAGGTGTGGATCGGCCGTGGGCGGAGTGGGCGCGCTGGCACCTGGAGCGCGCCGGTTACGCCACCGAGTTGGATTGTGTCGATTGGAAGGCCGGCGACAACTTCGTCGAGCGGATGCATGAGGCGCTCGACCGCTCGAACCCGATGCTGTTGCTGCTGTCGTCGGCGTACCTCGATCCGGGTCGTTTCACGACGGACGAGTGGACGGCGCGCTGGGCGCAGCGGCGGAAGGACCCGGACGCGAGGTTGATTCCGGTACGGATCGACAATGTCGATCTTCATACCGGGATCTGGGCGCCGATCATCGTGCCGAGCCTGTTCGATCTGACCCCGGAGAAGGCGGTGCGGCTACTGCTGGATTCGGTCGGCGGGCTGCCGGATTCGCCCGCGCCGGTGACGGCTCCGCGCTATCCCGACAGCCCGGTCCCGGCCGCGAGTGCCGATGCGGGTCCGCGCCCGCCAGGCTCGCTGCCGGCGGTGTGGAACGTGGATCGGCGGAATCCGGCGTTCACCGGCCGCGACAGCGTGCTCAATCAGGTGCACGACGGTTTGTCCGGGGATGGGCGGGTCGCGGTGCAGGCCGTGCACGGCATGGGTGGGATCGGGAAGACCCAGCTGGCGCTGGAGTACGCGCACCGCTTCGCCGGCGAATACGATCTGGTGTGGTGGGTGTCCGCGGAACAGGCCGGGCTGATCGGTGAGCAGTTCGCGGCGCTCGGTGTCGAGCTGGGCATCGTCGATGCCGGCGCGGACTCGGCGGTCGCGAAGAGCAAGGTGCTGGGCCATCTGGCCGGGCTGCGACGCTGGCTGCTGATCTTCGACAACGTGGTCAACAGTGAAGATGTCCTGCCGTGGCTGCCCCGTGGCGGCGGCCATGTGCTGATCACCTCGCGGCGCGGGAACTGGCACCAGATCGCCCACGCGCTCGAGCTGGACGTCCTGTCCCGCGAGGAGGCGGTGCGGTTCCTGGTCGAGCAGCGGCCCGGCCTGGAGATCGTCGAGGCCGACCGGCTGGCCGACGCCGTGGGTGACCTGCCGTTGGCGTTGGCGCAGGCGGTCGGCTACCTCTCCGAGACGGGCATGCCGGTCACCGAGTATCAGCAGTTGCTGGTCGAGGAAACCCAGGCCGTGCTGGCGCTGGGCCGCCCGATCGACTATCCGCAGTCGCTGGCCGCGGCAATCACACTGAACGTGGCCGCGCTGTCGGAGGCGGACCCGGCGGCGGTGGCGATCCTGCGGCTGTGCGCTCTGCTGGCGCCCGAGCCGATCTCGGTCGACCTGATCGTCGAGGTCGCCCAGCCGACCGATCCCTTTCCGCGGGTGCTGACCGCGCTGCGGGACGTGATCGGCAAACGGCTGGCGCGGCAGGAGGCCATCGGTCGAATCGGCGCGTACGGGCTCGCCCGGCTGGGGTCAGGGACGGTGACGGTGCACCGGCTGACCCAGGCTGTCGTTCGCAGCGAGATGGAACCATCCGTGGCGGCCGAACTTCTGGCGCACCTGGAATCAGTGCTCGGCAGCATGAACCCGGGTGGCCCGAAGAACCCGGAGAACTGGCCCGCTTGGGCGCGCTTGCTTCCGCACCTGCTCGCGGTGGGCCCGGCTGGTACCGATGATCCGGTCTTGCGCGAGTGTGCGCGTGATGCCGTGGTCTACCTGATCAGCCGGGGTGACACCAGGCCGGCCCAGCAACTCGCCGAGAGCCTGCACGAGGAATGGAAGCAGCGTCTGGGAGCCGATCACCGGGACACTCTGCGGGCGGCGACCGAACTGGTGTGGACGCTCCGGGACCTCGGCGAATTCAGCCGGCTGCGGCCGTTGGTCGACGACACTCTGACTCGGCAGATCAACACGCTGGGACATGACGATCCCGACACCCTCCGTAGCGCTGCTGACCTCGCCGTTGTCCTCGGTGCCCTGGGCAACCACCCACGTGCAGAAGAGATTGAGCGCGACGTGTGGAAGCGGCGCCGGCGGGTGTTGGGCGAGGAGCATCCGGACACGCTGACGGCGGCAGGTAACGTCGCGGCCTCATTGCGTGAGTTGGGGCGGTATCAGGAGGCATTGGCACTCATTCAGCAGGTGTGGGAGCAGCAGCGGCGGGTGTTGGGTGAGGACCATCCGGAGGCGTTGACGGCCGGCGGCAATGTCGCGATGTCGTTGCGTGAGTTGGGGCGGCGTCAGGAGGCATTGACGCTCATTCAGCAGGTGTGGGAGCAGCAGCGGCGGGTGTTGGGTGAGGAGCATCCGGATACGTTGATGTCGGCGGGCAATGTTGCGATTTCGTTGGGTGGCGCGGGGCGGCATGAGGAGGCGTTGGCGCTCATTCAGCAGGTGTGGGAGCAGCGCCGGCGGTTGTTGGGTGAGGAACATCCGTACACACTGACCTCGGCGAACAATGTCGCGACGTCGCTGGGAGCGCTGGGGCGGCATCAGGAGGCGTTGGCGCTCATTCAGCAGGTGTGGGAGCAGCGCCGGCAAGTGTTGGGTGAGGAACATCCGGAAACGCTGATGTCGGCGAACAATGTCGCGACGTCGCTGGGAGCGCTGGGGCGGCATCAGGAGGCTTTGGCGCTCCTTCGACAGGTGTGGGAGCAGCAACGGCGACTCTTGGGCGAGGATCATCCGAGCTCGCTGACGTCGGCGAACAACATCGCGTCGAACCTTGGATCGGTGGGGCGGCATCAGGAGGCGTTGACGCTCCAGCAGAAGGTATTGGAGCAACGACAGCGAGTTCTAGGTGAGGGCCACCCGGAAACGTTGATGACCTGCTTGAATCTCGCGGTGGTTCATTTGAATCTCGGCCGGATCCTGCCTGCTCGTCGTTTGGCTGATCACGCATGGAAAGGCCTCCGTGAACTGCTCGGCGCTCCGCACCCGAATACTCAGCGGGCAGCACAGATTCGAGATTCGTTGATCCGGAAGATGGGCGGGCAGGCGGGCAGCACCAGGAAGCGTCGGCGCTGATCCAGCAGGGTCAGAACAGGATCCTGACCGGATCCCTACATCCATCGTCCATCGTGGCGAGATGATCAGAATTCGTTTCCTGCTGGTGGTCGCGGTCGCCCTACCCCTCGCCGGGGTGGCCGGCGCCGCGACCGCGGGCCCCGCGCCGAGTGGAGTCACGACCCGGGAGGACTCGGTGACGGCCGCGCAGCGCAAGGCCGTCGACGTGTACTGGACGCCGGACCGGATGCGGCTGGCCGGCGCCCTGGTCCCGGAGATCACGCCGATCCCGCCGGACGACCACACGCCGGACGACCACGTCGTGCTGCCCGCGCGGGTGCCTGACACCGGCTCGGTCTGGACGCACGGCACCGAGGTGGCCGCCACCGTCGGGCGGCTGTTCTTCACGTTCAGCGACGGCTACGACGGCAGTTGCAGCGCGACGTCGGTGGAGGCGGCCAACCGGAGCACGATCGTGACCGCCGCGCACTGCTTCCGCGGCACCGGCGATCCCGCCGACCCGGACACCTGGAATCACAACGTCTACTTCGTTCCGGGCTACCGCAACGGGACCAAGCCGTACGGCGGCTTCAGCATCCGGACGATGTTCACCTCCGCGCCGTGGGACACCGGCACCGACTCCGCGGACGTGGCGGTGGCCGGCTTCGACGCCGCGGTGGCCACGGTGAACCCACGGCGGGCCGACGGCAGGCGCTTGGCCGATGCGGTCGGCGCCCAGCGGATCGCGTTCCGCGCACCGGCGACCGGTGAGTTCGTCCACGCGTTCGGCTACCCGCACGTGCAGTCCGGAACCCGGTGGCTGGGCGCCCGGATGGTGCACTGCGCCGGCCCGGTCCGGTCCGGTCCCCAGGCGCCGCTGCTCTACGGCATGCCGTGCGAGATGGCCCACGGCGCGAGCGGCGGCCCGCACTTCGCCGCGTTCGACCCGGCAACCGGTCGCGGCACCGTAGTCGGCGTCACCACCACCGGCAGCGACCTGGCCGGCGGCGCCGAGGAACGCTCCTACGCCACCCGCCTGGGCGCGGCCGCCCGAACCCTGTACGACCGGGCGGGCCGGCGCTGAATCCGCAGCGATTTCCGGCAGGCCGGGCGGTAGCATCGACGCCGTGCGATGACCGGTCCGTGCCGACGGATGACTCGGGTCGCACGGCGAGATGACCTTGGAAGCGGGCCGTAGTGAGCATCCACTTGTCCAGGGGAGGCACGCTGCGGCGGGTCGTGCTCAGTTGTGACGTCGCGGGTTGCCCGATCCAGCTGGAGCCGCCGGCCATCGAGGCGTGGCGCAGTGACACCGACGCCCGGTCCTGGGCTCGTGATCACGCTGTCGGTTGGACGTCCGACCCGATCCGGCAGACCGACTACTGCCCGGAACACGCCCGGTTCAGCGAGGCCCCGGCCGCCGACGACATCCCGGCCCGGCCGACCGCGACCGTGCGGGATCGGTCCGGCAACCCGCTCAACCGCGATGACTACACCGGACGGTTGCGGGAACAGCTCGTCGAGGGTGACCGGCTCACAGCCCGAACGCTGACGCTGACGGCGGCTCAGGCCGCCGTCACGGCCCGGCTGCTGGACGAACTGGCCGGTGTGTACCGCGGGGAGAGCCTGGGTGCGCTTGCGCAGGAGCTTTCCGCGCTGCTGGAGAGTCGGCTCCGCGACCGGGACTGATCGCCACCAGGGCGGCAGTGCCGGACGCAGGCCGGCGGGTGCTCAGTGCCCGGTGGGCGGGATGCTCGAGGAGTGGCCGTTCTTCTCGTCGCGCTTCAGGCGTTTCGCCGTCTGCTTCTCCTTGATCGACTTACCCTTTTTCTTGACGTTCGCCTTGGTCGTCGAGTCCTTGGACATGATCGAACCTCCCTGAAGCGGGTTGGTGGACCGAACCATACGCCCGTTTTGGCCGAAACGATGATCACCGACTATCGGCTGAGGATCATCGGCTCTCGGGGGAGGCGGATCACGAAGGTCGTGCCGGGGCCAGTGGTGTCCGCGACGGCGATCGTGCCGCGGTGCCGTTCCAGGATGGTTCGGGTGATTACCAGGCCCAGGCCGGTGCCGGGGATCCGGGCCGCCACCGCCGTCGACGCCCGGTAGAAGCGGCGGAACAGCCGGGGCCGCTCCTCGACCGGGATGCCGATGCCGTTGTCCGCCACCGTCCAGGTCACCCAGCTCGGATCGGCCGGGTCCGGAGCCGCGCTGACCGTGACCGTGCCGCCCACGGGCGTGTATTTCACCGCGTTGTTGAGCAGGTTGTCGGCCACCTGCCGGAGCCGGTCCGAGTCGCCGCGCACCGGTAGCCGGGCCGGCAGCTCCGCCCGTACGGTGAGATTCTTGGCCTCGGTCGTGGGTTTGGTGTTCGCGATGCTCTCGGTGAGCAGGTCGGCCAGGTCGAGCGGCGCCATCTGGATGGTCAGGCTGCCGGACTCGAGGCGGGCCAGGTCGAGCAGGTCGTCGGCCATGACGCTGAGCCGTTCCGCGCAGTTGCCGATGGTGCGCAGGTTCCGGGCCTGCTCGGCGGGGCCGAGATCCTCCTCGTCGAACTGGGCCACCGTTCCCAGGATGACGGCGAGCGGATTGCGCAGCTCATGCGTGACCAGGGCGAGGAACTCGTCCTTGGTGCGCGCCAGGTCGATCGCCAGCTCCTCGGCGCGGCGCCGCTGAAGGTACTGCCCGACGTGGGCGGCCAGCCCGCAGAGCAGGCCGATCAGGATGTCCTCGGGCTCCTCGGCCCGATCGCCGTAGACGCAGAGCGCGCCCAGCACCTGCGAGCCGGTGCGGATCGGCACCCCGACGGCGACCCGCAGGCCGATCCGGGCGGCGGCCCGGCTGCGTGGCGACGGGTCGGCGCCGAGGTCGGAGATCCAGCGGACCCGGCCGTTCCGGTAGACCGCGCCGGGCATGCCGACGCCCGGCTCCAGCTCGGTAATGGCGAAGTCGGACAGGTCGCGGCCGGCCCGGTTGTGCCGGGCCGCGCACGTCAGGACCTGCCGCTGCTCCTCGATCAACCACAGCTCGGAGACCGGCCAGCCCATCCGGACGCCGAGCGCCTCGACCACCCGGGCGGCGGCGTTGCTGCTGGTCGGGGCCTCGGCCAGGCCGCGCGAGACGGCCGCCTCGACCATGGTGAACCGGCTGCCGCGCAGGGTCGCGGACATGTCGTGCGCGAGCGCGTGGACGACCCGATCGGTGATGGTGAGCGTGGTCTCGACCGGCAACTCGTGCCCGTCCCGGTGGGTGGCGATCAGTTGCAGCCGGCGTTTGAGGAGCCTGCCCGGGTCGCCGTCGGCCAGCCGCCGCAACCCGGCGCGGTAGACGGCCCGATGCCGGTGGGGCACGATCAGCTGGGCGATGTCGCTCCCGTACGCCTGCCGCCGGCTCCAGCCGAAGGTCGCCTCCGCCGCGGGGTTCCACTCCACGATCCGGCCGTCGACGGTGACCGCGACGTAGGCCTCGGACATCAGGGCGAGCACAGCGTCCGAGCCGGCCGGGACGGGGTCTGGTCGGGTCAGCAGTTCGTTCCGCTGGTGCATGCTCGACCCCCGGTGCAGACGGCCGGACTGGCCCGTACGCCTGCTCGTTCAGTTTGCACCCGTTTGAAGATTAAGACGTCCGTTACGGTGCTGAAATGTGCCACGGCTCTAATTTCTGTCAGGCGATAGGAAGCGGGTGGCGAGGGTGGTGGGCAGCGGCCGCTGGTGGGGGCGGCTCGGTTCGGTGATCACCGTTCTCTGCGTCCTCACCCACCTCGCCATGGTCCACACCTCCGCCGCCCACGGCAGCCTGATCCCCGCCGCCTTCGCGGCCGGCATGGCCGCGCTCTGCCTACCCTGTGCCGGGCGGCTATGGCACAAGCCCGATCCGCACGCCTGGCGGATGGCCGCCCTGATGGCCGCGGTGATGCTCCTGGCCCATCCACTGCTGCGACCCGAGCACGCCCACGGCGGGACGACGCTGGGCGGCAACGCCGCGGCCGCCACACTGCTGCTGATCGCGGTACTGCGCCGGCCCGGCACCGAGCGGGCCACCGCCGGGCCGCCCTGGCGCCTGCACCACGACGAGATCTGAGATGGGGAAAGACATGGGCGTCCGGCGGATCATCGCACTCACCCTGGGTTGGGAGGACCTGCCCAAGTCCGTGTCGGTGCACGGCGCCTCCCGCACCGAACGGGTCCGCGAACCCGTGCCCGGCCTGCTGCTGGAGACCGCCGACGGCTGGCTGCTGCTCGACACCGGCTTCAACACCGCGCTGCTGCGCGACCCGGCCCTGCGCCGCCGCTTCTACCCCAGCCCGAACTACCAGCCGGAGCTGCCCGGACCGGGCGAACCCCTGGAAGAGGCCCTGGCCGCGGTCGGCGTCGACCTCGCCGACGTGACCGCGGTCGCGCTCAGCCACCTGCACGTCGACCACGCGGGCGGTCTCAAGCACTTCGCCGGCCGGGTGCCGGTTCACATTCAAAGGAC
Organism: Paractinoplanes toevensis; assembly: GCF_018332695.1. GTDB lineage: Bacteria > Actinomycetota > Actinomycetes > Mycobacteriales > Micromonosporaceae > Actinoplanes > Actinoplanes toevensis. The sequence goes on from NZ_BOQN01000125.1 coordinate 24,713, forward strand.
CGAGCTTGCGTACGGGCTGAGCAACCACCCGGAGCCGGAAGCACACTCGATGGCCCGCATCGACTACGACGACCCACGCATCGACTGGCGCCAGGCCGACGGCGACGTCGAGATCGCCCCCGGCGTGACGGCACTGCTCACCGCCGGCCACACCCCAGGCCACCAGAGCTTCGTGGTCGACCTGGACCCGGCGGCCGGCGGCGGCGGTTACGTTTTCGCCTGCGACGCGGCCGACCTGACCGAGAACATCACCCACGAGCGGGCGATCGGCGCCTTCATCGGCGTGACCGCGGAACAGACGGTGCCCCCGATCCGCCGACTGAAGGAGATCGCCGCTCGCCGCGGCTACCCGGTGATCCCAGGCCACGACCCGATAGCGTGGCCGGCCCTGACCGCCGAGCTGGCCACCCGCTTCCACCCCTGACCCGCCACCCACCACCGGTGGTCCGCGCCGAGCTGCGGTGGTCCGCGCCGAGCTGCGGTGGTCCGCGCCGAGCTGCGGTGGTCCGCGCCGAGCTGCGGTTTTTGCGCCGAGCCGCGGTGGTCTTGCCGAGTCCTGACGTCTTGCGCCGGTGCCGCGGTGGCCTGCGCCGTGCCGTGGCGGTCCGTGCCGGTTCAGGTGGCGGCGAGGAGTGCTCGGACCAGGAGGTAGGCACCGACGGTCAGGCCGAATGTCACGATCACTGCGCGCAGGACTCGGGCCGGCAGCCGTCGTGCCACCCGTGCGCCGAGGTAGCCGCCGGCCACCGTGGCGGGTGCTACGACCGCTACGACCGCCCAGTTCACCGGGCCGAAGATGCCGTAGACCGCGAGCGTGACCAGTCCGATCACCGCGGAGAGCAGGTTCTTCAGGGCGCTGACCCGGGCCAGGGTCTCGTCGAGCACCAGGGCGAGCCCGGCCACCAGCAGCACGCCGAGCGCGGCGTTGAAGTACCCGCCGTAGAGGGCGCAGAGGAACACCGCGAGGTGCAACATGATCGTCGCCCGCCGAGGCGACACCTCCTGAGGGTGCCCGACCAGCCCGCGCAGCCGGGCCTGGAACGCCAGCGTCAACGCCGCACCCATCACCAGGAACGGCACCACCAGGTCGAACACCCTCCGCGGCGTGTGCAGCAGCAGCCCGCACCCGCACAGCGCGCCGATCACCGCGGTCGGCAGCACCCGAAGGATCCGCCGCCCCTGCCCGACCAGATCGGCCCGGCTGCCGACGACGCTGGAGGCATAGCCGGGCGCCACCGACAAAGCGTTGCTGACGTTCGCCGCCACCGACGGCAGACCGATCGCCAGCATCCCCGGAAAAGTGATCAACGAGCCACCGCCGGCGATCGCGTTGACCGTCCCCGCCGCCAATCCCGCGACCACCAACAACGCCGCCTGAGCAAGGTCCACATCCACTCTCCTTCAAGATCAAACTAGTTCGCAAGGGAGGATCCACCCTCACCGGGATGCCGTCACATAGGACGGCCGGGAATGTCAGCCGGCTCTTCGTGAGGGTCGCGCCCCTTCCGCCGCCCGACCCCGATGCTCTTCAGCCCAGCCCAGCCCAGCCCAGCCCAGCCCAGCCCAGCCCAGCCCAGACCGCCCGGCCCAGCCGAGACCGCCCGGCCCACCCGACCCGGCCCGGCTCACCCAGCTCGGCTCACCCGGCCTGGCTCACCCGGCCTGGCCCACCCAGCTCGGCTCACCCAGCTCGGCTCACCCGGCCTGGCTCACCCGGCCCGGCCCGGCCCACCCGGCTCAGCTCAGCTCAGCGTGGCCGTGGGTCTTGCTGCTGCTTGATGTGCGCCAAGCCCGTTTCCGCCGCCCCGGCCCAGATCTTGCGGACTTGCTGCTCGGTCCGCACAGGAACTCGACGAGGTCGGGCGGAATCGGGAACTGAGGGGACGGAAATAAGCGGCATGTCGTTTTCGTCGGGCGGGGCCGGCTCATGATGTGGACGCGTTGTCCATAAGGCGGGACCTGCGCCACGATGCGGGAGTCAGGCCCGGGATCCGAGACGGGGGACCACTATCCGGGAGGTGGGGGGGCATCGCCGGCGGCGGAGGTGCCACGAATTCCGCTGCACGGGGTGGTGCCCGAAGCGCTCCCTCATGGGAGGACGGCGGCCAGGCCGTCGGCGCGGGGATCACTGGCTGCGGTCAGCACCCCAGCGCTGAGCCGCGCCATCTGCACGTGCCCGGCGTCGTCGTGTGGCCCGGCGGTGTACTCCACCGCCAGCCCGAGCCCACGCCCGATTTCCGCGAGCCTCGCCGCATCTGGTGTCCCCGGCTCCAGGAGCAGGGTCGGTGCCTCGCGGTCGATCTCCCGCGCGCCGATGATCCAACGTGGCCGGGCCAGCACCCCGGCCGGATCCGCGGTGCCGAACGCGTCCGCCGCGACCTGGGCGAGGATCCACGGCTGGGATCGTCCACCCTGGCAGCCCAGCGCCAGCACGGTGTCTCCGCCGACGGCCAGGGTCGGGCAGAGGGTGTGCGGCGGCCGGACTCCACCGGCCAGGCGTCCCGGATGGTCCGGGTCGAGGCTGAACGACGAACCTCGGTTGTGCAGCACGATGCCGGTATCCGGTTCGAGGATCCCGGATCCGAAGCTCTGGAAGACGCTCTGGATCAGCGTGACCGCCGTGCCGTCGTCGTCCACGGCGGTGACGGCCACGGTGTCCCCGGCCGGTTTCGGCCCGTCGGCGTCGACACCGGCCGAGACCGGCCTGCGCAACATCAGCCCGTCCAGGTCGACCGGCCCGGTGCGCGGGTCGCCGAGCAGCGCGTCGCGGGCGAACTGCGCACGCCGGGCGTCGGTGAGCAGGTCGCCCGACCCGGCGATGCCGAGGAACGTCGCCCCCTGCACCGGCGGCGGAGCGGCCAACCAGGTCACGCCACCGGTTCCGGTGCCGGTACCAGCTGCGGTGCCGATACGAGCGAAGGTGCCGGTACCAGCGGCGGGCTCGGTGTCAGTGGCGATCCTGGTACCAGCCGCGACCCGGGTATCAGCGACGGCGACGACGCTGAGCGGCGTGGTGACCTCGGCGCGGTGGGCGGCGAAGTCGGCGACCGACAAGGGGCTGCCGAAGGCGTTCAGGCCGGCGACCAACCGGTGGCCGAGGTGGCCGCGATAGAAGGACCGCCAGTTGGTGGCGATCGCGTCGAGGGTGGCGGCGAGCCGTGGCTGCGCCAGGGTGTCGCGCGGTTGGCCGGCGTCGTCCAGGAGCAGTCCGCGCAGGCCCGGGTCGGCTCGAATGCCGTCGAGCCGGCCCAGGATCGCCCGGTGCAGGCCGGGACTGACCGGCACGCCGTCGGCGGCGAGGGCGCGGGCCGGTGCGAGCAACGCGGCGAGCGGAAGCCGGGCGCCCAGCTCCGCGATCGCCGCCCAGCCTGCGACGACACCGGGCACGGTGACGGTCTGCGGCCCGGCGAACGGCATCCGCGGCCCGGCGGCCCGCAACCCAGTCACATCGACGTTCGCAGCGGCGGCCCCGATGGAGAGCACCGCTACCGCCCCGCCGGCCGAGCCCGCCGAAGCCGGGGCGGGGCGGACTATGGCTACCAGGTCGCCGCCGACTGAGCACTGGTGTGGGTAGGCGACGGTCAGGGCTGCGGCGGCGGCCAGGGCCGCGTCGAAGGCGTTGCCGCCGGCCGCTACCACCGTGCGGGCCGCCTCGATGGCGGCCGGGTGGGGGGCCGCTACCGCTACGGCCATCAGGCGTCTCGCTCGATCAGGATGGCTCGGGCGAACGAGCCGTCCGCGTCGACCAGTTTGGCCGGTAGGCAGACCAGCTCGTAGGGGCCGGGCGGCACCGCGTCCAGGTCGGCGTTCTCCAGGATGATCAGACCAGCACCCAGCAGCACGTGGTGAGCATCCCACGTCTCGGTGCGGGTGTGGCTCTCGATGGTCAGGTAATCGATGCCGATCAACTCCACGCCCTGGTCGATCAGCCACCGCGCGGCGTCGGGGGAGAGGCCCACCCAGGTCGGCGCCCGATCGGGCTCCTTCAGCGGGCCGGCCGAGTTGCTCGTCTTGAGCAGCACCCGTCGTTGCCCGGCCACCCCGGCCGCCGCCAGGTCGGCGACGGTGATGTCGCCGGTCACCGCGGTGAGGTCGGCGACCAGCGCCGGGCCGACCAGCGAGTGCAGGTCGAGTTTGTCGACGGGGGTGGCGCCGTCGACGAAGTGGGCCGGTGCGTCCACGTGGGTGCCGGTGTGGGCGCCCAGCCGCCAGCGGGTGACGTTGGAGGCGTCGCCGTTGGCCAGGGACTCGACGATCTCGACCTCCGGCTTGCGGCCCCAGTGCAGCATCTCGGGATGGATCGGGAGGGTGATGTCGAAGATCTCCACGAGGGGAGGTCCTTTCTAGTTCGGGCGGTGGGCGGAGGACGGCCAGGGCTCGCGGGCGGCGGCGGCGACGGCCCGGGCGGTGGTTTGCACGCAGCGTTCGAACTCGGATCTGCCGTGCTCGGCGTTCGCCTGGGCCACGTCGCGGCCCCACACGCCGGTCTCGCTGACCTGGTCCATCCGGTAGTCCCAGAACGAGTCGACGTCGATGTGCGAGGTGGCCCGGTCCATCCGGACCAGGTCGGGGCGCAGGTGCAGCATCACCGAGGTCTCGAAGAAGTTGGCGTGCATCAGGCCGCGGCCGAACTGGACCCGGCCGTTGACCTCGGGGCCGGGGTACATGGTGACGTAGCCGATCGCCCGGATGCGCGAATCCTTGTGGCGCACCCGCAGCTTCTCGGCCGAGACGTCGAGCGCTCCGTTGTTCCAGATGTGGCCGTTGAGCAGCACGAACTGCCGTACACCGGAGGCGTGCAGCGAGTCGAGCACGTCCTCCATGGTGGCGATCAGCGTTTCCGGGCGCAGCGCGATGGTGCCGGCGAAGTCGCCGTGCGAGCCGGACACGCCGTAGGTGATCGGCGGGATCACCGGGATGCCGGTGAGCGCCGAGACCTGGTCGGCGACGGCCTGGCAGATCACGGTGTCCACGTTGAGCGGGAGGTGCGGGCCGTGTTGTTCGACCGCGCCGACCGGGATGATCACCGTGTCGGCGCTGGCGACCGTGTCGCGGGCCTCCGGCCAGGTCAGCTCGTCCCAGCGCACCGGCCGGCCGTCGCCACCGAGATTCTCCATCGAAGCCTCCAAGGGAAAGGTCACCAGACCCGCCGCGATTTCGACGGCAGCAGGTCGAGAGCGGGAACCGCGATCACCTCGTCGGTGTCGGGCACGGTCAGCCAGACCGTCGCGGCCGGGCTGTAGTCGCTGATCAGTTCCCGGCACACCCCGCACGGCGCGATGATCCGGAACCGGTCGGCCGGTTTGATCTGCACGGACACCACGCTGGCCACCTGGCCGAGGGCGACGCCCGCGGCGCGGGCGGCCCCGAGAGCAACCCCCTCGGCGCAGATCGAGCTGCGCCGGCAGGAGCCTTCGACGTGTACGCCGAGGTGCACCGACCCGTCCGTGGCCCGCAGCGCGGTGGCCACCTCGTGCCGCCCGGCCAGGAACACCCGGCCGAGCAGCTCCTCGGCCCGGCGCAGCAGCTGGAGGTCAGCGGCCGGCATGGTGGCCGCGACCGGCTCGATGCTCATGCGGGCAGCCCCAGGAGCCGGGCCATGTTGCCGCCCTCGACCAGGGCCCGGTCGGCCTCGTCGGGAACGGCCTTGGCGATCTTCATGCGTTCCAGGTCGAAGTCGGAGCCCGGCCATTCGCTGCCGAGCAGGATCTGCGACGGGCCGAGCCGGGCGTACGCCCGTTTCACGTCGCTCATCAGCGTGGCCGAGGTCTCCAGGTAGATGTGCGGGTTGCGCTCGGCCACGATGATCGCCTCGGGCACGTTCCAGACCGCACCCATGTGCGCGATGATCGTCGGCACCTCGGGGAAGCCCTTGGCGATCTCCTCGATCGCCAGTGGTGCGCAAAATGCGTCGTCGAGCGCGTTGATGAGCACGGGCAGGCCGAGTTCGGCGCAGCGGGCGAAGACCGGGTCGAGCAGGCCGTGGTCGGCGACGTGGTAGCCGTGCAGCGACGGGTGCAGCTTGAGGCCGGACAGCCCGAGGTCGCGCATCCGGGTGATCTCGTCGAGGGCGTCGTCGGCCTGCGGCATCACCTGGCCGAAGCCGAACAGCCGGTCGGGGTGCGCCTTGACCAGGCCGGCGATGAAGTCGTTCTCGATGCGCTGGGCGAGCGAGCAGACCATCGCCATGTCCACCCCGGCGGCGTCCATCCGGTCCAGGATCCGTTTCGGGTCGAACGGCGTGTAGGGCGGCGGCGCCTGCCCGGGCCGGGCCCCGGTGAGGTAGTCCGAGCGGCCCCGGACGTCCTGGGTGGTGTTGTACGCGTCGATGATCATTCGGAGCCTTTCAGGGGAATCAGCGGCAGGTGACAGCGGACCTGCCGACCGTCGGCCACTGTGCGCAACAAAGGTGCTTCGGTGCGGCATTTGTCCACCACGTACCGGCATCGGGTGTGAAACGTGCAGCCCGGCGGCGGGTCGGCGGGGTCGGGTAGTTCCCCGGAGAGCTCGATCCGCTCGCGCGAAGGAGAAAAAGACAGGGTCGGGACGCTGGAGAGCAGCGCCTCGCCGTACGGGTGGGCGGGACCGGCGAAGAAGTCATCGCGGGCGGCGATCTCGATGATCTCGCCCAGGTACATGACCGCGATCCGGTCCGCGATGTGCTTGACCACGCCCAGGTCGTGCGAGATGAACAGCATGGTCAGGCCGCGGTCGCGGATGAGGTCGGAGAGTAGGTTGATCACCTGGGCCTGGATGGACACGTCGAGCGCGGAGACCGGCTCGTCGGCGACCACGAAGCGCGGCGACGGGGCGAGCGCGCGGGCGATGCCGATGCGCTGCCGCTGGCCGCCGGAGAACTCGTGCGGTCGCCGGCCACCCGCCTCCCGGCCGAGCCCGACCTGGTCGAGCAGGTCGTCGACGACCTCGCGGGCGGCGGACGCCGAAAAACCGCGGGCCCGCAGCAGCGGCTCGGCGACGATGTCGGCGATCTTCCGGCGCGGGTTGAGCGAGCCGAACGGGTCCTGGAACACCATCTGCAGGTCGGCCCGGGTGCTGCGGAACAGCGTCCCGCGCATGGTGGTGATGTCCGCGCCGCGGTAGCGGATGCGGCCGCCGGTCGGCTCGGTGACCCGGACGGTGGCCCGGCCGAGCGTCGACTTGCCGCAGCCGGACTCGCCCACCAGGCCCAGCGTCTCGCCCTCGTAGATGGTCAGGTCGACGTCGCGGACCGCGCGGACCCGGCGCCCGGCCGAGCCGCCGAACTCGACCCGCAGCTTCTCCAGCTCGATCAGCGGGGTCGGCTTCACGCCGTCACCTCCAAGGCGTCCCGCGAGCGGTCGAGGACGCATCGATCGAGGTGCGCGCTGCCGCCGTACCGCTGCATCAATGGGGGGATCGCGTCGCCGCAGGCAGCGTGAGCGAACGCGCAGCGTGGGGCGAAGGCGCAGCCCGGCGGGCGGGCCACGCCGGTGAGCGGGCTTCCGGCGATGGCCGGAAGCCGCGCGACGGCCGGGCCGTCGACCCGGGGGACCGAATTGAGCAGACCCATGGTGTACGGGTGTTGCGGGTGGAAGAGCACCTCGTCGCGGGTGCCGCTCTCGACGATCCGGCCGGCGTACATGACGGCGACCCGGTCGGCGACCTCGGCGACCACCCCGAGATCGTGGGTGATCAGCACGATCGCCGTGCCGTGGTCGGCCTGCAGCCGCTTGAGCAGCCGCAGCACCTGCGACTGGATGGTCACGTCGAGCGCGGTGGTGGGTTCGTCGGCGATCAGCACGGCCGGGTCGTTGGCCAGCCCGATCGCGATCATCACGCGCTGCCGCATGCCGCCGGAGAGTTGGTGCGGGTAGGCCCGCGCGGCCTGGGCCGGGTTGCCGATGCCGACCTCGCCGAGCAACCCCGCGGCCCGCTCCCGGGCCTGCTTTTTCGGGATCTTCCGATGCGTACGGATCATCTCGGCGACCTGGTCGCCGACCCGTTGCGTGGGGTTGAGCGCGGCGAGCGCGTCCTGGAAGACCACCGCGATGTCCTTGCCGCGCACCGAGCGCAGCTCCTTCTCGCCCGCGGCGACCAGGTCGTGGCCGCCGAAGAGCACCTCGCCGCCGATGTGCGCGTGGGGCCCGCGGTTGAGCCCGACCAGGCTCATCGACAGCGCGGACTTGCCCGAGCCGGACTCGCCGACCAGGGCCAGGATCTCGCCGCGGCGCAGGCTGAGGTCGACACCGGCGACCGCGGGCAGCCGCCCGGCGGGCACGTCGAACTCGACGGTCAGCCCGCGGATCTCCAGCAGGGTCTCGGTCATAGTTCGCCCAGCGCCTGCTCGATCACCGTGAGCACGTCGGCCGGGCGTACCCGTGGGGTGAAGTGGCTGCCCGGCACCTCGCTGGTGATCGCGCCGGCCCGGGCCGCCATGTCCCGCTGGATCACCGTGGGCAGCGTCCTGTCCTCGGCGGCGACCAGGTACCAGGAGGGTTTGGTGCGCCAGGCGGGCACGCCGGTCGGTTCGCTGAAGATGCGGTTGTCGCTCGGCCGGGACTCGGCGTCCCAGATGGCGCGCTGGTCGACCGGCACGTCCCAGCCGATCTCGGCCCAGTACTCGTCGGTGTGCTCGGAGGCCCATTCGCCGTTCGGGCCACGACGCATGTATTTGGAGACCTCGGCCGGTGGGTAGCGCTCCACGATGCCGTTGACCGTCTCGCCCTCGTCGGGGGCGAACGCCGCGACGTAGACCAGCCCCTTGACCAGGTCGGATCGACCCGCGTTGGTGATCACCGCGCCGCCGTAGGAGTGGCCGACGAGCAGCACCGGCTCGTTCAGGGACGAGACCACGCCGAGGGTGTGTGCCACGTCGTCGGTCAGCGAGGTCATCGGGTTGGTGATCAGGCTGTGTTCCCGGCCGCCCAGCAGCGGGACCAGTTCCGACCAGGTGGTGGGGGTTCCGCCGGCGCCGTGGACGAGGACGATGTGCATGTCAGGCCTTCCTCAGACGCGGGTCGAGCGCCAGGTAGAGCAGGTCCACGAAGACGTTGACCAGGGTGAACAGCAGAGCGATGGCGAGCGCGGCACCCTGCACGATCGGGTAGTCGCGCTGCAGGATCCCGTTGACCAGCAGGTTGCCGACGCCGGGATAGGAGAAGACGGTCTCGGTGATCACCGAGCCGCCGAGCAGCGAGCCGAACTGCAGGCCGAGCACCGTGACGATCGGCAGCGACGAGTTGCGCAGCACGTGCCGGCGCAGGATCGCCGAAGGGGAGAGGCCCTTCATCCGGGCGGTGCGCACGAAGTCGTCGCCGAGCACCTCCAGCACCGAGGCCCGGACGATCCGGGTGATGAAGCCGGCCATCGACAGCGCCAGGGTGGTGGCCGGCAGGATCAGGTGCTCGAGCCAGGGCCAGATCAGCTCGGGCCGGTCCTGCAGGATCGCGTCGAGCAGGACGAAGTTGGTCAGTGGGTGGTAATCGAGCGCGTTCGGCAGCCGCCCGATGACCGGCAGCCAGCGCAACCAGACCCCGAAGACCACGATGCCGAGTACGCCGAGCGCGAACCACGGCAGCGAGAAGCTGACCGTGCCGATCGTGCGGGTGGCGGTGTCGATCCAGGTGCCCCGGCGCAGCGCGGCCAGGACGCCGGTGAACATGCCGATCAGTACGGCGATCAGCATCGCCGCCACGGTCAGCTCGATGGTGGCCGGCAGCGTGTCGCCGAGCAGGCCGGTGATGTCGTTGCCGCCGTAGAAGGAGCTGCCGAGGTCGAGGTGGACGATGTCGTTCAGGAAGCTGCCGTATTGCGAGAGCAGCGACTTGTCCAGGCCGAGGGCGGCGTTGATCTTCTCGGTGTCGGCGGTGATGTCGGCGGCGGTGGCCTGCCCGGAGGCGCCACCCGCGGCCAGGCCGGTGGCCGGCGAGCCGGGGAGCAGCCGGATGGCGGCGAAGACCATGGTGCTCAGCACCAGCAGTACGACCGGCACGGCGGCCAGGCGCTTGAGGACCAGCCTCATCGGTCCCCCCGGGGGTCGAGGGCGTCGCGCAGGTCGTCGCCGATGAAGTTGCAGGCCACCACGAAGATCAGGGTGGCCGCCGCGGGCAGCACGACCAGCCGCGGCGCGGTGTAGAGGAACTCCTGGCCGGCCTGCACCATGTATCCCCAGTCCGGTGTCGGAGGCTGGATGCCCAGCCCGAGGTAGGACAGGCCGGCGGCGAACCCGGCGGCGACCGACAGCGTCATCACCACCTGGGCGAGCATCGGCCCGGCCATGTTCGGCAGCACCTCCTGCACGAGGATGCGGGGCGCGCGGGTGCCGCCGAGCCGGGCGGCGAGCACGTAGTCGCGGCCGGCCTCGCGGGCGGCCAGGGCGCGGGCGAGCCGGCCCAGACCGGGCGCGAGCGCGGTGCCGATGCCGACCACCAGGCTGCCGACGCCGGGGTTCCAGGCCGAGACGATCAGGATGATCAGCAACATCGACGGGAACGCCAGCGCCAGGTCCATCAGGCGCATGAGCACCCATTCGACCTTGCCGCCGGCGTACCCGGCGATCATCCCGACCCCGATCCCGAGCACCGCGGCGAGCGCGGTGGAAAGAAAGGCGACCAGCAGCAGCGGCCGGGCGCCGTGCACCATCCGGGCCAGCTCGTCACGGCCGAGATCGTCGGTGCCGAGCGGGTGACCGGCCGCGCCGAGCGGCAGCAACGCGTCGGCGGTGTTGCGGGTCGGGTCGGCCGAGACCAGCAGCGGCCCGATCAGTGCGGTGAGCACGAAGAGCGCGACCACCAGCCACGACACCACCGCGATCGGGTCGCGCCCGAGCCTCCGCGCCGCGAACGCGGTGCGGAGGCCGGACGTGGTGGTCAGTTCAGACACTCGCGGTTTCCATGTAGCAGCGGTGGTTACCGAGTGCCTTCCAGTTCATGTTCTTCACCTTCGCGCCGCTGACCACCGGGTTGGAGGCGCAGACCAGCATCGAGAGGGTCATGTACTTGTCGGCCCATTCGCGGGCGATCTCGCTGTACCGGGCCTTGCGGGCGGTGGCGTCGGCGATGTTCTTCGCCTCGAACAGCATGTCGGCGTACGCCGCGGAGCCGTCCAGGGTGGTGAAGCCGGAGATGAAGTCGCCGTAGACGCCGGACGGCTTGGCCAGGGAGCCGATCATGTCGTCGGCGTCCGGGTAGTAGCCGTTGCGCTCCCAGATCATCAGGTCGTGGAATTTGTCGTCCGGGCTGAGCAACCGGTTGAAGTAGGTGGCCGGGTCCACCGAGTCGGTCTCCACCTTGAGCCCGATGTCGGTCAGGTTCTGCGCGATGAGCTGCGCGGCCTTCGGGTGCCAGCTGTCGCTGGCGGCCATCAGCCGTACGGTGCGCCCGGTCGCGCCGGCCGCCGCGATCAGGCGCTTGGCCTCGGCCACGTCGGTCTTGGAGAGGTCGGCCAGGGTCGCGTCGTACGCGTCCTGGTTCGGCGGGATGGTGTAGCCATCGGGCAGCACCGCGGCGCCGAAGAACGCCTGGGTGATCAGCGCCTGCCGGTCGATGGCCAGGTTGATCGCCTTGCGCACGTTCAGGTCGGTGATCCGGCGGACGTCCATCATCAGGAACGCGTCGAAGCTCTTCGGGGTGTCGTAGACGGTCACCGACTTGTCGCCCTTGAGCTGGTCCAGGGCCGAGTACGGGGTGAACTGGGTGGCCGAGATGTCGCCGGACAGCAGCGAGCTGACGATCGTCGACGGGTCGGTGACCTGCTGGAGCACCAGCCGGTCGATGGGCGGCTTGCCCTTGTGGAAGCCGTCGAACGCCTCCAGCGTGACGCTCTGCCCGGAGGTGGCCGAGGCGAACTTGAACGGGCCGGTGCCGACCAGGTTCTTGCCGATGTCGGCGCCGTACTTGGTCAGGGCGGCCTTGGAGATGATCCGGCCGCCGATGTCGGAGAGCCGGCCGAGCAGCGTGCGGTCCGGCTTCTTGAGCACCATCACCACGGTGTTCGCGTCCGGTGCGGTGATCGAGGTCAGGTTGTCACCGATCCCCTTCAACGGCCGGGACGACCCCTCGGGCAGGGTCTTGTCCTTGTCGTCGAACTGCCGGTTGAGGCTGGCCAGCACGTCGGCCGAGGTGAACGTGGTGCCGTCGTGGAAGGTGACGCCCTGGCGCAGCTTGAAGGTGTAGGTGAGCTGGTCGTCGGAGACGGTCCAGCTCTCGGCCAGGTCGGCGGCGGGCTCGTTGGTCTCGAAGGAGATGAAGGTCAGGCCGCGGCAGATGCAGTCGACGGCCATCCAGTCGCCGAGGGTGGTGTAGAAGGCGGGGTCGTTGATCGCGCTGGTGCCGTCGATGGCGAGGGTCAGGGTGCCCCCGCTGCGGGTGGTTCCGCCGGAGGCGTCGTCCTTCTCGGCGGCGACGCCGCAGGCGGCGAGCAGACCGGTGAGGCCGGCACCCATGCCGAGGATCGAAGCGCCGCGCAACAGTGTGCGGCGGGAGACTGCCTGGTTGCCGATGTCCATGGGGAGCACTCCAGGGGGTGTATTAAAGTCTGCCTATTTGGGATTTCATTCGATCGAGATTGGATCCAATTATCGCCGCCGCTCATCGCGGCCGTGTGTCCCGAATGTGAACGGATCTTTTCGGGAGCTGAGTAGGGGAGCTAGGAACGGGCGGGGTCGGGGATGTCCAGGGCCGGGTTGCGATCGAAGAAGCCGTCCGGTTCGAGCACCAGGTGGATCGCCTCCACCGGCATGACCGGCCACTGTTCCGGGCGGGGCAGGTGGTGCACGCCGAGCACCGGCCAGACCACCAGGGGCACGCCGTCGATCGAGCGCTCCTGCCGTTGCCAGACGTGCACGCCGTCCTCACCCGGCTCGGCGTGGTTCGGATACTGGCCGCCGATGAACTGCTCGTCCTCGGCGTACGGGGTGGCCCAGACGTGCTGGTGGATGAAGGGCGCGCGGCGCGACATCACCGACTCCGGCCGCCCGAAGCTGCGCGTGGTGTTCGGGATGACCAGCCGGTACGCGGTCGGGTCGCCGTACCGGTTGGTGCGCTCGGCGCTCTCGATCCGCCAGTGCCGGGCGGTGCTCGGGTCGTTGCGCATGCCGGTCTCCACGGCGAGCGGCTCGCGCACGTAGCGGACCGCGTTGCCGTAGGGATTGAGCGCCGGGTCGGTCTCTGCCTCGGCGTGCTCCTCGACCAGCCGGTTCAATGAACCGTCGATCGCGGTGTCCAGCCGGATGCCGAAGTAGTGCTGGTGGATCGGGGTCTGGACGAGCTCGGAGACCTTCCGCCCATGGGGTGCCTCGGCCCCGGACGAGATGCCGGAGGCGGACAGGATGCCGGTCAGCTTCACCTCCAGCTCGATCCGCCCGTCCTGGTAGAGCGTCCAGTAGAAGCCGTAGTCGTAGTT